>NC_013512.1:0-600000 GCF_000024885.1 Sulfurospirillum deleyianum DSM 6946
AAAATGAGTCCCAAAAAAATAAGGGACTCATTGACATGAATGTAACACTCAATCACTACACTCCCCTTCTCGTTTGCGCTGATGCCATTCGCACGTGTTGGCAAAGTTTTGATAAAAGCGATGAGGGTGGCGAAAAAGATAAAGAGCTTATTGACCGCGTAGGCAATAAATTTAAACACGCTTCAACCTTAGAACATTTGGTTTATAACTTTTACATTGAAGGTATTTCTCGTGCCTTGCTTCAAGAACTCTCCCGTCACCGTATGGCATCACTCTCCGTTAAATCCACACGCTATACCCTTAAAGAATTAAAACATGAAGAGAGCTTTACATGTAAAGATGTGAAGCGTGCTGAAAAGTACCTTGTTTTAACAGGTGTTGAGATGGTTGATGAAATGAGCATTAAAGCACTTGAAAACCTTCGTTTGGTGCTTGTTGAAGGTATTAGCAACGATAAAGCCAAATACTGCCTTCCAGAGAGTTATAAGACAGAACTCACATGGACGATTAATGCCAGAAGCCTCCAAAATTTTCTAACCCTCAGGAGCGATAAAAGTGCGCTTTGGGAAATTCAAAATCTAGCCCATGCACTTTATAATGCCCTTCCAGAAGAACATACTTATTTGTTTAGTATTAAAGAGCCTTCTTAATCCACTTTTATCCTTTGGGCATGTGTGATAGCAATAGCTATGGCATCCGTAATGTCCAAAGGCTTTATCTCTTGTTTAATACCTAAAATTTTTTTTACCATAAAAGCAACTTGCTCTTTAGCAGCTTTTCCATTGCCTGTGACTGCCTTTTTGACCTGAAGGGGAGTATATTCACTAAAATTCCCTTTAACTTGTAAAATTTTAAGGCTTAAAGCGCCACGAAACTGGGCTAATTTAAGTACTGTTTGAGGGTTATACGCATAAAAAATATCTTCAATAGCAACCTCATCAATTTCATGGTGTTTAAAGAGTACATCAAGTCCTTCTACTAATTCCATAATCTGATGTTGCAAAATTTTTTCTTTGATTTTAATGAGTCCTGCTTCGACTAAAACCAGTCTATTTTTTTCCTTTCTTAAAATCGAATAACCACAATTTCGCGTACCTGGATCGATGCCTAATATCGTCACTTTTTTCCTTTATTCACAGGTTATTTCACAGGGTGAATAACTTTTTTCACATTATACAAAGAACCGCTTTAACGTCTAACTAATAATAGTTTAGCTAAAATAAAACAAACTTATTCACAGGTTATTCACAGGGTGAAAATTTTTTAAGGAGTCTGTTTGTTAGCCGATAATATCCTCGAACTTTTAAAAGAAGAGATTTCTTCTTTAGAATATGATCGCTATATTAAACAACTCAAATTCAATGAAAAAGCTTCTAACTCAGACCAAATGATTTTTGTAGCACCCAATATTTTAATTGCCAACTGGGTAAAAACAAAATACGCTGAAAAACTAGCACATCTTTTTGAACTGAAAACAGGAAAAAAACCTGAAATAAAAATTGTGCTCAAAGAACACCTCAAAAGTACTAAAACAAAATCAAGTTCTACTGAAATTTTAGAATCCATTAAAAGTACAAAAAACACCATTTTAAACCCTTCTTACACCTTTAATAGCTTTGTGGTGGGAAGTTCTAACCAATATGCCTATACCGCTGCAAAATCCGTTGCAGAAAAACCAGGTGTGATGTATAACCCTGTTTTTATTTATGGACCAACTGGACTTGGAAAAACACACTTGATTCATGCTATTGGAAACTACGCTCAAAGCAAGGGAAAAATTGTCATTTATGCGACTATTGAGCAATTTATGAATGATTTTACCTATAATCTTCGCAACCAATCTATGGAAAGATTTAGAGAAAAATACCGTAGTTGTGATGTTTTACTCATTGACGATACCCAATTTTTATCCAATAAAATTCAAACACAAGAAGAATTTTTTCATACCTTTAATGAACTTCACTCAGCGGGTAAACAAATTGTTTTAACTTCCGATAAACCACCTAAAATGATTAATGGCTTAGAAGATAGACTTAAAAGCCGTTTTGAATGGGGTTTAATTGCTGATGTTGGTTTGCCTGAACTTGAAACGAAGATTGCTATCATTAAAAAGAAGTGTGAACTCGATGGTATTAATCTTAATAGTGATATTGTCAATTATATTGCCTCAAATATGGGTGATAATATTCGTGAAATTGAGAGTGCTATTATTAACCTCAATGCCTATGCCTTATTAATGCGTCAAGACATTACCCTTGAATTTGCTAAAAATGTTATGCGTGAACAGATTAAAGAACGTAAAGAAAATATTAGCCTTGAGGATATTATTCAAATTATTGCTAAAGATTTAAATATCAAACCCAGTGAAATTAAATCAACCAAACGTAGCAAAAATATCGTAGAAGCTAGACGTATTGGCATTTATTTAGCACGAACACTAACACCTAATTCCATGCCTTCACTAGCATCCTACTTTGGAATGAAAGATCATACCGCAGTCTCTCATAATATTAAAAAAATTAATGAGCTTATTGAGACCAATGAATCATTTAAACTCAAAGTAGAAGATTTAAAAAATAAAATTTTAACCAAAGAAAAATAAAAAGTTTTAATCAAAAATGTGACCAAATGTGAAAAAGTACTTTCTCTTTTTTCACTGGTTTTAGCCCTAGTTTTAGGTATAATGTTGATGTTTTCACGAATTCAACCTAACCTACTACTTCAACTATTTTAATTAAATAACTAAAAGGGGATTTTATGAAAGTTTCAATCAAAAAAAGCATTTTAGAAACAATGCTACTCAATGTTCAACCCTACCTAGAAAAAAAAGATTTAAGTCAAATTACATCGCATGTTTTTTTAGCAATAGAAAATGAACATTTTGTTCTTAAAGCAACGGATTATGAAATTGGCTTAACCTATCATACCTCTGAAATTAAAATAGCTTCTTTTGGAGATGGAACAGCCAATGGTAAAAAATTATTAGATATTGTTAAAAGTCTAAAAGATGATGAAATTATTTTAGAAACGATTAATGATTATTTATATATTAAACAAAATAGTTCAAAATTTAAACTTCCTATGTTAAATCCTAATGATTTTCCTTTGTTTCCTACCATTGAGAATAAACCAAAATTTAATATTAATAGTACAACCCTAGTACGTTCTATTAAAAAGATAGCCCCTGCTATTGACACCAATAATCCAAAATTTGAACTCAATGGTTCATTAATTGATATTAAAGATAACACCATTAATCTTGTTGCAACCGATACAAAACGTTTAGCGATTGTCACACTTCAACAAGAGACAACAGAAAATTTTTCATTTATTATTCCTAAAAAAGCAATCAGTGAAATTCAAAAACTCTTTTTTGATGATATTGAAATTTTTTATGATGAAAATACACTCATTGCACAATCTAATCACTTTACATTTTATACAAAACTGATTAATGGAAAATTTCCAGATTACGCACGAATTATTCCTAAAAACAAAAACTATACAATTTTATTAACACGAGAATTTATGATAGAGTCCATTAAACAGATTTCTATTATTTCACCTGAAATTAAAATTACATTTAAAGCAGAAAAAATTATTTTTGAGAGCCTCAATGATGACAATATTGAAGCAAAAACAGAAGTTGATTTTGAAACAGGGTTACAAAATGAAATTTATTTAGCGGTCAATAGCCGTTATCTTTTAGATTTTTTATCCAACATTGAAAACAGCAACTTTACTTTAGGTTTTAATGACAGTGGTTTACCTTTTACTTTAGAGAGTGAAAATTTTATGACCATTGTTATGCCTATTATGATTTAAAACTAACGACAAATAAAAAGCGGAGACATTATGAGCAATTACGGTGCAGACAATATTAAAGTTCTAAAGGGCCTTGAAGCCGTTCGAAAACGACCTGGTATGTATATTGGTGATACGAATATCAATGGTTTACACCACTTAATTTACGAAGTTGTTGATAACTCTATCGATGAGGCAATGGCAGGCTATTGTACAAATATTAAAGTAGAATTAACACGTGAAGGTTCAGCAATTATTACCGATAACGGAAGAGGAATTCCTGTTGGTTGGCATGAGGGTGAAAATATGTCAGCGGCAACGGTTGTTTTAACGGTTCTTCATGCGGGTGGAAAATTTGATAAAGATACCTATAAAGTTTCAGGTGGTTTACATGGTGTGGGTGTTTCTGTTGTTAATGCCCTTTCATCAAAACTCGTCGCTACAATTAAACGTGAAGGCAATGAACATCGTCAAGAATTTGCATGTGGTATTCCTGTAACACCTTTAGATGTTGTAAAAACTACCAATCGTACAGGTACAATCATAGAGTTCTGGCCTGATGCAACTATTTTTGAAACCACAGAATTTCAATTTGAAATTTTAGCCACACGTTTTCGTGAACTAGCCTATCTCAATCCAAAAATTACGATTGAACTTAAAGACCAACGTGATGGACGTACTGAATTGTATCATTTTGAAGGTGGTATTAAACAGTTTGTTTTAGATTTAAATAAAAAAGAAAAAGTTGCTGAAGCAGTGCATTATACTGCGAGTGTTGAGGATGTTGAAATTGATATTGCCATGATGTATAACTCAACCTACAGTGAAATTCTTTACTCATTTGTTAATAACATTAAAACGATTGATGGTGGAACGCATGAAAGTGGTTTTCGTGCGGGTCTAACACGTGCCATTACCAATTACATCTCTTTAAATGCAGGCGTTCGTGAAAAAGACTCAAAAATCACAGGAGATGATGTTCGTGAGGGTTTGATAGCCATTGTCTCTGTTAAAGTCCCTGAGCCTCAATTTGAGGGTCAAACAAAGGGTAAATTAGGTAGTTCTTATGTAAAACCTATTGTTCAAAAGTTGGTGTATGAACAGTTAGTAAAATATTTTGAAGAAAATCCTATCGAAGCTAAAGCCATTATGAACAAAGCACTTATGGCAGCAAGAGGGAGAGAAGCCGCTAAAAATGCACGTGATCTAACCCGTAGAAAAGATGCTATGAGTATTGGAACACTGCCTGGAAAGTTGGCGGATTGTCAAAGTAAAGACCCTTCTGTCTGTGAACTTTATCTTGTTGAGGGCGATAGTGCGGGTGGTTCTGCAAAACAGGGTCGTGATAGAGTTTTTCAAGCGATTTTACCTCTTAAAGGTAAAATTCTCAATGTTGAAAAAAGTCGTTTAGATAAGATTTTAAAATCTGATGAAATTAAAAATATGATTACAGCCCTAGGATGCGGTATTGGGGATGAATTTAACGAAGAGAAACTGCGTTACCATAAACTCATTATTATGACCGATGCGGATGTTGATGGAAGCCATATTCAAACCCTTCTTTTAACGTTTCTTTTCCGTTTTTTACGTCCGATTGTGGATAATGGTTATGTTTATCTAGCGCAACCGCCACTCTATCGTTATAAAAAAGGTAAAAAAGAGATTTACCTTAAAGACGATACTGAAATGAATGCTTTTTTAATTGAATCAGGCATGGATAGCATCGATATTGAAGGAATTGGTACCAATGACTTAATTGATTTCTTTAAAATTATTTCGGCGTACAGAGGCATTTTAAAAGAGCTTGAAAAACGTTTTTCAATGATTGAAGTGGTGCGTTATTTAATTGAAAATCCTGATTTGATTGGGCTTTCTTCTCAAGAGCTTTTTGGTTCCATTCAGAGTTATATTCAAAATTTAGGATATAACATTTTAAATCATTATGTTAATGAAGAGAGCATTCATCTTTTTATTCAAACTAAGGATGGACTTGAAGAGTTACTCTTAGATGAGAGTTTTTATACCAATCCACTTTATGAAGAGGCACGTTATATTTTTACCAAAATTCAAGAACGTGATTTTGATGTTTTTGATGGACGTGATCCGATTGATGTGTTGGATGAAATTGAAAAAAGTGCTAAAAAAGGTGCGTATATTCAACGTTATAAAGGTCTAGGTGAGATGAACCCTGAACAACTTTGGGAAACAACGATGAACCCTGAAAATCGAAGACTTTTACAAGTAAAAGTTGAAGATGCGGAAATTGCAAGTGATACCTTTACACTCTTTATGGGCGATGAAGTTGAACCGCGCCGTCAATACATTCAAGACCATGCTAAAGATGTTAAACATTTGGATGTTTAATGCTCTATTCTGAGAAAAAGGAGCGGGAGAGCCGATTTATTACAGCATTAAAAATCGTTTTTCCTCTCCTGCTTCTTATTGGCATTTTTTTTCATTCATTTTCTCTTTTTCCCTACACTTCAATCAACTTTTTTTTGTTGATTTTGTTGATTCCTATTTATGTTTATTACACGGTTTATTTGATTTATTATGGGTTTCAAACCACTTTAATTGATCCGATTACTAAAACATTCACACGCAATGAAATCCTCTTAAAAATCAAAAAAAATAAAGACCCAAAATCGTTGATTATTCTTTTACATGTAAACAATTTAAACGATATTAATGAGCGTTATGGCATTGCCAATGGGGATTTGATTTTGCGAGCTTTAATCAAACAATTAGAACTTTTTTTAGAAGAGTATCGCTATAAAAATATTGCTATTGGTAGGTATAGCCATGATAGTTTTTTATTTTTAGTGAATGCTTCTTCCCAAGAATTTAAACATCTTTTTACGATTTTTACCAAACGTATTCAAAACAATGGTTTACAAAATATTGAAGTTAAACTCTCATTTTCGCTCTTAGAAGCACAGTATGAGACCAATGTTCCCTATGTAATTGAGAGACTTTTTATGTTAATTGAAAAAAATCAAGTTGATAAAGAAGTTTTACCTCACATTCAACTGCACACCTTTAAAAAAAATCTTAGCCATGCCTTTCGCCATGATGGTATTGCTTTTAAGTATCAACCTGCTTTACATGTAAAAGAAGAAAAAACAACACTCTTTGAGGTTTTAACACGTATTTATACAGAAGATTATGGTATTTTTACCAAAGGAAATATCCAAAATATTGCGAATCGTATGGGTTTAGAACGTGCTTTAGATGAACAGATTATTGCTTCATTACTTGCAAAAATTGATCCTTTTTTACCTAAAAAAGAGTTTCTACTTAGCCTTGAAATTTCACCTGTTACTCTTCGAAATAGTAAATTTAAACACTATCTTTTAAACCTTTTTAAACAAAAAGAGTTGCATCCTAATCGTTTTATTCTTGAAATTGTAGAAGAAAAGAGTTATGAAGAGATACAGCGTTTTAAAGAGATTATTGAGAGTTATCAAGAAGTGGGATTTAAAATAGCATTGGGAAATTTTGGAGGTAATAATTGTGGATTTGAATACCTCAAATATTTGCCCATTGATTTGATTAAATTTGACATTGAATTTACCAAAAAAATTGAAGATGTCAAATACCAAAAACTCTTAAAATCTTATATTGACCTTGCTAAAAGTCTTCAGGTGCAAACTATGGTAAAATTCGTGGATAAAGAGAGTACATTGAAGCTGATTAAAGCTTGTGAGCCTGATTTTATTCAAGGTTTTTGTATCTCTAAACCCAAAAGTATAAAGGAATTTAACGATGAAGTATGGTGAAAAAATTATTACAGAATTTGATGTGGAAAAAGATTTGGAAATTTGGCCTAATCAGCATAAAAAAAACTATGTGATTAAACTCACATTACCAGAATTTTGTTGTTTGTGCCCACGCAGTGGCTATCCTGATTTTGCGACAATTTATATTGACTATATTCCTAATGAACTAGTGGTGGAGCTTAAAGCAATTAAACTCTACATCAATAGCTTTATGAATCGCAACATCAGCCATGAAAATTCTGCCAATGAAATTTATGACCTTTTAGATAAAAAACTCAAACCCAAATGGCTTAAAGTGGTTGCTGATTTTAATCCACGAGGCAATGTGCATACGGTCATTGAAATTGACTCAAAATTGGTTAGAAACGAAACGTCATGTTAAACCCAAAACTCATCGAGCAGTTCTTTGGAGCTGCTTCCATTCAGCGTTGGAATGATTACCCACGCATGGTGGAATTGGTGGAGCTGGATAAACAAGCGCATAAGTTTATTATCGCTTATTTTATTGCCAAAATGGAACCTGAGGGCAGTGTCAATATGCGCTCCTTGATTGAAGCGGGAATTTTTGAATTTTTACGTCGTGTTGTGGTGACCGATATTCGCCCTGATGTTTTTCGAAAAGCGCTTCAAAAAAAAGAGAAAGAGATCAATTCATGGGTACTTTCACAGCTTTATGATTCATTGAGTGAAATTGAAGGTGGGGCGTTTTATCAGCGTTTTGAAACGTATATTAATGATAATTCTATGTATAAAAAAGAGCGTTTTATCCTCAAAGCGGCTTCGTATATGGCAACCCGTTGGGAGTTTTCCATTGTCTATCAGACCAGTCAATTTTTAAGCAATATTGACCGTGTAAAAGAGGCGGTGGAAGAAGAGATTGAGGATTATTACGAACTCATTAGTGTACGCAAAATGGCGATGAATAAAAAAATCTCTAAAATTGTTGATTTAAGCGGACGCCTTCGTTTTCAAAAACGCTGGGCGCAAACGCCTCGTATTCCTGAAACTTCGGTGTTGGGACATATGCTGATTGTCGCCATTTTGGGCTATTTTTACTCGCTTTTTATCAAAGCGTGTGATCAAAGGCTGGTGAATAACTTCTTTTGTGCCCTTTTTCACGATTTTCCTGAAGCGCTGACCCGTGACATAATCTCCCCTGTTAAGTATTCGGTGAGTGGGTTGGATGATATTATCAGTGAATTTGAAATTAAGATGATTGAAGAGGAAATATTGCCTTATCTTCCTGAGGGGCTTTTAAAAGAGTTTAAATACCTGCTTGGACTTTATGGGGATCATCAAAAAAATGAGTTTTTAAATCGGATTTATGAGCAAGAAATCGAAGCGGTGGAAGATGTTTCTTTGTATAATGAAGATAAATTTAATGCCATTGATGGAAAAGCGCTTAAAAATTGTGATAATTTGGCCGCCTTTATTGAGGCAACCCTTTCCATTTCGCATGGGGTGAAGTCTAAAGAGTTGATTCAAGGCAAAGAGCACATTTTAAAGAAGCTCAAAGAAAAAGGGAAAATTGGAAAGGCTGATTTTTATGGATTGGCTGTGGAGTTAGAAGAGTATTTTGGAGTATAAAATAAGTTCTGCCTCGTATGAGGCTAGCTTTTCATAGAAACATCGAGCTTAGCTCTTGTTTTGTGCCTAGTGCAACGTAGCTTTTTTGGCTTTGCTAAAGAAGCGTGTAAAAATAGCTTTTGTAAAAACCCTCTTCCAGATGACTGCGGCACACACCTAATAAAAGTGCTCTGCTGTGTTCCCACCCTGAAGCGATGCTCTTAAAAGACATTGCACAGGTCTAGAAGAAGGCGAAGCGTATTTTACCTAAAAATGCTTAAAAAAAGTAGAGGATATTGATGATAGAGCCAAAAATTGAAGAGAGTTGGAAAAAAGTTCTGTTTGATGAGTTTCAAAAACCCTATTTTGAAGCACTTAAAACCTTCTTAATGGAAGAAAAAAAGCACCATACGATTTATCCCAGCGGAGCCAATATCTTTGCAGCGTTCAATCATACTCCCTTTGAGCGTGTCAAAGTGGTCATTTTAGGGCAAGACCCTTACCATGGAGCAGGACAAGCACACGGGCTCTCCTTTTCAGTGCAAGAGGGTGTGCCTCATCCACCCTCTTTGCAAAATATTTTCAAAGAGTTACGAGATGATATAGGGTGTGACATTCCTAAAAATGGGACACTCACTTCATGGGCAGACCAAGGTGTTTTTTTAATCAACGCCGTTTTAACAGTACGCTCAAGTGAAGCCAATTCGCACAAAGGACGTGGATGGGAGACGTTTACCGATACGGTGATTAAGACTTTGAGCGATGAAAAAGAGCATGTCGTCTTTATTTTGTGGGGAGCACCTGCTGGAGCGAAAGCTTCGCTCATTGATAGCAAAAAACATCTCATTTTAAAAGCACCTCACCCTTCACCGCTTTCAAGTTATCGTGGTTTTTTTGGCTCAAAGCCCTTTTCAAAAAGCAACGCTTATCTGATTGAACATGGAAAAACACCCATAAAATGGGCATTGCATTAAGTGTCAAAGATGCCATTTATGTATGGTATCAAGAAAATGGTCGTCATGACTTACCGTGGCGGCAAACCAGTGATGCGTATAAAATTTACCTCAGTGAAATTATGCTTCAACAAACACAGGTTAAAACCGTGCTGGAGCGCTTTTATTTTCCTTTCTTAGAACGCTTTCCCACGTTAAAAAGTGTTGCTGAGGCTCCTTTGGATGATGTTTTAAAAATGTGGGAGGGGCTTGGGTACTACACAAGGGCGAAAAATCTTCATCATACCGCTTTTACATGTAAAGGTATTTTGCCTCGTAGTCCTGAAGAGTTAGGTGGACTTAAGGGCATTGGCAAAAGTACGGCACACGCCATTTGTGCCTTTGCGTATCATGAGCCACTTCCTATTTTAGATGCCAATGTCAAGCGGGTTTTGTGTCGTTATTTTGCGATAAGCGTAAAAGATGAAAAAGTGCTTTGGGAAAGGGCGTGGGAACTTTTACATGTAAAATATCCCTATGAGCATAATCAAGCGATGATGGACATTGGTGCGCTTGTTTGTACACCCAAAAATCCGCAGTGTGACGCCTGTCCTTTAGCTTTTACATGTAAAGGTAAACATGCGCCTCAACTTTATCCACAACCTGTCAAAAAAGCCAAAGTGCCTACCAAAAAACGCTTTGCTTTGGTGTGTGAGCGTGAGGGAAAGTTAGGACTGATTCAACGAAAAGAGAAATTGCTTCATGGGCTTTGGGGATTTATACAGGTCGATGAAAAACCAGAGGGTATTTTTTTAGGAAAAGTAGAACATACGTACAGCCATTTTAAATTGGAACTGGATGTTTTTAAACCCTCTTTACATGTAACGATAGAAAACTATTTTACATGTAAAGAGATAGAACATTTAGCGCTTTCTACGGTGGATAAAAAAATTCTCAAACTCTTAAATTCAAAAAAATGATTTTTTTCCTCGAACGCTTAAAACTTTCTAAAGCACTACCCTGTGGTGGCTCCTAAGCCTTTTAGCCTCTTCTAAACTTAAGACAATTTTAAGAATATCTAAAAAATTAAGTTTCATATAAGTCTTTTTTGTTAAGGTGAAAAAGAGAGAAAAATCTCTCTTAACTTAATTTTACCTTAGGAATAACAATGAAAGAGGTCAAGATTGAGCTAAAAAATGTGTATAAAATTTTTGGAAATTCACCTAAAAAAGCACTCTCACTTTTGAAATTTACAAAAAGTACACCTTCTTTTAGGCACTTTTAATATGGTGGCGAGGCGCATAGCCTCTGCTTCCTGTAAGGAGTAAAATAATCCCACACAAGCTTACACTCATCATAACCGTGGTAATGGGAAAAAGGGTTCCATCATGAAAAGAGCTGGCAACAAATCCCATGAGAGCACCCACACTGTACTGTAAAACGCCTATGATGGCATTGGCAGAAGCGCTAATGGTGGGAAAAAATTCTAAGGTTAAGGCAATGGAATTTGAAAAGATAAAGCCTAAAATGCCAATGTAAAGTCCAATGAGTGGAAAAATAAGATAGAGCGAGCCATCTTGGAATGTAAAGAGCAAAATACCTAAAAGGGCTTGTACACTCATACCAAAACGCAGTAAAGAGAGTGGTTCTCTTCTTTTGACCAGTGAAGCGTTAAGCCATCCAAAAAACATCATCATTGTGACATTACTTGAAAAAAAGAGTGCAAATTGTGCCGCAGAGAGTTGAAAATGTTCCATATAGATAAAGGAAGAAGAGGTAATAAAGGTATACATTCCCGATGTACACAAAATTTGAGAAATAACAAAAACCATTGCCAATTTATGACTTAAAACGGTTTTATAGTTTTGAATGGGTGTTATTTTAGTGCGGATTTGTTTGGTTTTTGGAAAGCAAAAGAGATAAACTCCTAGCGTGATAAGGGTGTAACTTCCCAACCCAATAAAAATCGCTTCCCAATCTAAAAGTTTTAAAATGGCAGAACCTAATGTAGGTGCTAAAAGTGGTGCCATGAGCATAATCATTGAAATCATCGAAAAAATACGAGCACTCTCTTTGCCGTCAAATTTATCACGTACAATAGCCGAAACATTGACCGTTGCAACTCCTCCACCAAAGGATTGAAGCGCACGTAAAATCCAAAACATTTCGATACTATTGGCAATAGAGAGCATAAAACTGCTGAGTGCAAAAACGCTTAATCCTATAAGAATCATCGGGCGTCTGCCATAAGCATCTGAGATAGGTCCTCCAAAAAGCTGACCCATTGCCATACCAAAAAAGTAGAGGCTAAGACTAAACTCAACATGGGGAATCGCACTGTGAAGGTCAAGCGCAATGGCAGGAAATGCAGGTAAGTACATATCAATCGCAAGGGGTGTAATCGCAGAAAGGGAGGCAAGGATGAGAACAATCTGCCGTTCTGTCAGTGTATGGGGCATTAAAAACTCTTTACATTAATCTTTTAAAATTATAGGTAAAAAATTTAAATGTGCTGTTAATATGAAATGTTACATGTAAAAAGAAAGATTTAAGAGTTTAGGGAATTTCAGGTAAAAAGAGTGTGAGGTGCAGGTTTGGCACCTCAATGTTTAAGCATCTTTGTAGTTTTTAAGGGTGCTATTCATGCTGTAAATGATATGCTGACGCATCGTTTCACACGCACCTTCATACTCTTTTTTCTCTAATTGTTCTATGATTTTTTCATGGTCGCCAAATGAGATAGTCGCATACTCTTGTGCGGTTACTAAACGATTCATGGAAAGACCATTCCAAAGTAAGGAGAGAAAATATTTGAGTTTTTCGCTGTCCGCTGCCTCCCAAATGGTCATGTGAAAGGCTTGGTTGGCGAGATTGTAGGCCTCAGTATCCCCATTTTCTTTGGCACGTCTGCCTTGTTCATTCACTTTTTTAATGGCTTTAAGCGTCTCCTCGTTCATGCGTTCACACGCACGTTTAAGGGCTTCAGTCTCAAGTAAAATGCGCATCTCATAATGATCTTTAATGGCTTCAACCGATATACCTTTCACAATCGCACACCGATTTTGGCGTAACTCCAAAAGTCCCTCAGCCGCTAAAATCTGAAATGCCTCACGTACAGGCGTGCGTGACATACCCACTTGCTCTCCTACGCTATCAAGCGTGATGGATTGCCCTGGGGCAATACCACCTGAAAGAATGGAGGATCGCAACATAGAAGCCACTTGTTCACGAGCGGGCAACATGTGTACTTTTTGAAGATTGATCATACGATACTCTCTTTCTTAATCTTTTATTTAGTATAGCACGACAAAGCCTATCTTTTCAAGAATTCTATTTTACATGTAAAAACTTTATAGCTTCGTGGGTGTATAATGCACGAAAAGGAGATTTTCATATGAAAGCTGTAGGTATGATTTTTGCCTTGCTTGTGATTTTTGTAGGGTGTTCAGAGCCTTCAAACGTACGCAATGAAAACGTAGACGTTGTTTATCAAAAACGTATTGAAGCGTTGCTGTTAAAAGGGCATCATTCGTCACATTCGTACGAGCCTCTTGTGTGGAAAAAACTTCATAGTAGTGAGGTTGTTTCAAAGCGTATTGGCAAGCGAGCGCTTTTTATTCAACACCGTTTTAGAGAGAAAAATATTTATAAAGGAAGTCTTGAAAAAGAGAGTGTTTACTTTATAGGAGATGGAACGCCTTCGTTGATGTTTGATTTTGATGTGAAAAAAGCCTTTGATGCGTTTATCTCGAATCCTACGATACAAAAACTCTTTGCCTCTTCTATTTGGAATTTAGAATCTTTACATGTAAACTATCAGCAAAGCGCTTCCAATAA
Organism: Sulfurospirillum deleyianum DSM 6946; assembly: GCF_000024885.1. Taxonomy (NCBI): domain Bacteria; kingdom Pseudomonadati; phylum Campylobacterota; class Epsilonproteobacteria; order Campylobacterales; family Sulfurospirillaceae; genus Sulfurospirillum; species Sulfurospirillum deleyianum. The sequence continues at coordinate 13,919 of NC_013512.1, forward strand.
GGCTTCAAAAGAAGTAGTCAAAGATTTTATCTACTCGATTCGGCATTACAGTAAAGAGGATTTGTCGTACTTAGAAGAGGAAATTTCAAAAGCGTATATGCCTTTGTCGATAGCAAACACTATGGCACTTTTTATGAGTATGCGCCTTTTTCCTGAGTTGTTAGAAGAGTTGTTATTTGATGAAGTCATTTATACAGGAACATATAAATAAAGGAGCAGTAATGCGAAAGATAGTTTGTGCGTTTATATGTATGGTGTTAGGATTTAGTTTTTCGTATGCAGATGATTTGATGGAAGGACTTGGTGCATACGAGCGTCAGGATTTTGTAAAAGCGGCAGAATATTTTGAGGCTTCATGCGCCAATGGAAATGCTGAAGCGTGCTATAACCTTGCCAATATGTACGATGTGGGTTTGGGTGTTTATAAAAATGATACGAAAGCCATTGAATTTTTAAATCGTGCTTGTGAAGGGGGCATGTTGGATGCGTGTTACAATTTAGGCGTGATGTTTGAAGATGGCGAGGGTGTCTCCAAAGATGCTATAAAAGCCTTTACCCTGTTTTATAAAACGTGTGAAAGTGGGCATACTAGAGGGTGTTATAGCGTGGCGTTGATGTACTATAAAGGGCAAGGGGTTCAGCAAAATTATGCTAAAGCCTTTGAGTTATTTGAAAAAACCTGCAACGAGGGGTATGAAAAAAGTTGCTACAATTTAGGCGTCATGTACCGCAACGGACAAGGGGTTCAAAAAGATTTAAACAAGGCACTCACACTGTATCAAAAAGCATGTGAGCAAGGACTCTCTATTGCATGTGATAAATATGGAAAACTAAAGAGTGAGATGCAGTAAGAAGAATGACTGGCAGAGAGGAAGGGATTCGAACCCTCGGTGAGTTGCCCCACACACGCGTTCCAGGCGTGCTCCTTCAACCGCTCGGACACCTCTCTATAATTGAAGAGTGGAAGTATAACTATTTTGTGCTTATTTGAGGATTAATGGTCTTTACATGTAAAACCATTAATCCATTTGCATTAGGATTTGCGAATCGCTTTAAAACCTTCAATAAGTTTTTCAAAACCCACTTTACTGGAATTTTCGACCATTCTAAAGGTTTGAATTCCCTCTTGTTCATTGCCACCTGTTGCGAAAATATCAATCGCTTTTTTCAGCCCATCGTGTACTTTCATATGATGGTCATTGACTTCATTGATAGTCGTTGGATTTAAGCGGTGATTAATGGTGCCAAACCATTTTCCAAAACGGCAGGCTGTGTGTGCCATAATGTCACTTCGTTTATGCTCTAAAGCGGCATTGTAGCCTTTGAGTTTGAGTAAGATATGGTCAATTTTTCCATTGCTAATAGAAATTTCATTGGTAACATTGTCACATTTATTGGTAATGCTTGTGGCATTTGCGAGCATGGTGTGAATTTCGGTTGAAAAAGCGTTGAGCGTTGCCATAGAGCTTTGTGACTCTTTTTGGAAGGTTTCGCTGGTATCTGCCATGGAGTTGGCATTTTGTTTGAGAATGCTAATGTTGGATTCGACTTCAAGAGTCGCTTTTTGGGTGCGTTCTGCGAGTTTTCGAACCTCATCAGCAACTACGGCAAAGCCCCTTCCATGTTCACCCGCACGTGCGGCTTCAATAGCGGCATTAAGGGCTAAAAGATTGGTTTGGTCAGAAATGTCTTTAATAAGATTGATAATGTCCGAAATAGCTGAAACGCTGGAGGAGAGATTTTCCACATCACGGGTAAAATCTTGCGTGAGGACTTGAATTTTTTCCAAAGAGCACACAATGTCACTGGTCTGTTTCTCGACATTTTGACCGCCTTTTGTGGAAGCATCGTTGAGGGTGTTAATTTCACCGAGCATTGTCAAACTCTCTTCAATGGTATTTTGAAGAAAGTTCATACCATCTTCATAACTGACGAGTAACATTGAGAGTAAAGCTTCTTTGGTTGTGTCGGTTTTGACCTCTTCACGGAATGAGGTTTGGGTTTGTGTGTAACGTAGGGATTCTAGCTCTTTTTCTTTGTCGTTAAGGGCAATTTTAAGTGCCTCATTTTCACGTTCTAATTCGGCGATACGTTTTCCACCAAACATGGGATTCTCCTTACTAAAATAATAGACTTCTTTCATAACCCATTGAAAAAAGAGTATCGCTTATAGCACATCACTTTTTAAAACTAAAAACATCGCCATAGCTACGCGGCTATGACTCAATTTTGAGTTTTAAAAATTAACGCACTCTAAACAAACTCTTCATCTTTTCAAGGGTTATGAAAGAAGTCTAATGCGTGATTATAGCAAAGAAGTTTAATAATATCCCACGCAAATACCATGGCTGAGTTGAATTTTTTTTTCAAAGGGAGAGGGTCCAAAATATTTGCATTTTTCGATATAAATGTGGTAATTATAGTTTAGATTTAAGTCGTCATAAAATTTTTTGAGATTGACAAACTTGACATCGCAGACATCTATAATGTCTAGGGCTTTATAGATGCATGAGTTGTTTTTCTCGATAAGATGAGAGGGAGCAAGTCCTGTGTATTTGCAGAAGGCTTGGGATTGTACCATGCCTGTAAGGTCGGTGCACTCTTTGAGAATGGCTTTATAACGAGGCAAAATGCTCTCTTTGCGTAAAAAAACCACCCTCGCATCATCAAATTTTGCCGCTTCGACATTTTTCCAGTAACGGTAGGCATTGGATGAAATCCCAGCTTTCAAGCTAAACTCCTTGTTTAAAACATAGTTGTTTAGCCAATGATTATGCGTAAGAATTTGCATCTGCATTTACATTATCTTCATGCCTAATTGTGCAAGGACGATGACCAAAACCAGTCCTAGAGGATAAACCGCCGCATAGGCGATGGAAGGGTAGTCCGTTTTGGTCATATTGTTTGCCATCGTTAAAGAAGGTGTAGAGGTCATAGCCCCTGAGAGAACACCCAAAATATCGATGAAATTCATCTTTAAAATGACTTTACATGTAAAGGCAACAAGCCCCAGTGAAACGACAAGCGCACCCAACGCAATGGCGATGGGTAAAAAGCCGTTATTGTGCAAAGATTCGAGCAGGTATTTTCCCGCATTGGTTCCTAGGGTTGCGATAAAGATGAGCTGTCCGAGTGTCTTTAGAAGCGTGGTTGAGTGCGGTGAAAGGTTCCACACAATCGGTCCTACACGCCCCAAACGTCCTAACACCAACGCTGTAATTAAAATGCCCCCAACGAAGCTGAGTTTAATGGCGCCTACTCCTGGAATAAAGAAGGGAATGCTTCCCAGCAAAATACCCAAAACAACCCCTAAGGAGATGGGTAAAAAGTCTGCGGCTGGGTATTTTAATAAATCATTACCAATGAATTTGGTTACTTTTTCAACGTACATTTCAGGGGCAACGACATAGAGTTTATCGCCAAGGCGTAAGGTTAAGTTTGGATAAGAGGGAATGTCAATACCCGCACGTCTCACTTTCGTGATCACCGTACGCAAAGACTTTAGCTCTTTAATCATACCTATTTTTTTACCTACAATTTCTTTGTTGGTGGTAAGAAGCCTAAGCACTGCCATATCGTCTTTAAAGACATGTTCTTCCCCTATCTCTTGTCCTAATACAATGCTTAAGTTGGCCAGTTGCTCATCGGTTCCTGCCACACGGATGACATCGCCAAAATGCAAGATAGCATCATCGTCATCGTGTTCTACGGTGCCATCTAAACTCATCCGCTCAATAACCGTAGCAGTCATCGCTTCGATTTTGGATTTTTTAATCTCACTGGTTTTAAAATTTTCATTGGTAATGCGAAAATTTCGGGTGTGAATGTCAGGAAAACGAGTTTTTTGTGCTGCTTCATACGCCTCAACCTCTTTTTGTAAATCCACACGAAAGAGCACGGGTAAAAAACGCATAAACAAAACGGTCACCACAATACCAAAAGGATAGACCAAACCAAACATCACTGAAGTGGTTGCGGTATTTTTAATCTCAAGGGCGGCAGCGAGGGCTGGAACAGAGGTCAATGCTCCTGCAAAAATACCATCAGTAATGGTGCGAGGCATCTTAAAGATATATCCGCAGGTAAAAATAATAGCAAAAAGCATCAGCAAAAGCACCACAGCGATAAGGTTAAATTTGAGTCCTTCATTTTTGATGGTGTCAAAAAAACCAGGACCTGACTGAAGTCCCACGGCGTAGATAAAAATCGCCAAACCAAAGTACTGAAACGCATCAGAAATAACCATACCATAATGCCCCGCAATGAGTGCGACAATCAGCATGGCAGTTACGTCTAAAGAGAAGCCTTTAATTTTAATATTGCCTAAGATGTATCCCACTGAGATGATGGCAAAAAGGTAGAAAATTTCGTTATTTATCATTGACATGTAAGCCTTAAAAAAGTTGAGTGATTATATCGCATTTGTTTTTAAGCTTACATGTAAAATCTCTCAGAGGAGTGAAAAAAGTCACTCCTGTGCCTAGAAAGGTACTTAGAATTTATAAGAGCCTTTAAAGCGGAATTGGTCGCCATCGGCGTCTTGACCAATCGTTTCGTATTGTGCGACAACACTTAAGCCTTTAAGTGCTCCATTAAAGCTGTAAGAGGCGTAAAAACCTGTGTAAGAGACGTCAGCGTCGGCTGCAAAATTGGCATCGTGTGTGGTTGTAACATACACCGTACCAATATGGGCGGAAGGATTGATTTTGTAATCCAAACCTGCTGCATAGGCTTTCATATCAGCATAGTAACTGTATGAACCGATGATGGAAGCTGTATAGATAAGGTCTGTACCATTGCCCGCACCATGGAGTAATTGACCCATTGGGGTGTTATCATCATCGGAGATTTTAGAGTAAGCAATATAACCACTAAGGTCTGCATAACTTGCCCCCGCTTTTAGACCATAGCCAGCGATAGAGTCATCTTCGCCTGCACTGACAGAGCCATAGTCATTGAACCAGTATTGAGCGCCTAGGTTATAACCAAATACACCTATTTTATTGGCATAGAGGGCTTCAAGGTTGTAAATATTGAGGTTAGAATTTAGCGTGTTGTCATCGTTCATGTATGCCCATGCACCTGTGAGGGTGAGTCCCGCAATAGATTTGTTAATCGCATAAAGAGAGTACATTCCATCGTAATAATCTTCAAACTCGCCAATGTCGCCATCTCGGTTGGTACGTGCTTGAAATTTGTCGATGTAAACTGCACCTAAAGTGGTATCAGGAATATCTTTGTTGGTAATAAGCGCTCCCTCAAAGGACTCACGAATGAGGCGTGAGCCACTGCCTGCAATGAGCGGTGTTCCCATATACATACGCCCTACTTTGACATCGGTTTTACCTAAAGCATACGCAAGATAGGCTTCAGAGAGTTGTGCCCCTTGCGCCCACATATCTTTTTTAAACATCGTTTTGCCATCATCATCCACGAACGGCGTTGCGCTCGATTGAAACGTAGCACCTGCTCTAAATCCCATAAAGCTATCGGTGACGTAGTTAAGCATTAAACCTGTGGCAAAAATATCTTCATGCCCTTTGTGGTCATTGGGGATATCTTTGCTAAAATAGTAGGCACGAATCTCCCCTGCTACTTTACCGTTTTTAAACGCATCTTCAAGATTGTCTGCTGCAAAAGCGTTGTTTGAAAGCGTAGCAAGTGCCGCCATAGCCACTAAACTTAAACGTGAAAATTTCATATATTCTCCTAAAATATTGATAATAAAAATCAAATAATACATTTGAAGAGCTTAATTTTTCTTGGTTTTTATTTTTTTATTATCAATAATTATTACGTTTGACTTGATAATCATTTTTATGTTAGGATTCTATTTGATTTTTGTTATCAAAAAAATAGTTTTGACGAAAGGGTTTGCATGAAAAAAATCGGTTTAGCGATTTTAGCGTTAGTGGTCATTGGTGTGGGCTTTTACTTCTCTTCACCCAAAGAAGAGCCAAAAGCAGAAGCGCCAAAAAAGAGTGAGCAGGTAGTTACATTTGCCAATTTTAGAGATATTAGGGATTTAAATCCGCATTTGTACAGTGGTGAGTTGTACGCTCAAAATATGTTGTTTGAATCGTTGGTACATATTGCTAGTGACGGTAAAATTGAGCCGTGGTTAGCGACTGAATGGAAGATTTCAGATGAGGGAAAAACCTATGTGTTTAAACTGCGTGAAGATGTCTCATTTTCAGATGGCGAAAAGTTTAACGCCAAAGCTGCCAAAGCCAATTTCGATGCGATTTTAAGCAACATTAAACGCCACGGATGGTTAGAGTCTGTACGTTTGATGGACGCAATTAATCAAAAAGGTGGCGAAGCGGTACAAGCCAGTGGTGAGTATGAGCTGACCCTTAAACTCGATGCTCCTTATTACCCACTTTTAGTAGAACTTGGCGTGATTCGCCCGTTTCGTTTTATCTCTCCAAAGGCGTTTATTAATGGGACAACCAAAGATGGCGTGAGTGCTCTTAGTGGAACGGGGCGTTACGTCTTAAAAGAGAACCATAAAGATGAGTATGCGGTGTTTGAGCTCAATCCTAATTATTGGGGCAAAAAACCAGAGCTTCAAAAAGTCATTGTTAAAGTGATTCCTGATAATCAAACCCGTTTGATGGCGCTTGAAAAAGGCGAGATTGATCTTGTTTTTGGTGTCAATATGGTCGATTCAGCCGCCTACAACAAATTTGCAAATCTTAAAGGCTTTAGTAGTGCTATCTCCGAGCCTCTCTCAACCCGTATGATTTTGCTTAATACCACCGATGCCATCACGGGTGATGTGAATGTTCGTAAAGCGATTCAGCACGCAACCGATAAAGAGACGATTTCTAAAGCGATTTTTGCGGGCATTGAAAGTCCAGCTGATTTGTTGCTCTCTAAAAATACCCCTTATGCGAACATTGGATTAACTCCCTATGCATTTGATAAAGCCAAAGCGGAAGCGCTTTTAGAAGCTTCTGGTTGGATGAAAGTTGAAGGTAAAAAATACCGCCAAAAAGAAGGACGTGAATTAGCTATTACTTTAAATTACAACAGCAACAATGTCACCGATAAAACCATTGCCGAGTTTTTACAAGGAGAATTTACCAAAATTGGTATGAACCTCAACATCGTGGGTGAAGAAGAACAAGCCAATCGTGACCGTATGAAAGCAGGATCGTTTCAGATGGTGTTTAACATCTCATGGGGGATGCCATACGATCCACAATCTTTCTTAGCGGGTATGCGAAAAGTCGTTTACGGGGATTATTTGGCGCAACAAGGACTTAAAGATAAAGCCTTAATTGATGAGACCATTTTACATGCGCTTGAGAGTACGGATGAGATTAAACGTCAAGAACACTACCGTTTTGTCTTAACCAGACTTCACGATGAAGCGGTCTATTTGCCATTAACCTACGAGAGAAACCGTGCGATTTTCAACCAAAAGCTTGAAAATGTCGGCTTTGATGTCTCGAAGTATGAAGTTCCTTTTGAGCGAATGCGTGTTAAATAACCGCTCCCTAAACCCTGTGCGTTTTAGCGTACAGGGGTTTTTACATGTAAAGCAAGGAAGTGAATGAGAAATTATATTTTAAAGCGTCTATTCTTCACCCTCCCTATGATGTTAGCTATCTCGTTTATTGCGTTTGTTTTGATTAGTTTTATCCCCTCCGATCCTGCTGAAGTAGCGCTTCGGGTGAATGAAATTATTCCTACCCATGAAGCGGTGGCTTCCATGCGAGAGAGTTTAGGCTTGAATGATCCTTTTTTGGTGCGCTATGTGAATTGGCTGTATGACTGTTTGCGTTTGGATTTTGGAAGCTCTTACATCAACCACAACCGTTTGGTCTTTGATGAGATAGCAAGAAGTCTTCCTGCGACACTCAAACTGGCATTTTTCTCGTTTGTTATCGTGATTGTGGTGAGTTTTCCCATTGGTATTTTAAGTGCGGTGTTTAAAGACTCCATCACAGACAAAGTAACGCGCGTTTTTATGTTTTTATTTACCGCTATCCCTAATTATTGGCTTGGTCTTATTTTGATGTGGGTCTTTGCCATTCATTTTAATCTTTTACCCACCAGTGGCGCCACCAGTTTTGCGCACTACATCTTACCTGCCATCACGCTCTCCATGACCTATGTTTCAACCTACATTCGTCTCATTCGTAACTCCATGTTAGAAAACATGCAAGAGAACTACCTCTTTTATGCGAGGGTTCGAGGTATTAGCGAGGGGGTTATTGTTCTTAAGCACCTTTTTACCAACTCTTTGCAATCAACCATGAATGCCCTTGGTATGAGCGTGGTGCAACTTATTGCAGGAACCTTTGTCATTGAGAATATCTTTGCGATACCAGGTATTGGAAGGTTGTGTATTAGCGCAATTTTTAACCGAGATTATCCGATTATTCAAGCCTACATTTTAATGATGGGGCTGTTGTTTGTCTTTTGTAACCTCTTTGTGGACATTGTACAAACCTATTTAGACCCTAAACAGAGACGGAGCATGTAAGGCATGAAGCGACTGTTGAGTGATAAATTAGCGATTTTAGCGCTGTCGATTTTGGCAACGGTGGTGATGATGGGAGTTTTTGCTCCTTTTTTTAGCTTGTATGACCCGCTAGAGCAGAACATTGCCTTTAAATTTGCGGGGATGTCGTGGGAGTATCCTTTGGGGACAGATCATTTGGGGCGGTGTATCTACTCACGTTTGGTCTTTGGGATTCGCAACACCGTCTTTTTGGCGATGCTCACGATGGTATGTACCATTGGCATTGGCGTTGTCATAGGGGTGATTTCGGGCTATTACAAAGGTGTGGTCGATGAGATGATGATGCGCTTTTGCGATGTGATGCTCTCTTTTCCCAGTCAAGTGATGATTTTAGCCATTGTGGGTGTTTTGGGTGTGGGCATTGAAAATATCATTATTGCGAACATTGTTATTAAGTGGACGTGGTATGCGAGAATGATTCGAGGGATGGTGGCAGGCTATAACTATAAAAACTATGTGCTTTTTGCTAAGACGATTGGCAAGAGCGATAGGTTTATTATCGCACGGCATCTGCTTCCTAACATTAGCTCTGAAATTGTCGTTTTAGCCACGCTTGATATGGGTTGGGTTATCATTAACATCTCAACACTCTCCTTTTTGGGCTTAGGGATTCAGCCGCCTTTTCCTGAATGGGGTGCGATGCTCAGTGAAGCTAAAAATGTCCTCATGTCCAATCCTTCGCAAATGATAGCCCCAGGGCTTGCCATTTTGGTGGTGGTGGCGAGTTTTAACATTTTAGGCGATGCTCTGCGAGATATGCTAGATGTAAGAGGAGCTAACAAATGATACTCGAGGTGAAAAACCTGTGCGTGAGTGTGCGCACGAAACAAGGCTTGCACCCTTTGGTGCGTGATGTTACTTTTACCTTAGAGAAAAATCACTGTTTAGGCATTTTAGGTGAGTCTGGCAGTGGAAAAAGTATTACATGTAAAGCGGTGATGGGGTTGTTGGATGAGCGTTTTCACGTTGAGGGTGAAGTGTGGTTTAATGGCAAAGATATTTTAAAAATGTCGCCTAAAGAGCGAACACTGATTCGGGGTAAAGAGATATGTATGATTATTCAAAACCCCATGACGGCATTTAATCCTCTCTTTAACATGGAAAATCAGCTCTTAGAAACCCTGCAAAGTCATTTACATGTAAAAGAGAAAAAAGCGCTTTTGAGCCTGATATTAGAGTCGTTTGAGAAGATGAACCTCAGTGATGGCGAGGCGATTTTAAAGAAGTACCCGCATCAGCTTAGCGGGGGTATGTTGCAACGCATTATGATAGCGCTTTGTATTGCGCTGAATCCCTCTGTCATTATTGCCGATGAGCCAACCACGGCGATTGATGTGGTCAATCAAGTCGAGGTGATTCGTGAGCTGAAAAAAGTACGTGAACTCTACCACACCAGCATGATTTTTATCTCCCATGATTTGAGCATTTTAAGCCAAATATCCGATGCCATGATGGTGATGCATCAAGGGGTGATTGTGGAGAAAGGTTTGGCAAAAGAGATTATCTTTTCCCCAAAAGAAGCCCCGACTAAGGAGCTTATCTCCACACGTCTTAAGCTCATTGAGGCGTTTAGAGCGTGTGTGAAGGAGTGTGTATGTTAGACGTGCAAGGAGTTGTGAAAGGGTACTATGAATCGCACGGGCTTTTTAAAAAAAAGCACAAAGCGGTTTTAAAAGGAGTCTCTTTACATGTAAAAAGAGGCGAATGCGTTGGGTTGATTGGTGAGTCTGGAAGTGGTAAAAGTACCCTTGGAAAAATTATTTTAGGGATTGAAAAAGCCGATAAAGGTAGCATCTCTTTTGAGGGTAAGAGCGAAAAAAGAGCGTATGAAAAAGAGATGAGCGTTGTGTTTCAAGACTATACCAGCTCCATCAATCCTCGCTTTCGCATCAAAGAGGTCATCGCAGAAGCCTTGGGTGAAAGTATTGCCTGTGCCAAAGAGAAACGTGGTTACATTGTTTCGCTCCTTGAAGAGGTAGGACTGGATACGTCGTTTTTAGAGCGTTATGCGCATGAGCTTAGTGGCGGTCAGCTTCAAAGGGTCTGCATCGCCAGAGCCATTGCGACAAAGCCTAAGTTTATTTTGCTCGATGAAGCGGTGAGTTCACTGGATGTTTCGGTGCAGTTGCAGATTTTGGAGCTTTTAAAAGCGCTCAAAAAGAAGCATAACCTCTCCTATTTGTTCATTACGCACGATGTGATGTGTGTGACTTATCTGTGCGATAGGGTGATTTTTTTTAAAGAGGGCGAATGTGTTGAAAGTGTCGATAAAATCGAAGATTTAAAGCATATTTCACACCCCTATTCCAAAAGTCTTTTAGGGGCTGTTGAAGCACTTGAAATTCCAAATTTTTGTTAAGGTTTTTTTGTGGGTTATAAAGAGTATTTAAGTATCGCCATTCCCTTTGTCATTTCGACTGTGACACAGCCTCTTTTGGGTGCGGTGGATACGGCGGTGATTGGGCGTTTGGGTGAGCCTGCTTTTGTGGGTGGTGTTGCCATTGGTACAGCCATTTTGAACACGCTTTATTGGTTGTTTGGTTTTTTGCGTGTGGGAACATCGGGATTTTCCGCACAAGCGCTGGGCTCTCAAAGTGAAAAGCAGATCTATTTTGCTTATTTTAGGCCTCTTTTTATTGCGCTGTGCATTAGCGTGATTTTTATTGGTTTGCATCAGCCTATTTTAGAGGGGGCGTTTGCCATTTATGAGCCTGAAAGTAGAGTTTTGGAGAGTACACAGACCTACTTTGAGATTTTGATTTGGGGTGCTCCTTTTGTTTTGATTGGGTATGTGAATTTGGGTTGGATTATGGGGCAAAAGCGCATTAAAGAGACGATGTGGCTTCAGATTTCAACCAATCTTATTAACATTATCCTCGATGTGGTGTTTGTCTTTTATTGTGATTTTGGCGTAGCGGGTGTGGCGTATGCAACCTTGATTGCTCAAGGGTATGCGTTTGTTTTAGGGCTTTGGTTTATCTCAAAAATCATCACCTTTAAGCGTATTGTTCATTTTAAAGAGGAGCTTCTGCACAAAGGTGAGCTTAAAAAAATTATGAGTGTCAATGGCGACTTGATGATTCGCACCGTCTGTTTGCTAGCCATGACCAATATGTTTGTCGCACGAGGCAACCGTTTTGGAGTGGAAATTTTGGCGGCAAATGCTATTTTGTTTCAGATTCAGTATATTATCTCTTATCTGTTCGATGGACTTGCCAATGCCTCAAGCATCTTTGCGGGGCGTGCCGTGGGGGCTAAAAACAAAGAGCAGTACCATGAAGTATTTCGGATTTCTAATGTGATGGTTTTTGGATTAAGTATGCTAGTGGCTTTGATGATAGTTCTTTTTGAGAAGCCTATGATTGCGCTTTTTACAGATATCGCTTCGGTGCAAACACTTTGTTTGGAGTACACCCTTTGGCTGGCGATTTTTCCTTTTTGTGTGGGAATTGGACTGGTCTATTATGGTGTTTTTACGGGTGCCACCTACACGAAGCCCGTGCGTGATTCGATGGTCTTTTCTCTCTTTATCTTTGTTGTTGCCTATTTTAGTTTTATCCCCTACTTTGATAATCACGGCTTATGGTTGGCGTTTATTCTCTTTAGTGCTGGGCGTAGTTTCTTTCTTTTTAGAGAGACGAAAAAGCTGGAGCGTCACTCCTTCTCGTAAAGCGTACCCTTTAGTACGCTTTACATGTAAAACGTAAAAACGTCACATCTTTTAATGTTTAATCAGCAAAAAGAGTATAAGATATGCCCTTCAAACTTCTTAAACAGTGCTAAGGTTTAGCAAACGTTATTACTTCAATGTAAAATTCATTTTTCAAGGTTTTTGTATGGTTAGAAAATTGGCGTATTGGCCTATCGTGGCTGGTGTCATTTTTGGTGTTGCCGCACCCTTATTGGCAAAATTTGGTAATCCTGGTAACATGGGTATGTGTGCGGCGTGCTTTTTGCGTGATATTTCAGGAGCGCTTGGATTTCACAGTGCGGCGATTGTGCAGTACATTCGTCCTGAAATTATTGGGCTTATTTTAGGAGCATTTGTCTCTTCTTTTTTGTTTAAAGAGTTTAAGCCTCGTGCGGGTTCTGCACCTTTAGCTCGCTTTTTCTTAGGCGTTTTTGCGATGATAGGCGCTTTGGTTTTTCTAGGATGCCCGTGGCGTATGTTTTTACGTCTCTCCGCAGGGGATTGGACAGCATTGGCGGGATTTGGTGGATTAATCGTAGGAATTTTAATGGGCATTTACTTTTTCAAAAAAGGGTTCTCTCTTGGACGTAACCGCCCTGCGCATCCTTTGGTGGGTTACATCATGCCTCTTTTTGGTGTGGTGCTTTTAGCTTTGCTTCTTTGGGGAATGTATGGCGAAGCAACGCCTGTGAAATTTTCAACCAAAGGCCCTGGATCCATGTATGCACCGTTGCTGATCTCTTTGGGTGTTGGCCTTTTATTAGGTTTTGTCTTTCAAAAAAGTCGTTTTTGTACCATTGCGGCTGTGCGAGATACCGTGCTTCTTAAAGAGACGCACATTTTACAAGGCTTGGTAGCGTTTGTCCTTTTAGCGTTTATCACCAACATGCTTTTGGGTCAGTTTCATGCGGGATTTGAGAAACAGCCCATTGCACATAACGATGCCTTATGGAACTTTTTAGGCATGGTACTCTCAGGTTTAGCATTGACATTAGTCGGCGGTTGTCCTGGTCGTCAGTTGGTTTTAAGTGGCGAGGGTGATAGCGATGCGGGTGTGTTTATTATGGGGCTTATTGTGGGAGCAGGCGTTGCGCACAATTTTGCTTTAGCGAGTTCCCCTGCTGGTATTGGTGCGAACGCTCCGTTTATGGTTTTTGCGGGATTAATTTTTTGTATTATTTTAGGCATTTTTGCCAAAGAGAGGAGATAAGTTATGGAAACCATTGATGTACGAGGGCTTTCATGCCCCTCCCCTGTGTTAGAAGTCAAACAAGCGATGGATAGAGGGGTAAAAAGCCTCAAAGTCTTAGCCGATTGTGGCACCGCGACTGAGAATGTGACCCGTTTTGCACGCAATGCGAATTACAGCGTGGATGTGAAAACATTGGATGATGGCACCACAGAGTTTACATTAAACGCTCAATGATTTACCTCGATAACGCTGCGACTACCTTTCCAAAACCTCCGTGTGTCACGGAGGCAATGGTCTCTTTTATGACCCAGATAGGAGCCAATCCAGGACGCAGTGCGCACACCCTCTCCATCGAATCTGCCACCGTGATGTTTCAGTGTCGTAAAGCGCTCTCAAAGCTTATCGGGCAGAAGGATTTTTTGCGTACCTTTTTTACCATGAATGCCACTATGGCAATTAACACCTGTTTGTACGGGCTTTTAAAAGAGGGAGATGTGGTTTTAACCACCTCTTTGGAACACAATGCCTTGATGCGCCCTCTTCGTATGTTGGAGAAAACCAGAGGCATTAAACTTCGCTTTATTCCCTCAGACTTTACATGTAAACTTGATAAAAAAGTAGCCAAAGAGCTTTCGCATGGGGTGAAACTCATTGCCTGTGTGCACGGGAATAATGTCACGGGTGCGCTCATGCCTTTGGATTTTTTTGCTACGTTAGCACGTGAAGCAGGAGCTTATTTGCTCGTGGATGCTTCGCAAAGTGCGGGACTCATTGATATAGATATGCAAAGAGATGGCATTGATATGCTCTGTGCCTCAGCGCACAAAGGGCTTTATGCGCCCATGGGGCTTGGCTTCTTTTCGCTTTCTTCACGCATGGATGTACTAGAGAGTTTTATGCAAGGCGGAACTGGAAGCAGGAGCGAAGAGGAGATACAGCCTGATTTGCTTCCTGATAAATACGAGAGTGGCACACCCAATATGCCAGCCATTGCAGGGCTTTTAGCCGCACTAAAATGGAGAGAAAGCATAGGGTATGAGGCGATGTATGCCCATGAGATACGTCATAGAACACAGCTTAAAGAGGCACTCAAAGCTTTAGATTCTGTGGTGGTATGTGATGTGCATGAAGCGTATGCCACCACAGGTGTGTTGTCATGGTATCCTAAAGCGCAGAGCCTTTCACGTATCGCACAAACGCTCAATAATCAGTATGGCATTTTAACCAGAGTGGGTCTGCACTGCTCGCCTGCAACGCATAAAAGCATTGGTACACTGCCATATGGTGGAACCATTCGCTTCTCACCCTCTTTTTTCACCACCGATGAAGAGATAGAAAGCGTCATTTTAGCGATGAGGGAGATAGCGCAGTGAGAGGGTATTTTTTACTTTTTACCACTTCAAGTGCCTTATATGCCCATGAACTTTTAGGTGAAATAGAAGCGTATAAAGTCTCGTTAGTCCCCACACCTAGAGAGTTTTCCAGTGATTGTGGTATGGCAGTGTATATCGAGGGCGAAGAGATAGAAACTGCCATGCACTGCTTGGATGAACACCGCATAGAGTACGAATTTAAAAGCGTTTCGTAAGGCTTGAGTGCTTTACATGTAAAGAGCGCATGACGTATATCATGGTACAAACCACCTCTTTACATGTAAAATACCCATTGACAGCTGAGGAGTGTATATGGAAGCCAAAGTCATCTCTTTACAAACAGGGCGTGTGCAACACTATGGCGATGCTAACAAAACAACTTTTTTTGAAAAAGCGTGGCAGAGCGGGTTTTTGAAAGAGCCTTGTGAGGGAAAAGTGCATGTGGGTTTTATGGGATTGGAGGGTGATGAAGTGGCTGATAGGCTTCATCATGGAGGCATTCATAAGGCTCTCTTTGCGAACAGTTATGAAAACTATCCGCATTGGGCAGAGTTTCTAGCCCTTCCCTCGTTGCCGTATGGTGCTTTAGGAGAAAATCTAACCCTAAGCGGTTTGCATGAAAGCAGTGTGATGTTGGGCGATATTCACACCATTGGTTCTGCTATTTTACAGGTTTCGCAACCTCGAAAACCTTGCTGGAAAATCTCACGCCGATGGAATCATCCTACCTTCACCCACGAAATTTTCACGAGTGGTTTGAGCGGTTGGTACTACACTGTTTTGCGTGAAGGAGAACTGCAAGCAGGAGAGAGCGTGAGTGTGCAAAGAGGCAGAGGTGACGCCATCTCAATTTGGGAGGCAAATGAAGCATTCAAAGAGCCTAACTTACACGCAAAAACCCTTGAAGCGATTTTAAACATTCCTTCTCTTGCCCCTTCTTATTATGAGAGCATTGAAAAACGTCTGCGAAACGAAAGCGATTTGGGGTACATGAAAGTTGAGTAAGTAAGATAGAAAAAGATTTGGTATAAATAAAAAAGAGACAATTGAAAAGGGAGCGTTATCGGTTTTTATTTAAAAAATAAATCGCAACTTGACAAAATTCAATGTATCCATCACTTTGTTTTCTTTGATATTTAGAAAGTTCAGTTTCAATTCTGCCTTTTTTAGTCCAATTATTTGTTAATCTCTTTAAAGCATTTATAATCGCTTCTCGTCGTGCTTTAAGATTTTGGCAATTAAGGTTTAAAACTTTGTGAATGTCATATCGAATGTTGGAATCTTCGTATAAATCAGCGTGATTGTTAAGTGTTTCTATCGTTTCAATTTTAATGAAATCCTTGTAGTAAATCAAACCTTTTGAGTTGAATCTAATATTTTGCATAATGCGATTTTCAAGGGGATTTGCAAATAACTGTCTTTCTTTTTGATACGCTGCTCTACTTTTATCGCAATGCAGGTTACCTTTGCAACTTTTACCTTCACAGACAGCTAAAAAATTATCGTAATTTATTTGATGTTGCTTTCCTAATTCAACACTGTCTTTTACGTAGTTTTGCCCTATAATATGCTCAATAGAAGCATTGGATAAACTTATTTTTTGCATGCAATAAGCGCAAAGATAGCCTTGCTCTTCTAGTAAAGAAGTGAGAACTTCATTGCGGATAAAGTCATTTTTTGAAACATTATTACTGACATCATCATAGGTGCTATCAGGAATTTTTTGTAGTTCAAGAAGTCTTCTATAGCCTACGCTATTCCTTTGTTTTTCAATAAATTTCATTACGGTTTCAACACATCTAACATCGTTTGCGCTTCAATCACAATAGCATCGCGCTCACCGTAATCTTTTTTAAGTTCGGTTAATAATTCTTCTGCTCTTTCTATATTCTCATCATCTAAAAAGCCAAAAAGATTATCTACTTTATCTTCATACTCTTGTGTTCTTTTGGGAACACCCATAAAATCATATAAAATTGAATTAATGTCTCGACCTTTAGAAAAAATCTCTGATTGAGACTGTTTGCCATCTTCTAAAACAATAATTTTTTCTTTTTCAATGCTTCTTAAGAGAATTGGGCTATGAGTCGTACAAATAAATTGAATATTAGGAAATACTTTTTGTAAATCACCGATAATTTTCATTTGCCATTTGGGATGTAAATGTAAATCTAGCTCATCAATAAGTACAACGCCAGAAGTGTTTTCACTTGCTTCTCCACCAAAATGAGGATTTAAAATAGCAGCTCTTCTTGCAATGTCACAAAACAATCCTAAAATGGTTCTTTGCCCATCACTAAGGTGCTCAAAAGGAATAGACTTGTCTTCAAAATCGACAATAACACGACCTTCTTCAAAATCAAAACTTATATCGGTACAGTTTTCAAGAGCGTTTCTGACAGCATTTTTGATAGATAGTAAAACAGGGGTTTCTTCTTTTAGCTGAAGAGATGCCAATTCATGTTTTAAAAGCCATTCGCCTATCGCTTCATGATTTGCCCCGGTATGGAAACAATCGACATAAGGATCAAAACGTGAGTATTGTGCTTTAGCAGAAGCTTCAATATTGAGTTGATTTTTTGCGAGCCACAATCTATCACATTCATAAACAGCTATTAATGGCAAATCGAAAGTTCGTCCTTTATCTACATAATTTAAGATATCAGAGCCAAGAGTATTAAAATTAAGCGAATACCACGTAGAAAAAGTTCCGTCTGCTGGGTTTTCATATTGAATTGAACCACTTAAGCTTGTCTCTTGATTTTCTTGTCTTCTCCTCGTCCATTCTACATTGGCCTTACGGTCATTAGAATATCTATTTATAACTCGTGCTTCACCGTAAGTTTTGATTAGAGTATCTTTAGTTTTATCAAATCGTCCATCTTTTTGAATTTCTCTGATCTCATTTTTTTCTATAGGACGTAAGTTTCTATCGTCTTTAATATATGCATTCGCCCAGCCACCAAGCGCAACAGCAAGTGCTCGTAAAAGTGAGCTTTTACCGCTTCCGTTGATACCAATAATGAGATTGAAATGTTCATTGAAGCTAAATTCTACTTTATCAAACAATTTAAAATTTTCTATTTCTATTTTATCTATTCTCATGTGATAGGGCTTTCTTGTTAAATGATGGATATTTTAGCAAAAATGTTAGAAACAAATGTATATTTATTTCTACCCCAGCACAAACGACGTATATCCGACCACACGACTCGCATCGCCACTGCGATCAAAACTGGTGCGGTAATCTAAAAAGTGGGGTTTTAGGTGATGCTTTTCTGCTACATGTACCAGTGCTTTAATCCCCGTAATGCCACAGGCTTCACATCCGTTTGAGAGGGCAGGAAGGTCGAGATTTTGGATGGCTTGAATGCAGTGATTGTCCAGCTCATTTGCTTCTTCTTCACTATGAAAATGGCTCAAATCAGTACTCACCACCAGTAGTCTCCCCTCTTCTTTTAGTACCTCATCCATCAGATTGGAAAGTTCCCCATGGGTGATGTCGCCATAGACGATTTCAACGACTTTGACATGTTTGAAATAGTGGCGAATAAAAGGCATTTGCACCTCAGTGGAGTGTTCTTCATGCGCACTAGGATGAAAGCTAAGAAATGAAAAGCGTTTTTGCAGTGCATGGGAATACTCTAAATCAATCGCAATCTCCCCGCATGGGGTATGATAGCTCTCATAAAGAGCAATGGAAGCCCCTTCAAGATAGATGCGATGACTAGGGCCTATAACGACCACACAGTGAATATCAGAGCGTTTAGAAGCGGTGTAGTGGTAAGCGAGGTTGGCTGTGTACCCGCTGTAAACGTACCCTGCATGAGGAACAATGAGCGCTTTGGGTACAATCGTACATGTTGGCTCTTTGATTTGACTCTCAAAGTGAGTGATAAAGGCTTTAATATCGTGGCAACTTTCTGGATAAAACATGCCAGCGACAGCAGATTTTCGTGTTTTCATCCACGTGTTCTCCTTTTACATGTAAAGCTTACGCTATTTTTTCAACCCTGTATCGTGAAATTTTTGGGTGCACATCTAAACAATCTGAGTCCATGCCCGCTTTGTAACATAGATGAGAAAAAAAGTGCTCAAACGTTGGCAACTGTTCCCATACTTGAGGTAAAAAAGTGGCTTTGTGGGCTCCATACTCTAAAATAATACCATCACTTCCTATAATGACTTTCGACTTTAAATCCTCAGTTGTGCTGTATTCAATCACTTCAGGCTCACTTAGAAGAGAGACTTCTATCTTTACATGTAAAAACTCTTGCGCACTTAAAGGATAAAAGCGTGGGTCATCAAACGCAGCCGCTTTGGCATTGTAAATGAGATCATCTAAAAGTGAGCGATGGGCAACCAATGAGCCAATACACCCACGCAGTGCTCCATGCAGAGTGAGGGTAACAAAGGTTGCTTTAGGGTTTGAAAGTTCAGGATATTTTTCTAAAAGAAGTTTTTTATCGAGGGTGTTGGTTTGTTTTAAGCCATCACTAATGGCTTGTTTTGCGATGCTTAGGATTACATTTTTCATCTTGCCTCCTTCGTCTAAGGTATTATAGAGCAAATTTTTACATGTAATGTTAAAAATGGTACACTTTGCCTTTCTTTTAAAGGAGTTTTTGGATGAAACACACACTATCTCTTATTCTTTTTGCTGCTCTTTTTTCAGGGTGTAGCATGAGTTTGAATTACACATTTTGGAGTCAAAAAGCACCGGAGCCAACAGTAGCTGTGGTCAAAGAGATGAAAATAGCCCCTGCCAATCCTTTATTGATGTACGAACTTGATATAACAGAGCGTCCGTATACCAGTTTAGGCGAAATAGAAGTAAGCCTCACGAAACTCAATCCTTGGGGAAAAGAACCCACCAAAGAAGAAGCCGAAGCCAAACTCAAAGAAGAAGGCTTGAAAAAAGGCGCTGATGCGCTTATTTTTGTGCGTTATGAAAAAGTGGGTGTCTCTTACAATCGTTGGAGTGGCATCGAAGCTAAAGCGCAAGCTGTGAAGTTTTCACGCTATTAAATCATGAACAACAAAAATATTTTTTATCTTTTACTCTTTTTTGGCATGATTGCATGGGGTGGTTCATGGGTGAATGTGAAAGTTTTAGGAGACTATATCAGTGCGTATGAGATGATTTTTATGCGTTTTGGCATTACCGCACTTACGATGGTTCCTATCATTATCTGGTTAAAACACTCGTTTAAAATCGACCTTAAAAGTTTGGGCTTAGTAACCCTTGTTTCCATCACGCTCATTTTCTATAACAAATACTACTATTTGGGAACAAAATTTGGCACAGCCTCCCTAGGTGGTGCGATGGTCACCACACTGATTCCTATTTTGACCTTTGTTTTTTTAGCGCTTTTAGGCAGTAAAAAAGTGAGTAAAAAAGATGCTCTAGCCCTCTTTATTGGAGCGATTGGGGTACTCACAATGATGCATATTTGGAGTTTTGATACGGAGCGTATCTTTGTCATACAAAACCTCTACTTTCTACTCGCAGCGATTTTATGGGCGATTTTGACCATTATCAGTTCCAAATCCACAAAGATTTCACCCATTGTGTTTACCTTTTACATGTACATTATCACGGTGGCTTTGGATTGGCTCTTTTTTGTGGATGTGCGTTCGATGGCATTTGAGACGTTTGATGGTATCTTTTGGCTCAATATAGCGCTCATCTCCCTTGCCGCCTCCACGTTTACCAATACCATCTACTTCTTAGGCATTGAAAAACTAGGTGCGGCAGAGGTGAGTTCGTTTATTTTTTTGGTTCCTTTTTCAGCCATCATTTTAAGTGCCATTTTTCTGGGTGAAAAACTTGATGGGTTTATTATTTTAGGAACGATTTTGACACTTTTTGCGGTGAAGATGCTCAATAATATTAGAGTTTTAAAGCGACGCCCAAAAAGCGTTTAATGCTCTGCATATGGCGCTCAAGTCCCTCAAAGCTATGAGTGCCACCCTCTTCAACAATCATCTTCGACCCCTCTAAAACCTCTAGCGCTTCTTCGTAGTCTAAGACCTCATCGCCTTTTTGAAGTAAAACGAGAAGATTTTCAAGGTTTGGCTCTTCGATTTCATAACTCTCCAACATCTCTAAGTGTCCTTCATTCCACTCATAGCTTGAGTTATCGTAGTAGTTCACCCCATGATTTAAGGCACGCTCTAAGGTCTCAGGCGCATTCACCGCTGGGTTAATCAGTACGGCTTTGAGATTGTATTTATCGCCCAAATAGAGTGCGTAGTAGCCACCCAGTGATGCTCCAATGAGATGCACAGGCTCGTGCTCCATGTAGGATTCGATAAGTTCACTGAGTGTTTTAATAGCAAGGTCAGGGATAGTCGGCAAGGATGGCGCAATAAAACGAATGTTATTTTCTTGGCAATACGCACGAAGCAACTTCGCCTTACTCGCCTCCCCGCTTGAGCCAAATCCGTGAATGTAAATAATCATGTTGAGCCTTTAAAAATAAACGAATAAAATAAGCACCAAAAGTGCGTGGGCTTTCTGCCGAAGAAAACCTAGTGTTAACGTAGTTTTTAAAGCTTTGCTTTGAAAACGTGTGTAGAGTTCTGTTAAGAACTCTACTAAATGGAGTATAGCAAAAGTTTCGTTAGGCTATAATACGCGTAATAACTAAGAGAGGGTAAGATGAAATTGGAAGTATTAGAGGCACGAAAAATTATCACCATGGTCATGGGCGATAAGCGAGCGTTAAGTAAAACCGATGCCGAGTTGGGGCTGATTTTAAAGAAAAGATTGACCAAAAAAGAGTGTGCTGTTTTAAATGCGGAAGCTACCAAAAGCGATAAAAACGCTCTGATGGCTGAGCAAAAAATTGATGAAATACGGTATGAAGCACTTAAAGCATCTGCCATTAAAAAGATGAAAAATGAGTCTGTACACGGGGACTTTTACTATACCAAAGGCGAATAGATGGAACATGTGGATGTGATTGATAGCGTTTGTACCTATTGTGGCGTAGGGTGTGACATCAGTGCGAGTGTGAAAGAGAATAAAATCATTGATATTTCAGCGCATCCTGAGGGTGTTGTGTCTCAAGGAAATTTGTGTGTCAAGGGCAAATACGGTTACGCTTTTTTAGATGCGCATGATCGTCTAAAAACCCCACGCATTCGCAAACGGTTTTTGGAAGATAACCCTAAAATCTACGATGCGATTGCTTTACATGTAAAGCCTTTAGATGAGACGTGGAGTGAGGTAAGCTTAGAGGGTGCCACCACGGCGGCTGCGATGAAACTCCAAGAGATTCAAAAAAAGTATGGCTCAAAAAGTATCTGCTCCATTGGTGGGGCTAGAACTTCGTGTGAAAGCTCTTATCTGCTTCAAAAGTTCACCCGTCAAACGCTAGGTTCTCCGCATGTCGATAACTGCGCACGCATTTGCCATGCACCCAGCCTAAAAGGGATGCGCACCACCATTGGTGAAGGGGCTGCGACCAATCCGTACAATGATATTTACAATGCTGAGTTTATGATCGTGTTTGGCTCAAATACCACCGAAGCCCATCCGATTATTGCCAATCGTATTGTGGATGTGGCAGGCAAACATGACAATCTAGCCGTGTTTGATGTACGAGAAATTACCCTACACCGCTTTGCCAAATACAAAGGCATTATCCCTCATGAAGCCAATCTACTTGTTTTAAACATGATGGCGTATGTGATTATTACCGAAGAGCTTTACAATGAGCATTTTTTAGCAGATCGTACCAAAGGCTTTGAAAGCTTTAAAGAGAAAATTTTAAACGACCCGTATGCCAATCCAGCCTACTTTGAGAAACTTGAGGGATATGAAAGCTTAAGTAAACTGATTCCTAAAGTCGCTCGTGAATATGCCCTTAAAAAGTCGATGATTTTTTGGGGTTTAGGCGTGACCGAGCATATTGATGGCTCATACGCCGTTATGGCAATTACGCATTTAGCTTTGATGACAGGCAACATCGGAAAACCAGGGGCAGGACTGATGCCTTTGCGTGGTCAAAACAATGTTCAAGGTGCGTGTGATATGGGGATGCTTCCTTACTATGACCCTGATTATCAAACGCCTAAAGAGATAGGTTTAATGACCCCTCAATTGGTGGATGAAATGCTCGATGGACGTATTAAAGCGGTGATTAATATGGGCGAAGATCTCACCCATGTGCACCCCAATAGCAACAAAGTCAACCACGCCCTTGATCAGGTAGAGTTTTTAATGGTGCAAGAGCTTTTTATGACCGATATTGCCAAACGTGCGGATATTGTCATTGGGGTGAAATCTGCCTATGAAAAAACAGGCGTGTATGTCAATGCCATGCGACGACTTCACCTCTCTCAACCGCTTGTCACGTCTGATTTGCCAGATGATTGGGAAGTGATTAAGCTTGTGGAGAATAAATTAGGCGGAAATTATACCTATGAAAACTCAAAGCAGATTTGGGATGAAGTGCGTGAAGTGGCATACAGACGCTTTTCGGGGGCGAGTTATAACAGACTAGAGCGTCACCGTATTCGTGGGCTACAATGGCCAGTTCACACGGAGGATACGCCTATTTTGCATCAGTTAGACTTTAGAACCGAAGATGGCTATGGCGAGTTTCACTACCACCAGTACGAGCTTCGAGGTATGGTACAGGAGTTGGTAGAAAAAAACCTGACAGGCTACTACCTCACCACAGGCAGAACCTTAGCTCAGTACAATAACGCTTCACAAACGAGTCGCTGTGACAAACTCCATAAACGCTACGATGAGACTGTTTTGTTCGTGCATGAGGATGACGCAAAAGATTTTACCAGTGATCGAGTCATGCTAAAAACCGCCTTTGGACAAAGCGCACCTATTAGCATTAAATTTACGGATAAAATAAAACCCAAAACACTGTTTTGCACCTTTCATCACGGAAAAGCAGGTATTAATCGCCTCTTTGGAGATAGAAGTGATGTTTTCACTCTTACTGCAGCATTTAAGTCCATTAAAGTAGAAATTATGAATGATGAAGATTCTAGAGATTCTTTTTAGAAAAGAGATAATGTAAGGGATTGTTTTTGAAGAAGTGGCCGGTGTCGCCAAGAGCGGAGTTACCAAGTAAAAAAGCGAACTATGTTCAAAGTGAGAATATCGACAAATATTATCGGGAGGTACGGGTATAGCTTTAAGATAGGGGAATTCCCCTATCTTTTAAACAAGAGCAATCGTTAGTTTTTTGCCTAGAGCTTGGCTAGCTGAAATTAATGTTGTAAGTGTTAATGATTCATTTGAGGGGCTTAATAACCGATCAACCGCAGCCCTGCTTGTGTGCATCATTTGTGCCAGTTTTGTTTTAGAAATTTTTTGAACTTTCATTTCTTGTTCTAATTGATAAGCAATGATTCTTTTAATAGCAGCATCATTTACTTCCTCATAGATACCTTCTTCTCTCAAAAATTCATCAAAATCACTTTTCATATTTGGTTGTAATTTCATTTTATATCCTTTAATCTACTTAAAGCTAAATCAAGATCGCTTTTTTCTGTCTTTTGCGTTTTTTTAATAAACGCATGCAGCAGTACCATGTATTCGTCGATAACAGCGAATATAACTCTTGCAATTCTTTTGTCTGATATATTGCTTCTCACTTCAAAAAGCTTTTTACCGAGACCCTTACATGTAGGCATACCTATTGGCCATCCATACTCTACAGTTTTAATATCTTCACCAATGATTTTTCGATCATCTTTGGTAAGAGATAACAACCATTCTCTAACGGGTTTATTTCCGTTATTTGTTTCATACAAATATCGAAGTGATTTTTTTCATAGTAAAATTGTATCAAAAATGGTACATAAAGGTCAATAGATTAATTAGTTATTGAATGGATCGTAATAGGTTCTTTAAGAAAAATATTGAATTTCTAGATAGGTTTTGTTGGAAAGAAGCTTTTTTGATTTTTCTTAAATTGCGTTATAACATCGATAAAATGGGAGTTTTGAAGGAGCTTAAGGAGTAGTGGCCGGGAGAGAGGGATTTGAACCCCCGGAGGTATTACCCTCAACGGTTTTCAAGACCGCCGCATTAAGCCGCTCTGCCATCTCCCGACAGATATAAAGTATTGATTCATTATTAAGGTGGAGGCGACACCCGGATTTGAACCGGGGATCAAGGCTTTGCAGGCCCATGCCTTACCGCTTGGCTATATCGCCGCCGAATCCATATAAAGTGGTGGTGCCCGGAGCCGGATTTGAACCGGCACAGGAAAAACTCCCGAGGGATTTTAAGTCCCTTGCGTCTACCAATTTCGCCATCCGGGCGACGCTTTTCTTTTTTTATAACGTATGGAGCGGGAAACGAGGTTCGAACTCGCGACCCCGACCTTGGCAAGGTCGTGCTCTACCACTGAGCTATTCCCGCATCTTAAAAAAGAGATGAGAGTATATCAATTTTTTTTTAAAATGTAAAGCTATTTTGAGAAATTCTTTTACATGTAATGTTTTTTAGAGTCGTTTTGCTATAATTCTGAAAATTTTTTAAGGATAAAATGATGCGTAGTGATCAGGTGAAAAAAGGGTATAACAGAGCGCCTCATCGAAGTTTGTTTCGAGCAACGGGGTTGAAGGATGAGGATTTTAGTAAGCCATTTATTGGTGTGGCAAATTCGTATATCGATATTATTCCTGGTCACTTTTTCTTGCATGAGTATGGGGTGATTATAAAAGATGAGATTCGTAAAAACGGCTGTGTGCCCTTTGAGTTTAATACCATTGGCGTGGATGATGGTATTGCGATGGGGCATGATGGTATGCTTTATTCCTTACCAAGTCGAGAGTTGATTGCCAATTCTATTGAAACGGTAATGAATGCGCATAAGCTTGATGCGATGATTTGTATTCCTAACTGCGATAAAATTGTACCAGGTATGATTATGGGGGCACTTCGTGTCAATGTTCCAACCGTATTTGTCAGTGGTGGTCCTATGAAAAAGGGTTACACCAAAGAGGGGAATCCCATTGACTTAGCAACAGCGTTTGAAGCGGTGGGTAAATTTGAAATGGGTGAAATGAGTGAGGCGGAGTTGACTGATATTGAGTGCAATGCGTGTCCAAGTGGGGGTTCATGTTCAGGTATGTTTACCGCCAATAGTATGAATACACTGATGGAAGCGATGGGTATAGCACTTCCAGGTAATGGAACCATTCCCGCATTAACGCCTGCGCGTGAGGTTCTTATTCGTGCTGCGGCAAAGCGTGTGTGTGAAATTGCTTTAGATGAGCGATTTAACATTCGTAATATTTTAAATGAAAAAGCGGTACGCAATGCTTTTGCGATTGATATGGCGATGGGCGGAAGTTCTAACACCGTTTTACATATGTTAGCGATTGCCAAAGAGGCAGGTGTGGATTTTGATATAAAAGATATTAACGAAATCAGTAAAAATATTTCACATATTGCCAAAATTTCACCATCACTTTCAACGGTACATATGGAAGACATTAACCGTGCGGGTGGTGTGAGTGCGGTGATGAAAGAGGTGAGCCGTAGAGACAATGGGGTTTTGTTTTTAGATAATTTAACGGTAACGGGTGAGAGCATGGGTGAGCGTATTGCGCATGCGGAAATTAAAGATACGACGATTATTCATACCTTAGAAAACCCGTACTCAAAAGTGGGTGGACTTGCGATTTTATTTGGTAATTTAGCGTTAGAGGGATGTGTGATTAAAACAGCGGGGATTACAGGTTCACGTCAGTTTGTGGGCAAAGCTGTCTGTTTTGATTCACAACAAGAGGCGATTTCTGGCATTATTGGTGGAAAAGTCAAAAAAGGTGATGTGGTGGTGATTCGCTACGAAGGTCCTCGTGGAGGTCCTGGTATGCAAGAGATGCTCTCTCCTACAAGTTTGATTATGGGTATGGGATTGGGAGCGGATGTTGCGTTGATTACGGATGGACGTTTTTCTGGCGCAACCAGAGGTTTGAGCATTGGGCATGTGAGTCCAGAGGCGGCTGAGGGCGGTTTGATTGGATTGTTGCACGATGGTGATACGATTCAAATTGATGTGGATGCGTATACGATTGAGGCGCTGATTGATGAAAATGAGTTAGCCAAACGAAGAGCAACATTTAAACCCCATGTGAAAAAGATTGAAGGCAGTTGGCTGAAACAGTATCGCCAATTAGTCACTAACGCAAGCAATGGCGCTGTGTTAAAGACTGATATTTAATGACAGAGTTTTTTAATTTACTGTTACAGCATACCATCACCATGATGGCGATTGTCGATCCTTTGGGAGTGAGTGCGATTATGCTCTCACTTTTGCCTCAAAGTACGACGAAAGAGCATATTGATAAAATTGCTAGGAAGGCAACACTTACGATTATTGTTGCGTTTTTTGTGGTGTTGATTAGTGGCAATTTTTTACTCAATTTATTTAGTATTGAGATTGATTCACTCAAGGTGATGGGTGGGATTATTTTATTGTTTACGGCGATTAAAATGGTTCAAGGTTCTATGGAATCAAAAAATCAGACGGAAGAAGAGCGAGAAGAAGCGATTAAAAATGACGAATTTTCAGTCATTCCTTTAGGTGTGCCTATTACCTTTGGTCCTGGGATTTTTGCGACGATTATTATTTTAAGAGGGCACAGTGAAGGTTTCATCTCTATCGCTGCGTTGATTATGGCGTATTTGATTGTGGCTTTGAGTGTTTATTTGGCGTTTAAAAACAGTATTTATATTCGCAAATACCTTGGTATTACAGGGCAAAAAATTGTCAGTCGTTTGATGGGACTTATTGTGGGTGCTATTGCGGTGCAGTTTATTGTGGGTGGTGTAAGCGTCTTGGTTAAACATTACATGTAAAAGGAAAGCAGATGAATCAAGGGGGTTGGACGTGTCCTCGTGATGTTGAGGGAGTCTGTGATATCATCAAAAAAGAGTGCGACCCTGGACACAAAGGGTGTGTTCTTTATGGAAAAGTCAAGTTTGCTTCAGAAGAAAGCCCTTCCAATGAAGCATTTGAAAAACGCATGGAGCGAAAGATGCGTGAAATGATGGAAGAGAAAGAATAAGCTCTTCAAGAGCAAAATTACGATAAAATCGCATATTTAATTTTTAGGAGTGATACGTGTCAAGTATCTCGAAATACAATAAAATCAATAATTTAAAATCCGTGAAAAAGTGTCTTTTCCCAGCCGCAGGGTATGGAACACGTTTTCTTCCTGCAACCAAAGCGATGCCCAAAGAGATGTTACCTGTTTTAACTAAACCTCTTATTCAATACGGTGTGGAAGAAGCCGTAAGTGCGGGTATTGATACGATGGCGATTGTTACGGGCCGTGGTAAAAGAGCGATTGAAGACCATTTTGACGTAAGCTATGAGCTTGAGCATCAGATTCGAGGAACCTCAAAAGAGAGTTACTTGACCGAAATTCGAAATCTCATTGATAATTGTACGTTTAGTTATACCAGACAGATTGAGATGAAGGGGTTGGGACACGCTATTTTAACGGGTAAAACGTTGATTGGTGATGAGCCATTTGCGGTTATTTTGGCCGATGACCTTTGTGACAATCAAGATGAAGATCCTGTGCTTAAACAGATGGTTGAAGTGTATGAAAAATACCGTTGTTGTGTCGTTGCCATTGAAGAAGTACCCAAAGAAGAGACCAATAAATACGGTGTGATTGATGGCAGAATCGTCGATGGAAATGAGTCGGTTTTACGTGTTTCTAACATGGTTGAAAAACCTGATCCTAAAGATGCCCCAACAAATCTAGCGATTATTGGACGTTATATTTTAACACCTGATATTTTTGAAGTCATTGAAAATACAAAGCCAGGCAAAGGCGGAGAAATTCAAATTACCGATGCTCTTTTAGAACTCGCTCGACAAGGCAAAGTGATCGCCTATAAATTCAATGGAAGACGTTTTGATTGTGGTTCTATTGAAGGATTTGTGGAAGCGACAAACTACTTTTACAACAAAGCAAACTAAGCAGATAAACCCTTTATTATCTTAGTTGAGATATAATCTTTCCAAAAAAATAACAGACAGGCGGAAAGATTATGTCCAATCAGGAAACGAAATATATATTTGTTACAGGTGGTGTTTTAAGCTCCCTTGGCAAGGGTATCGCAGCGGCTAGCATCTCTACTCTTTTAAAAAATGTTGGCTTTAAAGTCAGCATCCTCAAAGCTGATCCTTACATTAACGTTGATCCTGGTACCATGAGTCCTTTGGAGCATGGTGAGGTTTTTGTCACGGACGATGGCGCAGAAACCGACCTTGATTTGGGGCATTATGAGCGTTTCTTAGATGAAAATTTAACACAAGCCAATAACTTTACCACAGGACGTGTTTACTCTGCTGTTATTGAAAAAGAGCGACGTGGGGACTATTTGGGTAAAACCATTCAGGTGATTCCACATATCGTTGATGAGATTGCTAACCGTATTAAAGAGGCAGGTAAAGGTAAAGATATTTTAATCGTGGAAATTGGTGGAACCGTAGGTGACATCGAAGGGCTTCCCTTTTTAGAGGCGATTCGCTCTTTAAAAAGTGAAGTAGGTAAGCGAAGAGCGATGAATATTCACCTCACTTTAGTGCCTTTTATTAAAGCAGCGGGTGAGCTTAAAACCAAACCAACACAACACTCTGTTCAAGAGCTTCGTCGTATTGGTATTACACCTGATATGCTCATTTGCCGTTCTGAATACCCTCTTCCTAGAGAGTTACGCAATAAACTTGCTTTTTCATGCGGTGTTGAGCGAAATTCTGTCATTGAATGTTTGGATGCGACCACCATCTATCAAGTACCCCTTAACTTCTTAAAAGAAAATATTTTAACCCCGATTTCAGAAGCCTTAGATTTGGGCGTTTTAACCCCACATATGGATGATTGGGATGTGTTGGTGAAGCGTGTGATTGCGCCTCGTGATGAGCTTTTAATCGCCTTTGTGGGTAAATACATTGATTTAAAAGAGTCGTACAAATCATTAACAGAGTCTTTGATTCACGCAGGTGCACACCTCAATGCGAAAGTGAAAATTCGCTGGGTAGATTCTGAGGTCATTGAAGATAAAGGATGTGAGGATATTCTCTCTGAAGTGGATGGTATTTTGGTTGCAGGTGGCTTTGGTGAGCGTGGAGTCGTGGGTAAAATGCAAGCCATTCGTTATGCGAGAGAGCACAAAATCCCTTATCTTGGAATCTGCCTCGGAATGCAACTTGCGATGATTGAATTTGCACGTAACGTTTTACACATTGAAGATGCTAATTCGGCAGAATTTAATCCTACATGTAAAAATCCTATTATCTATTTGATTGACTCATTTATGGATGCGAGTGGTCAAAAACAACTGCGTACGTTCCAAAGTCCATTGGGTGGAACGATGCGTTTGGGTGGCTATGCGTGTGAAACGAAAGAGGGTTCTTTGCTTCGAGATGTTTATGCGGGTGAAAAGACAATCCGTGAGCGTCATCGTCATCGTTATGAAGCCAATCCTGCTTACCGTGAAGCGTTTGAAAAAGAGGGCTTGATCGTGAGTGGAGAGAGTGAGGGGTTGATTGAAGCGGTTGAACTTAAAGGGCATCCATGGTTTTTAGGGGTTCAGTTTCACCCTGAATTTACTTCACGTCTTACGAATCCAAATAAGACCATTTTAGCGTTTGCTAAAGCGGCGTTGATTCAACGTCAAAATGGCTAGGTTGCTGAGCAAAGAAGAGATTAGGCGGATTTTACAAAGTCGATTTGAAAATGATGATTGCACACGTTTAAATGAGATTCCAAAGCCCTCTTCTTTAAAAGATATTGCCAAAGCTTCTAAGCGCATTGTGCACGCCATGCAAAAGGGTGAGCGCATTGCGATTGTTGGGGATTATGATGTCGATGGTGTCATCTCCTCAGTTATCTTAAGCCAGTTTTTTGATGATTTACATGTAAATTATTCGTTAGTGATTCCCAATCGTTTTACGGATGGATACGGTCTTAATCCTGAGATTGTTGCCAAATTAGATGCTCAAGTGATTATCACCGTGGATAATGGCATTTCAGCGCTTGAAGCAGCCCAAATCTGTAAAGAACAAGGGATTGATCTGATTATTACGGATCATCACAATGTTCCAGAAGTTTTACCTGAAGCCTATGCGATTGTTAATCCTAAGCAAGAGGATTGTTGTTTTCCTCATTGTGAGATTTGTGGCGCGCAAGTAGCATGGTATTTGGTTGCGGCTTTGAAAGAAGAGTTGGGCATTGAGTATGACCTCTCCTCGTTTTTAGACTTGCTCTGCATTGCCATTATGGCGGATATGATGGAACTTGTGGGAATGAACCGTGTGATGGTCAAAAAAGGTATCATAGAGCTCAATCGCTCTAAACGCCCTGCTTTTGAGGCAATTAGGCAGTATTATGGCAAAGCTACTTTTGAGAGTGATGATATCTCTTTTTTAATCGCTCCACTGATTAATAGCTCTGGACGAATGGAAGATGCAAGGTTCTCTTATGAGTTTATTAAGTCCAAAAATGTCGATGAAGCACTCAAGCTTTTGGATTATATTGTCTCTTTAAATGAGGCGAGAAAAGAAGAAGAGCGTCTTTTATTTGAAGCCACGCTTCCTTTTGTCAGGGAGGATGAAAATATCATTGTGGTGTGGGGTGAAGAGTGGCATGAAGGCATTGTGGGGATTGTTGCTTCAAGGCTCTCCAAACGCTTCAAAAAACCTGCGATTGTTTTTTCGATTCGAGATGACAAGGCCAAAGGAAGCGCTAGAGGTGTTGGGGGTGTGAATATCTTGGAACTGATTCGGGCACAAGAGAAATTTTTAATTGGCTATGGTGGTCATAAGGGGGCAGCTGGTGTCTCCATTGAAGTGCATCATTTACCTTATTTCAAAGAGAAATTGGTGGAAGCAGCCAGTGTTTTAACGCAAGAGGAGTTAGAAGCCGATAATGACCTTTTGGGTGAAATTAGCGCAGATCAGATTGATTTTGAACTTTTGGAGATTTTGGAAAATCAAGAACCCTATGGGCAGAAAAATCCAAAACCAAGTTTTTTATTGCGTAATATTGGCGTGAAAGTTGATCGTCTTATTGGCAAAGAGGGACAACATTTAAAACTGATTTTGCAAGAAGGAAGTAATGCCCTTGAAGCACTTTTTTTCAATTACGATACCAAAGTGAAACAAGGCGATAAGGTTGATATCTTATTTACCCTCTCCCGCAATGATTATCGGGGTTTAGTAACGCCTCAGTTGATGATAAAACAAATCGTTAAGAAGCACTAAGGTGCTTCTTAAAACTCCCGTCCGTTAATTACAGGAACAAAAAGGCACTCTTCTAAAGGTTTAGAGATGAGACCTTCTTCTGTTTTTGTAAAGCGTGTAATAATCTGCTTTTGCCCTTTTTCAATAGGGGCGACTAAAATGCCTCCTATTTTGAGCTGTTCAAAAAGTTTAGCAGGAATATGTGGCGTTGAGGCTGAAAAAAGGATTCTATCGTAGGGAGCAAACTCTCTCCAACCATTCTGTCCATCATCAAAACGGGTATGAATGTTGGTAACACCTAAGGCTTTAAAGCGCTCTTTTGCCTCTTTTAAGAGTCTATCAATCCGCTCAATCGTAAACACACGACGAATGAGTTTACTTAAAATCAGTGCTTGATAACCACTTCCACATCCAATCTCCAAAACGCTATCTGCTCCTTTACATGTAAGTGCTTCTGTCATCTTAGCAACAGTAAGTGGGGAGCTAATCCATTGATTCGCAACTAATGGTAAAGCATCAAGTTTATAGGCGTGTAAACTCATGCCTTGTGGAACAAAAAGTTCACGTTCGCTTTGGCAAAAAGCATCATAGACATCACTACTGAGTGGAATTAATTTGGTAATTTCATCCGCCATCTTTTTATTTTTTTGAAAGCGTATTTTTTCTTTAAAATGAGCCGATTGAGGCATTCGTATCTAATCCTACATTAAGATATCGTCGCATTTTTTTGATGGTTTGAGTATCAAATCTCTGCATTAAAAGGCTTTTTCTATCATCGCTAAGGCTCTCACCAAAAGGAGAGATAATCGCACTGTTTTTTGCCATGGTTTCATCAGCGCTATTGGCACATACGACATAAGCTTGATTCGCAATAGCTAAGGCTTTGACAAGAATATTCAGATGTGCTTTACGCTCTTTTCCCCAATAAGCAGGAACAAGAATAATATCTGCTCCTTTAATCTGTTCCCATAAAGAAGGGAAGCGAAGTTCAAAGCAAATAAGTACAGCAATTTTTATTCCATTGAGGGAAATTAGCTCGATAGTCTCAGGCATTCCTGCTTGAAAATAGTGCTCTTCCTTACCCAGCGGAAAGAGTTTAACTTTGGAACGGGTATAGATGAGGGTGCCTTGATGAAAGAGTTTGAAGTTATTGACATAGTGTTCTTCTATTTTTTCAACAAGCGTGAGTCCTATGGTTTTACATGTAGAAAGTTCTGCTAAATAAGGCAGAATCGTGGCAGAAAAGTTTGCGGCAGCATCAAGATTGTCATAGGCGTAGGCACTTAAACAAAGCTCTGGTGCCAAAACGATACTTGTTTTAGGTGTTTGTAGGATGAGCTCTTTTAAGGTATCAAAATTTTCTTTAAAGGGGCGCCCTTCGTAGGCAAATTGTAGGGCGCAGAGCATGGGATTAGAAGTCATCAAAAGAGAGGCTTCCCTTACTGTAATTAGAGACATTACCTTCAAAAAAGTTTGTTTTTTGGTCATTAAATTTTGAAAAATCATCGACCCATTTAATTGGATGTGAGGCATTGTAGAGTTTATCGAATCCCACAGCGGTTAAACGGTCATCCACGAGATAGTGAATATATGTCTCTATAATATCATCGGTGAAGCCCATAATTTGATTTTGGGTAATGTATTTTCCCCACTCAATTTCCAAATCACCTGCTTTTTGGAACATCTCATAGACTTTGGCTTTAAGCGCATCGGTAAAGAGGTCTGGGCGCTCTTTCTTGGTGGTATTAATCATGTTTTGGAAGAGGAGCAAATGGGTGATTTCATCTCTTTGAATAAAACGAATCATTTGTGCACTCCCTAGCATTCTACCTGTACGTGCGAGGGCGTAAATAGCCGTAAATCCTGAGTAAAAATAAATTCCTTCTAAGATTTGGTTCGCAAACATTGCTAAAACCAGTTTTTCTTCAGTCACGTCCCCTGCAAGTTCTTCATAGACGCTGGAGATGTAGTCATTTTTACGACGCAAGACTTCATCGTGTTTTTCCATTTCATAAATCAAGTCGGTGTTATCACACATGGCTTCAACCATAACGGCATAGGATTTTGAATGGTTTGCCTCTTCATAGGCTTGACGTGAGAGACACGCATTAATTTCAGGCGCAGTGATATAGGGGTTAATATTGTCGGCTAGGTTATTGGTCTGAAAGCTGTCCATGCTAATGAGTTGAGACCATACAAGGTCATACATGCGTTTTTCTGCATCAGTAAGGTTTTTGTTGTAGTCAATGACATCTTTGGTGGTATCTACCTCTTTAGGAAACCAGGTATTGCCCTCCATCATATCCCACAGTTTAAGTGCCCATGTGTATTTGGCTTTAGTAAAGTTTAAAATTCCATGGGGATTCCCACCAAAGACTTTACGATCATTTAGGCTTTCATCAGAGTTTGGATTATAGATTTTTTTGCGGTCCACGACTGTTTCCTTGTATCATTTTTTGTTTTAAAATGGATTCTGCCAATGGCG
The DNA here is from genome assembly GCF_000024885.1 of Sulfurospirillum deleyianum DSM 6946. NCBI lineage: Bacteria > Pseudomonadati > Campylobacterota > Epsilonproteobacteria > Campylobacterales > Sulfurospirillaceae > Sulfurospirillum > Sulfurospirillum deleyianum. Next base: position 48,448 of record NC_013512.1, read on the forward strand.
TTGGCAAGCTTGAGTGCCATAGCGGCAAGTGCAGTCAAAAGAGCTCTGCTGGTTTGACGTGTGAGAAATTATTGTATCAAAAATTTCTTAATTCTATGGGGAGTAAAGGGGTTAGTTTGCTCATTTCAAACTGATTTTGTTGCTCTTTTGTAACGCCTAGAGTTTCGTTTACATGTAAATATTTTTGGAGATAATAGATTCCTTGATACCCTTTTACATGTAAATCTTCAATAATGGCATTGATGTCATTTTCACTCAATAAATCACTGTGCAGAGTAGTTCGTGCTTCAAAAGGAAAATGGCTTTGAATCAGGTAGTGCAAACTCTCTTCAAAAACCTCAAAATGTGGATGGTGCGTAATGCGAGTATAGTGCTTTTTGGGCGCCTTATAATCGAGGGCAATGTAATCAACTAAAGTTCTCTCAATGAGACGTTTGAGTAATGCAGGGTTGGTGCCATTTGTATCAATTTTAATTTTATATCCGAGTCGCTTAATCGCTTCACAAAAGCTTTCAAGATGAGGATAAAGTGTACACTCACCACCGCTTAATACAACACCTTCTAAGCGGTCTTTACGACTTTCTAGAAATTCGAGTGCCGAGGCAAGGCTGATTTCACCCTTGCCTCGTACAATTTGAGGATTGTAGCAATAAGGACATGCCATATTGCACTTTGCAAACCAAAAAATAGACGCTAGATGATCGGGAAAATCAAGCGTTGTAAATTTGGTAATGCTGTGGATTGCCTTATCGGCAAGAACATTTTTCAACAAATTGGACACGCTCTTTGTGTTCACCTGTTTTACCTACGTTAAAACTTTCCACTGGTCTGTGGTATCCCATAACACGGGTGTAAACGATACATTTTGTACGTTTCTCTTTTAACTGTTCCAAAATCTCTGCTTGACTCATGAGGCTTCTCCTTTTTTAAATTGTTCAATCAATTCTTCATCGCATTTAGGGCAAAATTCGTGCTCACCACTGATGTAGCCATGTTTTTCACAGACTGAAAACACAGGTGTGATCGTAAGGTATGGCATACGATAGTTCGTGATGACATTTTTGACTAACTTTTTGCACGCTTCAAATGAGCTAATTCGCTCTTTCATATAAAGATGCAGTACCGTTCCTCCTGTGTAAGAACATTGGAGGTCATCTTGTAAATCTAAGGCTTCAAAAGGGTCATCTGTAAAATTAGCAGGTAGTTGTGAAGAGTTGGTATAATAGACATTCTTGCCCGAACCTGCTTGAATAATCTCAGGATAACGCTTGTTATCTTCTTTTGCAAAACGATACGTCGTTCCCTCCGCTGGTGTTGCTTCAAGATTATAAAGGTTACCTGTCTCTTCTTGATACGCGACCATTTTATTGCGCATAAATTCTAAGATTTCATGAGCAAATTCCATTCCATATTCATCCGCAATATTATGTTTATCATCGGTAAAATTACGAATCATCTCATTGATTCCGTTAACCCCAATGGTTGAAAAATGGCTGTTAAATCCAGGTAGGTAACGTGCGGTGTAAGGATAAAGTCCACGGTTGTACATCTCTTGTACAAATACACGTTTCTTCTCTAACGTCGACTTTGCTAAATCCATGAGGTATTCAAATTGTTCCATCAATTCTTTTTTATTACCTTTGTATAAATACCCAAGGCGTGCCATATTGAGTGTCACAACACCAATACTTCCCGTCATTTCAGCACTTCCAAAAAGTCCACCACCACGTTTTAAAAGCTCTCTTAGATCAAGCTGTAAACGACAACACATGCTTCTAACATGTCCTGGTTTATAGGCTTTTGGATTCTCCACCAATTTCCCCTCGGCATCTCTCACATATTGGCTTCCAATAAAGTTTTGAAAATAAGAGGAGCCAATTTTTGCAGTGTTTTCAAACAATAAATCGGTATTTTCTCCATCCCAATCAAAATCTTCAGTAATGTTAACCGTAGGAATTGGGAATGTAAAAGGTTGCCCCGTTTTATCACCCTCGGTCATCACTTCATAGTAAGCTTTGTTGATAAGATTCATCTCTGGTTGAAAGTGTTTGTATGTCATTGCTTCAAGTGAATGAATACCTCGTTTTTGTGCTTCTTCTAAAAGCTCCGCATCGTTGATGCCTTTAAAAAGATGGCGTTGACTTGATGTTGGAATCTGGTCAGCCAAGTCGTTAGGAACCGTCCAATCAATCGTAATATTGGTAAAAGGACTTTGTCCCCAGCGTGCAGGAACGTTAAGATTATAAATAAAACTTCGAATGGCCTTTTTAATCTCTTTGTAGGAGATTTTATCTTTAAAAACGTAAGGTGCTAGGTAGGTATCAAATGAGCTAAACGCTTGAGCTCCCGCCCATTCACTTTGTAAAATACCTAAAAAGTTTGCCATCTGACCAAGGGCTTCACGAAAGTGTTGGGGAGGACGACTCTCTACACGACCACGAACGCCATTAAAGCCTTCATCTAAAAGGACACGCAAACTCCATCCGGCACAATAAGCAGTTAAACAGTCCAAATCGTGAATATGGTAATCCCCATTTCGGTGTGCCAACCCCTCTTCTTTGGAGTAAATTTTATCGAGCCAGTAGTTAGCGATGACTTTTCCTGCCGTATTGTTCACTAAACCTGCATTGGAGTAGCCTGTGTTTGAGTTAGCTTTAATTCTCCAGTCGCTTTTACCGATGTACTCTTCAATGGTTTGAGTCGAATTGATATAGGTGGTATCTTCACTGAGTCCATAAATGTGCTCTCGTTGCATTTTGTGCGTGTGACGATAGAGAATAAAAGAGCGCATAACATCAAAATATCGAGCTTTATAAAGTTCTTGTTCAATCATATCTTGAAAGTCTTCAACGGCTGCAACACGTTTCTTTTCGATACGTTTTAGAATCTCTGTGTAGATACTTTCGTCGTACATCACCCCTTCACTTTTGAAAGCTTTTTTAATTGCATCTTCAATTTTGTAAGGTTGAAATTCTTCTGTTGTGCCATCGCGTTTAAGTACTTTGGTTAGCATGATTATCCTAGATTTAAAAGTAAACTTGATTATAGTCAGACTAAAATTTAAAGAAACTTAATAATTAAGGTGAAACGAATATGTCACAGCTCTAAAATGGAGCATTTTTTTAAAAATTTATTAATTGATTTAACAGCCATTTTTTCAATTATTAAATCAATTTTTTCTTATAAAATATAAAAGTATTAAACTAATTTTTATATTTTATTTATTTTTCGCTTAATACGTATTTTAGTGCCTCTTTTACATGTAAAAGAGTTGTATCAAACAGCGGTAAATGAGAGCTTTCTTGATTGAGTAAAAGACCAATTTCGGTGCATCCTAAAATGACAGAATCAATTTCATCGTTTTGACGTTTTAGCGCATGAATAATTTCAATAAAAGAGTCTCTTGAAGCCGTTTCTATTTTACCGATACACAGCTCATCAAAGATAATGCGATTGATGGTTTCAATAGCGTTTTTATCTGGGATGATAATCTCAATGGAGTGTTGATTTAAAATGTCTGTATAAAACGTTTCTTGCATGGTAAATTTTGTGCCCAATAAGATACTTTTTTTCGCACCATTTTCATTTAGCGCATGGGCTGTTGCTTCTGCGATATGCAAAAAAGGGGTTTGAATGAAGGGTGTTACAAGAGGTAAAATTTTATGCATCGTATTGGTGCAAAGGAGTATTATATCGACACCTGCACGTTCAAGTGAAATAGCAGCTTCTTTAATAATCTGAGCTGTTTCTTCCCATTTTCCCTCTTTTTGAAACTGAGCAATAGGTGCAAAATCAACTGAGTATAAGACAACTTTAGCGCTATGAAGCCCACCTAAACGCTCTTTTATACCTTCATTGAGCAGTGTGTAATAACTGAGTGTTGATTCCCAACTCATGCCACCAATGAGTCCGATCGTTTTCATGTTTGCCCTTTACATGTAAAGAATCACACCATACTTTTTAAGGTATGGTGTGTGTGAATAGTTATTGACATCCCTCACATTCAATGCTACGATCAATCGCTTCAAGTTTGTTTTCAGGCGATTGTGAACGGAGATAATAGGTCGATTTAATACCTAGTTTCCACGCAAGCATGTAAATATCATTGAGGTATTTACCACTGGCTTTATCGAGTGTGATGAAAATATTAAGGCTCTGTCCTTGATCGATCCATTTTTGACGAATGGCGCCTGCTTTGACTAAAATTCTTTGGTCGAGTTCATACGCAGGTGTGTAAAATGTCCATGTATTTGGATTGAGATTTGGTGCAACCACAGGAATCATTCCTGAGAGATTTTCTTCAAACCATTTGCGTTTATAAACAGGCTCAATGGTTTGGGTCGTTCCTACTAAAATGGAGATGGAACTTGTCGGTGCAATCGCCATCAGATAGCCATTACGCATACCATTATTTTTCACTTTTTCTCTTAAACTTTCCCAGTCATACATGTAACCAAAAAGCCCGCCCCTATCAACCAGTTTTTTTGCTTCTTCATTGGCTGTGTCAATAGGAAAAATGCCTTTACTCCACTTTGAACCACTAAATTCTGGGTAAACCCCTTTTTCAATGGCAAGATTTGAGGAGGCTAAAATGGCGTTGTAACTAATTGCTTCCATCACTTCATCAATTTTGCTAAAGTGCTCATAGCTTCCCCACTCAATCCCTTTTTCAGCGAGCATTTGCGCTTCGCCCATGACGCCTAGACCAACGGCACGGGATTTAAGGTTCGTGTGTTTGACTTTTGCATGAGGATAGAAGTTTAAGTCAATGACATTATCGAGCATTCGAATAGCAATCGGAAGGACTCGCTCTATATCTTCTTTGGTGTGAATTTTAGAGAGATTGACACTGGCAAGATTACACACAGCCGTTTTTCCCTCAATCATCTCTTTTTCAACAATAAAAATATCTTTGCCATCAATACTATCCAATGCCGTTATTTTTTTAGCCTCTTTGGTAATGCCACTGTCTACTTTGACCAAGTCTCTCTCTTCATAGGTGATGAATGTTTGATCGTTAAAAACAATTTTGATTTTGTAGTGATTAGGCTGTGTATTTTGAAAAATTTCGGTACACAAGTTAGAACTTCGAATAATGCCTGCATGGTCGTTTGGATTGACTTTATTGGCACTGTCTTTAAAGCACAAGAAAGGACTTCCACTCTCAAAATAGCTGGTTAATATCTTTTTCCACAACTCTTTAGCAAGAATATACTCTTTTGTTACGCTCTCATCATGCTCGTAGGCACTATAACGTCGCTCAAACTCTTCACCATAGACTTCACATAAATCAGGCGTTTGGGCTGGGTCAAAAAGTGTCCACATAGCATTACTCTCTACACGCTTCATAAAGAGATCATTAATCCAAAGCGCTGGGAAAAGCTCATGGGCTCTACGTCTCTCTTCTCCTGAATTTTTCTTCAAGTCCAAAAAGTCAGAGATGTCCATATGCCATGGCTCTAAATAAACAGCGATAGCCCCTTTGCGTGTGCCTAGTTGATCAACCGCAACGGCAATGTCATTGGTGATTTTAAGAAACGGTATAACGCCACCTGCGGCATTTTTATGCCCATCTATCATACCACCCATGGAACGAACTAAATTCCAATCCCAACCAATGCCTCCACCAAATTTACTTAAAAGTGACATCTCTTTATAGGAGTCAAAAATTCCTTCGATGTTATCGGGCGTACTTCCAATGTAGCAAGAGCTTAATTGATGACGTGTTGTCCTTGCATTAGAAAGTGTAGGTGTAGCTAGCATCACTTCAAATTTACTGATGACATCGTAAAATTTCTTTGCCCAATCTTGTGAGTTGAGTTCATTTTGTGCCAAGAACATCGAAATCGCCATAAACATATGTTGTGGCAACTCAATAGGCTTTCCCTCTTTGTTTTTAATCAAATAACGGTCATGAAGGGTTTTAATGCCAAGATAGTTAAATTGAAGGTCACGTTCAGGTTGAATGTAGGCTTCCAAATCTGCAAGGTCATACTTTTCTTTTAATCCTAAGGCAATGCGTCCCTCTTTTTCACATCGCTCAAAATACTCTTTAAAACTGCCATAACCTGTAAAGCCACTTACTTTATGGTAAAGGTCGTATAAAAAGAGTCGTGCGGCAACAAAGGTCCAGTTGGGTCGGTCAATGTCGATTTTATCAACCGCTGTTTTAATCAGCGTTTTTTGAATCTCTTCGGTAGTGATTTTATCGCGAAATTGAATTTTCGCATCAACTTCGAGTTCACTCTGAGAGACATTATCCAGCCCTTTAATGGCGGAGCTGGTATATTTTTGAATTTTTGAGATATCAAGTGGTTCTATGCGACCATTACGCTTTTGTACGGTAAGCATTATAGAAAGACCCTTCCAAATATTTTATCAATATTTTTAGTGTAATACATATAGTCAAAACACTCTCTAATTTCTTCTTCGCTAAGTTTGGCTCTTAAGTCCTCATCGCTTAAAAGGTTTTGAAGGTATAAGCTCTCTTTGTTTTCATTGAGGGCTGGTTTGCCTTGCTGTAAATCTGCCCAGACTTTCATGGCATTGCGTTGAACGATTTTATAAGCATCTTCACGAGAAACACCTTTAAGAGGAAGTTCAAGTAAAATGCGTTGAGAAAAGACAAGTCCACCTGTAAGGTTAAGATTTTTCATCATATTTTCTGGGTAGACCACAAGTTTTGAGATAACGCTGTTGAGTCTGTGTAACATGAAATCGGTGGTAATAAATCCATCGGGTAAGATAAAACGTTCAACAGAACTATGGCTGATGTCTCTCTCATGCCACAATGCCACATTCTCCATTGCTGGGATGGCGTAAGAGCGAATCATACGGCAGAGTCCTGTTATGTTTTCACTGAGGACGGGATTGCGTTTGTGAGGCATTGCAGAGCTTCCTTTTTGACCTTGCTCAAAAAACTCTTCGCACTCATACACTTCGGTGCGTTGGTAGTGACGAACGGCTACGGCAATCTTTTCACAACTTGAGGCCAAAAGCGCTAACGCATTCATCAAAGCAGCGTAGCGGTCTCGTTGAATGACTTGATTGGAAACGGGGGCTGGTTTGAGACCTAACTCTTCACAGACCAACTCTTCTAGTTCAATCGGAGAGTGTGCCATATTGCCCATGGCGCCACTGATTTGTCCTACGGAGATAACATCCATGACATTTTCAAGATTGGTCAAACTTCGTTTAATCTCTTCATACCAAATAGCAAGCACCAAACCAAAGGTAATAGGCTCTCCATGAATACCGTGGCTTCGTCCAACCATTAAGGTCATTTTGTGTTCCATGGCTCTTTTTTTCAAAGATTCCATAAGTATTTTGACATCATCAATGATTACATGTAAAGAGTCACGCATTTGAAGTGCAACGGCAGTATCAATACAATCTGAACTAGTCATACCATAGTGTACCCATCTGCTCTCTTCACCTAGACTATCCGCCACACTGGTTAAAAAAGCAATCACATCGTGACGAGTAACTTTTTCAATCTCATCAATACGTGCAATATCAAATTTTGCATTATTTACAATTTTTTCGCAATCGCTATCAGGAATCAATCCTAATTTATTCCATGCTTTCGTGGCGGCTTTCTCAACTTTGAGCCATGCATCGTATTTTGCCTCAATCGTCCAGTGCTTTTTCATCTCTTCTCTAGCGTAACGCTCTACCATAGTTTTTCCTTATCTGTTTGTGATTTTTCTGTGATAAAATACTGAGAGTTTATCCATAAAATCGTGTTTTATGCGATGGTAAATTTTAACAATTTCGGACTAAAAAAGGGTTGAATTTTGGCATATATTTTGAAAAACTTTTTTCTTGAAAAACCCACTCCTGCTTTTCGATTTCTTATGGATACATTTGGTATCAGTATGAAAGAAGCGCAAAAAATTATTGATAAGCGACGGGTCTTTGTTGAAGATGAACAGCTCATGCGCAAATCAACTTTGATTTCTGGAAAGATTGGTGTGGTTGTGTTTGAGGGAGATTCTAAAGGGTTGCGTCCTATTTTTGAAACAGAAGATTTTGCGGTGTTTGATAAACCTAGTGGCGTGATGATCCATCCAAGAAAGCGAAGCGATGGTTACACGCTTAATGATGAGATTAAATCGCTTTATGGTAAAGATGCCAATGCGGCGCATCGCATTGATAAAAGTACAAGTGGGTTGGTTTTGGTGGGAAAACATAAGCAATCAGAAATTGCGCTTAAAGAGATTTTTGCAACACGTAAAGTTCAAAAGAGTTATATCGCATTGGTGAAAGGGCATCTGAAAGAGGAACTTTTGATTGATGAAAAATTGAAGCGTGATGTGGAAACGAGTCAAATTCGTCTGAAAGTTCATGTGGATGAGAGAGGCAAACCGTCTCAAACCAAAGTGATTCCCCTGCACTATTTTGAAGATAAAGATGCGACACTGGTACAAGCTTTTCCCTATACCGGAAGACAACACCAAATTCGTGTTCATTTGTTCCACGTGAAACATCCCATTGTGGGTGATATGATTTATGGGGTAGAAGAAGAAGATGCTGAGCGTTATTTGGATGGAAGCATGAGTGCAGAAGAACAGTATGAAAAGACATTGAGTTCACGGCTTCTTTTACATGCTTATTCGCTCTCGTTTAATTTTAAAGGAGTTGATTATACGATAGAGTCAACCATAGATGTTAAAAATGAATTTTATGCATTAATGAAAGATTGAAATGAAAAAAGTTTTTTTTAATGAAGAGCGTGTCACTCCTACTAAAATAGTCTGTGTGGGACGTAATTATGTGGAGCATATTTATGAGCTAAAAAATGAAATGCCTACTTCAATGGTTTTATTTATAAAACCTAATTCTGCACTGAGTTTGGAACTGCTAACACTTCCACAAACACCTTTACATTATGAAGGAGAAATCTGCTTTATGATACGTCATGGTGTGATTGCAGGGGTAGGTTTTGGATTGGATTTAACTAACCGAGCTTTGCAAAGTGAGTTAAAAGTAAAAGGGCTTCCGTGGGAGCGTTCTAAAGCATTTGATGGTGCCGCTGTTATGAGTTCGTTTGTAGGTATAGAAACTTCTGATATTGCAAAACTCTCTATGCAACTCTGGTTAAATGGTGTGTTAGTTCAAGAAGGTGGTGTTGATGTGATGATCTATAAACCAGCGCAGATTCTTGATGAGATTGCGACCTTTTTAACGTTGATGGATAATGATATTATTATGTCTGGTACACCTAAAGGCGTTGGAAGTTATGAGCGTGGTGATAGATTTGTGGGGAAGATTTTTCGAGCTTCTGAAGAGATTATTTCACACGAATGGATAGCGCATTAATCTTTACATGTAAAAGAGATTTTACATGTAAAGATGCTAGTTTTCTTTTGTAAAAAGGACTTTGATAAGTCCCCCTACTCCAATAATAACAACAATGATTAAAAAACCAATTTGCGACCAATCAAGCAAGGTCATTTTTTTGTTCCTTATCTTTGAGCTGACCACACGCTGCGCTAATGTCCAAACCTTTTGACTGGCGAATGGTACAAAGCACACCATGATCCACAAGATACTGCTGAAACGCTATCATATCTTTGGTACTAGGGCGATCAAAATCACTTCCTGCATGAGGATTAAAATAGATAAGATTGACTTTGGCTTTTATGCCATGTAGAAGTTTTACTAGCTTTTTAGCGCTCTTTTGGTCGTCATTGACCCCCTTCATCACCAAGTACTCAAACATAACCCGTTTACGAGCGTCTATGGGGAATCCTCGAACGGCATTCATAATAGATTCAATATTGTAGGCTTTGTTAATAGGCATTAATTTTTGTCGTAAGTCATCATCCACGGCATGAAGTGAAATAGCAAGCAAAATACCTAAGTCCATTTTGCCTAGCTTTTCAATTTGTGAGCTTAACCCACTTGTAGAAATCGTTTGTCTGCGAGGAGAGATGGAGAGTCCATCAAGATCGCTAAAAATACGAACAGCTTTACTCACGTTAGTTAAATTATCCAGTGGTTCTCCCATGCCCATATAAACGATATTCACACGTCTATTTTCGGCAATAGCGTTATCTCTTTTGATCATTAAAACTTGTGTGGTTATCTCTCCCGCTGTCAGGTTTCGTTTAAAACCACTTTTGCCTGTTAAACAAAAAGCACACCCTATTTTACATCCCACTTGTGAAGAGATGCAAATCGTATAGCGTGCATGATGAACTAATTTTCCTTCTTCATCCACCTGTTCTTGCTTCATAGGCAGTAAGACGGCTTCAACGGTTTGATTATCTTTGAGTGCAAAAAGATATTTTTTACTGCCATCGCAACTCTCTTCAATCGTTACTATACGTAAAGGATCAAGATAATATGTTTCATTGAGTTGCTCTTTAAGTTCTTTGGGTAAATTTTTCATCTCATCAAAGGATGTGACATATTTTTGATAGAGCCATTGATAAATTTGTTTGGCTCTAAAAGCAGGTTTAATAACTTCAGATAACTCTTCTTTTGATAAGTCAAATATATTTTCTTTTTCCATAATACCTCAAATTTTCATATTTTTTTCTACATGTAATGTGATTAATTCTTTTGCTTTTGCGTGATTTTTTAGAAAATCATCGTGTGCATTTTCATTACAATAATTGGTAACAACAAACAAACCAGAACAGGGTAGATTGAAATGGTTTGCAACACTTAAGATAGAGAAAAACTCCATATTTTCAATGTCTCTATCATTTTCTAACATCTTTTTTGCTAACGCTTCGTTTGTTGTAATGTAATTGCTTGAATTGACATTGACCAAAGGATGAGTTGTTCCACGTGAAACATGGGGGATTTTTGCTTCTATTGTCGTTTGCAAAGGCGTATAACACGCATCTTGTAAAAAAGCCAATTCAATATTACTGGCATTGTGACTTAAGAGAATATCAAGAGGGGCAAATTTTCCATAACTTCCCGCCGTTCCTACAAAAAATAAAAAAGCAGGTTTTTCCTCTAAAATGTATTGTGTAAGCGTTATTGCACTTTCCACTAACCCTACGCCAACTGGTTTTGCAAAGTCAAATGTTTCATTTCGTCCAGCACATAGAATCATAATCTCACCGCAATTCCCTCAGCTTTGAGGTAGTGTTTTAAATCCATAATATCAATCTCTTTAAAGTGAAAAATGGAGGCAGCCAGTGCTGCATCAGCCCCATTAACAAAGGCTTCTTTAATATGTTCCATACTTCCCGCTCCACCACTCGCAATCACAGGGATATTAAGCATAGAACTCATTTGAGAGGTGAGCGGAATATCATATCCATTCTTCGCACCATCGCAATCCATAGAGGTTAAAAGAATCTCTCCAGCACCTCTCTGGGCAGCCTCTTTTGCCCAAGCCAAAGCATCTAATCCTGTATCAATACGTCCACCATTGACATAAACGTGCCACGAATCACCTGTGCGTTTTGCATCTATTGCAACGACAATACATTGAGAACCAAAACGTTTTGCCGCTTCGTTAATAAAATCAGGATTGGCAATAGCTGGAGAATTAATACTGACTTTATCACACCCTACATGTAAAAGTTTATAAATATCTTCTAAGGTTCGAATGCCTCCCCCAACGGTTAGAGGGATAAAAACTTCACGAGCTACCTTCTCAACAATATCAACAATCGTTCCCCTGCCCTCATGGCTTGCAGTGATGTCTAAAAATGTCAGTTCATCCGCACCTTCATCGTTGTAGCGTTTTGCAATTTCAACAGGATCTCCCGCATCTTTAAGTCCTACGAAATTAACGCCTTTGACAACACGTCCATTTTTCACATCTAAACAGGGGATAATACGTTTTGCAAAATGCTCCATCACGTCTCTTTTTTTAGTAGATTAGGTTAAAAAATGATAGCAAAAGAATTAAAAAAAACTTCTGAAAATCTTAAAGAGAAAACCATCTAACGATTTTATAAGTAAAGATTGAGTACAATCACTCAAACTTAGAAAATATAGGGTGCAAATTGATAGAAGCAAAAAAGAAATTTGGCCAAAATTTTTTAAAAGATACAACCGTTGTAAGTAAAATCATCCAATCGATGCCCCAGAATAACAGAAAACTGATTGAAATTGGGCCTGGATTAGGTGATTTGACGCAAGCGCTGTTAAGGGTAAAACCTGTAACGGCCTATGAAGTCGATGAGGACTTGTGCGTTTATTTGAGAAAAAAATATACGACGAAGCTAGCAGAAGGGCAGTTAATATTGGTGCAAACTGATGTTTTAAAGCAATTTGAAAAAGGATCGCTCTGTGAGGAGCCTTACGATTTGGTTGCTAATTTGCCCTACTACATTGCTACGACAATTATTTTGGAAGCTTTGGAAGACCAGAATTGCAAATCGATGATTGTAATGGTTCAAAAAGAGGTGGCAGAGAAATTTGCTGCACTTCCAAAAACAAAAGAGTTTACCTCTTTGGCGATTTTGGCACAAAGTATTGGGACGGCTACCATACTTTTTGATGTATCTCCAGAATCGTTTGAACCACAACCTAAAGTGGTGTCGTCTATTCTCAAAATTGACAAACAAACAGAGTTTGTCGATGGAAAATTTTCTGGTATTTTTGAAAATAATGAACAGTTGCAAAAATTTAAAAAGTATTTGCGATGTTCCTTTCAAAGTCCTAGAAAAACTTGGTTGAGAAATATCTCTTCTGAGTTTGATAAATCGTGTGTTTTACATGTAATGCACGAACAAAATCTTCCAGAAACGATTCGTCCTCACGAAATTGGCGTCTTGTCTCATCATCTACTATTTAAAACATTAAGGTTGAATGATGCAAGAAAACGAAGTGACACAACAACAGCATAACAGTAGTAACACTACTCCTGAAGAGAAGGCTCAGAATAAGCCACGACATAAACGCCCTTCAAATCCTGAAGAGCCTAAAAAGGATATCCGTCAAGGCGATACGTTAGACGTTACCCCAGAGAACGCTGAACAAGCTCCAAAAAAACGAAATAATCGAAGACGTAAAAATAATAATAAAACACCAACTGCTTCTATTGAGGGGAATGAAGTCTGGCAACGGGATATGAAAAAAGCCATTGAAGCCAATCAGAAAATGCATAAAGAACGCCTCAATAAAGCGCCTCTTGTTGAACAAAGTTCTAAAGGAAAAATCAAGATTACACCTTTAGGGGGATTGGGCGAAATTGGCGGAAATATTTGTGTTTTTGAAACTGAAAATTCTGCGATTGTCCTTGATGTAGGTATGAGTTTCCCGAGTGAAGATATGCATGGTGTTGATATTTTAGTGCCTGATTTTAGCTATTTGCGACAAATTAGGAAAAAAATAGCTGGAATTATTATTTCACATGCGCATGAAGATCATATTGGAGCGATTCCTTATTTGTTTAAAGAGATGCAATGTCCACTTTATGCGACGCCTCTACCTCTAGGAATGATTTCCAATAAATTTGATGAACATGGATTGAAAGGGCATAAAAAGTATTTTAGACCTGTTGAAAAACGAAAAGTGTATAAGATTGGTGAGTTTGAAGTCGAATGGATACATATTACGCACTCAATTATTGACGCATCTGCTTTAGCTATTACCACAGAGGCTGGAACGATTATGCACACGGGTGATTTCAAAATCGACCATACACCTATTGATGGGTATGTGACTGATTTAAATCGTTTTTCAGATTATGGTGAAAAAGGGGTTTTATGTTTAATGAGCGATAGTACCAACTCTTATAAAGAGGGGATTACTCGTTCAGAGAGCACGGTTGGAAAGACGTTTGACTCTATTTTTTCTAAAGCCAAAGGACGTGTCATTATGTCTACGTTCTCTTCAAACATCCACAGAGTCTATCAGGCGATAGATTATGGTTTGAAGTATGGAAGAAGGGTGTGTGTGATTGGGCGTTCTATGGAGCGTAACCTCTTTACCGCGATTGATTTAGGTTACATTCAACTCGATAAAAGTATTTTCATTGATCCGCATGAAGTCAATAAACACAACGATAAAGATGTCTTAATTGTGACCACAGGCAGTCAGGGCGAGACGATGAGTGCTCTGTATCGTATGGCAACGGATGAGCATCGCCATGTAAAAATCAAACCCACCGATCAGATTATTATCTCTGCAAAAGCGATTCCTGGTAATGAGGGAAGTGTTTCTAAAGTGTTGAACTTCTTACTCAAAAGTGGCGCAAATGTGGCATATCAGGATTTTAGTGAGATTCACGTAAGTGGTCATGCCGCTCAAGAAGAACAAAAGCTTATTTTACGATTGACTAAACCAAAATTTTTCCTTCCAGTGCATGGTGAGTACAATCACATTACAAAGCATAAAGAAACGGCAATGCAGTGTGGAATTCCTGAGCGAAATATCTATTTGATGAGCGATGGAGATCAAGTCGAAGTGTGTGGTAAATATTTGAAAAAAATTAAAACCATTAAAACAGGTAAGATTTTTATTGACAATCAAATCAATCAACAAATTGCGGATGATGTGGTCATTGACCGTCAAAAACTCGCTGATTCTGGCTTAGTGATGTTAGTGATTCAGTTAGATAAAAGTGAGCACAAACTGATCGCAAAACCAAAAATTATTAGTTATGGATTGGTTTCTGATAGGGAAGATAAAGCTTTTTCTGTTGAGATGGAAGGGGTAATTGATCAGTTTATTGTCAATGCTAAAGCTGAGTTACTAGAGAACTCACGTGCGTTAGAAAATGAACTTCGTCAAGTGGTGCGTAAACATATTTACCGCCAAATGAAAAAGTATCCAACCATCGTTCCTACCATTTTTATGATGTAGTGGAGAAGAGATGGAAGATTTTAAAGCAATCGCTAGAGAGGTTTTAGAACTAGAGGCGCAGGAGCTATTAAACGCTGCACGCTGTATTGGCGAAGAGATGAGCGAGGCAACCCATTTGGTTGCCAATCTTAAGGGCAAGTTGATTGTAACAGGAGTAGGCAAAAGTGGGCTAATTGGTGCGAAGATTGCTGCGACACTTGCCAGTACAGGAACAAGCAGTTTCTTTTTACACCCCACTGAAGCACTCCATGGTGATTTGGGAATGATTGGTAAAGAAGACGCTGTGTTAGCGATTAGTTACAGTGGTGAGAGTGAAGAGTTGATTAAAATCTTGCCACATATCAAGCGATTTAATATTCCTCTTATTGGTATGGCACGTACCAAAGAGTCTTCATTGGGGCGTTACAGCGATATTTTTATCCCTTTACATGTAAAGAAAGAGGCGTGTCCTTTGGATGCTGCTCCAACCTCGTCTACAACGCTCACATTAGCCCTTGGTGATGCGTTAGCTGTTTGTCTTATGAAGAAAAAAGATTTTCAAAAAGAGGATTTTGCTTCATTTCATCCAGGTGGAAGCTTAGGAAAACGTCTTTTTGTTAAAGTGCAAGATTTGATGCTGAAAGAAAACTTGCCTATTGTCCAAAAAGAGACAAAACTTAAGGATGCTATTCTTAAAATGAGTGAAGGACGTTTGGGTAATGTACTTATTACGGATAAAAACAACGTTTTGTTAGCAGTATTAAGTGATGGCGATTTACGTAGAGCTTTAATGCGGGATGATTTTAGTATGGATGCTAGTGCCTATGAATATGCAAGTAAAAATCCAAAAAGGTTAGAGGATGAGACGCTTTTAGCCAGTGATGCCTTAGCGTTTATTGAAAAACATAAAATACAACTTTTAGCGATTACCGATAACGTAGGGATGCTCAAAGGTGTATTACATATCCACCATTTAGTGGAAGCAGGAATAAAATAGATGGAATTAACCAGATTAAATAAAATGATTTCGCATAACACGCACTATTCAAGGCGTGAGGCGGATGAGCTTATCAAAGCAGGTCATGTTAAAGTTGATGGCAACGTTGTGCAAGACCTTTCGACACAAGTGAGTTTTAAAAACAAAATTGAACTCAATGGCAAAGCCTTGTTTGAGAAGCATGGTTATTCGGTTATTGTGTATCACAAACAAAAAGGTGAGTTAGTGAGTAAGAAGGATGACCGTGGTCGTAAAACGATTTACGATACGCTTCCTTCAAAATTTGCGCATTACCTCAGTGTTGGACGACTAGACTTTGCCAGTGAAGGATTGTTATTATTGTGTGATTCTCCCTCTGTGGTATCGGCTTTGATGCATGGGGATTTGGAGAGGGTTTACTATGTAAAAATTAATGGTTTGGTTAGCCCTGCCATGGAAAAAGCGATGCAAGAAGGACTCTCTTTAGAAGATGCCCGTAGAGGTGGACATGCAAAAAGTGAAATTCATGCAATGGATTTTGCACCATTTGTCAATTATCGTATTATTAAAAACTCCCCTACTTTTTCAACGATTAAAGTAACGATTAATGAAGGAAAAAATCGAGAGCTTAGACGTTTCTTCGGTTATTTTGATGTTGATGTTGTGGATTTAAAGCGTGTGAGCTATGGCAAAATTGATTTGGGAATGCTTAAACCTGGCAAACATCGTTTTTTTAGTGCAAGTGAATATACTGCTTTGCGTGATTATCTTGAGTATGTGAAGAAAGAACAAGGCAATGATCAATAACTTTGCCCTCTTCTTTCGCCCCAAAGTGATTGAAGAGCTTTCAGGTCAAAAGCATTTGAGTGGTGAAAATAGCCCGTTTCGTAAACTTTTAAAGTCAGGCTCTATGAGCCATGCTCTCTTTTTTGGCCCAGCAGGTGTTGGCAAAACAACGCTAGCACGCATTGTTGCCAATACTTTGCAACTTCCCTTTTACGAGTTAGATGCCACCAGCATAAAAGTAGAAGAGATTCGTAAAATTCTCTCACAACACCGAGGTGCTCTTCAAAAACCACTTATTTTTATTGATGAGATTCACCGTCTTTCTAAAACACAACAAGAAGTGCTTTTACTCCCTATGGAAAATCATGAAGCGATTGTTATTGGAGCATCCACAGAAAACCCCTATTTTGTGCTCAGTTCTGGTATCCGTTCACGCATGATGCTCTTTGAGTTTTATCCTTTAGAAATGAAAGATATGGAAGCCATTTTAGAGCGAGTGCATGAGAAAATTGAGTTTCAAATCGACGAAGAGGCTCGTGAATATTTGATACGTTCGAGTGCAGGCGATAGCCGTTCCTTTCTCAATCTTCTTGAATTTGCGCTCAAAGTGGATTTACATGTAAACATGCAAACCCTTAAAGCCTTGCGCCCAAGTGCCCTTAAAGATGGGGTGAGTTCGGACAATACCCATTATAATCTAATTAGCGCCATGATCAAAAGTGTGAGAGGCTCCGATGTGGACGCCGCACTTTACTATCTTGCGCGTTTGATTGATGGAGGCGAGAGTCCTGATTTTATCGCTAGGCGGTTGGTTATTTTGGCGAGTGAAGATATTGGAAACGCAAATCCAAACGCACTCAATCTTGCCTCAAGTACGCTAATGTCTGTGAGTAAAATCGGTTATCCCGAAGCACGCATTATCCTCTCACAATGCCTGATTTACCTTGCATGTAGTCCAAAGTCTAACAGCGCTTATAACGCAATTAATCAAGCGTTAGCGTATGTCAAAAATGAAAAAGTACTCAACGTGCCTGAACATCTGCAAAGCCCCTCCCCTAAAGGTTACCTCTATCCTCATGATTTTGGTGGTTGGGTTGAACAGGATTATTTGGAAAAACCTCTTCATTTTTATGATAATTTGCCGATAGGATTTGAGAGAACTATGGCAGAGTGGTTAGTAAAAATCAAGATAAAAAAATAACTATTTTAAATAATGTGTGTCATAAAGGTTGGATAAATGGACATTAGTACGGCTTCTTTGCTTGCCAATCAACTTCAAACACTTGATCCAAAGGCGTTAGCAAAAGAGAGTGCAACGAAGATTATTCAAAACCATACCGCAGAACTTCCTTTTTCCACACCACAAAATCAACCTCAACCCCTTCCTAGTAGCGCAGGCGAAGTGATGGGAACACTTTTAGGTGCTGCGGTGAGTGAAGCAAAATCTAAAAGTGCTATTTTTGAGATTATCCAAAATCATCCCCTTTTTAAAAATATGGGTAATTTTGCCTTAGATATGAAACATCTTCTCTCTCTTGTTAAACCTGATGCATCAACTATGAAACCTTTAGCTCTTTTAGAGCTTTTTTCAAAAAATATTCAAAATCTTGATGCCAAAATGCTACAACAACAAGTAACGCATTCTGGTATCTTTTTTGAGTCAAAATTGGCGCAAGAAGTGACACAAAAAGGAGTAGAGGCTCTTCTGAAGGAATTAAGTGCCAATGTTCAAACGCTTTTAAAAGAGACCACACAACCAAGCCCGAGCACACCAACTCGTGATATGGCACCTCTTTTGGAACAACTAAGCCATACGTCATCGCTCTCTACCAAAGAGTCTCAAGAGGGTTTAAAAAGGCTTTTGGAGCTTTTTCGCCAAACCATCAAGCAAGAACAAAGTGTTGCTCCAGCGGGTGATTTTAAAGAGGTTTATACTAATGTTCAAAAACTAGATTATGCTCTAAAGCAGATGGATTTAATCGGCTCAAAAGTGCAAAATTATCCCGCTTCTATGAATGTAGAAAACAATTTTACAACCCAAGTCAAAGTGCTTTTAGAGCTCATTAAAGAGCAGTTACCCGCTTTGAATCTTAAAGAGCTTCAGCCCCAAATAGACCAGCTTTTATCTCAAGAGACTCTTTTAAAAGGTACTCTTGCGCAGATAGCCTTAGAGGCTAAAGACCTTCCTTTACAAACACTTGTCCCATCCACGAGTCTTTCATCTGCATTGCCACTGCCCCAAAGCGTTGAAGAAGCGCTTCAAATGGTGGTCAATCGTCTTAAAGTACAGATAGAGCTTCAAGAACCCGCAACTATCAAACATTCTGATTTCTTAGATAAAGCAAAAGTATTGGAAAAAGAGATTCATGCGTTAATTAAGCCTGAGTTATTTGTGGGCAAAGCGATGGCGCAAAAATTGGCTTTAGATCCTACTGACGTAGAACTTTTGAGTGATATGAAAGGGGTTCTGACGAAATTAAACCACACACTAACACTTTTGGGTGAAAATAAAGAAGCACTAGAGATTACCAATCGTCTTTTGACGCAAATTGAGTATCATCAGCTCGTTTCTTATGTGAGCAGTTCCACGCATTTGTATATTCCTTTTAGCTGGGACGGCTTAAAAGGTGGGTCGATGATGATGAAAAAAAACAGTGATGAGCAGTTTCATTGCCAATTGGATTTGGATTTGGAAGCGTATGGCAAACTCAATATGATGCTCATCCTTTCCAATGAAAAATACATTGATATGACGATTGCAACACAAAAAAAAGAGTTAAGTGATAAGCTAACACACCATCTGAGCTTACTCAAACGAGCTTTTAATGAAGTAGGACTCATCACAGGAAATGTGAAAATGTTAGAATACAAAGATGTTGAGCGGGTTAAAAAGGATTATTTTAAAGGTGAAGAACTTCAATTTGGGATTAACATAACCATATGAGCACACACACATCCAAAACACAAAAAGCCGTTGCGCTGAAATACGATAGAGAAAAACAAGGTGCGCCCAAAGTGGTCGCTTCGGGCAAGGGTGAAGTAGCAAATAATATTATTAAATTGGCGCAAGAACACGATATTTTTATTAAAAAAGATGCCGATTTGGTGGAGCTTCTCTCAAAGATTGAAATCAATAAAGAAATCCCGCCAATGCTCTATAAAGCCGTAGCGGAAGTCTTTAGTTTTATCTATAAAATTACCAACGATAAACGTCAATAATCGTTACATGTAACGATTAAATTCCTCGTAATTTCAGACTCAAAAGTCCTGCGTATTCATGTAATGCGATATAGCTCTTATACAATGCATGGGCACTAGGCAGATAGTCCCAACCATCTTTTTCTCGATGATTGATTTTAAAGTTCGTCGCAGCAGGAATGACGTTAAAGCCAAAATGCTCATAGAGCATGATGGAGCGTTTCATATGATAGGCTGATGTTACGAGATAAATCGTTGGCCCCATGACACCTGCTTTTTCAAAAGCCGTTTTGCTAAACTGCGCATTTTGGTAGGTATCGAGGCTTTTATCCTCTACATGTAAAGAGAACTCTTTAGTGGCTAAACTCTTAGAATTAGGTGTTGCAATGTCAAGATAGCTCTTAAGCTCTTTAAGGCTATCTAAAAAGGCATCGCTCTCTAAGTATTCTTTGTAAAGACCACCACCGCTGAAGAGTAGCGGTAATTTGTGTGATTTGGCAACCATGAGCCCCCACATCATACGTTTGTAGGCATCACTGCTCAGTGGCAAGTTAGCAACCCCTTGGGTGTGCCCTCCTCCTAAGACAATAACCGCATCCACGGCAGTTACATGTAAAGGTTGGTTGTAAGGCTCTTCTAGTGGTTTTAGAAGCCAATCCGCCACGTAAGCATTGCTTAAAAGGTAAAAAACAACAGCATTCGCAAGGAAAAAAAGACGAAATTTTTTGGCATACAGAACTGCAAAAAAGAAGAGAAGAATAAATATACCTGGCGGTAACACCAGATATGTAAAAAGTTTAGAGAGAATGTAGAGTGTACTCATTAGAGCATAATGGCGCTGCGCTCACCCTCTGTAAGTTCACCGATGACATAGCCATCGCTACTGTTTAAAACAGCGTCCACATTTTCAGGGCTCACCACTAAAATCATGCCTACACCCATGTTAAAGGTACGGTGCATTTCACTCTCTTCGACGTATTGGCTCATAAAATCAAAAATAGGAAGTGTTTTGATTTTGGATGTGTAAACACGTGCTTGTAAGCCCTCAGGAAGGACACGAGGTAAGTTCTCGACAATACCACCACCTGTGATGTGCGCTAAAGCGTTAATCTTTTCTTTAAGGGCTTTAAAGAGTTTCACATAGATGCGTGTCGGTGTTAAAAGGGTTTTAATGAGAGGTTTTCCGTTAAATTCTGTCTCAAAGGTGTAGCCTAATTTATCAAAAAAGATTTTACGCACCAGTGAAAAACCATTGGAGTGAACGCCTGAACTTGGAAGTGCAATGAGAACATCACCCGCTTTGACGTGAGGAAGACGATTCATCTCATCTTTTTCTGCAATACCTACAGCAAAACCCGCAAGGTCAAAGTCTTTACCATGGTACATGCCTGGCATTTCAGCCGTTTCGCCACCAATCAATGAACATTCTGCTTCTTTACATCCCTCTGCAATGCCTTTGACAATATTCACCGAAGCATCAATCTCGAGTTTACTCATGGCATAATAATCCAAAAAGAAAAGCGGTGTTCCAAAGTTACAAATCAAATCATTCGCGCACATCGCGACCAAATCAATACCAACAGTATCGTAAATGCCCGAATCAATGGCAAGTTTAAGTTTCGTGCCGACGCCATCAGTTGCACCTAAAATAACAGGTTTTTGATAGCCTGTTGGAAGCTCATACGCACCTGCAAATGAACCAATGCCGCCAATGACATTTTTATCAAAGGTAGATTTTACAAGGGGTTTAATATTTTCGACAAATTGGTTTCCTGCGTCTATATCGACACCAGCGTCTTTGTAGCTGACTGTACTCATGCATAAGCCTTTAGTGGGTGATTGTTTAATAGATTTTAACAAAAGTATGTTAAAATCGTTATAAAATACAACGCAAGGCAGTCTGATTATTATGGCGTATGAACACGCAATTGTCCTTACCGGTAGCATTGGAACAGGTAAAAGTACCGTTTCAAAAATGTTGCAAGAACGTGGGTTTGAGCTCATTGATGCCGATACCATCTCAAAAGAGATTTTACCTTTACATGTAAAAGAGGTGAGAGCGCTTTTTGGCGAGGGTGTGGTTGTGAATGAGGCCATCGATAGAAAGGCGTTAGGTGCGATTATTTTTAACGATAAAGAAGAACGTGAAAAGCTGAATGCTTTAATGCGTCCTCTCATTCGTGAAGAGATTTTAAAGCGCTCTGAAGTACTTGAGCAAAAAGGAAAGCCTTATATCATTGATATTCCGCTCTATTATGAGAGCGAGGGGTATGATTGTAAGTTGGTGGTTGTGGTTTATGCGCCCGTTGAAGTGCAGCGTAAGCGTTTAATGCAAAGAGAAAATTTTACCAAAGAAGAGGCACAAAAGCGTATTGATGCGCAGATTAGCATTGAAGAAAAGAAAATCTTAGCCGATTTTCTCATCAATAACTCGTTTGATAGAAAATTTTTAGAGAGCGAGATTGAAAAATTTATACACTATGTACGGGGAAGATATGCAGATTGCAAAATATAATGCCAGTGGAAACGATTTTGTCATTTTTCACACCTTTCATGAAACAGATAGAAGCCAACTCGCACAGGTATTATGCCATAGACAAAAAGGTGTGGGTGCGGATGGTCTGATTGTTTTGCTTCCACATGGCGAATACGATTTTAAATGGCAATTTTATAACAGCGATGGCTCAGAGGCTTCGATGTGTGGCAATGGTACCAGAGCGTGTGCGCATTATGCGTATACACAGGGCTTAGCACCAAAAAAGATGTGCTTTTTAACAGGCGCAGGGGTGATTGCTTCAGAGGTGATAGAGTGTGTTGTGGAGACAGAATTAACCACACCTAAAGTGCTCAGTGAGTCCTTTGAAGAAAATGGTTTAACATGGCATTTTTGTGATACAGGTGTGCCTCATTTGGTCACCTTTGTGGAAGATGTTGCTTTGTTTGATAAAACCATAGCCCGTCAAATGCGTTACAAATACAATGCCAATGTGAATTACGCCATGTTGAAAGAAAATACTTTACATGTAAGAACCTATGAACGAGGCGTTGAGGATGAAACATTAGCGTGTGGAACGGGTATGGCAGCATGTTTTTACAGCGCATACCGACAAAAGCGTGTGGGAGAAAGCGCTAAGGTGTATCCAACCAGTGGTGAAGAGCTTTTTATGCGTATTGAAGATCAAACACTTTTCTTTAAAGGAGAGGTGCAAAAGGTCTTTGAAACGGTTTGGGAACGCTAACCTCGTGAGGGTTTTTTCGATATTACTTATTGCCTCTTGCTTGTTCTTTTCAACCCACGCATATGCAGGGGGGTTTTCTGCAGATTATTATCAAATTGAAGATAGCGCTAAGCAAAAAGAGGAATTTATACGCCAGATGAAAGTCATGGTGGATAGAGGTAATGCGGACATTTTGAAGGATAGGGCGTTCATTACGCAATTTTTTGCGAAAGCGATGCCTGATGCGTTTCGGGGACTGAACCATAAAAATGTAGGCTATCTCATTTCACTGAGGAATAAATATGGTGTTGAAAATTTATTTGATAGAGATGCCTATTATAAGCGTATTGATGTCATTCCTACCTCTTTAGCTCTAGCACAAGCGGCGCTTGAAAGTGGGTGGGGAAAGAGTCGGTTTGCTAGGGAAGCCAATAACCTTTTTGGTCACTGGACCTATTCTGGAGTTGGATTGTTGCCACAAAATAGAAATATTGGTAAAACGCATATGATTCGTATCTTTGCTTCACTTCAAAAATCAGTGAATTCGTACATGCTTAACCTCAATACGAATGAGGCATACAAAGCTTTTCGAGATAAACGCCTCAAAGCACGAGAAAATGATAAAAAATTTGGGGGGATGGAAGGCGCATCTACGATGATTAATTATTCAGAACTCAAAGAAGAGTATATTAAAATGTTAAAAGAGATGATAATCCAAAATAATCTTTTGGTTTTTGATCGATAAAAAAAGAAGCTTTTAGATTAAAAATTGGCTTCTTTCATTAATTCTGCTTGGTAGTGGGTGATGATAGGATCAATAAGCTCATCATACAGTCCACCTTCCATAATCGCATCCAAACGGTAAAGGGTTAATCCTACTCGGTGATCGGTGATACGGTTTTGTGGATAGTTGTAGGTACGAATACGAGCACTTCGATCTCCTGAACCAACTTGTTGTTTTCTCGCTTCACTCTCTTTAGCATTGCGTTCTTGCATTTGCATATCATAGAGTTTTGCTTTGAGAATTTTCATTGCGGCATCTTTATTTTTATGCTGTGATTTTCCATCTTGATTGACGACAACAATACCTGTGGGCAAGTGGGTAATACGCACAGCACTATCAGTAGTATTGACTGACTGTCCACCGTTTCCAGAAGAGCGCATCACATCAATTTTTAAATCTTTTTCTTGAATGTCAACTTCAACATCGTCTACTTCTGGCATAACGGCAACCGTCACTGCTGAAGTATGTACTCTTCCTTGTGATTCTGTGAGTGGAACACGCTGAACTCTGTGAACACCACCCTCGTATTTGAGGCGTGAAAAAGCACCCTGCCCTTTAATAAGTGCAATAACCTCTTTATAACCGTTAAGAACGCCCTCACTTAAAGAGACAACTTCAACTTTCCATCCTCTGTTTTCAGCGTAACGCAAATAAGATTTAAAAAGATCAGCAGCAAAAATAGCCGCTTCATCACCACCCGTTCCTGCTCGAATTTCAAGAAAGATATTGCGTTCGTCGTTAGGGTCTTTTGGAAGTAAAAGAAGTTTTATTTCATCTTCAAGAATCTCTTTGTGCGGTTCAAGGAGTTTGAGTTCCTCTTTGGCTAATTCACCTAATTCTTCATCTTCTAAAAGAAATCTGTTCTCTTCAATTTGTTCCAGTGTTGAAAAATACTCAAGCGTTTTTTCTTTAATCGGCTCTAAATTGGACTGTTCTTTAGAAAGAGCTGTCATTTTTTTGATATCATTGGAAACATTTGGATCGCTTAAGAGCATTGTTAATTCATTGTAACGATCTAAAAAGGGAAGTAATTTTTCTTTTAACATAATGGAGACTAAAGAAGAGGGAGTTGCCGCAAATTATGCAGCAACATTACCTAGTGTATTAACAAGTTGTGCCAATCTACTTACACGACGCGCTGCAGTATTTTTAGGTAAAACACCTTTGCTTGAGTAAGAGTGGAAACTTTTATTGACATTTTTTAACGCAAGAGCAGCCGCCGCTTGATCACCTGCTTCAACAGCCTCTTTTACAGCTTTTGTAAGATTTTTGATTCTAGTTTTATAAAATCTATTTCTCTCTGTGCGTTTTTTAGTTTGTCTAATACGCTTTTCTGCTGACTTATGGTTTGCCATAGATAAGCCTTTCATTGTTTAAATTTAGGCGTAGATTATATAAAAATTAATATTAAAGCTAACTTATTTTAAGGGCGTTTTAAAATAAATTTTGCAAGGGAATAAAGCGAATAGCTTAATTTTTAGAGAACCACCGTTTAAAAGAACTTTTTTCTTCGCCATAATAAGCATAATAAAACTCATAAACATTATTAGCGATGTACTCAAGATGATCTTTTGCATTGGCATCTCCTGCAAAAAGGTAGATATCATTGCGTTCTAAAGGTGTCTCCCAATCAGGAAGTAGTTCAACTTTCTTTTGACGGATCCGCATGAGTGGAATAAGGTTGTTTGTAAAGTGTCTGTTTTTAAGAGATGTTCTTAGTAAAGAGAGGGTAAGTGGATTGTTTAAGGACTCTTGGTAGAGAATGGAAGCTTGGTTTTCATCCAGTTTAAGTGTGAAAAGTTGCGGATGAAGGTCAATGTCTAAAAGCTTTTTAGTGAGTTGAATAATCGCACTTTCATCAAGGTTGTGAACATTTTTAATGAAAAGATCAAGCGCTGGGTTTAAAATGGCATTGATGGTTTTATTGATGAGTACTTTAGCGGGTATAAAAATTGTGTCAATATTGGAACTCTCAAAAATAGAAAAATCTTCCAATTCATTTTCACGTGCGATGGTCATGATGTTGGGATTGAGTTTTTTAGCAGTTGCTAAAATAGAGAGATTGGTTGTGTCATCATTGGTTCCTGCAATAATAGCAACACAGGTATCAATATCTAATGCTTTAAGCATCTCTTTATCATCTCCATCACCAATAAGGACTTTGGGTTGTTCCATGAGATGTGGATGCTCTTTTTTGCTTGGGTCGATTTCCGCAAAAGCAATTTCAAAATGGTTTGCTTTGAGAACTTCATAGATGTTTTTCCCCATACGTCCATAACCGCAAACGATATATTTTCCCTGAGGTAAGTGTAAAGGCGTATCATAGAGATTGCACAGTCCATAAATCCAGCGAACAATTTTAAGGGTGTGAGGTGCGTTGATAGCCATATGAATATGATCGGCAATAATTTCAAACGGATTTTCAATAATTTGAACACCAATATCCATGAGATTTTCAGTTTGATTTTTAGTTGTGGATTTAATGGCCATGGTAATATTTGGATTGAGCACTTTAGAGGTAAGCGCAATACGAAGGTTAAGGGCATCATTTTCAAAAAGACTCACAATCGCACGGCAATAAGGGGATTTTATACCTGCCATTTCAAGGGCTTCTGGATTATAAGCATCTGCATTGAGGCAATAGACGGGCGGTGTAAAATTTTCTAGGAGCAGATGGTTTCGTTTCTCCTCTTCTTTTTCAATAACCACCGCACGTAAACCTGATTCATTCGCTTTTTTAATAATTTCACTAGTAATGCTGTTGTAACCTAAAATAATGATATAGCGCTCTTTTAAAAAAGCGATACTACGTCGAAATTTTGCACGAGAAAACTCCTCTAAAAAGAGCTTATCTTGTAAGAGTGCCACTAAAGAGCCTAGACTGTAAAACCAACCTGTTACCGTAATAAAGATAGAGATAGAAACCCAAATACGTTGGGGATAAGTAAATGCAAAAGGTGTTTCACCAAAACCAATCGTAGTTGCGGTATAGCTAATAAAATAAAAAGCATCAAAAATGCTCAAGTGATAAGGATTTCCCTGAGCATCTACTCCATCAATGATCAATAGCCCGACAATGGAAATGGTATAGGTGACAATAATGACCAAAAAAGGGGCACGTAATTTTTGGAGAACGAGCCATAACGAACTATTTTTCACTGTGATTCTTTCAGCGTTTGGATTTGAGTGTATCCCCAATATAGAGTAATACACTAGTAATATTTGCCAGTAAAGCACCTCCACTGAGACTAATAATCATAGAGGTTATTTCTTTATCAATGGTGTACGCATAACTTGCAATCGTCCAAACAGACGCAGCTGCAATGAGCTGGATATCTGCGACAAAACTACTGGCTAACAAAACGGAGCCTAATTGGGTCTTGTCACCAATTTTGAGTGTTGTGGCGATAATGTTAACCACAACGGCGGCGAAAAGTTCGTATTTGCTGTGTACTTCCAAATCTGTTAAATCCCCGTAAAAAAAACCAAAATTGAGCGTCATAGCTAAAATAATAAAAAATCCTGAGATGACTTTATCGAGATTCATTGTTTTCCCTTGTGTGCATGAGATGAAGCACTATTATACAGTGTTACATGTAAAGATTAAAAAAGTTTTGTTACAATTTGCTCAAATGATCTTTACATGTAAAGAGAAGAGGAAACGAAATGAAACTTTTTGGAACCGATGGTGTACGAGGAAAAGCAGGTAAAAAACTGAACGCCTTTATGGCAATGCGTTTAGCGATGGCAGCGGGGATTTATTTTCGTAAAAATTCTATTACCAATAAAATTTTAGTAGGAAAAGATACCAGACGTAGCGGGTATATGATTGAAAATGCGATTGTCTCAGGACTCACCGCAGTGGGATATGATGTGAGACAAATAGGTCCGATGCCAACTCCTGCTATTGCTTTTTTAACGGAAGATATGCGTTGTGATGCGGGTATTATGATTAGTGCGTCACACAATCCGTATTTTGATAATGGCATTAAATTTTTCGATAGTTTTGGCAATAAATTGGGGGAAAAAGAGGAAGCAGAGATTGAAAAAATCTATTTTGATGAAGCACTCATTGAAGCTAATCAAAAAATAGAGTTTGATATTGGTCGTTCAAAGCGAGTCGATGATGTTATTGGGCGGTATATCGTTCAAATTAAAAATTCTTTTCCAAAGTTTTTGACGCTCAAAGGAGTGCGCATTGTCTTAGACACCGCCAATGGAGCCGCGTACAAAGTTGCCCCAACCATTTTTAGCGAATTAGGTGCTGATGTTGTGATGATTAATAATGACCCAAATGGGAGTAACATCAATCTGAACTGTGGAGCGCTTCATCCTGAAGAGTTAGGCGAAGAGGTAAGACGTTTGCGTGCTGATGTGGGATTTGCTTTTGATGGCGATGCTGATAGATTGGTTGTGGTGGATGAAAATGGCAATCCCATTCATGGGGATAAGCTATTGGGCAAAATTGCAACCTTCTTACAGAGTCAAAACAGGTTAGCTAACAAAGGTGTTTGTGTTACTGTTATGAGCAATCAAGCGTTAGAAGATTATTTAGCCAAAGCAGGGATTAAAACGTATCGTTGTGATGTGGGAGACAAAAACGTTTTAGAGTGCTTATATAAGGAAAAAATTAACTTTGGTGGGGAACAGAGTGGGCATATTATTCTCTCTGATTTTGCGAAAACAGGTGATGCGTTAGTGGCGGCTCTCGCTGTGATGCATTGTATACTCACAGAGAAAAAAAGTGTGAGTCAATTATTTAATTCTTTTGAACTCTATCCTCAACTTCAGCAAAACATAAAAGTGGATAATAAAATTCCTCTCTTAGAGTTAAAAGGTTATAGCTCTTTGGTTTCAGAATTGGAGGCTCAAAAAATAAGAGTCTTAATTCGTTACTCAGGTACAGAAAATTTACTGCGTATTTTACTGGAAGGGCAAGATGAAAAGGTGCTTGAAAATGCTATGGAAAAGAGCGTCAAATTTTTCAAAAGTACTTTAAATGAATAGACAAATATTGACGCTTTTTATATCCCTCTGCGCTATTTTTGTGATTGATCAAGGGATTAAAAATCTTTTTTTAGAGGGCTTTCGTTGGCAGGGAGATTTTTTCTCTTTAATATTGACCTACAATAAAGGGGTTGCCTTTTCGATGTTCTCTTTTTTAGATGCGTATCTTAAATACATTCAACTCTGTTTAGTAGGTGGATTGGGCGTTTATCTTCTGTTTCAAAAAGAGGTGTTATACCAATACGCCTTGCCTATTGGTATCATCGCAGGTGCGGCATTTAGTAATATTTATGACCGTTTTTTACATGAAGGCGTGGTTGATTATTTTTTTTGGCATTATGGTTTTGAATTTGCAGTCTTTAATTTTGCGGATGTGATGATTGATTTAGGCGTGGTCATCATTTTGTGGCGCTCATGGAGAAAACCTAACGTGAGTCCTAAGTAACCATCTATCCAGATAGCTACTTAGCGGTACAGTCTCTTTTCATATAAATCTTGAAGCACTGTGATGAGACTGAGCGCTTTTTCTTCTAAGAGGGTATTGGAAGCTTTTGGAATGAGTTTTGCATTGTGATACTCAAAGGTTTGAGGTTTCATTTCTGGGCCAATAACGGCAATCTCATTCTCCTCCCGCAAGGCAAATATATCATTAAAGTTCATTAAGTTGACATGTGGTTTGTTTGGTTTGAAAATCGTGTGCCCTAAAATAGGGTATGTTAAGTCCAATCCTAATAAGTCAAGCGCTGTTGCTAAAACATCAGGTTGACTAGCTAGTTGATGAT
Organism: Sulfurospirillum deleyianum DSM 6946; assembly: GCF_000024885.1. Classification (NCBI taxonomy): domain Bacteria; kingdom Pseudomonadati; phylum Campylobacterota; class Epsilonproteobacteria; order Campylobacterales; family Sulfurospirillaceae; genus Sulfurospirillum; species Sulfurospirillum deleyianum. The sequence goes on from NC_013512.1 coordinate 77,962, forward strand.
ACATTAAAGGTGTAATTCCTTCCGTAACAATAATGGCTGGTATTTTGAACATTGAAACAGGAACAAGATCATCTCCATAAACCCTCACATTGTGATCAGCAACAACAACAAAAACAGTATCTTTATAGTAACTCTCTTTTTGCGCCAATTCGAAAAATTTTCCTATGGCATAATCAGCATATTTAATCGCATTTTTCACACTCTGTTTAGGTTTATTGGGCTCAAAGTCTATTTTACCTTCGGGCAGTTCAAACGGTGCGTGATTGGATTGGCTAAACATAACAGAGACAAATTTTTCATTATTTTGAGCGTATGTTTTAAATTTTTCATTGGCTTTGATAACCAAATCTTCATCGCTTACACCCCAGGTACTTCTAAAGCTTGGATTTTTAAAATCTTTTTCTTCTATCACTTCATCAAAGCCATTGCCAAGATACCAGCTTCGCATATTGTCAAATCGAGCTTCTCCTCCATAAATGAAGCTTGATTTGTATCCATAAGGTTTCAGTAATGATGCAACGGTAAAAAAATCATTTTGTGACTTTGTACGCTTGAGAACACCTTCTCCTACAATGGGTAAAAAACCAGAACTGAGTGCTGCTAGTCCTCGAATACTTCGTGTGCCATTAGCATAAAGATTGGTAAAGGCGATGTGGGTTTTTCCTAAACGATTCATATTGGGTGTAAGATGGGCTTCGCCACCGCTAAATTGTACAAATTGAGCGCCCATACTTTCTTGAATAAAAATAACAAGATTTTTAGGAGTAGCTCTTTTGAAATGGGTAGGTTCAAGACGGGAAAAAGGTTGTTTTTGATCATCTATATCAATCCCTAGAAGTTCAGATGTTAGGACATAAGCTTTATCACGATTGATTTTGCCATAGGCTTTGATGGCATCTGTATCATTTTTCTGATGACTATAATAGGCATATCCAATGCTGTATAAAGAATTTTTAGTGATGTCATTGAGCACTCTATTAGCGCTGTAAAGTGCATCAGAAATATTTGCGGGGCGATGTCCAAAGGATGAACGAATCCCAATAAATAGAACAAGTAGAAGCGGAATCAGAAGGATTAAACGATAAAAGTAAGGCGTTTTAAAAGCATTGGTCATATCAAGAAATTTCAATTTTAAGAACCATCTTGTAAAAAGTCCCATCATGATAAAAGCAAACCCTAATTCATACGCATAATCTTTCCAAAGAAGCAAAAGAATCTCTTTAGGGTATTCAAGGTATTGAAAAAAGAGATAATTTGGTCTTACGTCATATTGTTCGAAAAATGGGAAGGTTGCATTTTCAATGAAAATAAAAAGTAGAAACCAAAAGAGAAGATACCCATGAATGATTTTCGTCATATTTTTTGCAAACGATAAAGGTGTTAATGTTAAAAAAAGTGTTGGAACAACCAACACGATAGATATGACCATACTATCCATACGTGCACCATAAATAAACGTGAGCAAGGACTCTGAAAAAGAGATATCTTGAAAGCGTTCAAAGTAAATCATATAAAGTAAAAAACGACCGAGTAATAGAGTGAGAAGAAGGAGTGTGTACGTTTTTAAAAGCTCTTTAATAAGATGCATGATTCCTCTTTATACGTTTATGGATGATTTTATTGAAAAAGGGGATTGTAAAAAATGAAGATGAACAGAGGATGAATTGAAAATTATCTGTGGATAGAGCGTTGAGAGAACGTCAATATTTTTTAATAAAGAGGCTTTTAAGTATTTATTCAGTAGCATACCGCTCTATTTTAGTTCTCTTTATGCGTATAAAAAGTACGCAATAAAGGAAATTTGATAGTGTTAAATGGTTGCGGTCGCGTAGCTCAGTTGGTAGAGCACTACCTTGACATGGTAGTGGTCGGAGGTTCGAATCCTCTCGTGGCCACCATTTTTTTGTTCTCCCGTTGGTGTGGGAGTTCATACAAGTAAAGGACTTATAATGATGAATGATGTTATTGCCTATAAAGAAGGCAGCACTCTCATTGATACACAAACTGCATTAGCTTCCTCTAAGACTTACGAAGACAAAATTTTATTCAACAATTCAAAAGATGCCCTTGAAGTGATTCGCCATTCATGCGCACATTTGATGGCTCAGGCCATTAAGGCATTGTATAAAGATGCACAATTTTTTGTTGGACCTGTTATTGAGGATGGTTTTTACTACGATTTTCGTGTCAATGAAAAGATTGGTGATGCTGATCTTAAAGAGATTGAGAAAAAAATGGCAGAACTTGCCAATGCTAAACTTCCTATTGAAAAAATCTACACAACCAAAGCAGAAGCTCTGAAACACTTTGCACATGATGATTTAAAACAAGAAGTTATGTTACGCATTCCTGATGGTGAAGTTTCGATTTACAAACAGGGTGATTTTGAAGATTTATGTCGTGGACCGCACGTCCCCAATACTAAATATTTACGATTTTTTAAATTAATTAAGGTTGCCGGTGCCTATCTAGGTGGCGATGAAAAACGTGAAATGCTGACACGTATTTATGGGATAGCATTTGCGGACAAAGAGAGCCTTAAAGATTATGTGACCATGATTGAAGAGGCGAAAAAAAGAGATCATCGAAAAATTGGTAACGAATTAAAACTTTTTACGTTTGATGATGAAGTAGGCGCAGGACTCCCTATTTGGTTGCCACAAGGTGGAAAATTACGTGCTAAACTTGAAAAGTTACTGTTTACAGCGCATCGAAAACGTGGTTATCAACCTGTTCGTGGTCCCGAAATTTTAAAATCAGACGCATGGAAAATAAGCGGTCACTATCAAAATTACGGTGAAAATATGTATTTTACAGTGATTGATGAGGCTGAATACGGTATCAAGCCGATGAACTGCTTAGGGCATATCAAAGTGTTTCAAAGTGAAGTAAGAAGTTATCGAGATTTACCACTGAAATTTTTTGAATACGGCGTGGTGCATCGTCATGAAAAAAGTGGTGTATTGCATGGACTTTTTAGGGTACGTGAATTTACACAAGATGATGCACATATTTTTTGTACACCCGATCAAATTAAAGAGAATGTTTTAGAAATTTTGAGTTTTGTCGATTCTATCATGAAGACTTTTGGATTTCATTACGAGATGGAAATTTCAACTCGTCCTGAAAAATCAATTGGGGATGAGCGTTATTGGGAAGCTGCAACACAAGGTCTTAAAAATGCGTTGGATGAAAATGGCATTACTTATGGTATTGATGAAGGTGGCGGAGCATTTTATGGTCCAAAAATTGACATTAAGATTACGGATGCATTAAAGCGTAAATGGCAGTGTGGAACCATTCAAGTTGATTTCAATCTTCCAGAGCGTTTTGATATTAGTTATGTCGATGCCAATAATGAACATGCACGACCGGTTATGTTACACCGTGCAATTTTAGGTTCTTTTGAGCGATTTATTGGTATTTTAATTGAGCATACATCAGGGGAATTTCCATTTTTCCTTGCGCCAACACAAGTGGTGATTGTCCCTATTTCAGATGCGCATTTAGAGTATGCAAAATCAGTCGCAAATGCTCTTATGGCTGAAGAGATTGATGTTGAAGTTTCTTCTAAAAATGAGAGTCTCAATAAACGTATTCGTAATGCAGAAACCATGCGTGTTCCAATGATATTAGTTATTGGTGATGCAGAAGTTGAAAATCAAAGTGTTGCTGTACGTGACAGAAGAGAAAGAACACAGTATAATTTGAGTAAAGTTGAATTAATTAAAACCCTAAAGGAGAAACTTAGTGAGGTACACTTTTGAGTAAAGACAAAGAAGTCATACTGAACGAAGAGATCAGAGCAGCAGAAGTAAGGTGTATTGGTGATGATGGCACACAGTATGGTATTATCACTCGAAATGAGGCTCTTGCAAAGGCTGATGAGCTTGGTTTAGATTTGGTGCTTATTGCACCTGATGCAAAACCTCCTGTATGTAAGATTATGAACTACGGTAAGTTCAAATATCAACAAGAGAAAAAGCTTAAAGAGGCACGCAAAAATCAGAAGATTATTGAAGTCAAAGAGATTAAACTCTCTGTTAAAATTGCGTCAAACGACATTAATTATAAAATAAAACATGCTCGTGAATTCCTTGAAGAAGGAAAGCATGTTCGTTTTAGAGTCTTTTTACGTGGTAGAGAAATGGCTAATCCAGAAGCTGGAGAGCAAGTTTTAGAGAGTTTATGGCCAATGCTTGAAGATATTGCTGAGCGTGAGAAAACACCAAAGCTCGAAGGTCGATACATCAATATGCTGGTTACTCCTAAAAAGTAAATTAAGCGCACTTAAAATTCTTTCTTTTTAATCCCCTCTAAGGAAAATTAAGCTATTATAGCCGTTTTCTAACGCTAGAGGGGATTCCCTTTAGATTTTAGAATAAATACAAGGAGTAAGCATGCCGAAAATGAAAACGGTACGCGGCGCAGCTAAGCGTTTTAGAACGAGTAAAAATAAGATTAAAAGAGGCGCAGCCTTTAGAAGTCATATTCTTACTAAAAAACCAACGAAAAGAATGCGTGGTTTGAAAGTCGCTAAAACGGTTGATGCACGCGATGAGAAGTCCGTTAAATTAATGCTTTGTAAAGCGTAATTTAAAAAGAGTTTTTGACAAGAGTCATTCACCCTACATGTAATGTTCCCCTCCTTTGAGGGCAAGTTCCCTAGTGGGACACCGACATTGATTTATTTGGTCAAGGAGACACCATGGCAAGAGTAAAAACAGGTATCGTCAGAAGAAGACGTCACAAGAAAATTTTAAAGATGGCTAGAGGCTTCTTTAGTGGAAGAAGAAAACACTTTAGAAAAGCAAAAGAGCAATTAGAGAGAAGTTTAGTTTACGCATTCCGTGATAGAAGACAAAAGAAAAGAGATTTTAGAAGACTTTGGATCACACGTATCAATGCAGCATGTAGACTTAACGACATTAGTTACTCACGCTTCATCAATGCTCTAAACAAAGCAAATATTGATTTAGATAGAAAAATTCTTGCAGATATGGCGATGAATGACCCTGAAGCGTTTGCAACCGTTGTAAAGCAAGCAAAAGCAGCGTTATAATTCAGTTAATGCTATAAGGTGATGGTTTATAAAACCATCACCCTCTTCCCTTTTTAAGGCTTTACTTCACTCTTCTTTGGATAGATAAAGATTGTTTTTCTTTCTACCCAAATCTTCTCTTTTTCATCTACCGCAAACGCTTTAATGTTCACAGGTAAATTTTTAGTTTCATCACTGAGTTCATCAGAAGATGAAGAGAGAATGACAATTTTATTGACTTTTTGTCCTGCCTTTAGTACAAATGGTTCTGTTGGTTTTTCAATTTTAAGCTCTGAATTTGAGAGTTCAAAATAGTAAGAGTGATCTTTGGCATCTGTATTTTGAAATAAAAATGTGTAAACATTTTCTATACGTTTACTATCATCAGCAATTTTATACAGTTGGCTTGTTCGATTGATATTAAGTAACATATACTCTTTTTGACTTCCCATGACGAAGAGCCCAACCAGTACTAAACTTAGCGCAACCATATATGCAAGAGTTCGGAAACGAAGGTAATTTGTTTTTTTATCTTTTTCAATTGCCATAGAACTTGTCCACGTAATTAAAGAAGGTTTTCCTAATTTTGCCATAACGGATGTACAGGCATCTGCACATTCAAGACAGTTAATACACTCTAGTTGCATACCTTTTCTGATATCTATATGGGTAGGGCATACTCTCACACATGCCTCACAGCCAGTACAATCATCTGTTACTAAAGGAGGTTTGCTTCCTAGCTTAATGCCTTGTGGATTGTAAATTTGACCACCACGTTTTTCATTGTAAATAGTTTGAAGTGTATGTTCGTCAAAAAGAGCAGACTGAATACGTGAATAAGGGCATATGTAGACACAGAAATTTTCTTTAAGCGCTACAACATCATAAACTAAAAAGGCTGTAATTCCAAGAAGAAACCCGTACATGATCGTATGTTCAAGAGGATTGGTTAAGTACTGAAAAAAGTCTTCTGGTGGGATAAAGTACCACAAGAAGTTTGACGCAGCAAGGCTCGCAAGCATCGTCCACAGTAAAATAGCAAGGATACGTTTTAGAAGATACCCTTCTTGAGGCTCTTTTTGTTTGTTTTGAATACTTTTTCGAATCCCTAAAAGTTTAGTTTGGATAAAATCACGAAAAATCACTCTAAAAATGGTTTGAGGACACGACCATCCGCACCAGACACGACCCCCTAGGGTTGTGACAAAAAAGATGGTAAGAAAAAAAAGCATTAGAACAAAAGGCATCAAATAGAGTTCTTGCATATCAAAGGTGGTAAAAAGAAGATGTAACTGCTTTTTATCAAAACTTAAGAGAAAAAAGTGATTTCCATCTAGTGTGATAAATGGCAAAACTAAGGCTACGGCTGTAATCAAAGCAAAAACAATATAACGTTTTTGTCTATAAAAAACAGACAGGTTTGTTTGACTCATAGGAATTCCTTTATTCGGATAATATGTGACTAAGAGAACACTCTTTCTGATGTGTATGTTTAGGCATGAAAGGTTTTTCATCTTTAGATTTAAAGAGGGCAACTTTTGCTTTGACAAGTTCTTTTAGACCTCTTGAATTCACGTAATCTTTTAGAGATGTACGACTTACATGTAAAGATTCAGCGATTTTTGTAATAGGTTCTTTGGCTTCAAGACGTTCAATAATCAGTGAACGATGAATATCAAATTTTGATTTTGAGATACGACCTTTTGGACGCCCATTTTTTTTCTTTTTGTTGTCATGTTGTTGGGCTGTTTGGTACTTTAAGAAAAGCTCTAGCAGGGCAACGGGTTCACTTTTTGAATGAAGACACTCATTAATGTCTGCAATGTGAACAAAAATAGAGCGTTTGAGAAGGCATTCAAAAATTTTAATCAGCTCTTCGATGGTGTTGGAGAGGGTGTGGAGATCAAAGATAATCAAATGATCTTCTTCATTTAAAGAGCGTAAAAAGGCTCTAAACTCTTTTCTCTCTTCTAAAGTAGCATCACATGTAGAATTTTCAATTTCTGTAGAATCAAGGGTGATTCCATGATGATGTGTGTATTTTAGAATTTGTTTTTGTTGCGTTGTCACAGATGTGATACGATTTTGGTTTTTTAAAAGCGCAATATACATAAAATTGTCACCTTTTTGTCATTTTAGATGTAAGTATACAGATATTGACGTATGAAGTCAATAGAATTTTTATTTTTATCGTCAAAAAGGCATACTATAAAAAGGAAATCAAAGTATGTAAATGTTCCTATTAAGGTTACATGTAAATAGTTTTAGATACAATGCAACCCTAAATTCATCAGAAAGGTGGTGGATAGAGTATGCCAGGAATTAAATTACATCCTAACGAATCGTTTGACGAAGCGTATAGAAAGTTTAAAAAACAAGTGGATCGTAACCTAGTTGTAACGGAAGTGCGTGCGAGACGTTTCTATGAAACAGCAACAGAAAAACGCAAAAAAGATAAAATTAGTGCACGTAAAAAACAGTTGAAAAAACTTTATATGCTTCGCCGTTACGAGTCAAGACTCTAACACACACAGCCAAGAAGTTAGCTTCTTGGCTTCTTTGTTTTCCCTTCTCCTAAAAATAAACTAATCAAAGCTATGATAACATTAACTACAAATAGATCTTTTTGTTAGCGCAAAGGTTATACAATGGACAAAAAACTAACGGTTATGGAAGCAGCAAAACTTTTAGGTGTTAGTAAAGAGGCAATTTACAATCGTTTAAGACGAGGAACGCTTCAGAGTGTTGTTGAAAATGGCACGAAGTACATTGTGCTTAGCAAGGGCGGAATGAAAGAGAATTCTTCTGTACGTAAAGCAGATATGAGTGCAGATTACAGTGCGTATGTCGAATTGTTAAAAACACAACTTGATGAGATGAAGCAAAAAAATCAAAAATTAGAAGAAGATAAAGAACGCCTCATTGCGGATAAAGAACGCATGTTAATTGAGTCAAAAGAAAAAATTGAGATGATTTATAAAGAACGAGATGAACAGCTCAAAGCAATACTAACATTAGCCAACCGTCAAATAACACACACTAACACAGAAGTTCATGTTCCTGAAAGTACTCATATGGAATCTGTTAATACGTCTATTGTAACACCGCCAATGGAAAGTTTCGAAGAAGCTGATGTCGTAGAGGAGGAGGGGCAAAAAGAGGTTGAATCTCTTTTTGAAGTTTACAGTGATTGGCGAGATTTACGAAGTTATTTAAAAGAGAAAGGTTTTTCTAAAAAGGAGAAACATCATATCAATGATGCCGTGAGTAAACGCGTGGGTCATTTTGATAGTGTTATGGATAGAGATGGAAAATTATTTATTAAAAAAGGCAAAAAACTCAAAGAGATATTAGGAGAGTCATAAAATGCAGTATATTCGTAAAATTTCAGATTATATGATCGCAGGAGGCATTGGTGTGATGGTGATTGCATCAATGCAAGGGTGTGAACAAAAAGAGGATAAAAATGCTCTAGCAGAAGCTGCACAAACACAAGGTGCGTTAGTGATTGTAGATGAAATAGCGCCAGGTGAGTATAAAATTGCAGAAGAGTATCCTAGTTCTACAACACGAGTGATTGTACGAAGTAAAGATGGAACGGAGCGCATTTTATCACAAACAGAGATTGACGCATTGGTGAAAGAAGAAGCTGTAAAAATCGATAATAACACCTCATCCCTAACGAATCCTAGTCTAAGTTCTGGACAAATGGGATTAGGGGGTATTTTACTCTCAAGTATTGCTGGGGCAATGATTGGAAGTTGGATTGGTAATAAACTCTTTAATAATCAAAATTACCAAAATCAACGTGCTACCAATTATAAAAGTCCTCAAGCGTATAGCAGAAGTACGAGCAGTTTTAACAAACCGATGTCAAGTTCAACCACCAGCAGTGCCAGTAAAAGCAGTGGTTTTTTTGGTTCAAAATCAGGCACAACAACCTCATCGACCAGTTCAACATCAAAAGCACCTAGCAGTTTTGGAGGATAAATTTAAATGGTATCAACAGAAAAAATTAAACCCTTAAGTAAAGACTTTTTAGAGTCGATTGGATTTTATTGGCATACCGATAGCGATGAAACATCGTATGTGGCAGATGAATTAGTATTGGTCAGTCATGATGAGGTAGAGGCGTATTATGAAGCCGCCAATGAACTTTACGATATGTTTGCAGAAGCAGGGCAATATGTGATTGATAACAATCTTTTTCATGAACTCAACATCCCTTTTAATTTGGTTGAATTGATTAAAAATTCATGGGAAAATGATGTGCATTGGCATTTGTACGGTCGCTTTGATTTTGCGGGAGGCGTGGATGGAGCGCCGATTAAACTCATGGAATTTAATGCCGATACACCTACATCACTTTATGAAACAGCGATTATCCAATGGGCGATGCTTAAAGCTAATGGCATGGATGAAGCCAAACAGTTCAATACCGTTTTTGAAGCGCTCAAAGAGAACTTTAAACGTCTGGTTGTCTTAGAGGGTGATACGGAAGAGTTTGCCCAGTACTATGAGGGATGGAAAATTTTATTCTCCTCTATTCGTGGAAATATTGAAGATGAAAACACCACCCGTTTGCTTCAAAGTGCCGCCAATGAAGCGGGTTTTCACACCGATTTTGCCTACGTGGATGAAGTGGGTTTTAACGGCAGTGAGGGCATTTTTAAAGATGATGAGAATTTTGAGTACTGGTTTAAACTCATTCCATGGGAAAATATTGCGATTGAAGAGGGTGATTTAGCCCTTTTATTGGATGAAATGGTGCAAGAGCAAAAGGCGATTATTCTTAATCCTGCCTATACGCTTCTTTTTCAAAGCAAAGCGTTTATGAAAATTTTATGGGATCTTTTCCCCAATCATCCGTTACTGCTTGAGACGTCATTTGAACCGCTTAAAAATCAAAAACAGGTGGAAAAGAGAGCCTTTGGACGAGAAGGGGCTAACACGGTTATTTATGAGCATGATATGTCTGTGATTGAAAAAACAGAGGGCGAATATGGTAATTTTAAACCCATTTATCAAGCGTATGCAGAGTTGCCAAAAGATGAACAAGGACGAAGCTACCAAGCGGGTGTTTTCTTTGCGTATGAGGGGTGTGGCTTAGGGTTTAGACGTGGCGGATTGATTATGGAGAATTTTTCAAAATTTGTGGGACACCGCATAAAGGATTAAGTGATGAAAATAGTCTGTTTGGATGCAAAAACATTGGGTGATGATGCGGATTTAACGCTCTTCTCACAGTTTGGCGTGTTTGAAGCCTTTGATACAACTTCTCTTGAAGAGCGCATCGAACACATCGGTGATGCAAAAATTGTGCTCACCAATAAAGTGTTGATTGACAAAGAGGTGATGGATGCATGTCCCAATTTAGGACTCATTTGCATTACTGCTACGGGCATGAACAATGTTGATTTGGAGTATGCAAAGCATAAAGGAATTATGGTTAAAAATGTTGCGGGGTATTCTACGGCGTCCGTGGCACAAACAACACTGATGTTAGCGCTTAATTTGTTAGGAAAACTTGCCTATTACGATGCGTATGTAAAATCGGGCGAATGGGTTAAAAGCCCTATTTTTACCCATTTAGCTCAGCCTTTTTCTGAAATCAAAGGGAAACGTTGGGGCATCATTGGGTTAGGAAATATTGGTAAAGAAGTCGCTAACATTGCCACAGCGTTTGGGGCGGAAGTGCTCTATTATTCGACCAGTGGCGCCAATCATAATGGCACGTATCGACAGGTTTCTTTAGATGAGATGATGCAAACGTGCGAGATTGTCTCCATTCATGCCCCCTTGAATGAGAAAACACGCTATTTGGTGAGCAAAGAGCAATTACTTATGATGAAAAAAGGTGCCATCCTGATTAACGTGGGGCGTGGAGGCATTGTGCATGAGGGTGATTTGGCAGAAGCGATGGATAGCAAAGAGCTTTTTGTAGGGCTTGATGTTTTAGAAAAAGAGCCCATGGAAGCGAATCATCCGCTTTTACATGTAAAGCATCCTGAACGCTTGATAATTACACCGCATGTTGCGTGGGCAAGTGTGGAAGCAAGGCGTGAGCTGATTCGTTTGGTGGGTGAAAATATCAAAGATTTTTTAAGACAATAAGGAGAAAAGATGGCAAAAGAGCATAGTTTTGACATTAGTGCGGAGATTGACAAACAAAAGTTTAAAGATGCGTACGAACAAGCTAAAAAAGTCATTACCAATCGTTGGGATTTTAAAGGGGTGACGTGTGAGTTTGATCACAATGAGAAAGCCAAAACTGTTACCTTGATTACCACGACAGATTCAAAAGCCGATGCGATGGTTGATGCGTTGGTCTCTGAGGCGATTAAACGGGGCATTTCAGGTAAAGCGCTCAAAGAGCTCAAACGTGAACCTGCTGGTGGCGCAAAGGTAAAAGTAACGGTGAGTATTGTCGATGTGATTTCCAGTGATGATGCTAAAAAAATCGTCAAAGAGATTAAAGATTTGAAACTGAAAGTTCAAGCTTCTATTCGAGGTGATGTAGTCAGAGTTGAGGGCAAAAGCATTGATGATTTGCAAGAAGCCATTGCAGCGATTCGTGGGTGTGAATTTGACTTCCCTGTAAACTTTACCAATTTAAAATAACGCATGCAACCCATTCCTCCACGTATTGAAGTTGTCCCAAAAATCAAAGGGTTTTGGTGCAAAGTAGCGCAATATGTTTTGTATGGACTCTTAGCGCTGAGTCCGTGGGGTGTGGGTTTGTGGATTGGATATGCGTACAATATATGGGCAGGCATTGCGTTTTTTCTCTTTTTAACACTCGTAAGCGGTGTGTTTAGCTCTAAAATGCGCATTGCTTCCATTCCCTTTGAACAACGTGAAATGAACTACTCGACCATGGCGATTGTCAAGTGGTATGTGGCAAAAAATATCTGTTTAGACTAAAGGCACTCTGTGAGAAATCAACCCAAATATCATTTTTTTAAAAATACAACTTATGCACTTAAAGGGCTTAGAGATATTATTGCTCATGAGACATCGTTTCGTTTGGAGCTCATTTTGGTGCTTTTTTTAACCCCTGTTCTTTTTTTCATCCCTTTGGAGCTTAGTTATAAACTGTTGATGTTTATCGCTTTAATGGGAATGCCCATTGCTGAAGCAATGAACAGTGCGATTGAGCGGGTGACCGATTTGGTAACGCTTGAATACCATGAAATGGCAGGGCGTGCTAAAGATGCAGGCAGTGCGGTGGTTTTTTTAAGCATTGTTGTTTTTGTAGTGGTATGGTTTTTTTCGCTTTTAAAAGCTTACATGTAATGCTATTTTAAACGCTCAAATACGTTATAGCGCTTCCAATACTCATCAATCGCAAGGTTAAGTTCATCCTCTTTTAAGGTACTTTTTTTCTTCACACCAAAGCGGTGAATGAGCCCATCTTGCAAAATAGAATGTTCTGCCTTTGGATTTTTAAGATAGGCGATCATGGCTTTTTTTACTTCGGCTTCTGAACTGTATTTTAAGAGATAACGGAAGAAAAATTTATCAATTTTAACAGCTAAATCTTCATGGCAAGGGATACAGTTACGCTCATAAATTGTTGGTTTTGCCCATAAAATTGTACCAAGAACTAAAAAAAATAGACTCTTTTTTACCATGATATGCTCACTTTTGTTCCCTCATTGGGTTTGGATTCAATCTTTACATGTAACGCATACTCTTTGGCGATGGAAGCGACAATGTTCAGCCCTATTCCAAAGCCTCCGACACTTTTATCAAAACGACTGTAACGCTCAAACACTTGAGTAAGTTTACCCTCTTCTATGCCTCTGCCACTATCACTTACCCCAATACCCTCTTCGCTTAAACTGATATGAATGGTGCCTTTTGGAAGATTGTATTTGATAGCATTGGAGAGAATATTATCCAGTAGTTTTGCCATTTTTTTTCGGTCAATGCTAAGGAAAATCCCCTCTTGAAGTGTGGTGCTAAGGGTGATTTTTTTAGATTCAAACAGGAGTGAAAAGTATTCCAGCCGTTCTTCAATAAGGCTTTTAAGCTCCACAGGTTCATCATGAGAGAGAAGATGGTGCGAAAGGACTAAATAGGTTAAATCATCATACAGGTTAGAGATGGTTTTTGCCGCAATGCTCATACGTTTTATTTTTTTCGATAAGGCGCTATCAAGTGTTTCAAGTTCGATCATCTCTATGTTTGAGAGAATGGCATTGATAGGGGTATTGAGTTCATGGGTGGTATCTTTGATAAAGCGATCCAGCAAGCCAATCGTTTCTCGCATAGGTCGTAACAGTAAATGCAGCAAAAAATAACCAATAACGCTTAAAATGGCAAATAAAAGTAAACCATAGAGTAAAAGCTTACGGTAAAGTTTGTGGTTCCATCCCTTTGGTTCAGGAACTTCAAGAGCAATATAACGTGCACCTAAATAGTAAGACTCAAGCTCTTTAATAAAATAAATAAATCCCTCTTTGAGATAAATATCCTCATAAAGATTGACTTTTTTAGCATGCAGAGTCGAGAAAATTTCCCTGAGGGAACTATCGTAAATAGCAGAGTTAAAACGTTCATCTCTTGGATAAGTTTGCTCTTTTTCAAAGTTTACATGTAAAGATTTAAGCCGTGCAATTTGCTCATTGGTTAAGTTTGAGAGACTCTCTTTTTGGTTTTGTAGCATCAAATCACGCTCAAATCCATAGTATAAAAATGCTACAAACGCCAAAATAAGCAAGGTTAAAAAGGCATAAAGCCCTAAAAACGACCAGAGCGTTTTTTTCTCGCTAGAGCGTAAATTTATATCCCAATTTTTTAATGCTAACAATCTGTTCTTTCCCTATGAGTTTGCGAAGATTTTTAATGTAGGTGCGAAGTGCTTCGTCACTGCCTTGTTCGTTATATTCCCATAAATGCGCTATTAAGGTCTCATGACTGATAATTTCATTTTTCTTTTGCAAAAAGAGTTTGAGCAGTTTAGACTCTTTGTTTTGAAGTTGAATAGGCGAATGGTTGATAAAAAGCTGATGGTTTTGCGGGTCGTAGGTACAAGTATCATTGAGAATAATATGGCGTGTATGTGCGTGAAAAAATTCCCGTTTTAAAAGTGTGTCAATGCGAAAAAGAAGCTCTTTAAGGGCAAAAGGTTTACGCAAATAATCATCACAACCGCTCTCATACCCATGCTCCAAATCTTCAATGGCATTGAGTGAGGTGAGAAAAATAGCAGGGGTTGTGTTTCCTTGAAGGCGGCATTTTTTTAAGAGTTCAAAGCCATTTTGGGTGGGGACATTGACATCGAGTAAAAAGAGGTCAAAATGTTTTTCATAGATTTTTTCTTCTGCTTCTTCACCATCATACACCGGTGTGACTTCAAAGCCTTTGGATTCTAAAAATTCACACACCGTTTCGCTAAGGTTTGTATCATCCTCTAAAAGTAAAAGTCTATTCTTCACTTTTTTGCCTTTTCCATGCTTCATAGAGTGCTTTTTGCTCTTCACTCATGCTCTCTTCACGACGGGTAAGCTCTTTTAAAAAACGCTCCTCTTTTTGTGGTTCAACGTATCCCAAAAGGGCGATGAGCTCTTCGGTACTCATTTCACTAAAGTCTGTTTTTGCCATCAGTGTCAGTGTACATAGTATGAAGAAGAGCACTTTTTTCATCGTTACTTGCGTACCTCATTGATCCATACGGCCAATTCTTGAATGACCTCAGCCGTGGCGAGATTAAATGCTTCTACGGTTCCTGCTGCGCCATTGGTATTTGTAACGGGTTGTTTAGAAGAGAGACGAACACTTCCTAATACCTCTCCACTTTTAAGCTCCACCAGACGTACTCGAAGGCTCACATATACGTGCGATTTTTCATTTTCATCAAACACTTCTTCAAAATTTTGAAGGACAGACTCCAAAACAAGGTTATTCGATGCCATAGATGTGCCTGAGATAACTGATTCAAAATGGTTTTGGTCTTGCAGTGCTTCGGTGATGAGGTGTTGGAGTTTTAGGCTAGGTGTTTCGCTCCATGTTCCGTATTTGTACGGCAAAATCGCCCCACCCTTTTTGTACTGAATGGCACGTGAATTGAGTCCACTGGGTGTATCAATACGTGCGATTTTAAGGACATCATTGGTGTGTGTGGTAAAACGTTTGAGTTGAACCATGGGCTCAAGGGAGTAGTTATAAGGCTTGAGTGTTGTCTCTTTGAAGCTACATCCACTTAAAAGAAAAAGCGCACAGAGTCCTAAAAGTTCTTTTTTCATTATCCATCCTTTTTTATTATAAGAGTTCTTACAGAACTCTTGATATGCCTTAAAGCAAAAAGCTCTAAAGGCTACGTTAAAACGGGGGCTTCTTAGGCTAAAAGCCCACGCACCCTTGGTGCTTTTCTTTCTTACACAATGAATTTTGCAAGAAAGTCTATTCATGAGGTGCGGGTTCTATGGTTTCTGCTTTAAAGAGAAGATCACTAGGACTCTCTTTGAGGTTACGGACTAAGTCTTTGGTTTCATTAAGAACGAGATGTAACTCTTCAAGCGTTTGTTGAAGGGGTAAGAGGTTTTCTTTGACCAAAAGATCCATGTCAAAGGAGCCTTTTTCTAATTTTTGATTGAGCCCATTCATAACGGTATTGACACTTTTAGCGGCTTCTCGCACATTATCCATTGTATCAATACCTGTATTATCAATCGCGGAGGTAAAAGAGTGCGACATAGCTTGAATGCCTTTTGCTGCTTCAATAGACTCTTTGAGGAGTTGGTTAATCTCTTTGTTTTGTGCTTCAAGATTTGCCATGGTTTTGCTGGTTGATTCAGAAACTTTAGCGCTGTTTTCTAAAATAGCTTCAAAATTTTTGAGGTTTTTATCACTCATAATATTCTCTGCACGCTCAAAAATTTGTTCAGCTTTGGTACTCAATGAGGTGATGGTCTTATCCAGACGTGAAAAGGTAGAAGGGCGAGAGTAGATAATGCCATACTCCTCTTTTGTATCTCCCGTTTTAAGCTCTTTGGAGTGATTGATGCTTCCTTGAAGTTGAATGTAGCTGAGTCCTGTAATGCCCTGTGCTTCAATAATAGCATAGGTACTCTCTTTAATGGGTGCGTCTTCTTGCACACGAATGGTGACTAAAACTTCTTCAGCGTTTTTAGGGTTGATATTAATATCCCTAACCTCACCAATTTGCACACCATGCAATTTTACAGGAGCTTTTTCATTCAGCCCTGAGACAGACTCTTTGGTTGCCACTTGGTAAAATTTAAAACTTCCCTCATCCGAGTAACGCCCCAACCAGACAATTGAGACAACACTGCCAATGAGCAAAACAAAAACAAAGGCTCCAACTAAAATGTAACTTAAACGATTTTCCATCTCTGCCTCAACTTAAAAAATTTTTCAATGCTTCATTGTGGGTCTCTTTCAATGATGCCATTGTACCTTCAAATAACACTTTTTTATCCCCTAAAATAATAAAACGATCCAACACATTGGCAATGGTCTCTTTATCGTGAGTAACCATCACCACCGTAATGCCTAACGTATCTCTTAATGTAACAATCAGCTCATCAAAGGCTCTTGCACTTTGTGGATCCAGCCCTGAGGTAGGCTCATCTAAAAAAAGAAGCTTCGGATCAAGGGCGAGTGCCCGTGCAAGGGCGGCTCTTTTTTTCATTCCGCCACTGAGTTCTGAGGGATACATAGTGGCTACTTTTGAAGGAAGCCCAACCATAGAGAGTTTCATAAGGGCTGATTTTTCAATCAGCCAATCGGGCAGGTTCGTGTACTCTTTCATGGCAATGCTCACATTTTCCAAAATGGTTAAAGAGGTAAAAAGTGCACCAAACTGAAACAATACACCCCATTGCCTACGCAAACGCTCCGCCATTTTAAAAGAAGTGGTGGTAACATTGGTTCCTAAAATAGTGATGGAACCTTCGCTGATTTTTTGAAGCAAAATCATCTCTCGAAGCAGGGTCGTTTTACCACTGCCACTACCCCCTAAAAGCCCAAAAATTTCCCCTTTTGAGATTTTAAAACTCACTCCTTCGTGAATGGTGTGTCTGCCAAAACGTGTAATGACATCTTTGGCTTCAATGAGTGTACCATTTTTCATAATTTTAGCTCCGTTAAAAAGACGGAGATAAGCGCATCCATCGCAATCACCCAAAAGATGGCATTGACCACGCTGATGGTGGTGTATTTTCCCACACTCTCAGTATTGCTCGTGATTTGAAAACCACGAAAACAGCCAATGGTTGCAATAATACACCCAAAAATAGGCGCTTTAACCAATCCAATAACAAGGTGCTTTAACGCAACAGTCTCCTTAATACGGTCGATAAACTCTACAAAGCTGACATCTAATCGAGTAGAAGCGATAACCATGCCTCCAAACGTAGAGACAACATCAGCAAAAAAGACTAAGAGAGGCAGTGAAATAATCAGCGCAAATAAGCGAGGAAGCACCAAAAAATTCCAAGGTGAAAAGCCCATAGAGCTCATCGCATCAATCTCATCGGTCAGTTTCATCACCCCAATTTGTGCTGTGTACGAAGAAGCACTACGCCCCGCAACAACAATGGCGGTGAGCAAAGGGGCAAGTTCTCGCACCGCTGAGATGGTAATCATCTCAACAATGAAAATATTAGCACCAAATTTTTCTAACTGCGATGCACCTTGATAGGCAATGACCACACCAATTAAAAATGAGGTCAGCAAAATAATAGGAATCGCACCAGCTCCACTTTGCTCAATGTGATAGAGCGTGGCTTTAAGACGGATATTTGCAGGTTTGAAAAAAAGAGCACCGATGGCGTGTGAAAGCTCTCCTGTGAAAGAGAAAAAAGAGGCAAGGGTTTTGTAGCCTTCCATCATTGTTCTGCCCACATTTTCAAGAAAAGAGAGCACCATTCTCTCTTTTTTAGGACGAGGCACTTCGTGGGGATAGTGTGTTTGGCAGATAGAAAAAAGAGTTTTAAATGCGTCACTTGCACCTGTAGTCTGTACAATGCAGTATTCTTTTTCGAGTTTTTTAATGTGATGCAGTAGCAGCATAATGCCATGTGTATCAAATGTTTCAATACTACTAAAGTCAAACGTATAAGAAGCGTGAGGTTTACATGTAAGGCTCGTAAAAGCGCTTTGAAGCAGCGGAACTGACTCTTTGACCCACTTGCCCCGTACTATGACACTAAACCCTTCAGAGTTTTGTGAGACAAGAAGCGGAGGCTGTTTTTTCATCGCTTGCAACCTGTTTTTTATTTGTTAGATTTTTATTATAACATAAGGTGAGTAAGGGTGAAATTTTGTAGTTTTTGTGGGAGAAAAAGCGTTACATGTAAAGATGAAAACACACCACTACTCAATGCCCACGTCCCAAAAGTTCTGAGGCTTCCATGACCACCATAAACGCTTCATCATCCACGCTTTGAATGAGCTCTTTGAGTCTGGGGATTTTGCTGTTTTCCACCACTAAAAAGATCATGCGTTTTTCTTCGTGTTCAAAAATGCCACTGCCTTGTACGATGGTTCCATAGGGTCCTAAATGGTGCACAATGGTCTCGCAGAGTCTCTCAATTTGGCTTGAGACAATGTGCACGACTTTTTTGGAAGGTCCACGGGTGAGGAAGACATCGATACTTTTAGCGGAGATGTAAATGCTCACTAAACTCCACAGTGCCAAATCCACATTCTTAGAAATAAACGCAATGGTTATGACAATCAGCATATCAATGACGAGCATGACCGTTGAAGCTTTGATGCTACTTTTGGAGGCAATAATTTTAGCGATAATGGTCGAACCTCCTGCGGATGCGTGTCCACTTAAGATAAATCCTAGCCCGATGCCCACGCTAATGCCACCAAAAATGGAGGCTAAGATGACATCTTGACTCAGTGGGGTTATATGCATCCACGCACGCATACTATCAATGCACACGGAGGTAAAACCAATGGCGATGATGCTACGAAAGGTAAAATGTTTGCCAAAAAATTTGGTTCCCAAAAGAAGCAATGGAGCGTTGATGGCAATCATCATTAAGCCCACGGGGTAGTGAAAAATGTAGTGCATTAAAAGTGCCATACCGCTTGTTCCCCCTGTGACAAGGGCG
Organism: Sulfurospirillum deleyianum DSM 6946; assembly: GCF_000024885.1. Classification (NCBI taxonomy): domain Bacteria; kingdom Pseudomonadati; phylum Campylobacterota; class Epsilonproteobacteria; order Campylobacterales; family Sulfurospirillaceae; genus Sulfurospirillum; species Sulfurospirillum deleyianum. The sequence continues at coordinate 97,099 of NC_013512.1, forward strand.
TTTGGGATGAAGAGCGCGACCACGCCATACGCTAAAAACAAAGAACCTAAAACAATAAAACTGTAATTTTTTACTTCTGCTGAAACCTTCACAAAAACCTTTACATGTAAAAATATTTTTCGGATTGTAACATAGGATGAGACTATTTTTATGGAGTCTATGAAAGAAGTTTAGAAAGAGGGGAGAAAAAGACTTCTAGTCAAGGAGGTGTGCTAGAAGTCTCCTTTTAGGTTAGATAGCGTCTTCGTTCTGCTCACCCGTTCGAATACGAATCACCCGTTCAATTTCACTGACAAAAATTTTGCCATCGCCAATTTTTCCTGTTTTAGCAGCTTCCATAATGGTCGCAATGACTTTATCGACATTTTCATCTGCCACAACGATATCCAGTTTGATTTTAGGGAGAAAATCCACGACATACTCAGCGCCTCTGTAAAGTTCAGAGTGTCCTTGCTGACGTCCATATCCTTTGACTTCATGGACAGTCATACCTGTTACCTCAATGTTTGAGAGTGCATCTTTGACATCTTCAAGTTTAAATGGCTTAATAATCGCCTCAATTTTTTTCATGACTTTCTCCTCATGTTTATCGCTTTAACTTTAATAAGAATCATTTTATCTTAAATTATTTTAAATACGCTTTGAGAATCAGCTGTGGCTCACGTGGTTTATCTCTGCTATCCGTTGGAACATTTTCAAGTTTGCGTACGACATCCATTCCCTCAATGACTTCACCAAAAATAGTATGTCTGCCGTTTAGGTGCGGTGTAGGCGTGGTGGTAATGAAAAACTGGCTGCGATTGGTATTGCGTCCAGCGTTTGCCATGGCAAGAATACCCGCTTTATTAAACATGACAAAAGGTTTAAACTCATCTTCAAACGCCCCTCCAAAAATGGACTCGCCCCCTCTTCCCGTGCCCGTTGGATCACCGCCTTGAATCATAAAATTCTTAATGACTCGGTGAAATGAGACGCCATTGTAGTACCCTTTTTTGACAAGCCCTTCAAAATTTTCACACGCCTTAGGCGCAATCTCTGGCTTAAGTGCAAAGACGATGTTTCCCTGAGTGGTCTCAAAAACCACCTCTGCTGAACACAACGCACTCCAAAATCCCAACACACATAAGGCTAACACTTTTTTCATAACGACTAATCTCCTACTAATTTCGTATTGCGGAAGCGATACACTTTGTTTTTGACTTTTTCTAAAATCCCTACTTTAATGAGTTGTTGAAACATATGTACGACCGTAGGTTTACTCACGCCAATGTTATCAATAATATCCTGATAGGAACCATTAAAAATTTTATCTTCATCCAAATGGTTGATGATATATTTTAAAATCTCAATTTTTTTACCCCCAATGAGTGCGGCAAGTCCTTCAATGATAAATGCACACCCTTGTATCTCTTTGTTGTGAAGTTTGGGTAACATGGCGGTGTAAATGGCACTGATTAAATCTTTCATATTGATAGGCTTCATAATAAACCCATCCACTTTAAGCGTAATCGCCTCAAGCAAATAATTCGTCTCTGTAAAAGCCGTTGTAATAATAGCGGGGATAGAACGATTATAATCTGTTTTGAGTTTTTTAAGCATCTCAATACCGTTCATATGTGGCATTAAAATATCCGTGACAATAATATCCACATCTTTTTGGAGTGCTATATTTAAGCCCTCTTCCCCATTACTCGCAAGATAAACCTCTTTGACAAAATCTTTTAAAATGATACAGGTCTGATCTCGAACCGCCTTTTCATCCTCAACGTATAACACCACACAATCTTTTAAACTGTTAAAATCCATTTTCCTGTTCCTCCTCTTTATCCAGTGGCATCAAAAGTGTTATCATGGTACATTTTTCATAATACTTCCCATGACTAAATGTATAGGCACTGTTAGTGCCACAAATACTCCCTTTCATCTGTTTTTCAATAATTTGTTTTGACATATAAAGCCCAATACCCGTTCCTGTTGATTTGTGTTTGGTGGTAAAATAAGGTTCAAACATTCTATCTTGTACCTCTTCACTGATGCCTCCAGCGTTGTCTATCACGAGAATAACCGCATGATGAGCCTCTTGGGAGATGACAATTTCGATGTACTTCTCTTCAATGTTTCGCTCTTCAAAGGCATCTTTAGCGTTAGAGAGCAGGTTCATAATGACTTGTGAGAACTCATTGGGATAGCCAGAAATCATTGAATCGTTTTTACATGTAAGAAAAATTTTGATACCCGCTTTGGCATAATACGCCTTAATCAGCTTGATGCTATATAAAACCGTCTCTTTAAGACTAAAGTGTTCTTCACTTTGGTTGGGTTTGAAAAAGTGACGAAAATCATCAATGGTTTGAGACATCAAAGAAGCAAGGGCAATACCTTCGTTCACCTGTTTATCAATAAAAGCATCCGTCAGTTCCATCCCCGCAAGGCGTTTCATCTGAAAACTTTGAATAATCAAAACCAAAGCATTCAGAGGTTGTCGCCATTGATGGGCAATGTTGCCAATCATCTCACCCATGGCGGCAAGGCGTGATTGCCGAAACATAATCTGGTCTTTTTGACGGCTTTGCTCCACCTCATGTTGCACTTTTTCTTCCAAAACCGTGTTAAGCTGTTGTAACTCTTTGGTCTTTTCGGCAATGCGTGTGGCAAGACGTGCATGAAGCAGACGGATATTGCGCAGCAAGATAATCGCTAACAACCCCGCAAACATGGTTGTCCCAATCGTCGCAAACACAATCCATTCAAAGGTATTATCATAGACCACGGTAGTTTGCATAAATCCCTCTTTGGCACTTTGCAAATTGACGGTGACCAAACCTGTTAAATCGCTATTAATCGAGTAAACGCTTGGGTAGAGTTCTGTTTGTAAAATTTCTAAGGCTTTGGTGGATTGATTGGATTCAAAGTAGCGAAACATCTTAAATAAAATACTATCAATCATATAGCTTTTTTGCTCAATTTTAGCGATAAAACTGCGGTTTTCCATCGGGATATAATGGCTTTGTGTCTCTTTTAAAATGCCCCATGAACGTGCAAGTTTAATAAGCCAATCACTTTCATCAATTCCTAAACTTTTTTTGTATTCGTTAAGCTCCATTTGGATGAGTTCTTGCGCCAAAGAGATAACAACCTTTCCCTCCGTCGCATTGATAGAACCTTTTTCAATATCTCGAATCGTGTCCAAAATATTGACGGTGTAAATATCTTTGAGATTTTCCAAACGAATCGTAGGAAGCATCTGTTTGGTGTATAAAATATCAAAATTATTTTTGATACGATTGATACTCATGTGGGCAAAACCACCAATAAAAAGCATACCACTTAGCATAATAAAAAATAAAAGAGTGGTTTTACGTGCGATGGTCATTTCATCAATGTTGTTCATAAAATCATGCAGTGGATTACTCTTCATTGGTGCTTCTTACCAGATAAAAATCCTCATCAACATATTCACTTAGATGTACATTGTGTAAACATTTACACCGTTCATCTCTGTTTTTAGAGATGACATTTTCATCTAACGTTTTTGAAAAAGTACCCAATGCCTCAATAAAGTCATTTTTTGTAAAAGTTTTTCCTAAGCTTTTGAAGACTTCACTCACCATACGTGCCGCAAAATAGCCTTCTAAAGAGACATGGCTCAGTGCTTCTTTGGGATAGTATTTTTGCATCAGTCTTCGGTACTCTTGCACTTCAGTGACTTCTGATGTCCAGGGGGAAGGAACAACTTGCGCAAAGACGATGCCCTCACCTTTCCCATGCAGCAGTTCGATCAGCGGTTTGGGTTCTACAAAGGAGGAAAGTCCAAATTTGACATCGTGTCGTATTTTGCCACTTTTACGTGCCCGTTTAATAAATTCAGCAACGGCGTGGGTAGAACCTGCCATTAAGATAACTTCAGGGTTGGTTTGTTCGATTTCATAGAGGGCATTGCCAACAGAGAGGGTATTACGTTTGTAGCTCCCCTCGCCAATTAAGATAAGATTTTCTCTCGCAAGGGCACTTTGTGCACCATGTAGGGCTGCCATGCCATAGGCATCGTTTTGGTAAAAAAGGGCAAATCGTTTGTAATTAAACATATGCGTATAGTAATGTACGAGTTTTTCAATCTCATCCAAATCACTGGCTCTAGCATTCAGCACAATAGGATTTTGGGGTTTTCGTAAAAATTCAGCGCCCGAATATGCTCCGATAAAGGGGATATTTTTTTCAATCGCAATGGGAAAAATTGCTTCAGCAGAAGGGGTTCCAATAACACCTAAAAAGGCAAATATTTTTTCATTTTCGATGAGGTGATAGGCATTTTCAATGGCAAGTTTGGGTTCGTATCGGTCATCTTTGGCAATGATTTCGATTTTTCTACCGTGAATACCGCCCTCTTCATTGAGATTTTTTAAATAAATTTGACTTCCGAGTAAAAATTGATTTCCAACACTGTTGAGCCCACCACTAAACGGTCCGCTCATCCCCAGCCGAATCACATCACCTTCGAATTTTCGGTGAGAAATAGAGTAATCAAGGAGTAGTAATGTTAAGAGAAAAAAAAGCACCCCCGCTATGTAACGCATCTTTTATGCACTCTCTTTTGAAGTTTAAAGCTATAATAGCCATATTTTTTTATAAAAAAACTTAATTTAGTAAAAAAATATTGACTAAAATAAAAAGAAAGTGAATAAAATAATGATTTGTAAAATTTGTGGGTCTTTAACGAAGGAAATTGACGATTTTAGTTTAAAAAAACTGTACCATTTTTGCCCTTCGTGTGAAGCTATTTTCTTAGATCCAGACCATTATCTTAGTTCAAACGAGGAGCATACCCTTTATGGGCATCATCAAAACTCTTTAGAAAATGAGGGGTATGTGGCGATGTTTGAGAATTTTTTAGATTTTTTTTGGGATACGCTTACATGTAAAGCACTATCGCTTGATTTTGGTTCAGGTCCTACCCCTGTTTTAAGCAGTTTGATTGAAAGACGAGGTGTTAGGGTAGAGTGTTATGATAAATTTTACCAACCCAAAAAATGCTATGAAAATAAAATGTATGATTTCATAACGTCCACAGAAGTGTTTGAACATTTAGATGACCCTTTGGGTACTTTGTCTCTTTTAAGCCAACACTTAAAACCCAATGGAATTTTAGCCCTGATGACTCTTTTTCACACAAACGATGCCGCTCATTTTTTACAGTGGTGGTACCGAAGAGACCCGACACATATTGTATTTTATACGCCTAAAACACTCGAAATGATGGCGCAAAAATGTGGATTGAGATGTATTAAAACGGATGAAAAACGAATGATTGTTTTTAAGAAGGTAGCATCCTAAAATGCTACCTTCTGGGTAAAGGTGCGGAGGTTAACGGTAGTAACGATCTCTTTCATACTCACGGTAGTAAGAGTGATGTGGATGATGATGACGTGGTGGTGCGTAACGATGACGTGGCGCATTGTCAATAATAATCACCCGCTCTCTTACATACGGTTCTGAGTAAACCACTGTTGTGTGTGGTCGTTCGATATAACGAGGTTGTTCTACATAATGGGTTGTCGTATAACTTCGCTGTGGCGTTCCACCAAAGAGATTTCCAGCACCTTCAAGCAAGGATGGCAACAAGAGAACAGCTCCTGCACCTATGAGAGCACCCTTTTCTCTATCACCCATTGCATGAGCGCTCGTGATGCTACTGAGAAGTAACGCCACAAAGAGTAAAACAGTTTTTAAGATTTTCATCTGGGACTCCTTAAAAATAATAGTGGCATTCTAAACGAAAATTGTGAATCAGTTGTGAAGTCTTTGTATCCATCTCCAGTAAAACGCAAACCCTAAAAATGCACTACCCAATAAACAAGTAATCAACCACAATCCCATCCCCCACTCAAAAAGTGCGCCAATGGCAAAAGAGACAAAGGTGCTTACACCCATAAAAATCATATCGTTATAGGCAATGACTCTACCATAAAAGGCTTCATCGGTTTCATACTGTAAAAGGGTATAGGTGTATGACCATAGGGTGGTGGTAAAGAGACCGCATAAGAGAATACCTATAAAACTAAAATAAAAATCAAACTGCAATACACCCCATAAAATAATGCTTAAACCCTGTGCGATAAAAAGATAAAAAAGGCTTTGGGGGTTAATGTGGCGACTGAGGAAAAACTGTCCAAGTACCAAAGAGACGGCACGTGAGGCATTGATAAACCCTATGATGAGAGGAACGGAAAGCAGGTGTTTATACTGCTGATCCGCTAAGAGTGCGATGAGCGCATCATAAGCTGTGAGTCCCACACACGCATGTAAAAAGATAAGATGAACAATTTTAGGATGCTCCTTGAGATACGTAAATCCCTCGAGCATAATCGCTTTTACATGTAAAGCGTGTTTTTGTGCTAAAGAGGGAATATTGAGTCTTAAAAGCAGGGCAAAACCAATACAATATAAAATCATATCCGCCACAAATGCGCTTGTTGTTCCAAAGTAGTGAATATAAAATCCCGCCACTGCCATACCGAAAGCATAGGAAATTGACCAAATGATGGAGTGAATTTCATTGGCGAGTTTGAGCTCAGCATTGTTGAGGAGTTTTGGCAAAAGAGACATCTCTGTTTGAAAGTAAATGCTCCCCGTTCCCATACGCACAAAAATAAGTCCCAACAAAATCCATAGCGCATCCAACGAGTCGATAAAAATAAGCCAAAAAACAGTGACAATCTCTATGGCGGTTAAAAAGAGCATAAAGCGTTTGGTATTGACTTTGTCGATGATGGCTCCACTAAAAGGAGCTAAAAGCATGGACGGTAAAAAGGTAAAGGCAGCAGCGGTACTAAGTGCCCAGATGGGTGCGCCTAGTTGAATTAAAAGCGTATAAATACCCATGTGGCTAAACCATGCCCCAAAATAACAAATCAGTTGAATGACGCTTAAACGTCTGAGTGTTTCATTATTTTGTAAAAGCGCTATATAGTGCTTCATATCTGCTCCGTCCAAAATTTAAAAAAAAGATTGTACCCTTTTTTTATAAAAGCACATTAATCTTTGTGCTACAATGAATAAGCAATTTTATGAGGAGTTAGCATGAAAATCTCAACCCGTATTCTTATCTCGTTAATACTTTCCCTTGCTCTTTTGGGTGGCTCTATCATAGGTGTTTCGTACTACAACACCAAACAAAATGCACGGATGTTTATTCAGGAGTATGAACGTAGCGCTTTAGCGTTTCATCAAAATGAACTCAAAACGCTGATGGATGTTATGCAACAAACGGCAAGTGGTATTTATAGAGACCAAAAAGCTAAAGGCTCAAGTGATGAGCAGATTAAAAAGGCGATTTTGGCAAAATTTGACACGATGCGTTTTTTTGATGATAAAAGTGGGTATATTTTTGTGTACGAATACGATGCTACCAATGTTTTACTTCCTACCAATAAATCCCTCGAAGGAAAAAATCTTGGAAATCTTAAAGATTCCAATGGTGTCTTTTTTGTTAAAGAGATGATTGAAGCGGCGAAAAAAGGAGGCGGTTTGGTGCAGTACTTTTTTCCAAAAGTTAAAGATGGTGAACCGCTTTTAAAATATGCGTATGCGGTTCCTTTTGAGCCGTATAAATGGATGTTGGGTACGGGTCTTTATGTGGATAGTGTCGAAAAAGAGATACAAAAACTTCAAGCGGTGATTGATGAAAACAGTGCGTCACAAATCCAATCGTTTTTGGTTATTTCTATCATTTTACTGTTACTAAGTCTTGGCATAACGCTTTTTATCATTAAGCGTACCATTTCACAACCACTTAATGACCTCATTGAGCGTGCGAACAATCTCTCCAGCGGTGATGGTGATTTAACCCGTAAACTTGACGTGATTGGAAGTGATGAGATTGCACAAGCGAGTGCGAGTATTAACCGTTTTATTGAGAAAGTGCGTCTGCTCATTAGCGAAGCCAAAAATCTTTCCAATGAAAACTCCTCTATCTCTCATGAGCTCTCTTCGACTTCTTTGGAAGTAGGGCGTGCGGTTGAAACCTCGATGAACATTGTAGGAAGCACCACTGCAAAAGCCAATACCCTTAAAACAGAGATGAGTTCAGGTATGTTGGAAGCTAAAGCAGGTAAAGAGGAGCTTCTTAAAGCCAACACCTTTTTAAATGAGGCGAATAGGGCGATTTTAGAACTTACGCACCAAATTCAAACCAGTGCGGCAACGGAAATTGAACTAGCCCATAAAGTACAGCAGTTAAGCTTGGATGCTTCTCAAGTCAAAGATATTTTGGTGGTCATTGGGGATATTGCGGATCAAACGAACCTTTTAGCTCTGAATGCTGCCATTGAAGCCGCACGGGCTGGGGAGCATGGGCGTGGTTTTGCTGTCGTTGCGGATGAAGTACGAAAACTCGCCGAGCGTACGCAAAAAAGCCTTCAAGAGATTAATGCCACCATTAATGTCATTGTTCAAGCTATTACCGATAGTTCTGAGCAGATGAGTGCCAACTCTAAAAAAGTGGAGTCTTTAGCCACTACCGCCAGTGGGGTTGAAAGTAAGATTAACAACATGTTTACTGTTATGAATAACGCTACCAACGTCTCCGATAAAACCGCTGAAAACTACCTCAAAACAGGCACAGATATAGAAGTGATGATAGGCAATGTCGCTCAAATTAATGATATCTCCAGCCAAAATGCTAGAAGTGTGGAAGAGATAGCTGGAGCGGCTGAACACCTCAGCAAAATGACCGAAATGCTCAACCTCAAACTCTCCGAATTTAGAACCTGATATGTTTACATGTAAAAGGATTTAGCAAAGGCTAAATCCTTTTTACAATATTACTTACGTGACAACGTTATGCACCATAATGAGTCATTTCTTCTCCTTTATAATGTACCTCTCATTGCAGTACTTCTTCTTTTTCAAGAATAATTTTTTTATGATAAAATAAGCCGCCTTGCCATAAAAATTACTTCATAGAGGTGTAAAAGAAGATGAAAATCTCGACAAGAATTCTACTGTTACTGGTGTTATCGTTGCTCATTTTGGGATTAAGTATTATTGGTATTTCTTATTACAATACAAAATCGAATGCAAAAGCATTTCTTGCTGATTATGAAAAAAGTTCCTATACGTTTTACGAGAATGAACTAAAAACCATTATGGAGATTGTGCAACAAACTGTTCACGCCATTTATAAAGACCAAAAAGCAAAAGGCTCGAGTGATGAGCAGATTAAAAAAGCAATTCTAGCAAAACTGGACATGTTACAATTTTTTAACGATAAAAGTGGTTACATCTTCGTGTATACCCATGAAGGCACCAATATTTTAACCCCCACCAATAGAGCGCTTCAAGGTCAAAACCTAATCGGACTTAAAGACAGTAACGGTGTTTTACTGATTAAAGAGTTGATTGAAGCAGCAAAAAAGGGTGGAGGATTAGTCAAATACCACTTTCCAAAAATAAAAGACGGCAAACCCCTTCCAAAATTTTCCTATGCCATCTCTTTTGAACCTTATAATTGGATGATTGGCACAGGAGTGTATGTTGATAATGTTGATGCAGAGATAGGAAAACTTCAAGATCAAATTCATGCAAATACCACCGAAGAAATCCAATCGTTTTTGGCTATTTCTATTATTTTACTGTTTTTAAGCCTTGGCGCAACGCTCTTTATCGTTCAGCGCACCATCTCAAGACCACTCAATGACCTTATAGAGCGTGCGAACAATCTCTCCAGCGGTGATGGTGATTTGACCCGTAAACTTGACGTGATTGGTAGTGATGAGATTGCACAAGCGAGTGCGAGTATTAACCGTTTTATTGAGAAAGTGCGTCTGCTCATTAGCGAGGCTAAAAATCTTTCCAATGAAAACTCCTCTATCTCACATCAACTCTCTTCAACTTCACTTGAAGTAGGGCGTGCGGTTGAAACCTCCATGAACATTGTAGGGAACACAACCACAAGAGCACAGATTCTAAAACAAGAGATGAATACAGGTATCACCGAAGCTAAAGTAGGAAAAGAAGAGCTTCTAAAAGCCAATGCGTTTCTTAGTGAAGCCAACGGAGCCATCTTAGAGCTGACACAAGAGATACAAACGAGTGCGGCAACCGAAATTGAACTTGCTCATAAAATTCAACAATTAAGTTTGGACGCTTCTCAAGTCAAAGATATTTTGGTGGTCATTGGTGACATTGCAGACCAAACCAATCTTTTAGCGCTTAATGCGGCTATCGAAGCCGCAAGGGCGGGTGAACACGGACGTGGTTTTGCCGTTGTTGCGGATGAGGTACGAAAACTCGCCGAACGTACGCAAAAGAGTCTTCAAGAAATCAATGCCACCATCAATGTCATTGTTCAAGCCATTATGGATAGTTCGGAACAGATGAGTGCGAACTCTCAAAAAGTGGAGTCTTTAGCTACAACCGCCAATGGGGTTGAGAGTAAAATTAACCATATGTTAAATGTGATGAATAACGCAACTCAGGTCTCCGATAAAACCGCAGAAAATTACTTGAAAACGGGTGCAGATATTGAATTGATGATTAATGACGTAGCACAGATTAACGACATCTCCAGTCAAAACGCTAGAAGTGTGGAAGAGATAGCTGGAGCAGCGGAACACCTCAGCAAAATGACCGAAATGCTCAACCTCAAACTCTCCGAATTTAGAACCTGATACCTTTACATGTAAAAAGGATTTAGCAAAGGCTAAATCCTCCATCCAAACAGGACTTTACTTCACACTTTTTTGCTTTACATGTAAGAAAGTGTGAAGTGCTTTCGCACTAAAATTTTGATACAAAATGGGATTGACCATTACACCCTGAGTTTCTCAAAATTGATTCGTGAAAAAGGTTTTTGCAATGAATATTCTCTCCATCCAATCGCACGTTGTTTTTGGTCATGTTGGCAATGCGGCGGCGGTTTTTCCTATGCAGCGTTTAGGGGTTGAAGTCTGGCCACTTCATACCGTACAATTTTCCAACCACACAGGCTATGGTTCATGGAAAGGGCGGGTGTTTGATGGTTTCTTTGTTGATGAACTGCTAGAGGGACTGGCACAACGAGAGATACTGCACACCTGCGATGGCGTGGTCTCTGGCTACATGGGCTCTCCTGATTTGGGTTATGCCATTTTAGGAGCGGTGGGAGAGGTGAAAAAAGCCAATCCTAAGGCGCTGTATTGTTGTGACCCTGTTATTGGGGATGTGGGACGTGGTATTTTTGTCAGGCAGGGTATTCCTGAATTTATGGCAGAACATGCGTGTCGTGTTGCGGATATTATGACGCCCAATCATTTTGAGCTTGAGTACCTCACACACCAGAGCGTTCACACCAAAGAAAGCCTTAAAAGTGCCATAGAAGCTTTACATGCCAAAGGTCCTCGCATTGTGCTGGTTACCTCAGTACATTTAGACGATACCCCTCATGATGCCTTAGATTTGGTTGTTTCTGAAAAAGGACAATGTTGGAGAGTGCGTACCCCAAAACTCAATATTACCCTTAGTGGCACGGGCGATACCATTACCGCTCTCTTTTTTGTTCACTATTTACGAACACGGTGTATCAAAACCGCTCTGTGCAATGCCACTTCTTCTATTTATGGATTGCTGAAAAAAACTGAATGTGCTTCTTCACGAGAAATTTTACTTATTTTTGCCCAAGAAGAGATTGTCTCTCCTTCATGCTACTTTGATGCAGTGCCATTGTAGGCAAAGTTTTGGGGTGTTATAATGCTTAAAAGAATTGAAGAAGGATAGCATTTGGAATACTACAAATGGGTTTTAGCCTTCCATGTGATGGCATTTCTTTCGTGGATGGCAATGCTTTTTTATTTGCCTCGTCTTTTTGTTTATCATGTGGAGCATGCTGAAAAAAAAAGCTTTGTTGATGTGGTAAAAATCCAAGAGTATAAAATGTATAAATATATCGGGCTTCCTGCCTTTTGGGCGACACTGGCGAGTGGACTTTTGATGATTATCCTCGATACCCAACTGCTTAGCAGTGGCGGATGGATTTACGCCAAATTTGCAGTTGTACTCGCTCTTACTCTCTACTCTTTTTCGCTCGAGAAATACCGCTTAGAACTTGCTAATGGCACCTGCATGAAAAGTGGAAAATTCTTTCGAGCCTACAACGAAGTTCCAACTGCTTTAGCCGTTTTAATTGTAGGCTATGTTATCACTAAAAGCTTTTCATGGGCATTTACACTGATTACGTTGGGTATTTTAGCGATGATTATGGATATGATTTTGGATGGGAAAGAGAAAAAGTAGTCTTTACATGTAAAGACTACTTTATCCTTCTTTGTGATGCGTGCGTTGCAGAATGATTTTAATGTAAAGCAAAAGAGAAACCACTAAAAAATAACCTATGATGGTATATCCCATCGTATTTCGCTTTTGTTGTTCAACTGTTTCAATGACCTCTTGAACTTCAACATGTGTGGTTTGCACAAAGGAAGAATGGTAAGGTAAGAACTCTAAACCCACATACAAAACGCTCATAAAAAAGAGGATGATGGCAAAAATTTTAAGATTTGGCATGTGCTTCCTTTTGGGATAAAAACGGCAACAAAATAAAAAGGGTCATTATTAAGGTTGAAAAAATAAATCCCAACCATAACGTAAGCTCTGTTGTGGGAAGTTTTCCTAAAATCGTCAGTGCCACCAAAGAGAGTACCAATGCCCAAAACCACGCACAAAAGTAAGGACGCTGATGTGCGGGAATGCGTCTAGGGTTTCTGTCTAAAAGAGGCATCAAGAGCAAGCCCACATTGACCACGACCAAAGAGATCATGCCAATGTACGAACCTTTAATCATCCCAATGTCAAAGAAGAAGCTCTTTAGCAGTTGTAGCATCCATAAAAAATACCACTCAGGATAGATATGAGAGGGTGTGTCGGCTGGATTGGCGGGGGTGAGATTGAGGGCGTCAAAGGCAATGGAGCTTTGAAAAAAGACGCAATAAAAAAAGAACGCTAAAAAGAGGGTAGATGCTAAAAGTGGTTTTAAAACGGCATTGGAGAAAAAAGGTTTTGGCTCTTTTGCGGGTAAAACATGTTTGCTAAAACGCTCCTCTTTGCTTACATGTAAACCTTTACGATTCCATGAAAGTTTGGTCGTAGCGTACCATTTTATAAAGTCCGTATGCACAAGAATCATCAAGGCAATGGCAAAGGGCATCACCACAATATGCAGCGTGTAAAAACGAAGTAGGGTGATGCCACTCACACTAAAATCACCTCGCACCCAGAGCACAATGTCCTCTCCAGCGCCTGGAATATACTCCAATAAGCTCGTAATCACCTGCGCCGCCCAGTAGCTCATCTGCCCCATCGGAAGCACGTAGCCTGTAAAACCTATCACCATACAGCAAAAGTAGAGCACCATACCGTTATACCAATACTTCGTTTTACCGTGTTTATAAAAACCAAAATAGAGCATACCCAACAGATGAATGTAGAGCAGTAAAAAGAAAAAAGTCGAACCCACAGCGTGAATACTTCGCCAAAGCCAACCGTAGTCTACCTCATGCATAATCGTCGTGTGGACACTCTCAAAAGCTTGATTGGCATCAGGGATATAGTGCATGGCAAGAAAAATACCTGAAATCAAAAGCAAAAGGCACACAATGACCATAATGGTGCCTGTGTAGAGTAAGATGTTGAAATTACTGAGTTTGAGATTCATGCGTTTGCTTTCTCCATCAGTTGAAGGTAGGCTTCACTCACTTCCCCGACAATTAACGTTTCACCTTCGATTTTAAAGGGAGGAATGACGAGGGGTTTGCTGACAGGTCCAGCAATGGCAATGCCATTTTGATCAAACTGTCCATTGTGACAAGGGCAAATAAATTTTTTTGCTTGACTTTCATACTTTGGAACACAGCCTAGATGGGTGCAAATGCCTATCATCACTGTGTAAAAGTAGTCACCAATCTGAATATCACGCTTTTCATCTAAAGGTAAAGAGGCATCTTTTTTAAGAATAAAAAGCGGTTTTTTCTGCCATGTGAAAAAGGAGACTTCATTGAGGGGAAGGGTGGTGGTATCAATAAACGTAGCCGCATCCAAACGGGCCTTTTTGGGTGGTTCTAAAGAGGTAAACATGGTTTTCACACTAAAGTACACACCGCTCCCCGCCAAAGCGATGAGCGAGTAGTTCACAATTCGACGGTTCCTATCCATTCACACAATCCTTTTCCACGGCTTTACTTGGCTATTGTACCAAAACTTTTTCAATGCGTTTTTAACCCATAGGATACAAAATCTCTTTTTGTACCGTTTCACATGCTTTTAAAATTTCAGGACTTAAACTTATCTCCAAAGCTTTAAAACTCTCTTCAAGCTGAGAGGCATAGCGTGCGCCAATAATCGTTGAAGCAACAAAATCAAAATGCATACTCCATGCAACCGCAAGGGTGATGGGACTTAAATCATACGTTTTGGCAATTTCAAGATAGCGTGTGGTCGCAGCGAGGGTTTTTTCATTGACAAAGCGTTTGGCCATCAAGCGTTGTCGTGCGTCAGGATGGCTCATGTATTCGCCAAAGCGTGTGTGGGGGTCAATGAAAGAATGATTATATTTACCACTGAGCACCCCTCCTGCCATTGGAGAGTAGGGCAAAAGTGAAACTTTTTCTGTACGGCAGAGGGTTGAAAGTTCATCTAAAAAACGAGGATTGAGGAGTGAAAAGTTATTTTGGATGGACTCAAAACGTGCGAGTTTTTCGTAATGTGCGATGGTATTGGATTTGCAAAGTCCATAAGCAGTGTCGTTGGATGTTCCAAGATAGCGTACTTTCCCGCTTTGAACAAGAGCATCGAGGGCTCTCATAGACTCCTCTTTGGGAATAATGGTATCTGGCCAATGCACTTGATAGAGGTCAATGTAATCCGTTTTTAAACGTTTTAAACTTCCCTCAACGGCTCTTTGAATATGAAATGCATCAATGGCTGTTAATCCGTGGCGAATCGGTGGAACAAACCAGCCATTGGCTGCACCTGCGATTTTAGAGGCTAAGATAATGCTCTCTCTAGGTTTGCTTTGAAGCCATTCGCCTATCATCTCTTCGGTTAATCCCGCATAATCACTTTTGGGTGGTACAGGATAGAGTTCTGCGGTATCAAAAAAGTTAATGCCTCTCTCATACGCAGTATCTAAAATTTTAAAAGACTCTTTTTTATCGCTCCAACTACCAAAACTCATTGTGCCCATACAAATAGGTGTTACCCGTAAGCCACTTTTTCCAATGTACCGGTATTCCATTTAAAACCTTTATTGTTTTAATATTAAATTAACACTAATATGTCATTATTTTACAGGCAATTACACTGCAATAAAAAGAGAGCTGAAGATAAAAAGCCTGATGCGAACATACGATGATTTTACTCAATCAAGACTTAAAGACTAAGAGTATTGAGCTAAAATAGGCTTTTTACATGTAAATTTTTTGAGACTCTATTAGCTTGGTACAAGCATGGATACGTCACAATAAAGTAGGTTTATAAAAGATGAAGAGTCAGCATCCACGAAAAAAGAGGAGTGTTGTGTGTCTTATCGGGTATTGATTTTAGAAGACAATACATTATTGCTTCAAACATTAGAAGATTTTTTATTGGAACATGCGTTTATTTGTACATTGGTTAAAAGTGGTAAAGAGGCGTTAGAAGCGTGTTATCAGAACAGTTTTGATCTTTACTTGGTGGATGTGAAAGTTCCTGATATTAATGGGTTTGAAGTTTTAAACGCCTTACGCCACTCAGGAGATAGAACCCCTGCTATTTTTATTACTTCATTAAATGATCAAGAGAGTCTCACCAAAGGGTTTCTTTTGGGTGGGGATGATTATATTAAGAAACCGTTTGATTTACAAGAATTATTGTTACGTATGAAGGCGATTTTAACACGTACCAAAGGGTTTGTGGATGATTGGTTAATCATTGATGATGAGTATAAACTCAATCTTGCGCGCAAGCGTCTGTTTAAAGGTAATGTTGAACTTGATTTAAATTTGAAAGATTTTGAGCTGTTATATCTGCTAGTGAAAGAAAGAGGGCATGTGATTACGAAAGAGATGATTCATAATCACTTGTGGAACAGTTGTGAAGAGATTAATGAGGGTTCTGTTCGAGTCTATATTAACAATCTCAAGAAAATTTTTGGAAAAGAGACGATTGTTAATATTCGAAGTATTGGGTATCGCTTTGAGAAGTAGCGATAGAGTCTTTTTTATTCGCACCATTGTGATTTTTAGTATCGTGATGTGGTGTTTTACTTTTTTGAGTGTATGGGTGTGTGAACACGTTCAAAACAAATACCTCTCGTTTGCGCTTCTTGGATTTATTGCGGTTATTATTGGTTATTTTTTTGTCTCTTATACATTATCATCCTTGTTTAAAACCAACCATTTTTTAGATATTTTACTGAAAGATACGCTACATGAGTTGAACATTCCCCTCTCTGTTATCAAAGCCAATTTACAAATGTTACAAAGCAGTGAAGAAGATAGTAAAAAAATCAAACGTCTTTTGCGCATTGAACAGGCAAGTCATGATTTGTATGAGCTCTATCAAGAAGTAGATTATTATATTAAAAAAGAGATTCGAAGAGATGTGCGTGAATCGTTTTTTCTAGATGAAGTGGTTATGCAGGTGATTGAGAAGCAAAAAGAGCTTTATGAAGGTGTTGAGATATACACGCAGGGGTTACATGTAAACCTTTTTGCGGATAAACATGGTTTTGCTAAAGTGATTTCAAATTTACTGCACAATGCGATTAAGTACAATGTGGATACCCATCCCATTCACATAACCTATCAAGATACAAGGCTTTGCATCGAAGATCAGGGAATTGGAATGAGCGAGTCTGAACTTTTTTTAGTTTTTAATCGTTATTATCAAGCCGATACCGCACATGAGGGGTATGGAATAGGGCTTAGTTTAGTAAAAGCGTATTGCGATGAATGTAAGATTAAATTGCGGATAGATTCTCAAAAAGGGCGTGGTACGAAAGTGATTTTAGACATTGCGTATCTTCTTTATAAAACGTGATATAATGAAACTAAAATCGTCATGGATGGTAGTATCATGGAAAACGGAGCACTTTTGGAGGAAGAGAAGGGGAGTTTTTTAGTCCATTCACAACTCTTTTTAAAGGCGTTTGAGAACTCTTTTATGGAGTATTTTTCCACATTATGGAAGAAACTAAATCATGAAACGCATGATGAAGAGATAGAACGCCTTGGCAAGACACTTTATGAGAGTCTCTTTAAGTGCGATCAAGAGATTGCCTTTCTTCGAAACGAATTACTAGTAACGATGCGGTATGATGAAATAAAGATGCAGTTTTTAGTAACACGCAGTTTATTTTATGTGATTGAACAGTACATTGCTTTTTGTCATGAGCACAAAAGTGTTTCGTATTTGGAGCTTTTATGTGAATGTATTCAACGTTTTATCGCTGTTTGTGAACAAAAAGAGACCAATAGCTCTTTGGTAGAGTCTTTCAATGATTTTGTGTTTAGTGGTGATGTTTTGTTAACCCATACCAATACAATTATTGAAAGTTTTCATAGGATGCAAAACGCAGATGAAAAAATCATCTTTCTTAATTTGTATAAAGGGGTGCCTATTAGTTCTGAGGCAACCATTGTTGCGATTGAGGGGGAGAGTGTTAGTTTTAAAGTAGATGCGCTGCAAGCCATTGCTATCAAATTAGATAATCATGCCTTTATCGTTAAAAATAACTACTTTAGCAAACATATGAAAGCTGATGTCCTTTCGTACAACTTCCAAACCAATACCGTCACTTTAAGTAACTTTATTTATTTACTCAATATGCCAGCACTTCAAAGAGAGTCCATTCGTGTGCATCCTGATATCGTGGCAACTGTTCATTTACATCAATTTAATACAGTTCAAACCAGTGGAAGGTTGTATGACCTCTCTATGAACGGTTTAGGGGTTGTGAGCAATGAAAATAATGGCATTTTTGTAGGAGCGCATGTCATGATCGAGTTTGAACTCAATGGCATGAGTAATGATCGCAAAATAGAGTTACAAGGTGAAGTGATCAATATTATTGAGTATAACAATTCGTATCGTTATTGTATGCGTATTTTTCCTGATCGCATTATGAGTCAAAAAATTCTTGATTATATTACGAAGCGTGAGAAAGAGATTCTTGAAGAACTCCAGAGTGAACTTCAAGAATATACGATTTAGGCGGTAAGCTTTTTAGAAAAGCTTACATGCCTCCTTGTTTTTTCATTTTAGTTTCGATTTTATGTCCAAATGCAGTCAGTAAAAACGTAATCATAAAATAAACTGCTGCAATAATGAGCCATGTCTCAAACGGTGAAAAGGTGTTAGCGACAATTTCTCGTCCAACTTTGGTTAAATCCGTAATGGAGATAACAGAAACAAGAGAAGAGTCTTTGACTAAGGCTATCATTTCTCCTACAAGAGTAGGGAGCGCTCGTTTGAGAGCTTGAGGCATAATGATATAAAGCATGGTTTGAGGATAGTTCATTCCTAATGATTTGGCAGCTTCATATTGTCCTTTGTCGATGGATTGAATCGCACCACGTAAAACTTCTGCGATGTATGCACCAAAGAAAAGCCCTAGCGAGATAGCTCCTGCAAAGAAACGTTCAATCTCAAAAATCGTTGCAATAATAAAGTAAAAAATAAAAATTTGTACCAGTAGAGGGGTTCCTCTAATAATAGCAATATAAATTGTTGCGATATCTTTTAAAAATTGGTAGTGAGAGATACGCATAAAAGCAAGCAGTGCTCCCATTGAAAATGCTAAGATTGCAGCCAATCCTGAAATTTCAAGTGTCACTAAGAGCCCCTCAACTAAAGGACCCATTTGCATAGACGTTTGATATGCTAAGGGGTCATTTTCATAGATATGATCACCCTCTGCTATCTGAAGCGTATAGCCTTTTTCAATCTCAATTTCTTTACTATCTTCTATTCCTTCAATGATAATTTTGGTACCATTGATACGTACGTTGCCATCTATGGGAGAAGTAATCGTGTCTGTTTTTTCATACATAAAATATTTAGGAACACCGCTCCATTTCCAAATATAGTTCATATTGGACGCTGCTAGAAAGAGCGAATAGCCTAAAATAATATAAAACATAGCGGCCACAATGTGACCGAATGTTTTATTGTGTAAAAAGTGTTGTTTCTCTTTTGCCACTGCTTACATTACCTTTTTTTGCCAAGCGGTTTGTGTAAACCATCTGTCATAAATTTTTTTATACGTACCGTCATTTTTTGTTTGGTTCAAGAAATTATTTAGCCAATTAAGAAAATCAGGATCACCTTTACGTACCGCAAAACCTAAAGGCTCATAGGTTAATTCATCACTAAGATGTACTAATTTATCGCCACCTTTTTCAGCAAAGAAGATAGCGTTATAAGGCTTGTCATAGACTAACCCATCTGCATTGCCATTTAGCACCTCTTGTGCTGCGTCTGCTTCAGTTTCGAAAGTTCTGATTTTTGCTTTTTTAAACATTTTTCGTGTTGCAATTTCCCCTGTGACCCCGATTTTTGTGACGATGGTGTACTCAGGTTTATCCAAATCACTCCATTTTTTACCGGCATGTTTTTTAGGGGCAAGAATGGTTTGACCTACGCTAATGTAAGGGTCAGCAAAGTTAATCTTGAGATTGCGCTCTTGTGTGATGGTCATACCGGAGATGATGATGTCATACTTCCCTGTTAAAAGGCCCGCAATAATTCCATCCCATGCTGTTGGAACGAGCTTGAGTTTGACACCCATTGCTTTTGCCATTTCATTGGCGATATCCACATCAAAGCCAATGACGTTACCTTGTTTATCTTTCATCTCAAAAGGCATATAACCAGGCTCTAGTCCAACTGTCAATTCGCCTTTTTGTAAAATGCTATTGAGGGTTGATTTTTGCCATAGATTGATATCATCTGCCATGGCATTGAGTCCAAGCATTACGAGTAATGCCGCTAGAAGTTTTTTCATACCTACGCTCCTTAAGGGTTTAGTTTTTAATGTGTTAAGATTTCTTGTAAAAATTTTTGTGCACGTTCTGTTTTTGGATTGGTGAAAAAGTCTTCAGGTGTTCCCTCTTCAATAATCCTTCCTTCATCCATAAAAACAATGCGATTACTGACCTCTTTTGCAAAACCCATTTCATGTGTGACACAAATGATGGTGTAGTTTTCGTGAGCAAGTTCTCGCATAACATCTAAAACACCACCAATCATTTCAGGATCAAGTGCAGACGTTGGCTCATCAAAAAGAATAATTTTAGGTTGCATGGCAAGGGTTCTTGCAATCGCAACACGCTGTTTTTGTCCACCGCTGAGCTCGTTAGGATAGCCCTCAGCTTTATGGACTAATCCTACACGTTCTAAGAGTTTTAAAGAGCGTTCATTGGCATCATGCTTACTCACTTTTTTTACTTTACGCTGTGCAAGGGTGATATTCTCTAAGATGGTAAGATGTGGGAAAAGATTAAAATGTTGAAAAACCATTCCCGTTTCTGCTCGAACACTGTTGATATTAACTTTTTTGTCATACAAATCATAGGTATCAACGTTAATCTCGCCACTGTCAATTTCTTCAAGTTTATTAATACAGCGAATAAGTGTTGATTTTCCACTTCCGCTAGGTCCACAGATAACAACAATTTCTCCCTCTTTAACAGAAAAATTGATGTTTTTAAGCACATGAAAATCGCCATAATATTTATCAACGTTTTCCATTCGCACAATTGTTTGATTCATTCAAACCTTTCATTGAGAAGTTCTAAATTGGTGTCTTGGAAAGTTTTTGCAAAAAGCTTCTTTACAAGAAGGCTCATCTCTCGTTAAATACGAAATTTTTTGAGAACGCATCATAATTGTAGCAGTTGTATATAAAAGTAAGATAAAGGTTTTGTATAAAATTTTCTAATTGCAAGAAGGAACATTTCCACTGTCGCTTGCAAAAGAACTTAAAAAATGATAAAGATTTAAAAGATCATTTGGATCACTAATTTCAGGGGCGTGTGGACAAAGTACTTGGATAGCTAAGGAGAGTTGGTTGTTTTGATAAAAGTGTTTCCACTCATTCATCGTATGTTTTTTCCCCATAACATTACCATTAAATCCGCATGCCGGTTTGAGAACTTTTGAATAATAAACTTTACCTTTCAGGGTACTAGCAGCCAAAGAGGAGGGAAGTGCACACAATACAGTGAGCATTAAGAGACAATACATCAACTTTTTCATACGAAAAGGTGCCTTTTTTAAGGAGATTATTTCGGTAATTTTGAAATGTATTGTGCAACTTCGTTAATATCTTGCTCACTCATATTCTTTGTCTGCTTTGACATGACCAAAGACGTTCCATGTGCTTTAAATTCACTTTCTCGGTAAAATTTAAGACTCTCAATTAAATCTTTAACATTTTGTCCTGCGATGATGCCACTTTTACCAAATGCTTTATTTTTGCCATCTATTCCATGGCAACCTGCACATTGACGGTAGAGTATTTCACCGTTATTTTGTGCGCGTAGAGCTGTAAAAGAAGCGACCAGACAGAAACAAGAGATCCAAATGCGCGGTGTCATTACTAAAACCTCCCAAAATATGTCACAAGAAAGTAATTATAGCATTAACATGTGAGAAAGATTAAGAAAAATAATTTTTTTCTTTTTTTCATCCGATGTGTTACAATACGTGCTTATCTTACAAAAAATAGGTTGGATTTCTTGATAAATTATAAATTAAAAGAGTTAATTGCAGATTTTTTGCTTCTTTTAGTAGCAGTTGCGTGGGGAAGTACATTTTTTGTTGTTCAAGCAGCGGTAAATGAAACACCTGTCTATACTTTTTTGTTTTGGCGGTTTTTCGTAGCAGCCGTGTTGATGCTTCTTCTTTCCGTGAGAGCATTGCGTTACTTTAATACAGAAGTTTTAAAAGCAGGTGTTCTACTCGGAACGTTTATGTTTTTAGGGTATGCTTTTCAGACGTTTGCACTGACTTATACGTACTCTTCCACCGTAGGGTTTATTACAGGCTTAAATGTCATTGTGGTACCGTTTATCTCCTATCTTATTTTTAAACACAAAGCCTCTTTATTCTCCTCTTTTGGAGCAGTCGTTGCTGCGATTGGACTTTATTTTCTCACGCTCAACAGTGAGATTGGGTTTGGTTTAGGCGAGGGGTATGCGTTTATTTGTGCCATGATGTTTGCTTTACATATTGTATTTACGGGGTATTATTCCACAAAGCATAATGTTTATTTGTTGGTTTGTATTCAATTTTTTACCGTTGCGTTGGGCTCTTTCATAGGAGGGTTTGTTTTAGAGGGTGCGATTATGCCTCCTCGCATAGATGGGTTGTTTATCAATGCGATTGCGATTACTGTTTTGTTTGCGACTATTTTTGCTTTTTGGGTACAAACGGCGGTGCAGCGTTTTACCACAGCGGCTAAAACAGCGATTATTTTTACGATGGAACCTGTGAGTGCGGGATTATTTGGGTATTGGTTTGCCAATGAAGTGTTGAGTCTTTCGCAAATTGCGGGAGCTTTTTTGATTTTAAGTGGTATGTTGATTGCAGAATTGGGTGCTTATATGGTAGAGCGCCGTCGCCTGAAGCGAAAGCCACTCTAGGCTTTACGCAAAAGGGTACTGAATAGAAATTGAAGAAAAAAGGTTGCAGTTCCTACCATAATAATCGTTGCTCCTGCGCTGAGGTTGAAGAAAGACGCAAGGAGTAATCCTGTGATACAAAAGAAAGCCGATAAAAGGGCGGAGAAGAGCATCATTTTTGCCATAGAATTTGTTAGTTTTTCAGCGATGTAAGGAGGAATGGTTAGTAAGGCAATGACCAAAATAAGTCCCACCGCACGGATAATAATTACCACACCCAAAGCCGTCATCAACACCAACCCAAAATAGAGCAAGGTAACATTGACACCTCTGAGTTTGGCAAATTGTGCATCAAAACTCATCGCTAAAAGTTGTTTGTAAAAGAGTAACGCAAAGACTAACACCAAAACAAACACACCACTCATGCCATAAATATCTTCGTTAGAAACAGATAAAATAGCACCAAAAAGATAACTCATTAAATCCACATTATACCCAGGTGTTAGATCCGTCATAATAATACCCAGTGCCATACCAAACGCCCAAATCACTCCGATAAGTGAGTCAATACGTGTGCTATTTTGATGCGTAATATAAGCAATAATCAGCCCTAGAAACAGTGCAAAAAGAGAAGCACCCAGCATGGGGGCAATACCAAAATAAAGGGCAAGTCCAATCCCGCCATACGAGCCATGTGCAATACCACCCGCAATGAAAACCATACGGTTAATGACAATCAGTGTTCCAATAACACCACAAATAACACTCACTAACACAGAAGCAAACAGAGCGTTTTGCATAAAATCAAATGAAAAAAGTTCTATCATAAAACCTCTTTATGAAAATGGTTACACCGTGTAGCACTAATGAGCTCAATTGGACAGAAATGACCATTGGTTTTTTGAAAGGTTTGTAGGTTTGGTGTGGCGGATACATCATGAATATAGAGTGTTTTATTGATATGCGCAACTTTGGTAGCGTAGTTGAGAGCGACATTGATATCGTGGCTGATAATGACAATTCCCACTGTTTCATTGAGAGTTTTTAACAATTTAAAGACCTCCATTTGTCCTGCGGTATCGATGCTTGCCGTGGGCTCGTCTAGGAAAATGATTTTTGCTTCACACGCCAAAGCACGGGCAATAAAAACACGTTGACGTTGTCCGCCGGAGAGGGCATTGATTTTTTGATGCTCAAACCCTTTCATACCCACTTTTTCAAGCATGGCATATGCTATTGCATAATCTTCTTTGGAATAGGGTGCAAAGGAGGTTGATTTTTGAAGTCTTCCCATCAAAACAACATCGAGCACTTTAATAGGAAAGTCTTTATTGGCAATCGTATCTTGTGGAACATAAGCAATTTCATGGCTTACATGTAAAGGATTTTTTCCAAAAAGCAAAACCTCGCCTGATGTAGGGCGAAGAAGTCCTATCATGACTTTTAGAAGGGTACTTTTTCCTCCACCATTAGGCCCAATGATGGCTAAAAACTCTTTACGATTGTATTGGAGGTTAATGTCCTCCAATACAATCGTCCCATCGTAACTAAAAAAAAGGTGATTAATTGAAATATCGTTTTGCATAAGGACGATTATATCATTTTAGTTCTGATTCAAATATTTCAGCCACACTAAGCATATTCTCACGCCATTCGTAGGCAAGAGGGTTGATGGTTAAGACTTTGCCATTGATTTGGGTTGCAATAGTTTGTGCGCTTTTTTGTGAGAATTGAGGAGAGACAAAAATGACTTTAACATTCTCCTCTTTTGCTTCTTCAATAATGCGTGCCAACTCTTTAGGTTTAGGCTCTTTTCCACTCACTTCAATCGCAATCTGCTCTAAATTGTAGCGTTTAGCGAAGTAGCCAAAAGAGGGGTGAAAAATGATAAATTTTCGATTTTTAACATTCGATAGCTTGTTTTGGATAGTTGCATCGAGCGTATCCAAAGAGGCATTGAATGCTTCATAATTCTCCGTCAATGCTTTTACATGTAAAGGGTAGAGTTTGACGAGGGCATCGTAAATATTTTTAGCTTGAATTTTTACAGAAATAGGATCAAGCCAAACATGTGGATCAGGTGTACCGTGTTCATCGTGTTGATGAGCTTTTTCTTCATGGTGGTGCTCTGCCATAGGAATTTTTTCAAGTCCTTGGATGGTATCGACGATAAGCAGTTTGGGATGAGTGCTTTTAAATTTAGGAAGCCATGCTTTTTCAAATCCATCTCCAATGCTGAAGTAGGCGTCTGAGTTGGCTAACTCTTTCATTTGTGAAGGTTTTGGCTCATAGGTGTGAGGGCTTGAACCGGGGCTTACCATAACGTTTACATGTAAAAGCTCTTTTGCGATTTGTTCGACAAAATATTTCTGAGGTACAATGCTCACCGTAACAGTTGGTTTAGCATACAAAAAGGTGCTAAAAAGTAGTGTAAAAAGTAACAAAACACGTTTCATAAAATCTCCTTTGCGACTAAGTTGCATAAAATACGCAGAATCTTAATCAAATGCAACTTAGTTGTGACTTAATAAAAAATTGGATACCATTCACGACAATTTACATGTAAAGAGTGGGTGATGAACGAACAGATAAAAGCATTGTGTTGTAAATATGACATTAAATTTACAACCGCACGTTTTTCAATTTTAATGGTGCTTAAAGCGGCAACACAGCCCATGAATTATGAGCAAATTAAAGAAAAAATGGACAGTGCTATGGATAAAGCGACCTTTTATCGCAATATTGCGCTTTTTGAAGAGGCGGGAATGGTGCATAAATTTGAAGGCGATGATCGCAAGTGGTATTTTGAGCTTTCAGGCAAAACTCATGCGCATTTTATTTGTGAACAGTGCCATCGAATTATTTGTATGGATGTGGATTTTGGTGAGGTGGAAGGTGAAGTGAAAAGCATTGTGCTTAAAGGCATTTGCAAGGCGTGTCAATCATGAAATGGTTTTTACATGTCAGTATTACATTGCTTCTTTTTATCTTGAGTGGCTGTGCTGTTAAAAAAGAGATTACACGTTCAGAAGCCTATATTATTACCATTAAAAATAAACAAATCGCACTCTCCGATACAGGCTTTATCAACCACGGAAATCATTACGATAGTATTCAGATTTTTTCAGCGGGCAATGTACTGTTTCATCTTGAAATGATGGGCAATTATATCTGTTTGGATGGGCAATGTTTGGATAAACTCGCTTTTAATCACCATTTTTTTCAAGCCGAACATTATCCAGAATTGAT
The DNA here is from genome assembly GCF_000024885.1 of Sulfurospirillum deleyianum DSM 6946. Classification (NCBI taxonomy): domain Bacteria; kingdom Pseudomonadati; phylum Campylobacterota; class Epsilonproteobacteria; order Campylobacterales; family Sulfurospirillaceae; genus Sulfurospirillum; species Sulfurospirillum deleyianum. Next base: position 122,979 of record NC_013512.1, read on the forward strand.
TGAAGATATTATGGCGCAAAAGCCTATTTATCATGGTAAATTCTTACGCCAAACCCCTCAGGGATTTGAGCAAGAACTCACTTTTGAAGGAAGCCATATCCTCTATAAAGTTGAAAATGCACACTCAAGTTTCAAAGATACCCAAAACGGTATTTTGATTCGACTTAGACCATTACCCTAAAAGGAAAAATAATGAAATATGTTGGGGCACATGTGAGTGCCAGTGGAGGGGTATTTAATGCTCCTATAAATGCAGTGAAAATTGGGGCAAAAGCCTTTGCTCTTTTTACGAAAAATCAACGCCAATGGGAAGGAAAATCGCTTACAAAAGAAGATATTGAGCGTTTTAAAGTTGAACTGGAAAAAGCAGAAATTCTTCCCAAACACGTCTTAGCTCACGATAGTTATTTGATTAATTTAGGGCATCCAGAAGCAGATGCACGGCAGAAGTCTTTAAACGCTTTTATTGATGAGGTGAAGCGCTGTGAGGCGTTAGGGCTTGATAAGTTGAACTTTCATCCAGGTAGTCACCTAAAGCAAATCAGCGAAGAGGCGTGTTTGGAGCTGATTAGTGCTTCGATGAACGAAGTGTTACGCAAAACCAGTGGTGTGACACTCGTTGTTGAAAATACTGCAGGACAAGGAAGCAATTTAGGTTACAAAATGGAACACCTTAGTTATCTAATGGAAAACGCTATCGATAAAGAGCGGGTGGGTGTTTGCATTGATACGTGTCATCTTTTTACCTCAGGGTATGACTTTAGAACTGAAGAAACCTATGGGCAAACGATGCACAAATTTGATACAATCGTGGGCTTTAAGTACCTCAAAGGAATGCATCTTAACGATTCTAAGCCTGATTTGGGCTCGCATGTGGACAGGCACGACTCTTTAGGCAAAGGGAAGCTAGGACTAGCGCCTTTTAAATTAATCATGAATGATGCTCGCATGGATGATATCCCTTTAATACTTGAAACGATAGACGAATCTATTTGGGCAGAAGAGATTGCACTTCTTTATAGCCTAATTGACTAATTTTTTAAGGAAACTGAATGAAACAAACCCTCAAAGTCGCTACGTTACTAAGTCTTAGTACGGCAACCCTTTTAGCTTCAGGCTATAGAATTCCTGAGCAATCTTTAAATTCTGTCGCAATGAGTGCGGCATACGTCGCCAGTGCCAATGGGGCTGATGCGAGTTATTATAACCCTGCCAATATGGCATTTATGGCAGAGGGTGGTTATATTGAAACCTCTTTAACGTATATTAATCTCCCTAAAGTGGATTATACCGCTTCTGGTGGAACTCCTGTTGGAAACAGTAGTGGTGATTCCAAAGAGGAGAACTTTTTACTCCCCAATTTACACTATGTCTCACCAATGGTGGGCAATTGGCGTTATGGTCTTTCTATCGTAGCCCCTGCTGGTCTTTCAAAGCGTTGGGATGAGAGCTATCAGATGAGAAGTTCTGAGGAGTTCACCTTAAAAGTTGTGGAGATCAATCCTACGGCAAGTTATAAAGTGAATGACCAGTTAGCTTTGGGCTTTGGTTTGCGTGGAGTTTATACGACAGGAGTGATTAAATATCAAGGTGTTGGTGGAGGTTTTAATTATAACAATAAAATGGAAGCAGATTCCATTGATTATGGCTATAACCTTGCTTTTAGTTACAAACCGATTGAAGATTTAACATTTTCTGCGACCTACCGTTCGAAAGTAAATCTTACGGTGGATGGTGATGCAAAAACAACAATTAATGGGGCTTTACTCAATGGTGATGTAAAAACACATATTCCTTTGCCTGCCTCGTTAGTCCTAGCAACAGCTTATACCTTAGATAAGACAACCCTTGAATTTGTATTTGAGCGCACCTATTGGTCAAGCTATAAAGATCTAGACTTTGACTTTGAAAATAGTGCTGTTGAAGCAACTCCTTTAGGGCAATCAAAGCTAAAAAACTGGAAAGATGCCAATGCTTATCGTATAGGTATTAGTCACCAATACAGTGATGCACTAAAACTCATGGCAGGTTTTGCGATTGATAAAACCCCTGTTCCTAGTAGCACGATGGGCTTTGAGCTTCCTGATTCGGATGCGAAGATTTACTCTGCGGGTTTTGAGTATGCCTTAAGTAAAGAGATGAAAATGGGCTTAGCGTATCTGTACAGTGACAAAGAAGATAGGAGTGTGACTAACTCAGCAGGGGTTAATGGCAAATTTAGTGATTCAGCCGCACATCTTGTCACAGCATCTCTCAAATATAAGTTTTAGATATGCTCAGTTATCCGTATCAAAATTTTTATGAGGTGCTGTGTTCGAATGCAAAAAACGCACCTCGAAAAACGGCTATTTTTATGGATGATAGAAAGATAAGTTATGCCAAACTCAAAGATTCGATTGATACGTTTGCACACTTTTTAAAGCAAAGCAACATTCAAAAAGGTGACAAAGTCGCCATGATTGTAGGGAACTGCGAAGCGTTTGTGGTGGCGTTGTACGCCATCACCAAACTAGGCGCTATTGCCGTTCCTCTCAATACTTTCTTAAAAGAAGAGGAGTTTGAGTATATCTTAAATGACTGCGGTGCCAAAATGCTTTTAAGCTCCTATGCTTTTGCTAAAGAAACGAAACCTTTGCTAGAGCGTACTAAAATTGAGCGTATTATTTGGATAGAAGCGCCTTTGGATGAAAATGAGGAACGTTTCGAGACAATTTTAGCGACAACGCTTAGGGATGTAGAAGAAGCGTGTGAGGCTAAGCTTGATGATACCGCCTGTATCGTCTATACTTCAGGAACAACAGGTAAACCTAAAGGGGCGATGCTCAGTTACCGCAATCTCTTCTCAAATGCCATTAGTGGAGCAGACTCTTTTAAAGTTACATGTAACGATAGGTTTATTGTTTTTCTACCGATGTTTCACAGCTTTACACTCTCCATTATGGTGCTTTTACCGATGTTTACCTGTTCTAGCATTGTCATTGTGCGCTCTGTTTTTCCTTTTGCCAATGTACTCAAACAAACATTGCTAAAACGTGTCACCATTTTTCTAGGCGTTCCTACGCTCTATAACGCCTTGTTGAAGGCAAAGATTCCATGGTATTTTATGTGGTTTAACAAAGTACGCATTTTTATCTCAGGCAGTGCGCCATTAAGTGAACAAGCACTCAATGATTTTGGTGCCAAATTTAAAAAAGCCAAACTCTTAGAGGGATATGGTTTAAGTGAATGTTCACCTGCGGTATGTGTAAACCGACTGGATCATCAAAAACCGCTCTCCGTTGGGCTGCCTCTTCCTAGCTATGAGATTAAGATAGTGGATGAAGAACGGATGGAAGTTCCTATGGGTGAGGTAGGTGAGATTATGGTCAAGGGTGATTGTGTCATGCAAGGCTATCTGAATCATCCTGATGCGACGGATGAGACGATTAGCAATGGTTGGTTACTCACAGGTGATTTGGGCAAGAAAGATAAAGATGGCTTTGTGTACATTGTGGATCGTAAGAAAGATTTGATTATCTCAAAAGGGATTAATATTTATCCTAGAGAAATTGAAGAGGTGATTTACAAATACGAAGGTGTGGACGCTGTAGCGGTCATTGGACTTAAAAATGAACAAACCAAAGATGAGGATGTCCTAGCTTTTATCCAACCCAAAGAAAATGTGACCCTCATCGAAGTAGAACTCAGAAGTTACCTAAAGAAACATTTAGCCAATTTTAAATTACCAAAGCATATTTATTTTGTAGAAGAGTTACCTAAAAATGCAACAGGAAAGGTCTTAAAACGGGTCTTAAAAGAAAATGTTCAATCTGGCAATTTTTTGCGTAAAAAATAGAGATTAACTTTCGTATCAAAGGGTTATTTTATTATCATCTTGTCATCATATAAACCCCAATATGTGCAAGGGTATGATTTATTGGGATGAAAGGGTGAGTATTGAAGTATTTAATCGATTTTTTAGAGTGTAAAGATGTTCAAAAATGTCAAATTTATGAGCATCTAAAATGTTCACTCAATGAAGCGAAGCTCTTACAAATCATGACCAAAGAGTATGTTCAAGGCTCGGTAGACTTGGATGTTTCTGAGATTTTGATGAAACTTTTTGGTCAAAAAAATTATGCCCATTTGCATCAGCTTGTTTTAGTCAAAGAGCTAATTGAACAAGGCTGGATTGTTCAGAATAATTTTTTAAATTCTAAGATTATGGATGTTTCTCAACTGGAGCTTTTAAACAGCAGTGTGACACTGAGCTCCGCATTTCTAAAACTCCTTGAGGAAGGAACACTTGAGGTCGTGTTACCAGATGTGACACCTTATGAGGATCATCTTGAATATTTAAAAGATCAATTTTTTCGTATCGAACTCTATCAAAAACTCAGTCAAACAAAAAACAGTGCGACAGAAAGCTCCCCAAGTATTGGGCGACTTAAAAACAAACTCGAACTTTTAGAGAGCCGTATTAGTGAGCGTATAAAAGTAACACAAAATGAGATTATCGTTGAAAGTATTTTTAAAGAGAATGAATTAAGCCTCAAAGAACAACTCATTTTTCTAGCCCTTCTTAAAGAGGAGTATGCAGGAGAGTTTGAGAGTTTAAGAGATATGAATACGCTTATTAATCTCATTAGTTTGGATGATTATGAAAAGATTAAAAACCGCTCGTTACTCGAAGAAGGTTCAAAACTCATTGAAAATCTCATTATTGATTACGATGAAATGCTTAGCACCTTTGGGGGTGTGACACGTAGTTTTTTCATTGCCGAAGAGATTTTGCAAAAAATTATGCACCCTAACAAAGAGAAGAAAAATAAAAAAATTAAACTTGATATGCTGATTGGTGAGCAAGAGCTTTTTGAGCTGATTGACCCTAAAACAACGCTCGAAGATGTCATTTTGCACCCTAAGACCAAAGAGGTTTTGGACAATTTACTCAAACAGATTGATAAAAATGTGGTGAAATTGCTTAGAGAATGGGGCATCAAAGAGAGACGCAGTGGGATTGATGCGAAGATTATTCTCTATGGACCTCCTGGTACTGGCAAAACCATGACGGCTCTTTCTTTGGCAAAGTCGATGAAAAAACGAGTGCTGAGTTTTGATTGTTCGAAGATTCTCTCAAAATATGTGGGGGAAAGTGAAAAAAATGTACGCAATATTTTTGACACCTACAAAGAGTTGTGCAAAAAAACCAAAAGTGAGCCACTTTTACTGCTTAATGAAGCCGACCAGTTTTTAAGCGCTCGCTCAACCGACAGTGGAGCAAGTGCTGATAAAATGCACAACCAAATGCAAAATATCTTTTTAGAGCAGATTGAGCGTTTTGATGGACTACTGATTGCAACGACCAATCTTTTAGAGACGATTGACCCTGCCTTTTCCAGACGTTTTGACTATAAAATAGCCTTTGAAAAGCCTGACTTTACTCAGCGTTTGGAACTTTGGAAAAAGCTTTTACCTCAAAATGCACGTTATGAAGAGGGACTTGATATTGAGCGCTTAGCGTCCTATCCGCTCACAGGTGGGCAGATTAAAGTAGTGCTTAAAAACACAGCACTTAAGGTAGCCACCAAAGAGGAGCCTTTGTTTACCTTTGAGGATTTTAAACTCTCTATTGATCGTGAAACCAAAGGCGCTTTTGGGGATGTGAAGTCGGTTGGTTTTATGAAGTAAAGGCTTGCAAGCCTTTTTGAGCACTTTACATGTAAAGAGTGTTCAAATGGATTTGTGGTAAAAAAAGTAAAGGAATTGCAGATGACCTCTTTGTCGCACATGGATTTTTCACATCCTTTTTTTGGAGCCTTTTTTCTACTCGTTTTTTGTGCAGTTGTCTTTTATGGCATTACCATTTTAGCACGAACCGTGAGTCGAAAGATGGCACGTTTGGATACGGAGAAGCTTAAACTCACCATCTACGAGTGTGGACCAGAAGTGACCAAACAGCCCAACAAAATCTCCGCACACTTCTATTTGTTTGCGGTATTGTTTATTTTGTTTGATGTGGAGATTATTTTTATGTTCCCGTGGGCGGTTAACTTTAAGGTTTTAGGAATGTTTGGGTTTATTGAGATGATTTTGTTTGTTTTGATTTTGAGCATAGGTTTTGCCTACGCATGGAGAAAAGGAGCGCTTGAATGGCACAGCATAAGATAAATTACCTCCAAGAAGCAGGGCTTCCTGTTGCTTTGACGACGGTTGATAAATTGGTGCAGTGGGGTCGTAGTAACTCGCTTTGGCCTCTTACCTATGGACTGGCTTGTTGTGCGATTGAGATGATGGCAACGGGAGCGAGTCGTTACGATTTTGACCGTTTTGGAACGATTTTTAGAGCGAGCCCTAGACAAGCCGATGTGATTGTGATTGCAGGAACACTGACCAAAAAACATGCTCCTTTTATGCGCCGTTTGTACGACCAGATGCCTGATCCAAAATGGGTCATTAGCATGGGTAGTTGTGCCAACACAGGCGGAATGTTTAATACCTACGCTACCGTTCAAGGGGCGGATAGAATTGTGCCTGTGGATATTTATCTTCCAGGGTGTGCGCCTCGTCCTGAAACGCTTCAGTATGCGCTTATGCTGCTTCAAAAGAAAATTAGAACCGAGAAAGCCTCTCGTAAACTTGCGCCTAAAAGGTTGGTATGATGAGAGTTTACAGCGATAAAAAAAACGTACAAAAAAAAGCTTACTACAACGACCGTTATTTTGTAGCTCCAGAAATTCCCAAAGAAGCAGTGGAGAGTGATGAAGTTTTTGCCAAAGATGTGAAAGATTTGGAGTCTTCCTTTTTTATTAAGGAATCGTACATCCAAAGAGGTCAGCTTGTCCTTTATATCAACGCAAAGGATAATCTCAAAGTTTTAGAATTTTTAAGGGATAAACTCTCCTACAATTTTTTAAGTGAGCACAGTGCGATTGATTGGTTGGCTAAAAGCGGTGAGTTTGAGATTTTTTACCAACTCCTCTCCACGAGCAAACGTAAACGTCTGCGTGTAAAATGTTTTCTCAAAGAGAAAGAGACTTTGCAAAGCGTGAGCAATGTGTATAAAAGTGCTGATTGGGCGGAACGTGAAATGTATGATATGTTTGGTGTCATCATTAGTGGGCATCCGTATATGAAACGTCTTTTGATGCCGGATGATTGGTATGACCATCCGCTTCGCAAAACCTATCCACTTCAAGGTGATGAGGTTGCGCAGTGGTATGAGATTGATAAAATTTTTGGTAAAGAGTACCGTGACATTATTGGACCAGAAGAGCGAGATAGCGCACGTATTGATGTGAATGATACCTACCGTTTTGCGCATCTTCACCATGAAGTGCCTTTTGGTGCAGAACCTAGTGTGGAGAAGACAAACACCGATTATCAAGAAGAGGGTGGGGTGTTTATTGTGAAAAAATTGAAAAAAGAAGATTCCAAAATTGTGAAAGAAAGGCCTTAACCATGCAAAAAGTCAATCGTCTAAAACCTTTCTTTGAGAATATCGCTTTTGAGCGTGAAGATAACCATATGATTGTGAACTTTGGACCTCAACACCCCAGTTCTCACGGACAATTACGCCTGATTTTAGAGCTTGATGGCGAGAAAGTGAGCAAAGCAACCCCTGATATTGGCTACTTGCACCGTGGTATGGAGAAGATGGCTGAAAATATGATTTACAATGAGTTTTTGCCAACGACCGATAGAATGGATTATATTGCCGCAAGTTCCAATAACTACGGGTTTTCTTTAGCGGTTGAGAAGCTCATAGGACTTGAAGTGCCTAGACGGGCAAAAGTGATTCGTATGCTTTTACTGGAGCTAAATCGTATTACCTCACATCTTTTTTGGTTAGCAACCCATGCGCTTGATGTAGGTGCGATGACCATCTTTTTATACACCTTTAGAGAAAGGGAGTATGCGCTGGATTTGATTGAGGATTATTGTGGTGCAAGACTCACACACTCTTCAGTTCGTATTGGTGGCGTGCCTTTGGATTTACCTAAAGGCTGGTTAGAAAACCTCAATCGCTACCTCAATCGTTTACCCCATGATATCACCGATTATGAAGCATTGTTGGATGAGAACCGTATTTGGAAGATGCGTTTGGAAGGGGTGGGTGTTGTCACTCCTGAACAAGCGCAAAGTTGGGGTTGTTCGGGTCCGATGTTAAGAGGCAGTGGCATTGCGTGGGATATTCGTAAAGAAGAGCCGTATGAACTCTACGATGAGGTCGAGTTTGATGTCCCTGTCAGTACGACCTGTGATAGTTATGGACGCTATAAATTGCATATGGAAGAGATGAAACAGAGTATTCGTATTTTAAAACAACTCATTCCGATGTATGAAGGAACAAGCCCTGAGATTATGGCGCATGCTCCGCAGTATATTAGTGCACCTAAAGAGCAGATTATGACGCAAAATTATGCTTTGATGCAACATTTTGTTCTCGTTACACAAGGTATGCGCCCACCTGTGGGTGAAGTCTATGTGGCAACCGAGTCGCCTAAAGGTGAGTTAGGGTTTTACATTAACTCCCAAGGAGAGCCTTATCCGTACCGTTTGAAACTGAGAACCCCTAGCTTTTTTCACACCGCTTTCTTGCAGGAGTTATTGGTGGGTGAGTATTTGGCGGACGTGGTGGCGATTATTGGAAATGCGAATATCGTCTTTGGCGAAATTGACAGATAAGGAGAGGGCATGCAACGCTATGATTTACGCCATTTAGGGGATGATTTTTACGGACGTATGCTTGAAATTATTGACGAGAGCACTTTGGGTGAGGTGTCTATTTTTATGTTTGAAATAGGCGATTTTTCTCCTGTTCAAAAAAGTGCTGATGTGATTAAAGAGGCGGGTTGGACGCTGATGAACTCTCTTAAATTCAATGAAGCGGATTGGATGATTGTGGTTAAAAAAGTAAAAAGTGAAGTAGCATAATGGAAAAGAAACAGTTTATACACGCCCTGCAACAAGCAAAAAAAGAGGCTTTTGCTTTTAGTTGTAACGATTTTGATGTGATTATCTCCGTGGGTGTTTTGCCCTCACGCCATGATGAAGCACTGCTTCAGGCACTTCAAAATAGCGATGCCAAATTGGTCTATTTGTTTAGCATGGAAGAGGCTTCACTGATTGAGAAAAGTGCTTTTTTTAGCCGTTATGAAGTGGGCTCAGAAGAGGGTGTTTTTGCGCTTTTAGCCAAAAGTTTTCTTTTACATGTAAAGATGCCTCACATGATTGAATCGTACTTTGAAGAGCTGGATGAGGGTTATTTGAGTGCGGAGAGCAACGTGGGTGAAGAGGAGATTGAGGTGATTGAAGCCTTGTATCAAAAGGCGAATAAGGTCTTACTCCTTTTAGGGGATGATGTCATCTTCCATCCAAGAGCTTCTCATATTGCCAAACTCGCAGGACTCATCGCCCGTTATGGAAAAGCTCATGTGATGGTTGTGGGTGCAACGGAGGCAGATGTGAGCCTCAATGATAGTTTAGAGATGATGGATGAGGTTGCGGATATTAAGAGTTTTGATGGGGTTGTGGTCTATGAATGTCCTTTGAAGGTAGGTGAAAAAGAGGGCGTATTGATTGGATCATCCCAGTTTCAAATGGCGGCTAAAGTCAAAGAGAATGAAAGCATTGGCGTGAAAATAGGCGAAGAAGTCCATGCGTGTACTTTCGTTAAAAATGAAACGCTCAAAGGGGTTATTGGATTAATGCCCTGTGCGAAACTGGGTAGGGCGTATCCCTACCATGTTGTCAAAATAGTGAAGTGAGGCTGTCATGAACGATATTACGATAACGATTGATGGAAAAGCGTGTCTTGCCAAAGAGGGTGAATACGTTTTAGGCGTTGCACGCAGAAATAACATTTTTATCCCAGCACTGTGTTATGTGACCAACTGCTCACCTACGCTAGCATGTCGCCTCTGTTTGGTGGATATTGATGGCAAGAGGGCGTATAGTTGTAATGCCAGAGCCAAAGAGGGGATGAATGTCATCACCAAAAGTGAAGAGATTGAAAAAGAGCGCCGTGCGATTATGGAGATTTACGATGTGAATCATCCTTTGGAGTGTGGCGTGTGTGACCAAAGTGGCGAGTGTGAGCTTCAAAACTACACCTTGCACATGGGGGTTGATGCGCAACATCACTGTATCGCAGACACGCACCGTCCAACCAAACAGTGGGGGCGCATTCATTACGATGCTTCTTTGTGTATTGTGTGTGAGCGCTGTGTGACCGTCTGTAAAGATATGATAGGCGAGTCTGCCCTTAAAACCGTTCCTCGTGGTGGCGCAGAGTTGGACAAAACATGGAAAGATAAAACCGAAAAAGATGCCTATGCCATGTGGAATAAGCTTCAAAAGTCGATTATTGGCATTGCCAGTGGGGCGGAGAGTTTGGATTGTACGCAGTGCGGTGAGTGTACGGCGGTGTGTCCTGTGGGTGCGCTTGTGGGTTCAGACTTTCAGTACAGCTCCAATGCGTGGGAGCTGAAAAAAATCCCCGCTTCCAATCCTCACAGCAGTGATTGTTCCCTTCTTTTTTACGATGTCAAACAGACTAGCATCAGCAATCCAGAGCCAAAAATTTACCGTGTGAGCAGTGAGCATAACTACGCACCGCTTCATGCAGGCGCACGCTACGGGTTTGACTTTCAAAACGAGGTTACATGTAAAGATGAAAAAGCCTTTGAAACGGTTGTGGAGAGCTTAAAAACCAAGGTCGATACGATTGCATTTGAGAGTTACATTACCAATGAAGAAGCATTCATTTTACAAAAGCTCAAAGAAACGTATGGCTATAAACTCATTAACCCTGAGGCAAAACGATACCAAGAATTTCTTAAACACTATGCAAGTACCTCAGGCAAAAGCCTTTACAGTGGTGATTTAGAGCGTGTTCGCTCCAGCAATTTTGTCGTGAGTTTCGCAAGTGCCATCAAAACCGATAGCCCCAATGCGGGTTATGCGATGAACAATGCGATAGGCATGAACAAAGGCGCAGGGCTTTACTTCCATCCTATCCCAGACCCTGTGGTTTCAGCTTATTCGAAAAACCTCCTCTGCATTACACACAAAGTAGGTGCTGAAGAGGCGATTGCGTACTTTCTTTTAGACTTTTTTGGTGACAAAGAGGCGATGCCAAAAGCACTTACAAGCTATTTAGCCACATTTCATACGATTGAGAAAAAAACCATTCAAGAAAACATTAAAGAAGATGTCAAAGAGATGGTGAAAGATGAAGAGAGCGGTGAAGAAAAAGAGGTCATCACCAGTGTGAGTAAAGTGGTCGAAAAAGAGATAGAAGTCGATACCAATGCTTTGGTTTCACTCATAGGCGCTGAGGCGGATGTGAGTGATAAAATCACGAAACTGCTCGATAAAAAAGATAGCTTTAGTCTGATGGTAGGAGAAGATGTTTATGCGCATCCAAGGGCAAAAAACATTGCTAAGCTTTTAGGCTTAATAGAGCGTTTTACGCCATTTAGCGTGGTGATTATTCCTTCTCGCACCAACACCTTAGGCGTTTCGCTGATTTGTGATTTGGATGAAGAAAAAGGAAACTACATCCTAGGCTATAACACCCAAGGGGATGTGACGTTGAGTGCTTTGGGTAAAGGGGATTTGGCAATGCCAGCACTCAATCAGCAAGAGGGCACGTTTAGCTCCATGAATAAGCGAGTGGTTCCAACCAACGCCGCCCTTCCTTTTAAAGGGTATTGTCTTAATGACATTGCGAACGCATTAGGATTTGAGGCAGAGTGGACGATTGATTACACGCCTCTTTTACCTGCTCAAAAAGGGTTTAAAGCTCAAAAATTTGATGACCTTCCAAATCAGTATGAAAACGATGGAAGGGAAAATCGAGGCTATCTTTTAGAGACACAAAACCTTACATGTAACGATGAGGTTGAGCCTTTAATAAGCTTTACATGTAAAGAGGGGGATATGGTCTATCTTGCTAACCCTGTGCACCAATTTAGTGCTTTTACTAACAGAGCACATCAGCTTAACGAAGCGGGTGCTTTGTATGTCTCCAAAGCGTTTTTAGAAGCTAAAAATCTTAAAAGTGGCGATATGCTAACCCTTGAAAACGATGCGGGAGCGAAGTTGGTCATTGTGCTCAAAGAGGAGCCAATGATAGGGGGAATGATTCCTTATTTACCAGATTTTGATACTAAAATAGATGTCACACCGTTTTTTAAAGAGGGGTATCGTTTTGCGAGTGTAACAATGAAAGGAGTTGCGCATGTTTGAAACAGCAGTGATGGTTGAAACCGTGGTAAAAGCGGTCATCGTTGTCTCTGTGGTGGCGGCGATGGCAGGTTTTGCAACCTTTATTGAGCGTAAGGTTTTGGCGTTTATGCAACGACGTCTTGGACCCATGCATGTGGGACCCTATGGTTTGTTACAACTTGCCGCTGATGGAATTAAGCTCTTTACCAAAGAGGATATTATCCCTCAAAATGCGATTAAGCCCATTTTTATGATAGCCCCTGTCATTGCGGCAACCAGTGCGTTTGTCGCGATGGCAGCTGTGCCTTATTTTCCTGAGTTTACGCTGTTTGGTTACACCATTCATCCTATTATCTCCGACATTAACGTAGCCCTTCTCTACGTGATGGGTGTCGCATCGGTGGGTATTTATGGGCCGTTGTTAGCAGGTATGAGCAGTGCGAATAAATGGTCGCTTTTAGGAGCGGCTCGTGCGGTGGTGCAGATGCTCTCCTTTGAAGTGGTGACAGGGCTTTCGGTATTAGCGCCTATTATGCTTATTGGTTCTCTCTCTTTGATTGATATTAACGACTATCAAAGTGGAGGCATTACCCAGTGGCTCATTTGGAAACAACCTTTAGCGTTTGTACTTTTTGCCATCGCAGGATTTATGGAGACCAACCGTGCCCCATTTGATACGGTTGAGTTTGAAGCCGAAGTCGTTGCTGGGTATGCTACGGAGTATTCAGGGATGCGTTGGGGACTCTTTTTTATTGGGGAGTACGCCAATATGATTACCATTTCAGTACTCGTGAGCATCATTTTTATGGGCGGATATGCTCCTTTAGGGTTTATTCCAGGGGCAGTGATGATGCTCTTAAAAGTCTCTTTTTGGATTTTCTTATTTTTATGGGTCAGAGCGGCATGGCCACACGTCAGACCTGATCAGTTAATGTGGGTTTGTTGGAAAGTGATGATGCCTCTTGCTGTGGTCAATATCTTGATCACGGGCTTTGTGCTGATTTAGGAGGCTTAGATGACACTAAATGATTTTAAAAAACGTGATTGTAGCGGGGATTATATCTTTTTTGAGGGTGAGAAAAAGAGTGAAAATGGCTGGGAAGCGTTTCAAAGAGTGGTGAAGCGAACCCTTAAGGGTGAGTTATTTGTAGGACTTTGGGTGGTGCTTCGTGAGATGATACGGTTTGACATTCACACCCTCAAATACCCCAGTGAAAAAATGGAAATGGGTCCACGCTATCGTGCGATTCATCGTCTGCTTCGTCTCTTTGAGAGCGGGAGTGAGCGATGTATTGGGTGTGGATTGTGTGAAAAAATTTGTATTGCAAAGTGTATTCGCATGGAGACACGCATTGATGAGAAGAGTCGCAAAGAGGTGAGTCAGTATAGCATTAACTTTGGGCGTTGTATCTTTTGTGGGTATTGTGCGGAGGTGTGTCCAGAACTGGCCATTGTGCATGGAGCGGAGTATGAAAATGCGAGTGAACAGCGGGCTCATTTTGGACTCAAAGAGGATATGCTCACCCCTCTTGATACCTTTAGAGCCAAAGAACAAAAAGAGTTTTCAGGCTTTGGTGCTTTAAGCGACCATGCCGATGAAACCGTTAAAAAAACACCATTAGCGTATTGAGGTTGCCATGTATGAAACAGTAGCATTTTATATTTTTTCCATACTCACATTGGGTATGTTTGGCATTGTGGTGATGAGCAAAAACGCTTTGTATGCCATGAGCGCACTCGCAGGTGGGATGATTTTTATCTCAGGATTCTTTTTTATTTTAGACGCTGAGTTTTTAGGTGTGGTACAGATTGTGGTTTACTCGGGCGCTATTATGGCGTTGTATGCGTTTGGTATGATGTTTTTTGATACCACCCGTGATGTCAGCGAGAAGATGCGTTCGAAAAAAATTGCGTACACACTTTCGATTGTCAGTGCTGTTTTGATTGTCGCCATTTTATGTATGCCGTTGGTTTCAGAGAGCATTGAAGCTTCGTATCCTGCCATTGAAAATGTAGGAAATATTCAGATGGTAGGACTTATTTTATTTACCAAATACTTAGTGCCTTTTGAATTGGCGGCGATTATGCTTTTAGTGGCGATGATTTCAGGTATTGTTTTAGCGAGTAAAAAAATGGATGAGCATTTAGCCATAGAAGAGGATGAATGTGAAATGCTAAAGGAGGGCAAATGATTACGTTAACCCATTATCTTATTTTAACGGGATTGCTTTTTGCTATTGGTTTGGTCGGTGTTATGCGAAGAACCAATCTTTTGATGCTCTTCTTTTCCACAGAGATTTTATTGAATGCCGTTAATATTGGTTTTGTTGCGGTCTCAAAGTATTATGGAGATTTTACAGGGCAGATGTTTGCTTTTTTTATTATTGCCGTGGCAGCCAGTGAAGTTGCTGTGGGTTTGGGACTTCTCATTTTGTGGTATAAACGCAATGGCTCTGTTGATTTAAATAGCCTCCAAATGATGAAAGGGTAAGCTATGGAAAATTATCTCTACACCGCACTTTTTGCTCCTTTAATTAGTGCCCTCTTTGGGGCGTTATTTGCGGCACGCCCTAAAGCATTGTTTGTGGGTATTGTGGCGTCGTGTCTTATTGGACTTTCGATGCTTTCTTCTTTGGTGCTACTCTTTGATGTGAATGAGCATGGAGCGTTACATGTAACGCTGATGGAATGGATTGTCGCAGGGAATTTATACATCCCTTTTGGTTTTGTGGTTGATGAAGTTTCGGTCATTATGATGGTAACTGTGACGCTTGTTTCCACTGTTGTGCATATTTACTCCATTGGATATATGGATCATGATAAGAGTTTTAACCGCTTTTTCTCCTATCTCTCAGCCTTTGTTTTTTCGATGATGATTTTAGTGATGAGCGATAATTTTGCGGGGCTTTTTATCGGTTGGGAAGGCGTGGGGCTTTGTTCGTGGTTGCTCATTGGTTTTTGGTACCACAAACACTCCGCTTCTTGGGCGGCCAATGAAGCGTTTATTATGAACCGTATTGCAGACCTTGGTATGCTAATGGGACTCTTTTTAATTTATTGGAATGTAGGTTCTTTACAATACGATGATGTCTTTGCAACTCTCAAAGAGTTTGATAACGCTTTAATTACAACGATGGGAATCTTTTTATTTATTGGTGCGATGGGAAAATCAGCGCAGTTTCCTCTGCATACATGGCTAGCAGATGCGATGGAAGGACCTACGCCTGTTTCGGCACTGATTCACGCCGCAACGATGGTAACCGCAGGTGTTTACTTGGTTATTCGTGCAGGGGAACTTTACAGTATGGTGCCAGATGTTGGATTTGCGATAGCTTCCCTAGGGGCATTTGTCGCTCTGTTTGCAGCTTCAATGGCGCTTGTGAACAATGACCTTAAACGCATTATCGCCTATTCAACCCTTTCACAATTAGGATATATGTTTGTGGCTGCAGGTCTTGGTGCGTATTGGATTGCGTTGTTTCACTTAATGACCCATGCCTTTTTTAAATCCCTTCTCTTTTTGGGTGCGGGAAATGTCATGCATGCGATGCACGATGAGTTGAACATTAAAAAAATGGGTGGGCTTTATGGCTCTATGAAGGCTACGGCTATTCTCATGAGTGTCGCTTCGGTTGCATTGGCTGGAATTTATCCTTTTGCGGGCTTTTTCTCCAAAGATAAAATTTTGGAAGTGGCGTTTAATGAGGGTGCCTACTTTTTATGGTTTGCGCTTTTTATTGGAGCAGGGTTAACGGCATTTTACAGCTTTCGTTTAGTGATGCTTGTTTTCTTTGGTGAAAAAGAACATATCAAATACGGAGTACATCCACACGAAGCACAACCTTTTGTGATCTATGCTTTACTTCCTTTAGGGCTTTTGGCAGTGGTAGCAGGACTTTTTGAGCACAGTTTTGAAGGCTTTGTAACACGCATTTTGAGCCATTATGAGATTCATATTGCGCATGGGACGGAAATCGTTTTAATTGCTGCCACTTTAGGTATTGCATTAAGTGGTATTGCGTTTGCTATTTACATGTACAAACGTGGTGGTTTTTCAAAACGCTTAGAAGAGCGTTGGTGTTACAAACTTTTAAGCAATCAATACTACATTCCAAAATTGTATGAGCTTTATATTATGCGTCCTTTTGATGCCATGGCAAAATTTGCATGGTTGAATGTGGATATGAAAGTGGTTGATAGTACCGTTGATTTTATTGCAAAGATGATTTATGGAACGGGAGAAAAAGCACGAAAAATGCAGAGTGGAAATCTCTCTGATATGTTGCGCTGGATGGTTGTAGGAATCGTAGTTTTGCTCTTTTTAGCGCTTTTTTATAGACCCATGGCGTAGGAGTTAGAGAATGGAACATATTTTATCCCTTTTAGTATTTTTTCCAGCAGCAGCAGGTCTTTTAGGCTTTTTGGTTGCTAAAGAGAGTATTCGGGCGTATGGTATTAGTGTCAGTGCGATCGAGTTTGTTTTGTCCGTTATTTTATGGATGGGGTTTGATAGTGCAAATGCTGGGTATCAGTTTGTGGAGTTTTATGCGTTTATCCCAAGTTATGGTATGAGTTACTATTTGGGTGTGGATGGCATCTCGCTCTTTTTAGTCATTCTTTCAACCTTTATTACCATGATTGCTTTGATTGCACTTAGCATTGAGAAAGATGTTAAAAATCTAATTATTTCGGTACTCTTTTTAGAGATGACGATGGTGGGCGTATTTCTTATTTTAGATGTCATTTGGTTTTATGCGTTTTGGGAACTCTCTTTGGTGCCGATGCTTTATATCATTGGTGGATGGGGTGGCGAAAAGCGTATGTATGCTGCCATTAAGTTTTTTCTCTATACCTTCGCAGGTTCGGTGTTAATGTTAGTGGGTATTTTGTATATGGGCTTTTTGTATTATGAAGCGACAGGCATTTGGAGTTTTGCTTTGCCTGATTGGCATCTTTTACAAGTTCCTTTTACGACGCAGTTATGGCTATTTGGGGCTTTCTTTTTAGGCTTTGCCATTAAAGTACCGATGTTTCCCTTTCACACATGGTTGCCTTATGCACATGGACAAGCGCCTACGATAGGTTCTATTATTCTAGCAGCGGTGCTTTTGAAGATGGGAAGTTATGGTTTTGTACGTTTTTCACTCCCTCTTTTTCCTGATGCAAGTGTCTATTTTTTAATTCCCGTGGCGATTATATGTGTGATTATGGTTATTTATGCAGCAATGATTGCGTATGCTCAGGATGATATGAAACAAGTGATTGCATATAGTTCAATTT
This sequence comes from Sulfurospirillum deleyianum DSM 6946, assembly GCF_000024885.1. Lineage (NCBI taxonomy): Bacteria > Pseudomonadati > Campylobacterota > Epsilonproteobacteria > Campylobacterales > Sulfurospirillaceae > Sulfurospirillum > Sulfurospirillum deleyianum. Next base: position 140,472 of record NC_013512.1, read on the forward strand.
CGCACATGGGTATTGTCATCCTAGGTACGTTTGCTATGAACGCTGAGGGTATTACGGGGTCTATCTTTTTAATGCTCAGCCATGGTATTGTCAGTGGTGCGCTTTTTATGCTTGTGGGGGTTATCTATGATCGCCGACATACTAAATTGATGAGTCAATTTGGAGGGTTAGCGCAAGTCATGCCACGTTTTGCAACCATTTACGGCATTATGTTGATGGCCTCTGTGGGACTTCCTTTAACGATTGGTTTTGTGGGTGAATTTTTGTCTTTGATGGGATTTTATCGTGTGAGTTGGGTCATCACCCTTTTTGCGGGAACAGGAATTATTTTAGGGGCAGTGTATATGCTCGTACTCTATAAAAAATCGTTTTTTGGTGCGGTGGTACATGAAGAAAATCGAGGGTTAAAAGATTTGAGTGCCAAAGAACTCACAGCATTAATTCCTTTGGTTGCTTTGGTTGTAGCCTTAGGTGTTTACCCTAAACCGTTGCTTTCAACGATTGATATGAGTGTTCAAAAAATGCTTGTTTTAATGGATCAAAAAGCAGTTGAGCCTTCAACAAAAGCGCTTTTAATGCATGCTAATACCATAGGAGGGACACACTAATGGAGACAATCTCTATTGATATAGCAACACTGAATATTCCTGCACTGCTTCCTATGGCGATTTTAGCATTAGGAGCATTGGCACTGATATGTGTGGATTTGGCGGTTAAAGGTCTCAATCGTAGTTTTCTAACGATGATTACCATTTTGTTTATTCTCTTAGATTTAGGAGCCGTTTTAGGCTATAACGGACCTGTGCGTGGTTTCTTTGATGTCTTACTCATTGATGGTATTGCCCTTATTGCGCAAGTGATTCTTTTGGTTGCCTCAGCTATCTTTTTACCCCTTTCGTTGAGTCATCGCCATTTTAGAGAGTTCGAAATGGCAGAGTTTTATGTGCTCTTTATGTTTATGATTGTGGGTTTTCAGTGTATGGTCGTCAGTGACAATCTCATTTTGATTTTTATCGGTCTTGAGACTTCAAGTCTTGCCTTATACACCTTGATTGCGATGCACAACCGTGCTAAAGCTTTTGAGGCAGCGATTAAATATTTTACAATGGGTGCTTTAGCCGCAGGATTTTACGCACTCTCTGCGCTTATTTTTTATGCGATGAGTGGAAGTGTTGAGATTCATGAAATTGAACGAGTGCTTCAAGAGAGAAATTTTGAACCGTTGATTGGCATTTTGGCAGGGGCAATTTTTATGCTAGGAGCCCTTGGATTTAAGCTCTCTTTGGTGCCATCGCACACGTGGACACCTGATGTGTATGAGGGAAGTTCTGCGCCACTTGCAGGGTATATGGCAGTGGTTCCAAAAATCGCTGGATTTGTCGTTGCAATGCGCCTTTTTGAGATGTTAATTTTTTCAGGTGTGGTCTGGTTGGAGCATATTTTATACATTGCGGTTGTGCTTACCATGACGTTGGCAAATATTACCGCATTGGTACAAGAAGATGTCAAACGTATGCTAGCATTTAGCTCTATTTCTCATGCAGGTTTTATGATGGCAGCTATTTTAATAGGCACCACCCAATCCAATACAGCACTCTTTTTGTACTGGACACTTTTCATGTTTACGAATCTAGGAGCATTTACGATGCTTTGGATTGTAAGGCATCGTAAGAATTTGTGGGATGAGCGCTATCAGCACCCTTTTACTAAATTCTCAGGTCTTGTAAAAATTATGCCAGCAACGGCAACCATTATGGGAATTTTTATGTTTGCACTTGCGGGTATGCCTCCTTTTTCTGTTTTTTGGGGAAAGCTCTATCTTATCAGTGCGGCGATTAACAGTGGCTATATCTATTTGGCGGTGATTATTGCCATTAACAGTGCGATAGCAGTTTATTACTATATGAAGCTAGCGGTTTATATGTTTTTAAAAGAGCCAGTCATGGCGGATGCAAGACTGTATGAGACCAATGCATCGACCCCTTTGAAAGTGATTGTTGGAGTGGCTGTGATGATTACAGTCTTTGCTATTGTTTTTGTTGAACCACTGCTTGGAGTTTTGACAAAATATGTCAGTATGAGTGGTTTTTAAATAAGGGGTGAAAAACCCCTTATTTTGCTATAATGTAGGCATGAAATTACTACTTTTCCTCTTCTTTTTATCGGTACAACTTTTTTCACTGGAATTGGTTTTAAACAGTGGTAAAGAGAGTAAAACCAATTATGCAATCTTGCATATTATGGATGCGAAACCTTTCTTGTGTGAAACCATGGTATTTGAAAAAGATAAAAAACAGTACCTGTGTCAAGTCGATAGACCGATTACCAAACGTATTGAATCCAAAAAAACAAAATATGCCGAACTTGATTTTTATGAAAAAGGGGGGCAGTTTTATATTTTAATTGATCCTAAGGTCAATTCAAAATTGATTCCTATCGAAGAAGAACTCTACAACACGACAGAAATTTTAACCAAACCAAAAACCAACCGTTATACCCATTGGAGTATCTTACTTGAAGAAAAGGCATTGTTTGAAGCAGAAGCAGGGCATGATGGGTTAGATTTTCCTGTGCAATTCTCTAAAAATGAACGTCCTTCGATTGGGGCGCTTGATTTAAATGGTGCTCCCATTTCGTATGCGCAAAGTAAAGATATTGGGCTGTATCTTGAAATTAAAAAAGCCTATTATGATGGATACGATGAGAGTGTGATTAAAGATGTGAAGCGGGTGTTAAGTCTCTATCCAAACTCTATTTTTCGAAGTGAATTGGAGCTATTTCAGATGCGCTCTATGGATAAACTTCTTAGTGCACGAAGCGATGAAAGTCCTGAATTTGCTTTTAATGAAGGAGATATGATTACCCTTGCAAAGCAATGGAGTAAAGAGTTTACCAGTGACGAAAATCTCCCTGAAGTTTTGATGTTTATGGCAAAGGCGTATCTGAAATCGGGAGCGAAAGCGGATGCTAATTATGTGCTTGATATTTTAGTGGATGAACATCCTCAAAGTTCTTTTACCAAACGGGCTATTTTGCTTTTTGCAGACAACCTTTTTCTTAAAAAAGAGAAAGATAAAGCACTTAAGCTCTATTTGGATGTACTTTACAGTGCGCAGGATTTAGATATTGCTTCTGAGGCTGCGATTCGTTTGAGTGATCATCAAATGGATGCTGGAAAAATGCAAGAGGCGAAAGAGTATCTTTTTAAAGTCTTAAATGTTAATGCCCAATTTTTGTTAAAAGATAAAGAGCGAAGTTACAAACTTGCACGTAGATTAGCAGAGCATAAGTTGTATGACTTGGCTGCAAAAGTTGCAGATGTTCTGCTTCAAGGTATATCTGAGAAAGCTGAAAATCGAGAAATCTTACTCAAAGAGAGTGGGGATTGGCATGCTAAAGCCAATGAAGTGGAAGCAGCGCATAGTCGTTATAAAGAGTATTTGGCAGCATATAAAAATACAGGCGATTATGTGCAAGAAGTGACGGAAAGTTTAGATACGCTTTTCTTCCGTCTGAATGAAAATAATGAGACAAAATTAGCCGCTTACTATGATACGTTAATTGAAAAGTACGCCAATAATGAAATTGGGCAGAGGGCCTTGTTAGAAAAAGCCAATTTACTCCTCAAACAAAAAGCGTATGCGAAAGTACTTGCCTTAGAGGAAGCACTGACACCTCTTCCTGAGACGTTTGATCTTAAACCTGCTGAGTTGATTTATGCTGCGGCAAAAGGTTTGAGCGTGGAACATCTGAATCAAAAAGCGTGTCAAGAGAGTGTTTTATTGATTGAGCAGTATACGTTGCATATAGATGAGCCTGTGTATCAAGAGGCGTTGTTTAACTGTTTTATGGCAACCGCGCGGTATGAAAATGCGCATGAAATTAGTCGCTCACACCTTCAAGATGCTTCACTCAAAGAGCGTTATGCGTGGGCACAAAAAGAGGTGCAAGCTCTCTATAAAATGGGAGAATATGAAGAAGCAGTTGCGTTTAAAGAGGATTTGAAAACACTTTCCTTTAGTTTACGAGAGAAAATTAGCTTAGACAGTATTCGTACCCTTTTCTTTGCGCTGGTTAAATTGAAAAATAATGATGGTGCGCTCTCTTTAGCGCAGAGCATTGGAATTTTGTATCCTAATGAAGCCAGTAACTTAGATATTTATGATGAAATTATTACGATAGCGAGTGAAACCAAAAATGATTTATTGCTTGTCAAATATGCCAAAATGATTGTGGATGAGCAGAAAAAATATCAATCCACAGCGCTATCTCCTCGTATAGAATTTAGTTATATTGAAGCACTAAAACGCTTAGGTAGGGATGATGAAGCGTTAACTCTTGCAGAATCACTCATGGGAAGCTCTTTGAAAAATGAGGATAAAATACGCTTGTTTTACCATGCGGGTGAGTTAAGTTTAAAACTCAAAGAGCGTGAAAAAGCCAAAGCTTACTTTACGCAGTGTGTTGAAAATAACGAGAGCAGTTCATGGAAAAAGATTTGTGAGGAAAATCTCAAACTTTTTTAAACGCTCGTTACATGTAAAACGTGTTTGCGATTAAAGGCTTAAGTCTCTCTATCTCGATTTTAGGATGTATTGGAAACTGTGATGCGTTAAATGTGCGTTGGCGTTTAGCTAAATGGAGTGTATTGAGGGTAATGCGCTCTTCTAGCAGGCCGAGTGTATATCTTCCATCAAAATAGTCTAGCACCTCTTTAATGCCAATCGCTTTCATACATTGAGGCGTTCGTGTGTACTTTTTTTCTAATCCAAACACTTCCTCAATCAATCCCATCTGAAGCATTTTTTGAGTGCGTAAAGCAATCCTTTGTGCCAAAATCTCTTTGGGTGTCTCAATTTCAAAAAGAGGAACTTCACAAATAAGCGGTGCTTGTTTGGTGTTCGCAAGATAGTCGGAAGGCACTTCATCGGTAGCATAAAAAATTTCTAACCATTTTTCAATGCGGTAGCGATCGTTTAAGGCAATTTTTGAGGCAAAGGTAGGGTCTTTGCGTTGAATCAGCGCATAAGCTGAGGTTAAATCAAGTAGGCTTTCTTCCACTTTTTCTTTTACATGTAAGGATATTTCAGGTTTGACACTAAAGCCTTCCATCATTGCTTTGAGATAAAATCCTGTTCCTCCAACGATAATGAGATGCTTTTGATCTTTTTCGCATGCTTCTTTGGCGTCTTTATAAAGGTCAAAAAACATCGTGACATCAAAATGCTCATTGGGTAAAAGTACATCCATACCAAAATGAGCAATGCCCTGACGCTCTTCAAGACTCGGTTTAGCCGAAGCAATATCAATCTCTGTGTAGATGCTCAGTGAATCAAGGGATAAAATATACGCCGAATGTTTATGGGCAAGTTCAATGGCAAGGGCGGTTTTTCCCGAAGCGGTTGCTCCTAAAATAGCAATAGTTTTCAATGGTATTCTCTTTGTTTTATGCGGTTTTATGGGGCAATTATAACACTTTTAAAGGGTTTTGTTGTAAAATCAAGTCATCTTACATGTAAAGGTTTCTCTTGCAACATTTTTGGCAAAAACTTAAAGATATTGGTGATTTAATCGTTTTTAAACACTCTGTTTTTGCGCTTCCTTTTATTTTTACGGCAATGATTGTCTCTTCAAAAGCGCACAATGATACAGTATGGTTTGGATTTAAGCTCTTTGTTTTAGGACTTTTAGCGGCAGTAAGCGCTCGGAATTTTGCGATGGCGTTTAACCGTTACGCAGATAGAGATATTGATAAGTACAACCCACGAACTGCCAATCGTCCGAGTGTGGATGGTCGCATAGGGGCTTCAAATTTACTCTTTTTTATTGGTTTTAACGCACTGCTTTTTATTGCGGTGGCTTATTGTATCAATGACCTTGCCTTTTATTTGAGTGTGCCGATTTTGATGATTTTGGGTGGGTACTCTTTGTTTAAGCGTTTTTCACCCTATGCGCATTTGGTTTTGGGTCTCTCTTTGGGGTTGGCACCGATTGCAGGAGTCGTAGCCGTGGAAGCTGCTATTCCTTTATGGGCGGTGCTTCTCTCTATTGGTGTGATGTATTGGGTGGCTGGATTTGATCTGCTTTATTCTTTGCAAGATATGGAGTACGATAAAGCCAATGGGCTTTTTTCCATTCCTTCTCGTTTTGGTTGGGAAGCGACGTTTTTCATCTCCCGTTTGTTTCATGCTCAAACTGTTTTGTTTTGGTTGCTTTTTGTGGTTGAAGCGCAGTTGGGAGGGTTTGCCTATGGAGCAATAGGGGTTTCTGCCGTGGTACTGTTTTTAGAGCACCGTATTGTTGCCAAAGATTTTACCAAAATTGATAAAGCGTTTTTCACGCTCAATGGCTATTTGGGAATGATCTTTTTTAGTCTCATTTTTTTAGATAGGATATAAGATGATGGATGGTATTCGTTTTGTTCCCGCAGTTTTACATATGGTGTACGAAGAGGGAACATCCGAAAATGCCTCTTTTTTACAAGAGTATTATGCACTGATGCAACTCAATGATGATCCTTTGGGTGTCTGGCTCAAATCGTCTAAAATTCGTAAGGCTGCAGAAGAGAGTGACCCAGTGCTTTTAACACTCCTCATTGAGTTACATCGAAAAATAGAGACTTTAACACACCTTGTTACATCCAAGACACCTTTGGTTTTGGAGCTCAAAGAGAGTGCGATGCTCAGTGATATTGCCCACGGGTATCTTCGCTTGAGTGAGGCTGTTTTAACACCTCAAAAAGGATATTATGCACGTATTGCGATGCCTACTTTTCCTCAGCGTTCCATGCCTCTTTTTTTTGAAGCAGTCGATGCATTTGTGGGGAAAATTGTTTTGATGCATGAAGATGATGAGCAAGAGTGGAGTGCTTATATGACGGCATGCGAACGTGCAATGATTCGTCAAATGAAAGGAAATGGAAGTGAGTATTGAAACTTTAGCGTTTATAGGACTTGCTGCGCTGGTGATTATTGTCTTTTTAATGGTTTATATTCGTGATATGGAGGTCAATAAAAAGCTCTCTATTTATGAAAAGAGTATTGAAGAGCTCAATTATCAAAACCATGTGCTTAACAAAGCGCTCAATGAACTACGTACTCAGGAGAAAGAACCCGCATTTGACCCAGCGGTGCTTGAGCAAAAGATGGTACAGTTTGTCAAAGAAGAGATTCATAAGAGTGCTATTCCTGTGGTGTCATCGCTTAAAGAGATTGAGTCGATTATTTACCATTTTAAAGAGGAGCAAAGCAGTCGTTTGGAACGCATTGAAAGTCGTACCAAAGAGATGAGTTTTGCTTCAGCTTCGCCTTCAAGTTCGAATGAGAAGATGATTATTGCACACTATACCAAAGGAAAGAGTGAGGCAGAAATCGCTAAAGACTTACGTATTGGTATTGGGGAAGTGGATTTGGTTTTAAAGTTAGCCAATTTAAAATAACGGGTTTACATGTAAACCCGTTTAAGACTTATTTGGATGTTCGAGAAAGCGTTGAGCCTTCTTGAATCATCGCATTTAAAAGTTTAAAGAGTGTAGTACTTGCTTCTTCCATACGTTTAAAGTTTTCAATAAAGTGTGAAAGAGAGTCTAGGGTATAGCCACTTTGGAGAGCGTCCATGTTGGTATGAACGTATTGGTGCACATTTTTATGAGCTTCTTCTAGTCGTGAATAAGAAGGTGTGAGGCTAAAACGCTCTTTGGTCAGTGGAGCTTCATACCATTGTCCTAAACGACATTCATGGTGATTCGCAAAATGCGCCTCTTTTTGTTCGTTTAAGATAGCCGAATAGGCTTTGGTTTTGTAAACAATGTGATCCATTTTTGCCAAGATGGTAAAAATTTTATTTTCCAGTTTAAATGAGGTATCTGCGGTTGCATTGGCATCTTCATTAAAGGCTTTGAGAATCTCTTCAAAATGCATCACATTCTCTCCACTTGTGTTTGCAATCACACTAATACGCTCAGAATTGGCATGAATACCATTGGTCTCTTGTTGTAAGGTTTGAATGGTCATCGCAATCTCTTGCGTTGCTTTTTGAGTTCGTTCTGCGAGTTTTCGCACTTCATCCGCAACCACCGCAAAACCGCGTCCATGTTCTCCCGCTCGTGCGGCTTCAATGGCGGCATTAAGCGCTAAAAGGTTGGTTTGATCAGCAATATCTTTAATTAAATTGACCACAGAAGAGATTTCAGACGTTCTAAGGCTTAAAGAGGTGATCGCTTCATTGGTACTGTTTAAAAGCTCAAGCAACTCTTTGATTCCTTCAGAAAGTTCACCCAGTGTGTGGAGGCTTTCATCTGATTTGTGCGCTGTTGTATTGGCGATATCAGTAATATGAGACATCTCTTGAATGCTACTGTTTAAGTCCTCTTGAATACTTAAAACACCGTTGTTACCGTTACCAAGGTCTGCAAAAGCAGAGGAGAGTACCCCTTTGGCTTTTCCTTTTTGTCCATCAATAACGCCTTGAACACCTCTTGAGATATACTGGGCGTTGCTTGCAAAAAGTCCACGAAATCCCTCATTAAAAATATTACGATAGGTTTTTCCTTGACTGGCTGATTCGATGGAGGTTTTACTCTCGCGCATTAACGCCTCCATCTGGTCTAGGAGATCATTAATCCCTAAGGCAATTTGTCCCATAGGATCATTGGGGTCAAGATTGACAATGCGAGGTTCTAAATTGCCTTGTGCGGCTTCTTTAATGACATTCAAGGTTTTTTCATACAGCGCCTCATCACATTTAAGTCTTTTTCTACTCCCTAAAAAAGGGATTTTATAAGCGTTGTAAGACGTTTGAGAACTCTTCATAATTCATTCCTTTCTCTGCTAAGACATCGTTTAAATAACGCAGTGAAGCTTCCATACCACCACTTTTTTCTAACTCTAAAAGTTTGGCATACAGAGGCTCGATAATAGCCAATGCTTTAGGGTTTGCTTTACGTCGAATGGAGTAGTATCCCACAACTTTACCCAGGGCATCCACTGAGGCAGTGACATTGGCATAGACCCAGTAATACCCACCATCAAAGCTCAAGTTTTTAATATAAGCAAAAATTTCTTCTTTGTTTTTAATTTTTTCCCAGAGCAGTTTAAAAATAATATGAGGCATCTCTGGATGACGAATAATATTGTGCGGTTTGCCCAAAAGTTCTTGTTCGCTTGCGCCAACAATTTTTAAAAAAGGCTCATTACAGTAGGTGATTTTTCCGTGCGTATCTGTTTTAGAAACTAAAAAAGCATCCGCACTCACAGCATGTTCTTTTTGATTAGGAATAGGTTTATTCATCCCCACACTCCTTGAAAAGATTTAAGTACAACTGTAGTTTATCTTAGCCTCTGTTACAAAAAGCTTCAACAGTCAAAATAGCTTGAAGGAGAAACTTGCATCTGTAAAAGATTTGTGTATAATAGCCCCCACGAGCTTTTAGATAAAAGCGTAAGCATATCACTGTAGAAATAAGGACTTTCATGCTTATTGATGGATTTGGAAGAAATGTAACCTATCTTAGAATTTCTGTGACCGAACGGTGTAATTTTAGATGCCAATACTGTATGCCAGAGAAGCCTTTTTCATGGGTTCCGAAAGAGAATTTGCTCAGTTTTGAAGACCTTTTTTTGTTTGTTAAAGTCGCCATTGATGAGGGGATTAGCAAGATTCGAATTACAGGGGGTGAGCCTCTGTTAAGAACTGATTTGGATAAGTTTATTGCCATGATTAATCACCATAAAAGTGGGCTGGATTTGGCACTCACAACGAATGGTTTTTTACTCAAAGGAGCGGCGCAAAAACTTAAAGATGCTGGCTTAAAACGGGTCAATGTTTCTTTGGATAGTCTCAAAGCAGATGTTGCGGCAAAAATGGCGCAAAAAGATGTTTTAACCAGAGTACAAGAGGGCATTGAAGAGGCGTTGCGTGTGGGGCTGAAAGTAAAAATCAACATGGTGCCAATTCAAGGCATTAATGCCGATGAGGTCTTAGACGTGCTTGAGTACGCCAAAGCCAGAGGGATGTCGATTCGCTTTATTGAATACATGGAAAACACCCATGCCAAAGCACAATTAAAAGGGCTGAGTGGACAAGAAGTGCGAGATAAAATCGCTATAAAATATACGTTTAAAGCGATAGGGCGGGAAGGTCCTAGTCCTGCACATCTTTTTGAAATGGAAGATGGGTATGTCTTTGGTGTCATTGACCCGCATCAGCACGATTTTTGTGAAGATTGCAATCGTATTCGTTTAACCGCAGAAGGGATGTTGATTCCTTGTCTTTATTTTGATGAGGCGATGAGCATCAAAGATGCCGTGCACAAAGGGGATATGAAAGAGGCAACGGAAATTTTAAAAGAAGTTTTACGCAATAAGCCTGAAAAAAACAAGTGGAGCGATGATGACCAAAATGAGGTCTCTAAGCGTGCTTTTTATGAGACAGGCGGATAAGTAAAAAAGAAGAAGGGAATCTCTTCTCCTTCTTCAATGGATGTTTTTTGTTCAACCAAAGCATAGCCATTGCATTGACTTAAAATATTGAGTCTTCCTGCTTCATAATGAGGCGCACTTACAAAATGATTTCCATCGCTGTATCCAGGAATCGCATTCATAGAAGCATCCTTACATGTAACTCTTTTTTGATTGATACAACTGATAAAAGAGGGCAAAAGAGAGGGATGTGATTGGAGGTGTCTAAGCAGTGGCACACCTAGCATTTCAAAGCCTAAGGTACAACTGAGCGGTAAACCAGGTAGATGTAAAATAGGTTTTTCATTTAAGAGACTTAAAGCACTCGGTCTAGCGGGTGTAATCGAGACATGATGAAAAAGAGGAAAGAGCGTCTTTTTTTCCAATAAGGAACACATACTATCGTTTCGACTGAGCGCACCTGTGGTAATAATCGCATCTGAGGTGGGCACTAATGTATCCATAGCTTTTAAAATAGCATCTTCATTTTCATCGCAGAGGTGAATGTCCCCAATCTTCCCTCCCAATTCTAAGATGCGTGCGGCTAAACTCATCGCATTTGAATTGCAAATCTCTTTTTTAACTAAGGGTGTTCCAATGCTCAAAAGACTGATGGTTGGTTTTTTGAAAACGTGAATGTTTCGAATACATTGCGAAGCAAGGGCGGTTATCTTTTGGGCACTCAAGCGCTCCCCTTTTTTGAGCAATACTTCTCCTTGCGTAATGTCTTCACCCTCTTTTTTGATATGCGCAAATAGCGTTACATGTAAAGATATCTGAATCTCATTTTCTCGTTCAACGAGTACCTCTTCTTCGGGGATAATGGCATTAATGCCCTCTGGAATAGGAGAACCTGTGGAAAGTTTGACGCCATAACCCAAAGGAATTGAAGAAGGATAAGGCGCTTGAAGCAGGGGGTAATGTGTCGTAAGGGCTTTAAAAGCAATCCCATAGCCTTCCTTTAAACTCATGGGGTATTTTGGGAGTGCAAATTTTGCGTAAATATCTTGACTAGCAACACGATGCAAAGCATTTAAAAGAGGTAAAGTTTGTTTTACATGTAAAGGTTTGATAGATGTTTGAATGATTTGAAGTGCTTCTTGGTACGAAATGGGCATAGGCTAACCTTTATATTTATGGGGAGTATTATACTTAAACGGGTAAAATTTCAGATTATTTTTTTGAAGGATTTTTCATCATGGAAGCGTTCATTCGTCTCTCAAGCCAATTACATTTGGTGTTCATTGTGTTCTTGTGTGCACTGATAGTCATTAACCTTTACCTCTTAAAGAGTGATAGAACATTTGTCAAACTCTCTAAACGTTTGGAACTGATTGCACCGCAGTATTATATTGTCCTTTCGGCGATTTTTTTTACAGGTATTATTGTGATGGCTGTGCAGCAATTTACCTTTTCCCTTTCTGTTTGGGTGATGATAGTGGTGTGGGTGGGCATCGTTGCGTTTGGAATCAGAGGGCATAAACTCTATAAAAAGCTTGAGCGCACGGAAGTGTCTCAAAATGCCTATAAAGCCTATGCGACTAAAAAATATTTGCTTGATTTAGTGGCACTGATTGTCACAAGTATTCTTTTTTATACGGTCCATTAAGATGCAGTTTGTTTATCATCCTGAAGCAGGAGAAGCTCTCTTAAGGGTAGATGTTCGAGCGTATGAGCACCTTTTTAAGGTACGTAGAGTCGCTAAAGACGCACTTTTGTATTGGCGCAATTTAAACGATGGCGTGTTGTATGGATACCGTATTCAAGAGGTGGGTAAAAAAGAAGCACTTTTGGAGCGTGTTTCAGGTGAAATCTTAGAGATTGATGCTTCAAAAAAAATGCATATTGGTTGGTGTGTGATTGACCCAAAAATGATTGAAAAAACACTTCCCATGCTCAATGAACTGGGTGTTTCAAAACTGAGTTTTATCTACGCCGAGTTTTCGCAAAAAAGCCATAAACTTGATTTTGATCGGATGCAACGTATCGTGATTAATTCGTGCCAACAGTGCGGGCGTAGCCGTTGGATGGAAATGGAGCTCTTTTCTTCCTTGCAAGCGTACTTAGAAGCGTATCCAACGAGTACTATTTTGGACTTTTCTCAAGAAACGATGAAAGAATCAGCCGAGATTTCTTCCATACTGATCGGACCTGAGGGAGGATTTAGTGAAAAAGAGAGAAATATGTTTTCAAATCACACGATTGTAGGGCTTACATGTAAAACGATTTTGCGAAGCGAAACCGCTGTGGTGGCTGTAGCTTCTAAAATATTGGCATGACTTGAAATAATGAATCTTTTGTGCTATAATTTGCACCCTTTGGCAGAACGTGCCAAATAAAAAGATTTTATTTTTATGATAAACAATTAAGGAAAAATAGTATGAAAAAAGATATTCATCCTGAATATGTACCGTGTGTTGTAACATGCGCGTGTGGCAATAGTTTTGAAACTATGTCTAACAAAGCAGAGTTAAGAATCGATATTTGTAGTTCATGTCATCCATTCTTTACGGGCAGTGAGAAGATTGTTGATGCTGCAGGTCGTGTTGAGAAATTTAAGAAAAAATATAATCTCAAATAGTTTTTTTTAAATACTTTGGTTTACTTTATTCCTACTCCCATAGGAAATCTTGATGACATCTCTGTTCGAAGTTTAAAGCTTTTAGCAGAGTGTCACACTCTTTTTTGCGAAGATACGCGTATCACTAAACGACTTCTTTCTCTTCTTTCTCAAAAACATGGCATTGAATTTCGCATTAAACAGTTTATTTCGATGCATTCCCACAATGAAAATAGTGTCTTAGCACAGATAGATAAAGCAATTTTTCAAGAAAACGTTGGGTATTTAAGCGATGCTGGTATGCCTGGGATTAGTGATCCTGGAAATGCGTTGGTGCGTTTTTGTCAAGAAAACACCCTTGATTATGAAGTACTTCCTGGGGCAAATGCAGCTTTGTTAGCCTATGTGACAAGTGGTATTGCCACCCATCAATTTTTATTTTATGGATTTTTATCCCACAAAGGAATAGAGCGTCAAAATGAACTTTTTGAAGTTTTAAACGCACCCTATGCCGTGGTACTCTACGAATCACCCCATCGTATTGAAAAGTTAATCGATGAATTAGCACACTTTGCACCCCATCGTCCTATTTTTGCTATTAAAGAGGCAACAAAATTATATGAAAAACGTTTTTTAGGTACTTCCCTTGAAGTACAAGTGGCATTTCAAACAGCCAATCTAAAAGGTGAGTGGGTCGTGGTCATTACTCCAGTTCTCCATGAGGGGGGTGAAGCCATTACGAAAGAAGACCTAGTGAGTCTTGACATTCCTCCAAAACAAAAAGCAAAACTTCTCTCAAAACTCACAGGTGAAAGTGTAAAAGAGTGGTACGCAAAACTTCAAAACTAATGCGTTACATGTAACGCATCAAAATACCTCTTTTCTTCTCTGTCTCGTATTATTTTAAGCCATTTTGGATACAATATTTACCATGATAATCTATGGAAAACAACTCTTTTTACATCTGTTAAAGCACTATCCTTCAAGGATTAAGACGGTTTTTTTGCCCAAAAAATGTGATACGAAGCTTTTTTCGCATATTGCTAATGTGACACAAAAAATTTGTAACATTGATGAGCGTAAAGCTCAAGCCTTGTGTCACGGAGGAAATCATCAAGGGTTTATTGCGGAGATTGAACCTCTTGAGTTAACACCTTTTAGCGCAATTAAGCAAGGTTCCTTTTTGGTCATTTTGGATGAGGTCACTGACGTAGGAAATATTGGTGCGATTGTGCGGAGTGCGTATGCTTTTGGTGCGGATGGGCTGATTTTAAGTGGGATGAAAACATGTAACCTTGAAGCCATTTTGCGTACCAGCAGTGCGGCAGCATTTGAATTGCCTATTGCCCTCGTGCCTTCAACAAAAGATATGCTCAATGAGTTAAAGCAGATAGGATTTACACTTTATGGTGCGGATATGGATGGTGTTGATGTTCAAAAGGTGACATTCGCTCCTAAACGGGCTTTGATTATGGGAAGTGAAGGCAAAGGATTGTCTCCTAAAGTCAAAGAGCGATTAGACACCGTTGTATCCATTAAAATGGCAAGAGCATTTGACTCTTTAAACGTAAGCGCAGCAGCAGCTATATTGTGTGATAGGATCGCCAATGGATAACGATGTTAAGGTGTTGGAGAAGATTGGACTAAAAGAGGTTTCCTTAAAAACGCATATTGAGGTGAAACAATTAGAGTTTATTGTTAACGCTCAGTACGATAAGTTGAATAAAATTAATACGCTTGGTTTTGTCAAAATTCTTTCACGTGAATATACTATAGATTTTACTGAATGGCTTGAAGGATACCATGACTATTGGGCAGAGCATGAAAATGATGAGGAACCACAGAAAAATAAAATCTTTATTTGTGCGAAAAGCGATAGAAGTTATAAAAAGGTTGCGTGGTTTTTTCTTCTTTTAGTGCTCATTGCGACTCTTTTTTTCGTGGGGTCTATTTTTAAAATCAATGTAGGTATCCCAAGTATTCTCGATAAAGTGAAAACGGAACTACCTCAAACCAACAATGCCTATCAAAGTGCTCCTGTGGTGAAAGAAGCTGTCACATCTTTAGGTGTCAAAGTTGAGGAACGTGTGGTGGAGAGCAATAGTACGAACAGTAGTTTAGAAGCGGTTGTTGTGAGTATTAATGAAAATTTGACCCGTCAAATTGAGGGGAATGAGACCAATGCTTCTGAATCTTTAGCCCTCAATGAGGAAAATACCACGGTTCAAAAAAATGAGCTGAAAAATAAAATAGCAACATTCGTGCCCTTGAAAAAAGTATGGATTGGGGTGGTTAATTTAGAAAACAGTGCTCGTAAAGAGAGCTCAAATGAGCACAATCTCACGATTGACCTTACTCAAAAACAGATTATTAAAACAGGACATGGATTTTTTAAACTTTTTTATGATGGAAATGTCGAGGATTTTAGTGAGCAAGGAGCGACACGATTTTTGGTTGAAAATGGACAGCTTCATAAGATTTCCGAAGAAAAATTTATTGAATTGAATCGAGGTAAAAACTGGTGAAAAAACTTTTTATCATTTTAACCCTAGCGCTCTCTTTATTGGGTGCTTCTCCTTTGGATGAAAAGATTAAGAGTTTTGTGGGTTCTTCTAAATATGAAGCACAAAAAAATTTAATACAGGTTCTCTTTGCACAAAAAGATCAATTTTTAACTTCCAATGGCGAGATAAATAGTGTCAAAGTGATCTCTGTTTTGAAAAAAAATGGATTGCTTCAACTTCTTTATGATAGACCGATTCAACTTCGTTTAGCGTTTCGAACCCAACAAGATCCTTTTATTTTTTTAAAAATTATTAATGAGTCGTTGGAACTAATGGGATACAGTTATTTTTTAACCAACAACGCTTTAAGGGATAGTGGCGGTTTTGTATGGGAAATTTATCTTCAAACAGAGCATGTTCTTGATCCCGAAATTTTTGCGAAAACGTTAGAAGCCAAAGGGTGTTATATCACCAATATCGTGCGGAACGAAAACCATTATTGGTTTTATGATATCAACTCTGATCGTGCTTTTTTGAGTGCTAAAAAAGTGGAAAGTGGCGTGACTACACCTTTAGGAAAACCTTTAAAACCATACTGGATTGATATTAAAAATGCGAAAGAGATTGTGATTAATGCACAAAGTTCTGATAAATGGTTCCCAGATGTCGATTTTTTTGACGAAAATTTGAATCTTCTGCACGCAATTAAATCAGAAGAATCAACACGGACGTTGAAATTAGAAGTGCCTTTAGGGGCTGTGTATCTTAAAATCAGTGATGCTGTTATGCTTGATAATATTAAGCATGGGTTATCGTTACATGTAAAAGAATAAAAGGATAAAAAATGTTTGATGAGATTCGTTTTAATACCATTGAGAGATTGCCAGGGTACGTTTTTGCCCAAATTAATGAATTAAAATTAGCCGCTCGCCATGCGGGTGATGATATTATCGACTTTTCTATGGGAAATCCAGATGGAAGAACGCCTCAACATATCATTGATAAATTAGTGGAATCAGCACAAAAAGATGGAACGCATGGTTATTCAGTCAGTAAGGGTATTTTTAAATTACGTTTGGCGATTTGTAACTGGTATGCACGCAAATACGGTGTTACCCTAGACCCCAATACGGAAGCTGTTGCAACCCTAGGGAGTAAAGAGGGATTTGTACATCTAGCACAAGCGATTATCAATCCTGGTGATGTGGCGGTTGTTCCAGATCCTGCCTACCCCATTCATGCGTATGCTTTTATGATTGCAGGAGGCAATGTTCATAAGTTTGGTTTGGACTACAATGAAAAGTACGAGCTCGATAAAGAGCAGTTTTTTATTAAACTTAAAAAAGTGTTTCGTGAGTCTGCCCCTAAACCAAAATTTGTTGTTGTCAATTTCCCTCACAATCCAACGTGTGTAACTACAGACCTCTCTTTTTATGAAGAGTTGGTTGCTTATGCCAAAGAAGAACGTTTTTATATTATCAGTGATATTGCGTATGCCGATTTGTCGTTTGATGGCTATGAGACACCTTCAATTTTGCAAGTAGCAGGGGCTAAAGACGTTGCGGTCGAGTGTTACACTCTTTCAAAAAGTTACAATATGGCTGGTTGGCGTGTAGGTTTTGTCGTAGGCAATAAAAAACTGGTAGGTGCGCTTCAGAAAATCAAGTCATGGTTTGATTATGGTATGTTTACACCTATTCAGGTAGCTTCCACAGTAGCACTAGATGGTCCTCAGGAGTGCGTGGATGAGATTCGTGAAAAATACCGTAAACGTAGAGATGTTTTAGTGGAGAGTTTTAATAATGCGGGTTGGGAGATGGAAAAACCTCAATCAACCATGTTTATCTGGGCAAAAATTCCTAAAGTTGCAGCTCATTTAGGAAGTATGGAGTTTGCAAAACAGCTTTTAAAAGAGGCGAAAATTGCAGTGAGCCCTGGGATCGGTTTTGGTGAGGCGGGAGATGGTTATGTCAGAATTGCTTTGATTGAGAATGAAAATAGAATCCGTCAAGCTGCACGTAATGTGAAGAAGTATTTGAAGAGTTTAGAAGGCTAAAGTATGATGCGAGTTGGAATTATTGGTGTTGGAACGGTTGGAAGCCATGTTGTAAAGATTTTGCAAGAGAATGAAGATATTATTACTGCACGCAGTGGCAAAAAAATTGTTCCTATTTTAGGAATTGTGCGAGATGCAACTAAAAAAAGAGATGTTTCGATTCCTTTAAGTACAAATCTTGATGATGTTCTTGAAAATCCTGAAATTGATGTTGTTGTTGAATTAATGGGTGGTGTGGATGAAGCGTATAAAATTGTCACACGAGCATTAAAAAATAATAAAGCTGTTGTCACTGCTAATAAAGCATTACTGGCATATCACCGCTATGAATTACGTGATTTAGCCGGCAATACGCCTATTGGTTATGAGGCAAGTGTCGCAGGTGGTATTCCTATTATTAAGGCACTTCGTGAGGGTTTAAGTGCCAATCACATTGAAGCGATTAAAGGCATTATGAATGGTACATGTAATTTTATTTTGACCAAAATGATGAATGAAAAAGCTGAATTCGCAGATGTGCTTAAAGAAGCACAAGCACTAGGCTACGCAGAAGCTGATCCTACCTTTGATGTAGGTGGTTTTGATGCGGCACATAAATTGTTGATTCTAGCCAGTATCGCCTATGGCATTAACGTTAAACCTGAAGATATTTTAATCGAAGGGATTGAACATATTAACAGTGAAGACATCTATTTTGCCAAAGAGTTTGGCTATAACATTAAGCTTTTGACGATTGCTAAAAAAAGTGGTGATCAAGTAGAATTACGTGTCCATCCTGCACTGGTTCCCATTCAACAGATGATTGCTAAAGTCGATGGTGTTATGAATGGTATTAGTGTCATAGGAGATCGTGTGGGTGAAACGATGTATTATGGACCAGGTGCTGGAGGAAGTGCGACTGCGAGCGCTGTTGTATCAGACTTGATTGATATTGCACGTCATACACAAAACTCACCGATGTTAGGGTTTATTAAACCTTTAGAAAAAAGTGGTTTAACCTTGATGGACAAAGATGATATCTGCACACAGTATTATATTCGTGTAAGTGTTGCAGATAAGATTGGTGTTTTATCTAAAATTTCTGAAATTCTGGGTCAACATTCGATTTCGATTAGTAGTTTTTTACAAAAACAAGACGCCAAAAGAGAAGAGTGTGCGGTACTTCTTTTTTCAACGCATATCTGTAAAGAGAGCAATATCCAAAAAGCTCTTCATGAATTAAGCCAATTAGAGTTTGTTGAGCAAAAACCTGCCATGATTCGAATCGAAGCGTAACAAATGAGTCTTATGATAGGAAAAGAGGCTGAAACAAAGGCCTCAGCCTATCTTGAAAAAGAGGGTTATACGATTCTTGCACGTAATTTTCACTCTAAGTTTGGTGAAATTGACATTATTGCCCTGAAAGAAGATATTTTGCATTTTTGTGAGGTGAAATATTCTCAAAAGTATGATCCTCTTCTTCGTATTACGCCCTCTAAAATGAAAAAAATTATTACGACGATTCATTACTATTTTTTGACACATCCTTCATCGTATTGTTATCAAATTGATGCTATTAGTATCAAAGGTGAAGAGATAGAAATAATAAAAAATATTAGTTACTAAAAAAATAAGTTTCTATGCTATGGTAAATTTAAAGTTAGAGTGAGTATAATTGAATCACTATAAAATAACGATTTAGGGGAAGAATATGGGAAAATATTTAGAGTTAAATGCATCAAATTTTGATAGTACTGTAGCAGAAGGCGTTGCTTTAGTAGATTTTTGGGCACCATGGTGTGGACCATGTCGTATGATTGCTCCAGTCATTGAAGAGTTGGCAAATGATTTTGACGGTAAAGCTAAAATCTGTAAAGTAAACACAGACGAAGAGCAAGATGTAGCGATTAAGTATGGTATCCGTTCTATTCCTACCATTCTTTTCTTTAAAAATGGCGAGTTGGTCGATCAAATGATCGGTGCTTCATCTAAACAAGTTTTAGCTGATAAAATTAATTCACTGCTCTAATTTAAAATTTTATGAGGAAGCACTAAAGCTTCCTCATCTTACACTACTTCAAATGGATAAAAGTTTGCAGAGCGTTTCATGTTAGTATGTAACGCTGTGAAAAATCTCCAACAAAATAAGGAAAAACAATGTTAGATTTAGCAATTATTGGGGGTGGTCCTGCTGGTCTGAGTGCTGGACTTTATGCAACACGTGGTGGTTTAAAAAATGTTGTTATGTTTGAAAAAGGGCTTCCTGGTGGTCAAATTACCAGTAGCAGTGAAATAGAAAATTATCCAGGTTCAGCTCAGATTTTAAGTGGTTTAGATTTTATGGCTCCATGGTCAGAACAATGTATGCGTTTTGGTTTAAAACATGCCATGGAAGAAGTAACACGCATTTCTAAAAATAAAGAGGGTACATTTCATATTGCTTTAGCCGGTGGAAAAAGTGAAGAAGCAAAAAGTGTTGTGATTGCTACGGGGAGTGCCCCAAAGCGTGCTAACTTTGAAGGTGAAGCAGAATTTTTTGGCAAGGGTGTAAGCACCTGTGCAACATGCGATGGATTTTTTTATAAAAACAAAGAAGTTGTTGCCTTAGGTGGCGGCGATACTGCGTTAGAAGAAGCACTTTATCTTTCCCATATTTGCTCCAAAGTTTATTTAGTGCACAGACGTGATACTTTCCGTGCAAGTCCAAGTACAATCGAAAAAGTGAAAAATAATCCAAAAATTGAACTCGTTTTAAATGTGAGTATTAAAAAAGCATACGGTGATGCGATGGGTCTTAATGGACTGATTGTCGTTGATAAAGAGGGCAATGAAAGAGATATTAAAGTTCCTGGTGTTTTTGTTTTTGTAGGGATGAATGTGAATAACACTATTTTGAAGCAAGAAGATGGTCGCTTTTTATGCGAGATGGATGACAATGGAAATGTTATCGTTGATCTCAATATGCATACTTCTGTGAAAGGTTTGTTTGCTGCGGGAGATATTCGAACAAAAGCACAAAAGCAAGTCGTGTGTGCTGCAGGTGATGGTGCCACAGCAGGTATTCAAGCTTTAGAATATGTGAATCATTGAAAAAGGAAACGGCAAAAATGATACAGGTAGGAATTCATGGCTCAACGGGAAGAGTAGGGCGATTATTAGTGGAGAATTTAATCAAAGATAAGGAAGCAAGACCTTATGTTTTGCATGCACTTGAGCCGTTGAGCTTTCCTATACCCAAAGAGACGATTGTGACAGATGATGGATTGACTCTTTTGGATAAAAGTGATGTGATTATTGATTTTACGATTGCCATGGGTACAGAAAGCCTTTTAGAAAATGCACTCAAATCTCCCAAGCCTTTAGTGATTGGAACAACTGGCTTAAACGAACATCAACACAACCTGCTTAAAGAAGTTGCGAGTAATATGCCTGTTCTGTATTCAACCAATATGTCCTTAGGTGTTGCCGTGATGAATCGCCTTGTGGAGTTGGCATCTAAAAGTTTGAGTGATTTTGATATTGAAATTGTGGAACAGCATCATCGTTTTAAAAAAGATGCACCTAGTGGTACAGCATTGACATTGGGTGAGTATGCTGCTCGTGGTCGAGGATTAAATTTAGATGATGTACGTGTGAGTGGTCGCAATGGGCTTATTGGTGAGCGAAGTAAAGATGAAATTGCGATTATGGCACTTCGTGGCGGTGATATTGTGGGGCGTCATACGGTAGGATTTTATAATGATGGTGAATTTATTGAGATGAACCATACGGCAACCAGTCGTGATACCTTTGCAAAAGGTGCTATTAAAGCTGCAAAGTGGATCATCAATCAACCCAATGGTCTCTATACAATTAGTGACTGTCTAGGTCTTTAAGAAAAGGTAAAATAAACGTATGTGTGCGATTGTTGGTGTATTTGATGTAAAACATGCTTCCAAGATAGCGTATTATGCTCTTTTTGCGATGCAACATCGTGGTCAAGAGGCGACAGGAATTAGTGCGAGTGATGGTAAAAAAATTCGTACACTCAAAGATAATGGATTGGTAACAGAAGTTTTTAATGAAGATAAACTCTCTTTCTTACAAGGCGATATGGCAATTGGTCACAACCGATATTCAACAGCAGGAAGCGATTCAGTCAGAGATGCTCAACCCGTAGCCGCAAGTTATAAGCTGGGAGATATTTCTATCGTTCATAACGGTAATTTAATTAATAAACATGAAGTGAGAAGTAAACTTATTGAGCAAGGTGCCATTTTTCAATCTTCTATGGATACTGAAAATATTATTCATCTGATCGCAAGAAGTCAACAAGGAAAACTGCAAGATCGCATTATAGAAGCGTTACATATAATTAAAGGTGCTTACTGTCTTTTGATTCAAAGTCGTACCAAAATGTTTGCAATGCGTGATCGTTATGGTGTTCGCCCTCTTTCTATTGGACGCTTTAAAAATGGTGGGTATATTGTTGCGAGTGAAACGTGTGCACTTGATTTGGTCGATGCTGAATTTGTAAGGGATGTACGTCCTGGTGAAATGGTTATTTTTCATCAAGGAGAAAAAGAGTTTGAGAGTATTCAGCTTTTTGAACCTGATCCACATGTTTGTGCCTTTGAATTTATCTATTT
Source organism: Sulfurospirillum deleyianum DSM 6946 (assembly GCF_000024885.1). Lineage (NCBI taxonomy): Bacteria > Pseudomonadati > Campylobacterota > Epsilonproteobacteria > Campylobacterales > Sulfurospirillaceae > Sulfurospirillum > Sulfurospirillum deleyianum. The sequence continues at coordinate 162,656 of NC_013512.1, forward strand.
TGCACGACCTGATAGTGTTATTGAAGGTAAAAATGTTTATGCAATTCGTAAAAAAATGGGTATGAAACTTGCTGAACTTGCTCCTGTGGAGGCAGATTTTGTAATTCCTGTCCCTGATAGTGGAGTGAGTGCGGCCTTAGGCTATGCTCAAGCGAGTGGAATACCTTTTGAAATGGCAATTGTACGAAACCACTACGTGGGAAGAACATTTATTGAGCCAACACAAGCCGTACGTGATTTGAAAGTAAAACTTAAACTTTCTCCTATTCATAAAATTTTGGAGGGAAAAAAGATTGTGGTTATTGATGATAGTATTGTACGAGGAACAACATCAAGACAAATCGTTAAGCTTCTAAAACGCGCAGGTGCTGCTGAAGTACATATGCGTATAGCTTCTCCTACCATTGAGCATCCATGTTTGTATGGTATTGACACGCCTAGTTACAAAGAACTCATTAGTGCCAATAAAAATGTTGAGGAAGTGCGTGAGTATATTGAAGCGGATTCTTTGGCATTTTTAAGTATTGATGCGCTTAAAGAGAGCATTGGAAACGATATGAATTACTCTTTGGTTAGTTTTGATGGAAACTACTTCATTAAATAATGCGAGAGCTTTTAACCGCAGGGCGGTATTTTAGAAAAAAATTTAGGGAGAGCGTTTACAAAATCCCCATTTCTATTTCTGGATTTACCTGCCCAAATATAGACGGTACCGTTGCAAGAGGTGGGTGTGTTTTTTGTGAAAATGAGTCTTTTAGCCCAAATTTAGATCACAATCAACCTAAACGATTTTTTCTACACCCAAACTCTGAAAATCCCTATTTAGACTTTCAGCTCATTCAACTCGAAGCACAATATAAAAAAACAAAAAAAATTCTTGCAAAAAAATTTAGTGCACAAAAATTTATTATCTATTTTCAATCCTTTACCAATACCTATGCTCCTCTTGATACCCTTAAAGCTCTCTATACAAAGGCGCTTAGTTTTGAAGGGGTTGTGGGATTAAGCATTGGAACACGTACGGATAGCATTAGTGAAGAAGTGTTAGCGTATTTATCTGAACTCTCTAAGACGTATGAAATATGGATAGAGTATGGTATCCAATCTTCTTCAGACGCTACGTTAAAACGGATTAATCGTGGGCACGATAGCGCTAATATCGCACATTATATTGCATTAACACATCACTATAATCTTAAAATTTGCGCACATGTGATTTTTGGTCTTCCAGATGAGACGCCACAGATGGCATTAGAGAGTGTTAAATTTGCTTTAGGTTTAGGGGTTCATTCCTTTAAATTTCACCCTTTATATGTGGTGGAGCGTACAGCTTTAGCCAATGATTTTAAAAAAGGTCATTTTATTCCCATTTCTAAAGAGTCCTATATTCAGACGCTTGTTGAGGCGATTCAACTTTTACCTGAAAATGTAATGATTCAGCGTGTCAGCGCTGGTATTGAAGATACGACGTTACTCTCTCCTTCGTGGTGCTATGTGAAACACGAGCAAATGCATGCCATTCGTAAGGCTTTGAGAGAAGTAGGATTGAAGTATTAGATTTCCTTCATAACCCATTGAAAAAAGTCTATGGATTTTTTTAGTGGCAGAAAAGCTCGTAACGTGTGTAGGGCTTTTCAAATGCGGGAGGATAGGGCATAAACACTGTAAAATTACGCATTTCACCCTCTGTTAAATTTTCTGCAATCAGAAAAGTTTTCGTTGTTTCAATCGTAGGGAGTTGATCTCTTTTGAAAAAGTTTTCAAAAGCGGATTTAGGTACAAAAATCGCAGAGTCTGTTCCTATGCGCTCTAGCGAAGCATTGAAAATTTTAACTTCAAGTTTACACTTTCCAATTGTAAATTTTCCAACATTACGAATTTGTCCTGAAATAGAAAATGATTCATTAATAAGAACTTTTTTTTGAACCATATTTTCAAGTCGTGCTATTTTAGTATATTTATCAAGTGCGTAAAATGTAAAGGCAATCAAGAGTGAGGTAATAAGAAGATTTGCCATGATAGGTGCAAAAAGTGCTTTTCTTTCTGTATTTTTCAAGGTAAGAAGTACTATGAGGATAGAAAGAGAGCCAATAATCAAAAGAGCCATCCAATGTAATCCTGTTAGATAGGTCACGTCTTTTCTCCTTAATAACACTCAGCTTTGAGCGTTGCGTTTATATCCCCACTGTAATCGAAATCATCGAAAACTATTCGATACTCAAGAGTACTTTCTTGTGGAATAAATTCTTTAATAATAATCGACTGATTTGCAAGAGGTTTTAATTGATAGAGATACGCTTTTATATTCGATATATTTTCGTCTGCTTTGAAAATAGAAGCGTGTAAAATACAGAGGTTAAAATCTTTTTTAGATTGATTGGTAATGGTTGTTTCTAAAATTAAAGAAGAAGAAAAATTGAGTTTTTTTAATAATGTTATGGTTGTTTCCGTTTTGCGTAAGGTGGTATTGAGTTTTTGATAGATAAAAAAAGGAGCAATACCTAGAAAAAGAAGAGAGACAATAATAATCAGTAACGCAAAGGCTGAGGATTTTTTGGCGACAAGAATCGCCAAAAAAATCAGGATAAGAAAGGTAAGACATAGCCATCCAAACGCCAAATAGTCATAAAGACTAAGGTGTTGGAAATAAGTTAAGAGTGAGAGTTTAAGCGCATTAATGTTCATTGCGGCTGTTTTTCTCTTCTATGCCACTTAGACCAAGGCGTCGCTCAAGCTCTTTTGAAATTAAAGAAGGATGAATATCTTTTGCTCCTAGTGCAACGAGTGTATGAAACATTAAGTCAGCAGCTTCATAAATAATCTCTTTAGATTCTCCATCTTTGATGGCAAAACAAAATTCACCCGCTTCTTCAACAACTTTTTTTAAGATACTATTATCACCTTTTTGAAGCAAAGAGGCAACATAAGATGTTTTTGGATCCGCATGTTTACGCTCTTGAACAATATGATAAATTGTGTCACTGATGGAATAACCCTGAATTGCTTTGGCTTCTTCTTTCGGGGCTTCATCTTTATCAAGACGGTTAAAAAAGCATGAGCTCCGTCCTGTATGACACGCAACACCTTCTTGTTCTACTTTAAGAAGCAATGTATCGCTATCACAATCTAAATAAGCCTCTTGAACATGTTGCACATGTCCACTGCTTTCTCCTTTTTTCCAAAGAGATTGGCGGCTTCTTGAGTAGTAATGCGCAAAGCCCGTTGAGAGTGTTAACATGAGCGCTTCTTCGTTCATATACGCTAACATCAAAACATCCCCATTCCTTGCTTCTTGTGCGATCACAGGGAGCAAGGGTGTTTTTGTCCAATCAATAGTTTTTAAAAGGGCTTGACTCATTTGCTTACACTAACAGCTTTCTGGCTATCTTTGGTATCAACCCAAATATTCGGTGTTGAACCACCAGGTGTTAAGAAAATCTTAGCATCTTTATTTTCACGAAGGGCTTCGTTGAATTTGCCTTGTACTTCGATTTGACGAAGGTTTAAAAGTGGCGATGAAATACTTTCGCTAATTTTTTTGTTAGCATAGGCTTCTGCTTCGGCTTCAATTTTAAGAGCATTGGCTTGACCTTGAGCGTTAATCTCTCTTGCTTTGGCTTGACCTTCAGCTTCAGCGGCTCGTTTGAGCGCTTCTTGATTAGCACGTTCGACTTCATATTTGGTACGTTCGACTTCTTGACGTGCGACTTGAACACGCTCAATTTGTTCTTTTATTTTGGCAGGCAAGACAATTTCACGTAGTTGCACGGTCAGTAATTCAACAGGTTGCCCTGGTTGCGCATCAATCGCTTTACGGATTCCCTCTTCGATATTCACTGCAATTTCATTACGTTTTTGAGGGAGTTCTTCGGCATTGAATTTACCGATAACGCTTCGTGTAACATCACGAACGACGGGATTAATAATTTTATCTTCCCATGACATACCCCATGTGGCAATGGTTTGAGGTGCTGTGGAAGGTTCGAGTTTGTACTGAACGGTTAGTTCGATAGAAACAGGTAAACCTCTTGCATCGAGTACAGAAATAGTTGCATTTCGTTTGATACCAGAGCCTCTTTGAACCACTTCGCCTAAGTCTTCAGTGGAAGAGTAGTTCATAATACGTACTTTTGTATCCACGATAAAAACCTGTTGGATAAATGGGATAAAAAGATGAAAACCTGGTTCCATAGGGATGGGTTCAAATTTACCCGCAGTTGCTTTAATACCCATTTCACCTGAGTTAATAATGACATAGGGTTTTGCAAAGATAGCAATTAAAACAACGGCAATCAGAAAATAGACCACCCCTGAAGCTTTGCCAAAATTTTTCATAAAATCGGGAGGTTCTACGTTAAAAGGTGTGCGATTGTCATTATCGCCTCCCCCACCGAAGTTCCCTCCACCGTTTTTCTTTTTAAAATAATCGTTCAAATCTGCTGGCATAAATTTCCTTTGGTTAAATATACGTTAAAAGATGTTTGTATTTTAGATTACGTCCATAAACAACATCAAAATAGGCTTCTTGAAGCTGTTTGGTCATTGCTCCTCGGTTTCCATCACCGATAATGTAATTATCAATATCTTTGATAGGCGTAACTTCTGCGGCTGTGCCTGTAAAAAATGCTTCATCTGCGATATACGCTTCATCACGGCTAATGCGTCTACGCTCAATAGGAATACCCGCCTCTTTGGCTAAATCAAGAACCGTTGCTTGGGTGATACTCTCAAGGGATGTATCATTTGGTGGTGTAATTAAAACGCCATTTCTGACGATAAAGAAACACTCTCCACTTCCTTCTGCGATAAATCCTTCATCATCCAATAAAAGCGCTTCTTCGTATCCTGCTTCGATGGCTTCGTATTTTGCCATTTGAGAATTGAGGTAGTTTGCCGCTGCTTTTGCTTTTCCCATAACGGATTTTGCTGGGTTTCGCACAAAAGAGGAAATCTTAACACGAATGCCGTTTTCTAAGCCTTCATCACCCAAATAGCTTCCCCACTGCCATGCGGCAATGGCTGTGTTGACAGGAGCTTTAATGTGATTTAAGCCCATAACGCCGTATCCTAAATAAATAAGCGGTCGAATATAGACATTGGATTTAAAATCATTGGCTTTTAAGAGTTCAATGTGTGCTTTTTCTAACTCTTCAAGTGAAAAAGTAGGCTTAATGCGCGTGATTTTTGCTGAATTGAGTAAACGCTTTGTATGTTCTCTAAGCTTAAAAATCGCCAAACCATTCTCGGTCATGTAGGCACGTGTTCCTTCAAAAACGCCATTGCCATAATGAAGCGTGTGGGTCAAAATGTGTATTTTTGCATCATCCCATGCTACTAATTTGCCATCCATCCAAATGTACTGTGCTTTATCCATGTTTTTACCTTTTTACATGTCGTTTTCTAAAGAGGTACTATGGTAGCCAAAAATTAATTAAAGATAGTTTTAGTATGAAAATGCGTTATAATTTTGTGACATAAGGTGAAATTTTAATCCTTACATGTAAACCAAAAATGAAGGAAAAAAGATGTTAAACCGTGGTGATATTGCTCCTGCGTTTAGTTTGCCCAATCAAGACAATGTAGAGATTTCTTTGCGTGATTTGGAAGGGAAATGGGTGGTTCTTTATTTTTATCCCAAAGATAATACTCCTGGATGTACGAGTGAAGCGTGTGATTTTACAGAGGCACTTCCTGCGTTTGAAGATTTAAATGCGGTTATTTTAGGGATTAGTCCTGATAGTCCAAAATCACATCAAAATTTCATTTTGAAACAGAATTTGGAGATTACGCTTCTTTCAGATGAAGCCAAAGAGGTGGCTCAAAATTATGGCGTATGGCAGATGAAAAAAAACTATGGCAAAGAGTATATGGGCATTGTGCGTTCGACATTTTTGATTGACCCTGCTGGGAAAATTGCGCAGGTATGGAGCAATGTAAAAGTAAAAGAACATGCAAACGCTGTGAAAGAGGCGTTAGTATCCTTGCAATAATCTAAGGCTTTGACTCCTTAGATTAGTTGCTAATCGAGATAGCGCATCCCACCCATTTTTCACGTAATGCATCGCTGCTTTGAGGTTCTTGTATCTGGAGTCGATCAGGGGCAATTTTATGTTTGGTGATAAGATTGTCTCGAATTGCTGTTGCTCGTTTGTTTGCAAGGGTCGTTAATGCTTCAGGAGTAACCGTGATTTTTTCAGCAATTTTACTTCTTAAACGCTCATAAATAGCCCCTTTGTCAAGTTTTTCCTCTTGATAGCGTTGAAGCTCTTTTTTATAAGCCTCTTTTGAGTAGTAGGTGACAAAAAGTTTTTCGATAGCTCGTCCATAACTATTTTTTTCACTGCTTCCTTTGGGTGTCAAAGTTTCAATTTGTGCAGTGACATTGTTCTCTTGAAGGGCTTGTGTGTCGATGGTTTCATTGAAGCTAGGTGTAATGAGGAGTTTAAGTTCGCCTCTTTTTTCTAAAATAAGTTGGTAGTGTTCCATCTTCTCTTCTTCTGACCCGATGAGCGCAAACTCGCCAGCCGCAAAGTCAATGCTGGTTAGATTTTCGGTTTCAATGCCCAGTACAGAGCCTAAAAGCTTAAAGGGAGAAGTAATGACACTGCCCAGTAAATTTCCAATCGCACGCCACACAATGCTTCCATAACGAAACTCTGGACTATTCATATCACCACTGACAGGAAGATTGATATCAATTTGACCACGGGAATCTTTTAAAATCGCAATGGCAAGACCTAAAGGTACGTTAATCGCTTCATCACTTTCGATTTTTTCACCTAAGGTAAGAGAGTCAAGATTGATTTTATTGTCTCCCTCCATTAAGCCTTTTCGAATTTTATAGGAGAGATCCATAGAGAGTTTTCCTCCCTTAATGGCATAACCGACAAATTTTCCTGAATAAGGGGTGAAAGATTTCATATCAAGATTTTTAAAGATGAGTTTTAGGGTTGCTCGATTTTTAAAGTCAAAAGGCAAAAGCGAACCATCAATTTTCGCATAGCCATACTTGTTAACCTTGCCTTCCAATTTAAGAACAGAAGGCTTTGCGCTTTGGGTATTGAGTGTTGAAAATTTGCCATTTAGGCTTGTCATGTAGGTTGCAAAAGGAATGGGTAAGGAAGCGTCTTTAAAGTGTGCGCTACCGTTTTGAAGGGCAATATCACCGATGAGCAGTTCTAAAGGCGTCTCTTTGGTAGTAGAGGAAGGTTTGGTTTTTGTAGGGGATGTTTGTGCTGCTTGTGTTTTGAGTATATCTGAGAAATTGGTAGTTTGATCTTTTTTAATATCCAAATTAACATACGGTTTAAGAAGAGAAATTTTCTTTACATGTAAAGAGGCTGGCGAAGATGCGTAAGCAATGGAGTCCATCTTGAGTTTTTCCCACTGTAAAAGGGTGTTTTTAAAACGATCTAAGAGAACGAGTTTTGAGAGCTCTGCGTCTGCGCTGATTTTAATCAGAGGATTTTTGCCAAATGAGGCATTCATTTTAGCGTCACTGAAGAGCAATCCTTCTTTTAAAATCAGCGTGGTAAAAGGATGGAGATAGGGTTGAACTTTTGCTAGGGAGAGCGCTTTGGCTTTGAGTTCTACAGTAAGTTGTGTCGTTGAGGGAACAAAAGAACCTTTGAGTGCTAGGGAAGCATCTTTATCGACGGAGGTATTAAGCTCATAGACGATAGAGCGATTCATATCACTGCTAAGGGAAGTCAACGTAGCATTTAGTCCTGAGAGATGAATGGGCGCACCTTTAACATTGTGATCGGTCAATATCAGGGCGCTGTTGGTTAAACGAAGCGTATCCAATGCAAAAGTCCATGCCTTTTCTTTTGTACCCTTTTGTTGAGAAGTCGTAGCTGTTTTAGTTGCAGGAGGGGAAAAGAGTCGTGCGACATTGGGCATATAATGTTCGTGTAACTGTACATCAACAAACGCTTCATGGATAAGAGCATTTTGAATATGAATCGAAGCTTTTTGAAGGTCAAAATCTATGCCATCAAGCTTTAAAGAAGGCAGTTCAATAACTTTGTTTGTTTGATCAAGAAAACGTATCTCTTCTAGGTGTGCTTCTGCTTTATCTATGGTGAGTAGTGGCACCTCTTTGCTTAAATCCATGGAAAAAGGAAGGCGAAGACTCAGTGCTCCTTGCTCGAGCGTTGCGGGGAGCGTAGGAAGCAAATAACGCCAAAAATCTTTCAAAGGTAAACGATCTACGTGTAACTCTCCATGAAATTTTAAAGGCTCAAGAGAAATACTGCTCGCAAGTGAGATTTTTTCCTCATTTTGGAGTGCAATTTTTAAGGCATGGATGCTGAGATCATCTTTGTAAAAACTCAGATTGTTAATGACATAGTTAATGGGCTGAATATCAAGAGCAAAGGGTTCTTTTACACTTTCATCTTTAAAGTGTATGCCCCCTTTTTGCAATTCAACATGCTCGATAATCAATGGCATCACCAAAGAAGAGGATGTTTGGGTGGCATTGTGTTCGTTCGAAGAAGAAGGAAAGAAGGTCAAAAGGTTAAATGTGCCATTTTGGTCAATGTGAAAGTTCGTGAATGGGCGATCTACAAGAATGGTTTTGACATAAAACTCTTTTTTAAATAAAAAGGAGGGTTCATAATTAACATAAAGATGTTCAATGGTGCTTATATTGCTTTCGTTATGATCTTTCAGGGCAATATTCTTTACATGTAACTCGAATGTAAAGGGGTTGAAGGTTACTTCTTCAAGGCTAAGGGGTAACTGGAAGGACTCTTTGATAAGGGAAGGAAGGTATGTTTTTGTCCACCATGGTAAAATCACAAAACCACTTAGCGTGTAGAAAATAAAGAGTGAAAAAAGCCAAAATAAAACAATTTTAAGAGATTTTTTCATGGCATATCCTCCATCGCAAGGTTAAATCATTATACTACAAAATAGAATAAACTTTTGGTAAAAGAGCGCTGTGGTATACTTTTAAACAAAATTAATTCCGTAAAGAAATAACATGCTTGTTCACATTTGTTGCTCTGTTGATAGTCACTTTTTTTTGAAAAAATTAGCGCAAAAATACCCTCAAGAATCCTTACAAGCTTTTTTTTATGACCCAAATATTCATCCTTTTAGTGAGTATCGTTTACGTCTGTTAGATGTCAAACGTAGTTGTCAAACATTGGGGATTGTTTTGCATGAGGGTGCGTACAATTATGAGGGATGGTTAGAGGCGGTACGAGGATTTGAAAATGAACCTGAAAAAGGCAAACGTTGTACGATTTGTTTTGATAACAGGTTAGAAGAAACAGCGAAAAAAGCCCTAGAATTAGGCGAAAATGTGATAACAACGACATTGCTAACAAGTCCTAAAAAATCACTTTCACAGTTAGAAAATGCGTTAGCGACGATTGCTAGGAAGTATGGATTGGAAAGTGTTGCGCCTGATTTTCGAAAACAAGGTGGAACCCAAGAACAATTTGCTTTAGCTAAAGAGGCAATGCTCTATCATCAAGATTATTGTGGGTGCTCGTTTGCGCTTCGTGTTCAAAGAGAACAGCAAAAGAGGTGGGTAGATGAACTCAGTTCTCCTCTAAGACCTCAAGTGCTTCCTTCCTCCATTGAAGAACGTATCGCATTGTATGAAAAAGTGATGGATTATGAAGCAGAAGCGACTCCATTTCGATTGATGCGTGAGAAGTTCTTAAACTACCGTTTGCTTCGAGGATGGGTGAGAAAAAGTGAAGGAAGTGTTCTGCCAAGTTATATTTTGTTTTACTCTACATGTAAAAAAGAGCGTATCAAATCTAAGATAGAGTTTATCGCCGAAGGGGTTGGTTATTTTGCCAAAGAAGAGGCTCGGTTTCTTTCATTAGAGTGTTTTAATGCCATTGCACATGCCAGATATGATTCGGTGAAAGAGATGTTACAAAATCCCCCAACCATAGCGTGTGAGATACGTGTAAGAGAGGCAATCTGTGGGAGATTTTCTTTTTCTCTAAGCCCTTTGATTGTGTTGGATGAGGTTGAAATGGGAGGCTATGAACTCTGCGTTGAGAGCAAGAGTTATCCTGACATTAGAGAAAATTTAGTATTAATTGGCTAAAATATTAGAATTTTGTTAGAAGGTTTTAAAGATGTTAATTGATGTTGTAGAGATTCAAAAAATACTCCCCCACCGCTTTCCTTTTTTACTGATTGATCGAGTCACTGCGTTGCAATCAGGCACTTCCATTGAAGCGTATAAAAATGTGACGATTGGTGAACAAATTTTTCAAGGGCACTTTCCTGAGCATCCTATTTATCCAGGTGTCATGATTATTGAAGGGATGGCGCAAGCTGGTGGTGTTTTAGCGTTTAAAAGCATGGATGAAGAGGCTCAAGAAGGTACCAAAGAAAAAGTGGTTTACTTTATGAGCATTGATAATGCGAAATTTAGAAATCCTGTACGGCCAGGAGATAAATTGGTTTATCAATTAGCTGTTTTGAAACACCGAGGCAATATTTGGGTTTTGGATGCCAAAGCCTACGTGGATGATAAGTTGGTGGCAGAAGCCGAACTTAAAGCTATGATTGTGGACAAATAAGATGTCAAATATTCACCCAACCGCTATTGTGGAAGAGGGAGCATTGCTTGAGGGCAATGTTGAGGTGGGCGCTTTTTGTTTTATCTCTAAACATGCCAAAATAGGTGAGGGCACCAAAATCGCTCAGGGTGCGCACATCTACGGTAACACCACGATTGGAAAATACAATGAGATCTTTTCACACGCTGTTTTGGGGTCAATTCCTCAAGATTTGAAATATGCGGGTGAAGAGGTAGAGTTAATTATTGGGGATTATAACAAGATTCGTGAGTTTACGCTTTTTAATCCTGGTACCTTAGGTGGAGGAAGTAAAACAGTCATTGGCAGTTACAATCTCTTTATGGGGTATGTGCATGTAGGACACGATGTGCACATTGGCGATCACTGTATTTTAGCGAATGCCGCAACCCTTGCAGGACACGTTGAGATGGGAAGTTATGCGGTTATTGGTGGGATGACACCGATTCACCAGTTTGTTAAAATTGGAGATTTTGCCATGATCGCAGGAGCATCTGCCCTTTCACAGGATATTCCACCGTTTTGTTTAGCAGAAGGAAATCGTGCGGTACTAAGAGGCTTAAATCTCAATGGGTTACGACGTCATTTTGAGCGTGTCGACATTGATGCTTTGCGTGTGGCGTATCGTAAATTGTTTGAATCAGGACAACCGCTTCAAGAGACAGCCGCTGCGCTTGTAGTGAGTGAAAGCAATGAAAAAGTGTTGCAACTGTGTCGTTTTATTGTCGAATCAACTCGTGGGATTCCATTTGAGAGGAAAAATAATGGTCAGTAGAGAATGTAGTTTTTGTGGAACCAAAGAGAGCAATGATACCCGTCTCATAGCGGGTGATGATGTCTTTATTTGTGAGCATTGTGTGGTTTCTGCGTATAAAATCTTCTTTGGGGAAATTCCAGAGAATTCAAGTACGCACTCATCCCAAGAAGAGTCTTTTAACCCAACACTTCTTACCCCTAAAGAGTTAAAAAAAGTATTAGATGATTTTGTCATTGGTCAAGACCAAGCGAAAAAAGTATTTTCAGTAGGGGTTTATAACCATTACAAACGTATTTTTAAACAGAGCATGATGAGCGATGATACTGAAATTTCAAAATCCAATATTTTATTGATTGGACCTACGGGAAGTGGAAAAACGCTTATGGCACAAACGTTAGCACGTTTTTTAGATGTGCCTATTGCTATTTCTGATGCAACCAGCCTCACAGAAGCGGGTTATGTGGGTGAAGATGTGGAAAATATTTTGACAAAATTGCTTCAATGTGCCAATGGTGATGTGAAAAAAGCAGAGCAAGGTATTGTTTTTATTGATGAAATAGACAAGATTGCCCGTATGAGTGAAAACCGCTCTATTACCAGAGATGTTTCAGGTGAGGGTGTACAGCAAGCACTGCTTAAAATTATTGAGGGCAGTGTGGTCAATATTCCACCTAAAGGGGGACGTAAACACCCTAATCAAGAGTTTATTCAAATTGATACGACCAATATTTTATTTGTGTGTGCGGGTGCGTTTGATGGATTGGAAGAGATTATTAAGCGTCGTATCGGCAAAAATGTTTTGGGTTTTGAGCAGGAAAAACGCAGTAAAAGTCAAGACAATGGGCTTTTTGACCTAGTAGAACCTGATGATTTAGTGCACTATGGGTTAATTCCTGAGTTGATTGGTCGTTTACATGTAACGGCAAAATTGTCTCCTATTACCAAAGAAGATATGGTACGCATTTTAACAGAGCCTAAAAATGCGATTTATAAACAGTATCAAAAATTATTTGGGATTGATAATGTCGAGTTGACGTTTGAAAAAGAGGCGCTTGAAGCAGTTGCTGAGCTTGCCATCAAACGTAAAACAGGCGCACGTGGACTTCGAAGCATTATGGAGGAGCTTATGGTGGATGTGATGTATGAGCTTCCAGAGTTAGAGGGGTATGAAGTGATTGTCACCAAAGATGCCGTCCAAAAAGGTGAGAAGCCTCTTTATGTTAAAAAAGATAAAAAAAGTGCGTAAGTAAAGGATAGATGAGATGATTTTAGACAAAATAATTGGGTTTTTTTCGAGTGATATGAGTATTGACCTAGGAACAGCGAATACTTTGGTATTGGTGAAGGGCAAAGGTATTATTATCAATGAACCTTCTGTGGTAGCTGTTCAGCGTAATCGTTATGGAAAGCAAAACATTTTAGCCGTAGGAAAAGAAGCAAAAAATATGGTGGGGAAAACGCCAGGAGATATTGAAGCGATTCGTCCTATGCGTGATGGAGTGATTGCTGATTTTGATATGACAGAGAAGATGATCCGTTACTTCATTGAAAAAGCACATCGTAGAAAAAGTTTTTTACGCCCACGTATTATTATCTGTGTCCCTTATGGTTTGACACAAGTAGAGCGAAAAGCGGTACGTGAATCTGCTATGAGTGCGGGTGCTCGTGAAGTCTTTTTGATTGAAGAACCTATGGCAGCTGCGATTGGCGCAGGGCTTCCTATTCGTGAGCCTCAAGGAAGTTTAGTCGTGGATATTGGTGGCGGTACAACCGAAATTGGCGTCGTTTCTTTAGGAGGATTGGTCATTAGTAAGTCGATTCGTGTCGCAGGTGATAAGATTGATATGGCGATTGTGGATTATGTTAAGAAAAAATATAACTTATTGATTGGCGAGCGAACAGGCGAAGAGATTAAAATTTCGATTGGTACAGCCATACCAATGGAAGAGCCTCTTTCTATGGTTGTAAAAGGGCGTGATCAAGTCAGTGGTTTACTCAGCCGTATTGAACTCAGTAGCGAAGATGTGAGAGATGCGATTAAAGAGCCACTTAAAGAGGTCGCAGATGCGCTTAAAGATGTTCTTGAAGTCATGCCTCCTGATTTAGCGGGGGATATTGTTGAAAATGGTATTGTTTTAACAGGTGGTGGTGCATTGATTCGTGGGTTTGACAAGTACCTCTCAGATATTGTGAAATTGCCGGTTTTTGTAGCGGATGAGCCTCTTTTAGCGGTGGCAAAAGGAACAGGTAAGGCCCTTGAAGAGATAGATTTATTACAACAATTATCGAATGAATAAAGTTAAAATTCTTCTCTTGTGTGTCGCTTTTGTGTTTGTATCGTTTCGATACGGCACAGAAGCAAGGCATGTCATAGGTGGTATCCAAAATAAAATACTGGCTTTTTATGTCGATACCAAAATGGCGTTATGGGAAAAAATTGATGAACACATCAACCAGCAAGAAGAGATACAAAAGTTAAGAGCTGAAAATCAGGTATTGCAAAAATCAGCTGTTTTGTCGATTGCTTTTGCAAGTAAATTAAACGATTTACTCAAAGAACATAACACAACAGGCTATCATCCAAATGTGCAACTCGTGGAATCTATTGGGTATGCTAATTTAAATGATTATGGAAAAGTATGGCTTCGCTTTGATGACTTTAATCAAAGTAAAATTTATGGACTTCTGCAAAAAGGGTATGCTGCTGGAATTGTTGTAGCCAACGATGGACATCCACAAGCCTTGTTGCTCAGTGATCCTCAGTCAATTTTTGCGGTATATGTGGGTGAAAGTAAGATGCAAGGTATTGTGCAAGGAAATCGTAAAGAGGTGCTTGTAAAATACATTTCTCAGTGGTTGTTGCCTCAAGTTGGGGATGAAGTGGTGACAAGTGGCTTAGATGGGATTTTTTTTGAGGGTATCAAAGTGGGTGTGGTTTCAAAAGTGATTGAAGAGGAGTCTTCAAAAACCGTTGTGGTAACACCGTATGTTACACCAAGAGTTCCCGCATACATGCATGTGATTAAGCAGAACTAATATTCAATCCAGTCTCTTTGGATATTGGCTTGAGTATTATATAGCAGATTAAAAGGAAAGAAATGCCAAAACGTCAAGATATTAAAACCATATTATTAATTGGATCAGGTCCAATCGTCATCGGACAGGCATGTGAATTTGACTACTCTGGAACGCAAGCGGCAAAAACGCTTAAAGAGTTAGGCTATCGTGTTGTTTTGGTGAATTCAAATCCTGCAACGATTATGACAGACCCTGAGTTTGCAGATAGAACGTATATTGAACCTATTACTCCAGAAGTGATTGCACGCATTATTGAAAAAGAGAGTGTTGATGCTGTGCTTCCAACGATGGGTGGGCAAACAGCGCTGAATGTTGCCATGACCATGCATGAAAAAGGGATGCTTAACAATGTCACATTTTTAGGGGCAAATCCTGCGGCCATTAAGAAAGGTGAAGATAGACAAGCTTTTAAAGAGGCGATGTTGAAAATCGGAATGGATTTACCTATTAGTGCCTATGCTTACAACATGGAAGATGCGTATGTGGCGGCTGAAAAAATAGGCTTTCCATTGATTATCCGTGCTTCTTATACCCTAGCAGGTGGCGGTAGTGGTGTTGCGTATAATATTGATGAGTTTAAAGAATTGGCGATGGCAGGATTGGATGCCAGTCCGATTAATGAGATTTTGATTGAAGAGTCACTCTTAGGTTGGAAAGAGTATGAGATGGAAGTCATTCGTGATAGAGCGGATAACTGCATTATCGTCTGTTCCATTGAAAACCTAGACCCAATGGGTGTGCATACGGGAGATAGTATTACCATTGCACCAGCGCTTACGTTAACGGATAAAGAGTATCAGCGTATGCGAAATGCTTCGTTTGCCATTTTGCGTGAGATTGGCGTCGATACGGGTGGAAGTAACGTCCAGTTTTCAATTTGTCCTAACACAGGTCGTATGACGGTGATTGAGATGAACCCTCGTGTGAGTCGTAGTTCGGCACTTGCTTCTAAAGCGACAGGGTATCCTATCGCCAAAGTGGCGACACTTTTGGCGGTTGGTTTTACGCTTGATGAGATTAAAAATGACATTACAGGAACAGCGGCAAGTTTTGAGCCTGTCATTGACTACATTGTGACAAAAGTGCCTCGCTTTACCTTTGAAAAATTTCCACTTGCCGATTCGACATTAACGACTTCAATGAAGAGTGTGGGTGAAGTGATGGCGATTGGTCGTACGTTTAAAGAGTCGTTCCAAAAAGCACTCTGCTCACTGGAGACCAATCTTAGTGGTTTTGAGAGTATGAAAGTGGATGAAGAAAAACTCAAAAATGAGATTCGTCGCCCCAATGCGGATAGAATGCTCTATGTAGGTGAAGCGTTCCGTCGTGGGTACAGTGTGGAAGATATTTTTGCGTTAAGTAAGATTGATCCGTGGTTTTTAAATCAGTTTAAAGAGATTATTGATTTTGAAAAAAAGATCGATATGTTTATTTTAAATGATGAAAAGCTTTTGCGTCAGGCTAAAACGATGGGCTTTTCGGATAAGATGATTGCAAAACTTATTAATCAAGAAGACAATTTAGAACTGACCTCAAATGATATCTATTTTGCACGAACTAAACTTGGCATTGATTTTGAGTACAATGAAGTCGATACCTGCGCGGCAGAGTTTAAAGCCTTAACACCGTATCTTTACTCTACCACTAATGTGACAAAACTTCCTTTACATGTAAAGAGTGAAGAGAGCCAAAAAAAGGTGATGATTATTGGTGGGGGGCCTAACCGAATTGGTCAAGGTATCGAGTTTGACTATTGTTGTGTGCATGCGGCGTATGCGCTAAATGATATGGGTGTTAAAACCATTATGTATAACTGTAATCCTGAAACCGTTTCAACCGATTACGATACCAGCGATATTCTTTACTTTGAGCCGATTGATTTTGAACATGTAAGAAGTGTGGTTGAAAAAGAGAATCCCGATGGGATTATCGTTCATTTTGGTGGACAAACACCGCTTAAATTAGCGAAGAAATTGACCGTTATGGGTGCAAAAATCATCGGTACCACCGCACGTGTGATTGATATGGCAGAAGATAGAGAGAAGTTTTCTAAATTTATTACCGAAAATAACATTAAGCAACCAAATAATGCCACTGCAACCAGCGAAGAAGAGGCGATAGAGAAAGCTAAAGAGATTGGGTATCCTGTTTTAGTGCGTCCAAGTTATGTTCTCGGTGGACGTGCGATGCGTATCGTCTACAACGAGAGTGAGCTTCGAACGTATATGAATGAAGCGGTCAGTGTAAGCCATAATTCACCTGTTCTCATCGACCAGTTTTTAGACCGTGCCATTGAAGTGGATGTGGATGCCATTTGTGATGGTAAAGATGTGTACATTGGTGGTATTATGCAACACATTGAAGAAGCGGGAATTCATAGTGGCGATAGCGCATGTTCTCTGCCTAGTGTCAGTTTAAGCGATGCTATTTTGGCAAAAATTGAAGCGCAAACACAACAAATCGCTCTTAATTTAGGTGTTGTAGGTTTGATGAACATTCAATACGCTATCTATCAAGACGATGTATATATGATTGAAGTGAATCCAAGAGCGAGTCGTACCGTGCCATTTGTGAGTAAAGCAACAGGTATGCCAATGGCAAAAATAGCCACTCGTGTCATGTTTCAAGGTAATCTTAGAGAAGCGCTTAAATTTTACGATAAATTTGATGTGTTACGAGAAGAAAATGGCATTTTAAAACCTAAGAAATTTGATCATGTTGCAGTGAAAGAGGCGGTATTCCCGTTCAATAAACTTCAAGGCGCAGACCTCATTTTAGGACCTGAGATGAAATCAACAGGCGAAGTCATGGGTATTAGCAAAAACTTCCCAGCTTCGTTTGCAAAAAGTCAAATCGCTTCGGCTAACGTGCTTCCAAAGAGTGGCTCTGTGTTTATCTCATTGGTCGATATCGACAAAAGTTTTGCGAAACAAATCGGTGAGAAATTTGTTCAATTAGGCTTTAAAGTGGTTGCCACAGGCGGTACGCACAAAGCGCTTCAAGATGCGGGTGTGGAGGCTGAGTTTGTCTATAAAATCAGCGAGGGTCGTCCAAATATTGAAGATAAACTCAAAAATGGGGATATTGCGCTTGTCATTAATACGAGTGATGCCAAATCAAGCAAAGACGATGCGAAGAAAATTCGCCAAGCCGTGCTTCGTTTTAAAATCCCTTATTTTACCACCGTTGCTGCCGCTGCTGCTGCGACAGAGTCCATTGAGTACATTCAAGATAAAAGCGCACTTGAACCACGTGCATTACAAGACTATTTAAACTAAAAATCATGAATCCCCAGCTGGTATATCTAGCCCAAACAGAGACAACAGCGGGGTTTCTCTCCCAAAATGTAGACGCGCTCATTCAAACGAAAAACCGCCCAAGCGGTAAATCGTTTTTGATGAGTGTGGATTCGC
Organism: Sulfurospirillum deleyianum DSM 6946; assembly: GCF_000024885.1. Taxonomy (NCBI): domain Bacteria; kingdom Pseudomonadati; phylum Campylobacterota; class Epsilonproteobacteria; order Campylobacterales; family Sulfurospirillaceae; genus Sulfurospirillum; species Sulfurospirillum deleyianum. Next base: position 180,481 of record NC_013512.1, read on the forward strand.
TTAAAACCTTGCGTACCTTTACGAGAGTTCCAACATTGCATAAAAATTGTGTACGACGCTCCAAAAAAACAACGTTTGCTTATCCGTGTGGCTTAGCGATTCGTGTGGTGAAAGAGGAAGCGCATTTGGAATTTTTACGCAAACTAAAATGGAGTTACTCGACCTCTTCAAATCCCAGTGGAAAAGGTTTTGATGAAGCATTTGCCAAAGAAAAAGCGGATGTGATTGTCTTTACATGTAAAGGTTTTTTTGAAGATAAGCCTTCAATGATTTACAGATTAGGCAGAGTGAAAAAGAAGCGATTGCGATGAGAACAGCTATGAATCAGTATGATGCAACCGCTATTCTAAAAGCATTCATGCAAGAGATTCATAAAGATAAATGGATTCTTCCTTTTATCATAATGTTTTATTTTAGTATGGTATTTGTATTAATCCCTTGCGCATTATTTTGGGTGTTTTCAATGGTTATGTATGCTGATTTACCTGTAACAGATCATTATATGACGTTTATTGCTTACAAGACCCCATTCGTATTAGTTCCTTTTTCGTTTGTTTTATTGTTTTATTTTTACAGTGTTTATTCTGAGATAGATAATAAAGACAAAAAAGTGTATCGAAAAGCAAGAAATTTCATGTTGATAACTATGATCATAGGCTGTGTTCCCATTTTTATTGCGGAGTATCGATTGGTATGGATTGCTCTTTACAGTTGTGTGTTTATTACTACACTTTATTTTCTTTCTCTTTCTTATTTGGACAGAGATACATATTCTGAAAGAGTCTTGCTTAAGAGTTATGATGATTTGGGTGTCTATGGGATGATGGATAATCCTATCAGTGTGCAGGATGATGTTAATAGAGCAAGATTAACGGTCGCTACCGCCTCAACAGGTTTTTTGTTTGTCACTTTATTTGTAAAATCTTTTTTGAAATCTTTAATTTATTTTCTAGCGATTTGTAATAAAAGATATGTTTTTGAAGCGGTACGTTATTTAGATGAAGTTTTTGAAAACAACATGGAACCATTAAAGCCATTGCAAAATCACTATGTAAAATCTATTTTGAGTTATAAAGGATATCTTGAATATTCAATAAATGGGTATGTCTTAACAGAAAAAAGCAGAGATTTAGCTTTGAAAGTGAAGAATAATCCTTACATGTAAAGATTATTCTTCATAGTTTTTATTTATGGCTACTGCAGGTATGATTTGGGTCAATTTTAGCAACATTACCTGCTAAAAATGCACGTAAAGAGTCTTCTAAAATCTCATTTTTATCATCAAAATAGACATCAATACCAAGAGCTAGAAATTTTTTCAAAGGCTCTCCACCAATACCTCCCACAATCAGAACATCTGCTCCAAGGGATTGAATATTGCTCACGGCATTTTGACATGCACCAGTAACATGTCCAGGGTTTTTATGAACACTTACATCTTTTACGATGCCATCTTCAACTTTGACAACAGTATAAAAAGTGGCTCGACCAAAATGTGCACCACGTTTGGCACTGAGCCCATCATCTTTGGTGGTAGGAAATACAATAATCATAACTTAACCTTTTATTTATTTTTTAGAATAGTTATTTTAACGCTTTTAAACTAAAACTTTTCCAGTGCACCATCTTGATAGGCTTTGTACGCTTCTGCCACACTCATTTCACCCGCACCAACATAAACAACCGTATTCATTTGCGCCAATACCGCACGAGCATTTTCTCCAGGACCATTGCCTGTAATAATGACATCCACACCTAAATCTGCCATTACTTTTGCCATTTTAGGACCTGCACCGTGTTCTTGATTGACAATTTCACGGTTATCATGAATCGTAATTTGACCACTTTGCTCATCAAAAACAAGGACATAATACGTACGTCCAAAACGTGCTTCCATCATGGATTCCCATGCAGGGTCTTTGGTTGTAAAAGCTATTTTCATTTTATACTCCTAATGTATTTTTTATGGTTTCAAAACTCTCTTCAAGTAACTTTTTTAAAGGCTCATCGCTGTATTCGGTAATGGTTTTTGCTTCAACCATCGCTTGTGTAAAGGCTTTGTTGTAAGGAATACTCTTTACATGTAAAATGGATTCTTCTCTCAAAAAGGCTTCAATCTGCGCACACACTTCAGGATTTAAATCGGCTTTGTTAATAATACATCCTGCTTTAATACGAAATTTTTTCACGACTTCATAGACCCGTTTTAAATCATGTAGCCCTGAAAGCGTTGGCTCGGTTACGAGTAAGGCAAAGTTAGCCCCACTTAAGGAAGAGACCACAGGACAGCCAATGCCAGGTGAGCCATCCACAATCATCAACGATTTATTTTTTGCTAAGGCAATGGCTTTGCCCTCTTTTTTAACTTTAGCGACCAGTTTACCTGAATTTTCAGCACCAATACCCAGTTTTGCATGCACCATGTCGCTTCCGTATTTGGTTTGAGATGTAAACCATGCTCCTGCCAAACGCTCATTCATCGAAATAGCATTGAGTCGGCACACTTTTTCACAGTATCCACACCCTTCACACGAGAGCTCATCCACAACATAACGACCATTTTCTAAGACAATCGCATCAAAACGGCACACCTTTGCACATCGTCCGCAATTACGGCAGGTCTCAGGATCAATGTGGGCTAAAACACCGCTGTAAAAATCCTCTTTGTGATCAAAATCTGGCTGAAGTAAAAGGTGCATATCCGCTGCGTCTACATCACAATCCACAACCACACATGCATCTTTGGCTAAACTTGCCAGCGCTGCGGTAATGGAGGTTTTTCCCGTACCGCCTTTGCCTGAAATGACGACAATCTCTTTCATTGCGCAGCTCCTTGAAAACGTGCTTTTACATGTAAAGCTATTTTTTCGATTTCATCTTTGAAAGATGGAATCTCTTTATAGATAAGTTTTCCCGCCGAATAGAGCTTTGCTGCTTCAATCAAATGAGGAATTTTTCCAATAATAGGGATGTTTTCTCTTTGGCAATACGCTACAACATCTTCATTTCCCATACCATAACGGTTAATGACCACTCCAAACTCTTTTCCTAAAATGCGTGTCGTCTCAACCGCAAGGGTTAAATCGTGCAAACCAAAAGGAGTGGGTTCAGTCACTAAAATGACAAAATCAGCATCTTTAATCGCCTCAATCACAGGGCAAGACGTCCCTGGAGGTGAATCAAAAAGCTTCATGGTTTCATCATCAAAATGTTGATCAACATATTTTTTAGTCTGCGCAATCAATGAGACGGCTTGTTCCTCTCCGATATTTAAACGACCTTCTACAAACTCAATATCCCCTGCAAGAAAATGGCTCAGTTCGCCCATTTTTTGAGGTTCCATCGGCAGTGAACCCATAGGACAAAGCTCTGAACAGGCATAACAGCTGTGGCAGAGATTGGGGAAGATTAAAATCTCATTGGCAAGGCAAAGAAGGGCATTAAAATTACAGTTTTCAATGCATTCACCACACAGGGTACATGAAGTGCTATCCCAACGAGGAATCATCTTCATTTTATCCTCTTTGCGTAAGAGTTCGCCTTGTAAAAAAAGATTGGAATTGGGTTCTTCCACATCCAAATCAACCAAAACAGTGCTTTGACTCTCCCCTAAAAATGTTGCAAGATTGGTGGAGAGGGTTGTTTTCCCTGTTCCACCTTTACCACTGGCTATGGCTATTTTCATTGTTGTACCGCAGTGTTTTTTTGTTGGACGAGTTCTTCTCTCACAAGGGTATGACCACATGCAGGGCATTTTTGTGTGGTGCATTTAACCCCTCTTTCATGAGGTACTTTTTCACCGCATTTGGTGCAGACACAAAAGCCACCCATGCCAAAAGCTCCACCATTGTTTCGACCACCACCCATATTTCCTTGATTGCCGTTACCTCGCATATTTGCACCACGTCCGCCATTTTGATTCATACCGTTTCCACAACGGTTCGCTTTGTTTCTTCCAAACATTTTGTTTCCTTTGTTATTGATCGTACCATTTTCATCTTATCAGGGGATAAAAATGGTTTAAAATAAGGTTATTCCAAGCCTTTAGTACTCATTTTTGAACTCTTTCGTGGCAACATCGTCCATGCCCAAAGCCTCTGGCAAAATTGACCAAGTGGCTCGAGTGACACAAAGGACATTGCTCATGTTCTTCGTGCAGACTCGCTTTGAAAATATGGCGACACTCCACACATCGATAAAGATTCTCTTTAAAATGAATACTCCCACCACCAATCGTTAGCTTTGATCCAGTAATCAGCATTGAAGCTACTTTTTTACGCGCACGTTCTACCAATCGTGTAAACGTTGAGCGTGAAATTCCCATTGCTTCAGATGCTTGTTCATGCTCAAATCCCTCATGATCTGCCAAGCGAATCGCTTCGTATTCATCGAGTTCAAGCACAATCGTTTCAAGTTTGTCTCCAATCACTCCTGCTGGTTTAAATGTTGTAAACAGCGGAGGATGACTGACCACTCTCTCTTTTGGATTTCTAGCCATGAAAGTTCCTATTTCCTTATAAGGTTTCGCCATTATAATACACATATGTGCATAATGTCAAGAGTAAATATGCACATATGTGCAAAAATAGTTTTACATGTAAGGATGAAAAAGTTAAAAGTTGAGCTCTGCAAGAACTCTAGTTAGGAGGACTAGGCGTTACATGTAAAACATGCAACGCCTATATTTTCCCCGCAATCTTTCGAATCGCAAGAGAAGCGAGTGTCAAGCCAAAGGCTCCTGTGACGCACATTAGGCTTCCTAGCGCTTTGCACAAAGGTTCCTCATCGGAGAAAACGGTGAGAAAATCTCCTTGAAAGCCACTTTTTTTAAGCTCATAACGCATTTTTTTCGCTAACGCATCACCATGGGTTTTCCAAATCGAAGCGGTTTGGATGCGGGTGGGGTCAATTTTTTTGGCACTGCCACTGGAGCTTAAAAGTTTTTCACTCACTTTGTGAGCAATGGCAATTTTGGCGGGTATATCATCAATGGCATCAATCACCACATCGTAAAGTGAAAAATCAAAGTGTTCCACCCATTCTGGCGTAATGAGTGCGTGAATGGGTGTGATATTGGGATAAAGTGAGGCAAGGTGTAAGACTTTGACTTCGCCTAGGGCTTCAGAGCCTAATTGGCGGTTTTGATTGGTGATGTCATACACATCATCATCCACGATAGTGATGTGCCCAATGCCTGTGCGAAAGAGTGTATCCAAGCAGACACTTCCGACACCTCCGACACCTAAAAGTAAAATGTGAGCGTTTTGGAGTTTTTCAAAATCATCATTCAAAACAGAGCGAACTCTGGTAAAGCGGTCATCCATGTTCTATCCAGTGGTTTAACGTTTCTAATTCATCATGCGCAGTCATATCGAGCTGAATCGGTGTAATAGAGACATATCCCGCTTCAATGGCACTGAGGTCACAGTCCTTTTTTTCACTCTTTCTCCACTCTAACGTGTGCACACCTAGCCAATAATACTCCTCGCCTCTAGGATTTCGATGCAAGTGCGCATCATTGCCATACATACGATACCCCGCACGGGTAATTTTATACCCTTTACATTCATCAGGCGTGAGTGGCGGAATATTGATATTTAAAAAGCGACGCTCACTTAGAGGAAATGTGCCTTCTAAGATTTTTTTCGCTAAATCATGCACCGTTTTCTCCGCCAAATCATACCCATGGGTGAGTTCAATGTTTTGAGGCCCTCCCACATAGACTTGTGAAATCGCAATCGAGGGAATACCGTGCAAAGCGCCTTCCATAGCCGCACTGGCTGTTCCGCTGTACGTAATGTCCTCGCCTAAATTGGAGCCTTTATTGATGCCACTTACAATGAGGTCGGGTTTGTTTGAACCTTCAAAAAGAGCGTTCAATGAGAGGTAGATACAATCCGTGGGTGTGCCATCATCGAGTTTAAAAAAGTCATCTTCAAGAGAGATAAAACGAAGCGGACGGGTCAGGGTAAGGGAGTGTCCGCAGGCAGATTTTTCAGAACTTGGAGCGACAATAGTCACATGCCCTAAAGGACGAAGCGCACGAGCAAGTGCGTGAAGCCCTGCACTTTCAAAACCATCATCATTCGTAATTAAAATGCGTTTCATTTATAAACCTTGTTTTTGGGATATTATAACGAAAGAGACTTATGTTAGACTTCCTTTAAAGCACAAAAGCGAGTCTATTTTTAAGAGATTTTTGTATAGACTTCGTCATAAAGAATTAAAAAAGGCACTGTTGTGAAATTATTGATTTCTGCGCTTGAACCCTCCGCCAATCTCCATTTAGAGCCTATTTTAAATGGAATAGAGGGGTGCGAAATTTATGGCGTTTTTGATGAACGTTTTGGTAACCCCGTGATGCCTTCAAAAGCATTTTCCATTATGGGTTTTCTAGACGCATTGCCTAAAATTCGTAAGGCTAAAAAAGCGATAAAAATTATGGCTCGGATGAGTTTTTTCGTGGATAAAGTTATTTTAATTGATTCACCTGCGTTTAATTTGCCTTTAGCCAAAGCGATTAAAACAATTAATCCCAATGTGCCAATTATTTATTATATCTTGCCCAAAGTGTGGGCGTGGAAACCCAAACGTGTTAAAGCGATGCAGCGTTATTGCGATGTTTTAGCCTCCATTTTTCCTTTTGAAGATCAGTTTTACACCAAATCGACTTATGTGGGCAATCCTCTTTTAGATGAGATTCCACTCTTTAAACTTCAATGTGACACGAGTGGCGTGGTTGCCTTTTTACCAGGAAGTCGTAAAAGTGAGATTAAAACGCTCTTTCCCATTTATAAAGAGGTGGCAGCTAAGTTGGTAGATAAGGAGAAGATTTTGGTGATTCCCCCTCATTTTGATTATCGAGAGATTGCTGAAATTTACGGGGATATTCACGATTTTAAAATCTGTAGAAATACTTATGAGGCATTTGCCAAAAGCGAGTTTGCCTTTATTTGTTCGGGCACAGCAACCCTTGAAGCCGCACTGGTTGGTGTGCCATTTGTATTGGCTTACAGGGCTAAAGCGATTGATTTTTGGATTGCGAAACATTTTGTGAAATTGAGGCATGTGGGCTTAGCCAATATTTTATTTGATTTTGCCCATAAATCTGCTTTGCATGAAGAGCTTTTGCAAGAAGAGGTGAGTGTTGAGGGTTTGCTTCACGCTTATAAAAATGTCGATAAAGAGGCATTTTTAATACAGGCAAAGGAGCTTCGAGGCATGTTAAAGCACGGTGCCACAGAGGCAATGATAAGTATTATTAAGGCATAATTATTGGAAGGATATAAGGAGTATACGAATGAATACTAAAGAACCGATGACTGAATATGGCTATAAAAAATTAACCGATGAACTGAGTGACTTAAAAAAAAGACAACGTCCAGAGACGGTGATAGAGCTTGATATCGCACGAAGCCACGGCGATTTAAAAGAGAATGCGGAATACCATGCGGCGAAAGAGAAATTGGCGTTTATTGATTCTCGTATTGCAGAACTCAGCGATTTGGTATCGCGCTCGCAAGTGATTGACCCTAGCACGTATGAGCATGACAAAGTGCGTTTTGGCTCAACCATTACGCTAGAGAATTTAGAAACCAATGAAGAGGTAACGTATAGTATTGTAGGCAGTACGGAGAGCAATCCTGATTTAGGGCTAATTTCGTATCATTCACCGCTTTCTAAACAGTTGATGGGGCGTTGTGTGGATGAGGAAGTGATGATTAAATTGCCCGTAGGAACGCAAGAGTATGCCATTTTAAACATTACGTATTGTGAAATTAGCTTTGAGGTAAAATCTAAATGAGAGTCGCGATTATTGGGGCGAGTGGGTATACAGGCTTAGAGCTGATTAAAATGCTCATTTCTCATCCACATTTTGAGATTACCTATATTGCCACCACAGAGGGTGGCGTTAAGGCGAGTGCATTGCATCCAAGTTTGGTGGGTGTCTTTGAACAAGAGGTGCTTAAAGCCGATGCTAAAGAGGTAGCAAAACATGCGGATTTGGCATTTTTAGCCCTTCCTCATCAAGCGGCGATGGGCTTTGCCAAAGAACTTTTAGAGTTACATGTAAAGGTAGTTGATCTCTCAGCGGATTATCGTTTAGAGCTTGAAGCCTATGAAAAACACTACTGTGAACATCAAGATAAAGAGCATCTTCAAGAGGCGGTCTATGGGCTTCCTGAGATTCATAAAGAGAAAATTAAAGCAGCTCGTTTGATTGCCAATCCCGGCTGTTACCCTACCGCTTCACTCTTAGCGGTTTTACCGTTTCTTTCGTATCTTAAAAAAGACGCACCCATTTTTCTTGATGCAAAAAGTGGGGTCTCGGGTGCGGGTAAAAAACTCTCTCAAACATCGCATTTTGTTACGATTAATGAGAATATTTTTGCTTACAATCCTCTCAAACACCGTCATGAGCCAGAGATTGCAGAAAAGATTGCTCAAGCGAGTGGACACGCTTACGAGGTCAATTTTATTCCCCATCTTTTGCCTGTGAGTCGAGGGATGTTGGTGAGTGCGTATTTGCAAACGAGTGAAGTGATTGATGCTAAAGCCGTCCTTCAATCTTTTTACAAAGAGGCTCGTTTTGTGAGAGTAAGAGAAAATCCTGTGGATATTAAGTCGGTGGCAGGAACGAACTTTTGTGATTTGTTTGTGACCCAAAAAGGGACATCACTTTTTGTCTCTTCAGCGATCGACAATCTTTTAAGAGGCGCTTCTTCTCAAGCAGTGGTGAATGCCAACCTTATGTGTGGGTTTGAAGAGAGCGCTGGAATCCCCATCATTGCGTATGTCCCCTAATCTTGTCATTCGTGAAGGAGCGCATTTTATCGCCGATGCGCACGATAGCTCTCAGCGCTCCTTTTTCTTTGAATACCTTTTACATGTAAAGAAAGATCCTCCACCCCAACTCTTTTTAATGGGCGATATGTTTGATCTATTGGTTGGTGAAGTGCGTCATGGCGTCAAGCAATACGCCCACTATATTGCCCTCTTAGAAGAGATTGCACAGAGCTGTGAGGTGTACTATTTTGAGGGCAATCATGACTTTTGTCTCTCAAAACTCTTTAACCATGTAAAGGTGATACCTCTTTCTCAACAACCTCTTACATGTAAACTTCCTAGCGGACAAAGCTGTTTGTTACTGCATGGTGATAAATACGGTAACGATTGGCTCAACCGTCTCTACACGGCTTTGATTCGAAATCCTCTGATGTTGCGTTTTTTAAATGGCTGTGATGGGTTAAGTCATGGAGCCATTTCAAAGGCGATTGAAAAATCCCAAACTCAAAAGAACTTATGCAAACGTATTCCTCATTTTACAACGCTCATACAACGCAAGCTCTCTTTCTACCCTAAAGCGGAGGTGATCGCAGAAGGTCATTACCATCAGAATCACGCTTTTATGGTATCTGGTGTGCATTATATAAATTTTTCATCTTTTGCGTGCAATCAAAGCTACTTTAGTGTACAATCCTCACTAGAGACACCATTTGCACCCATGCAATTGAGGTCATGTCCAAGTCAATAAGGGGCAGTAATGGCGAAAGAAAGTATTTTAAAAGTAGGCTCTAATGAGATGGAGCTGGTTGACTTCCGTATTTTTAAAAAGGAAGAAAACGGGGTATATGAGGGAATTTATGGTGTGAATGTCGCCAAAGTGCGCGAAATCATCAAAATCCCTAATCTTACAGAACTTCCAGGTGTTCCTGATTATATTGAGGGAATTTTTGATTTGCGTGGGATTGTGATTCCTGTGGTCAATCTTGCCAAATGGATGAACATCAAAGAGCCTGATGATGGGTCGATTAAACCACGTATTATTATTACCGAATTTAGCGATATTTTAATTGGTTTTGTTGTTCATGAGGCGAAACGTATTCGTCGTATTAGTTGGAAAGATATCGAACCAGCATCGTTTGTCGCAGGGATGGGCTCACTGGATAAGAGTCAGATTACGGGTGTGACACGGATTGAAAACGATGAGGTTTTGTTGATTTTAGACCTTGAAAGCGTTGTACAATCTTTGGGTATTTACCAGCCAAAAATTGATGTGGAAGATGATCAAATTCAAAAAATTGATGGTACAGCGTTGATTTTGGATGACAGTATGACCGCTCGAAAACTGGTCAGTGATGCACTTCGTAAAATGGGTATGCGTGTGGTCGAGGCAAAAGACGGCATGGAAGGCTTAGAGAGACTAAATGAGTTATACGCAAACTATCATGAGGATTTAACCGATGTGGTTAAAATTATCATTAGTGATGTGGAAATGCCTCAAATGGATGGGTTTCACTTTGCTGCCAATGTCAAAGAAGACCCAAGGTTTAAAAATATTCCGATTGTTTTTAACTCATCTATTAGCGATCATTTTAGTGAGATTAGAGGCAAAGAGGCGGGCGGTGAAGCCTATTTAACCAAGTTTGATGCGGGTATCTTCTATAAAGAAGTCTCAAAAGTCATCAAAGCACATGTGAAAACAGCACAATAGGGGTAGAACGATGGAAGATATTCAAGAAATTTTAGAAGATTTTTTGGTTGAAGCGTTCGAACTTATTGAACAACTTGATCAAAATTTGGTAGAGCTAGAGTCAAATCCTGATGATTTGGAACTGCTTAATAGCATTTTTAGGGTGGCACATACGATTAAAGGGTCATCATCGTTTTTAAATTTTGATATCCTTACAGGTCTTACACACCATATGGAAGATGTCTTAAATAAGGCACGTCATGGTGAACTTAAGCTCACACACGATGTTATGGATGTGGTTTTAGAGTCGATTGACTTAATGAAAAGCTTACTTCATGCGATTCGTGACCATGGCAATGATACTTCTATTGGTATTGATATCACGGATATTTGTCATCGTTTGGATTTAATTTCAAATGGAGAAGAAGTACGTGCACCAGCGGCACCTGTTCAGATGGATCCTGTGGAAACACCGATGAATGAGGATAATGTTGATTATTCAAAACTCAGCGATAAAGAGGTGGAAGACGAGATTGAGAGACTTCTTAAAATGCGTAAAGAAGAGGATCGTCAGCGCAAACAACACAGTGCAAAACCTGCTGCATCAACGCCAACACCTGTTTCTTCGCTTTTGGATGAAGAGAATGAGGATGAAAAAGAGATACCAAAAGCCTCTGAACCCGTTAAACGTGCTGCAAGTAATGAAAACAATGCCCCTGCGAAAAAAGATGCATCCAGTTCTATGGAACAAACGATTCGTGTTGAGGTCAAACGACTTGACCACTTGATGAATTTAATTGGGGAGTTGGTTTTAGGTAAAAATAGATTGCTTAAAATTTATGACGATGTGGAAGAGCGTTATGAGGGTGAGAAGTTTCTTGAAGAACTCAATCAAGTCGTCTCGTCTATTTCTTTGGTCACTACTGACTTACAAATTGCGGTGATGAAAACCAGAATGCTTCCGATTGCCAAAGTGTTCAATAAATTTCCACGCATGGTACGTGATCTTTCTCGTGAACTGGGTAAACAAATTGAGCTTGAAATTTCAGGTGAGGAAACAGAACTGGATAAATCCATTGTTGAAGAGATTGGTGATCCATTGGTACATATTATTCGAAACTCATGCGATCATGGTATCGAAGATGTCGAGAGCAGACGTGCAAAAGGTAAACCTGATACGGGACTCATTCAGCTTAAAGCGTACAATGAGGGCAATAATATTGTCATTGAAATTACCGATGATGGTAAAGGTTTAGATCCTGATTTACTCCGTTCAAAAGCGATTGAAAAAGGGATGATTACCGAGCGAGAAGCGGATGGTATGAGTGATAAAGAGGCGTATGCGCTTATCTTTAAACCTTCACTTTCTACGGCGAAAGTCGTGACCAACGTTTCAGGTCGTGGCGTGGGTATGGACGTTGTTAAGACCAATATTGAAAAACTCAATGGTATTATTGATGTGGATAGTGAGGTAGGTCATGGAACGGTGATTCGTTTGAAGATTCCATTAACCCTTGCCATTATTCAAGCTTTATTGGTTGGGGCGCAAGAAGAGTATTATGCGATTCCTTTAGCCTCTGTTTTAGAGACTGTGCGTATCCCACTCGATGAGATTTACACGATTGAGGGTAAAAATGTTTTAAGACTTCGAGATGAAGTGCTCTCTTTGGTTCGTCTCTCTGATATTTTTGGTGTTAAACAGGTCTATGAAGGTGGTGAACATACCTATGTCGTTGTCATAGGACTTGCCGAGTCAAAGCTAGGCATTGTGGTCGATACTTTAGTGGGTCAAGAGGAGATTGTTATTAAATCTCTAGGAGATTATTTGCAAGGGATTGAAGGCATTGCAGGAGCTACGATTCGAGGCGATGGTCGTGTGACATTGATTGTGGATGTTGCAGCATTGATGAATCTTGCTAAAGGGATTAATGTTGATATTCGTGCCAGTGCAGAAACAGTTGTTAAGACGAAGAGCGTCCCAAGTGATTATGTGGTCTTAGTGGTGGATGATAGTGCCATGGATAGAAACATTATGAAAAAATCAATGGAACCGATTGGGGTTAAAACCATTGAGGCAAGCAACGGTCAAGAAGCACTCAATATGATTAAATCCTCAGAACACAGTATTGATGCGGTGTTGATTGATATTGAAATGCCACGCATGGATGGGTACACACTTGCAGGTGAAATTCGTAAGTATTCAAAATATAAAAATCTTCCACTTATCGCGGTGACTTCTCGTACCTCAAAATCAGATAGACTCAGAGGTGTTGAATCAGGCATGAGTGAATATATCACGAAACCTTACTCTCCAGAATACCTTGAGAGTGTTGTTCGAAAAAATATTAAATTATAGGCGGTAGTGCGATGAATGATAAATTAAATCAAATTATCCAAAAACAACAAAAACAGATTGATGAGCCTTATAAAAAAGAGGATGATGTTGTTCAACTCGTTGGATTTATAATTGGTCAAGAAGAGTACGCAGTGCCTATTTTGAGTATTCAAGAGATTATTAAACCGATTGAATATACCAGAGTTCCGAGTGTGCCTGATTATATTTTAGGTGTCTTTAATCTTCGAGGAAGTGTCATTCCTTTGATTGATTTGCGCCGTAAATTTAAAATGGACTCCGTTAAGCCAACAGAGGATACACGCTATATTGTGATGAAAGGGCATGATAATACCGCTGGATTTGTGATTGATAGACTCACCGAGGCGATTCGTATTAAAAGCAGTCGTATTGGACCACCACCTGAGACGATTCATGCGGAAAAAGGATTAGTTTATGGTATTGGTATGCGAGAGGAAAGTATTTTGACGATTTTAAAGGTTGAAGCGCTTTTAAAACGTGATTTTTAAATCTCTGTAAGAGCTAAGCCAGAAGGTTTAGCTCTTTACATGTAAAGATTAATCTGCTAATAAATCTGCAATTAACTCAAAGTTATTCGCACTCATCATATGAATTTTAGGGTGAACTTTTTTCAGCATACGAAATGTTTGGAGTGAAAGTTCAAAACCGACTTTATGTTCTTCTGCTTCACTGATTTTTTTCGCATGGGCTAGTTTTTCCATCCAAAGTGTGGGAACATGCACTCCTGGAACGTGCGCGCTCAAAAATTGAGCAGTACGTAGCTTGATAATCGGGAAAAATCCTAAAATAAGCTCGGCCTCATGCGTCTCTTTTCCTATCTCTTTTTTCGCCTCTTTTAAGAGTTCTACAAGCATGGTAGCATTTTCCATACTGTAGACAGGCTGGGTGATAATGCCTACGGCTCCATGACTCATTTTTGTTGCCATTTTTTTCATTAAATGACGAGGTGTGTTGGCGTGAGCGTTACAAACCGCAAAGGGATAAATGGGTTTTGGTTGTGTTTTAAAAGGTTTGCCTGAATAATCAATCCCTGCATTAAAGCATTGAATAATATCCATTAAAAGGGTGCTATTTCCCTCAAAAACACCTTTAAGAGCAGGTTGATCACTCGCACTTGCTGGATCACCTGTAAGGCATAAAATGGTGCGAAGGTCGTTTTCATTAGCGCCTAAAAGGTCTGATTGAAGGGCTAATTTGTTGCGATCACGCATGCTCATGGTTGCAATAACCGGTTTATGAAAACGATTTTGCAGTTTTAAAGCACCAAAAAGTGCGTTGTATTTCAAACGGGCTAAGGGGTTATCGGTGGTGCTAAAACCATCCACTTTTTTATCCAACCCAAGCTGTGCAATTTTCTCAATAATAGGCTCAAATGTAGGCTCATGAATGGGTGTTGTCTCTAGCGTTAAGAGGCTATCATGTTTGAGTTTTTCAATAAAAGATTCTAACATAAGGCTATCCGTACGATTAATTTTTTTGTATTATAACCGAAAACGTGTTGGAATGTTGCCTAAGGTTTGGAGTGCTATAATAAACCCTTTATTCGTAATGAAGGAGCAATGAGAATGAAATTGTGTGTGTTTGATTTTGATTCAACCCTCATGGATGGTGAAACGATAGATTTTTTAGCAAAAGAGCATGGGGTAGAAAAAGAGGTCTGTGCGATTACGGAAGCAGCGATGCGTGGAGAGCTTGATTTCTTTGAGAGTTTAACGACCCGTGTCGGACTTTTAAAAGGGATGAATGCGAGAAAAGCCGAAGAGATTTGTGCTCATTTACCTTTAATGAATGGCGCATGTGATGCGATTGCAGGACTCAAAGCCAATGGGTATACCGTGATAGTCTTTAGTGGAGGATTTCGTATAGGCACAACGCCTGCCAAAGCGATTTTAGGCTTTGATGCGGACTTTGCGAATATTTTACATGTAAGAGACAATCACTTAAGCGGGCTTGTGGGTGGCGATATGATGTTTGGATTTTCCAAGGGTGACATGTTAAGAAGGGTGCAAAATCTTTTACATGTAACAGAGGAAAATACAATGGCGGTGGGTGATGGAGCCAATGATTTGTCGATGTTTGAACATGCGAGTAAAAAAGTGGCATTTTGTGCCAAACCTATTTTGAAGAGTGCCGCAAATATTGTAATTGATGAGAAAGATATGCGCAATCTTCTTGAATTTATTTAGAAAAGAGTGTGAAGTATGTATAACAATGAATTAAAATTTTCGTTATGGTGTGATTTTGTTGAGAGAAGTTTTTTAGAGAATGAGTTTTCGAGTTTGATTGAAAAAAAGATTGTCAATGCGGCGACCAGCAATCCTTCTATTTTTAAGGCAGCGTTTTTGGGCTCTCCTGCGTATGCGCATTCTAAAGCGTTGGTGCAAGGGCAAGCTCCTAAAGCAATTTATGAGGCACTCGCCATTGAAGATATTCAAAAAGCGGCTTCTTTGCTTTTGGATTCGTATCAAAAAGGAGATGATGGGTTTATTAGCATTGAGGTCGATCCTTTTTTATGTGATGATGCCAATGCCACCATTGAAGAGGGTCAGCGTCTTTTTAAGACCATTGGCTATCCGAATGTGATGATTAAAGTTCCTGCAACAGAAGCAGGATTTGTAGCAATGGAAGCACTTTTGAGTCAAGGTATTCATGTCAATGCGACCCTTATTTTTTCAGAAAAACAGACTAAAGGGTGTTTAGAAGCGTTTAAACGTGCCAATGACACTTTAAAAGAAAAAGGTAGTCAAACTTTCCCTTCTGCGGTGATTAGTATTTTTGTGAGTCGTTTTGACCGAAAGTTAGATGAAAAGCTAGCTGCGATTGATTTTCCAACAGGACGTGTGGGTATTATGAATGCATTGCGCTGTTATGATGTTATTGAAGCAGAAGGACTTCCAAATGTAAGAGCCCTTTTTGCAAGCACAGGGGTCAAAGGGGAGAGTTTACGAGCAGACTATTATATTCAAGAACTTTTGGTGAAAAATGCTATCAATACAGCGCCTTTAAATACGATTCATGCGTTTGTAATGGCAGAAGAGGTAAAACCTATTGAATACACACCTGAGATGATTGAAAATTTTTTTAACGCACTTGCCGCCAATGAAATTAATTTGCAAGGCGTGTGTGATGAATTGATAGAAGAGGGATTACACGCTTTTAAAGAGGCTTTTGTGGAGATTTTAAACGAACTCAAATAGTCAAAGGAGAAGGCATGGCTGAGAGTGTTAATGTCAGTGAACTCACGTTTGAAATGACTAAAAAGCTTAAGTTTTACTTGAGTAAATTGGTTGAGCATGGTGGAAGTGATTTACATGTAAAAACAGGAACGAGTATTCGGGGGCGTATCAATGGTGAAATCCTCCCTTTTTCAAAAGAGGTTTTAGCTTATCAAGAGGGTCTTACGTTAGCTAAGGAGCTTCTTCGTGGACGTTTCCCTGAGTTTGTGGAAAAGAAAAACATTGACTTCACCTTTAAACTCAACGATGAATATCGCTTTCGTGTCAATATGTTTTTTCAAGTGGATGGCGTTTCTGCTGTTTTTAGAACGATTCCTATGGTTTTGCCTACCGTTGAATCCTTGCATTTACCAGAAGTACTCAACTCTTTATGTGATTTATCACGGGGACTTGTTTTGGTTACAGGACCGACAGGTTCAGGAAAGACAACCACACTGGCTTCAATGATTAACCGTATTAATAAAAACCAAAAGAAGCATATTATTACGATTGAAGATCCTGTGGAGTTTATCTATAAAGATGAGTCGTGTGTGGTCAATCAACGTGCTATTGGTCAAGATGCTCTCTCTTTTGCAGACGCCCTTCGTGCGGCGCTTCGTGAAGACCCTGATGTTATTTTGGTCGGGGAAATGCGTGATTTGGAGACCATTGAAACAGCGATGCATGCTGCTGAAACGGGGCATTTAGTGCTTTCAACACTTCATACCGTTGATGCCAAAGAGACGATTGGTCGTATTATTGGTATGTTTCCTGGCAGTGAGCAAAACCGCATCAAAATGTCTTTAGCCTCTGTTTTACAAGGGGTTATTGCGCAACGATTGGTTAAAACTGTGGAGAGAGGTCGTACTGCTGCCGTAGAAGTTTTGGTGAAAAATGCACGGATTGAAGCGTTAATTTTAGAGGGTCGAGAGATGGAAATTCCTGATGCTTTAAAAGAAGGAAAAGAGGTGTATAAAACGCAAACCTTTGATCAAGCGCTTTTAGAGCTTTATGCAGAGGGAAGAATTGAGCGTAGTGAAGCGATTAAAGCATCGACGAGTCGCAATGATATTACCATGGCATTAGATTTTTATGATGCTGAAAAAACGCAAAAAGATAAACGTAAAAATGAAGCACCTGTGAATTTAAGTGAGCTCAAAACGTATGATAAAGATATTATCGGTTTAAAACAGTAGTGTGGTAGATATTTAGAGAGATTTTAGGTTTTTTTGGGTAAAATCATTCCCTTATTTTCAAAAAAGGAAAACCATGTTAGAAGGCATCATTAGAGATAGTATCGAAAAAAAGGCTACCAAAGCGCTTCGTAGAGATGGATATCTAATTGCTAATATTTACGGTAAGGGTGAACAAAACATCAATGCTGCATTTAAAGCAAACGAATTCATCAAAGCAGCAAAGAGCAAAGACAGTCTCATTTTCCCTGTTAAAGTTGCGGGTACTGAGTACAATGTCGTGATTCAAGATTACCAAAGAGACCCTGTAAACAGCAATCTTTTACATGTTGATTTAAGAATCGCACTTCCAGGTGTTTTAACAAAATATTTGGTTCCCGTTAAAACCGTAGGTATCCCAAAAGGTACAAAAAACAAAGGTGTTTTAATTCAATCTAAAAAACGTTTAGCAGTTAAATGTACAGCAGAAAACTTGCCAAATGATTTTACCGTTGATGTCAGTGAACTTGATGTAGGTGAGACTATCCTTGTGCGTGATATTCAGGTTCCAGCCAATGTGAAAATTATGGATGAAACACGTGTATCTATTGCCGGAGTCATTAAAGCGAAGTAACGCTTAATGACACTGATTGTTGGATTAGGAAATCCTGACTTCCAATATAAAAATAACCGACATAATGTTGGTTTTATGGTCATCGATGCTTTACTCGATGACCATCCTCTTGCTGAAAAAATTTCCAAAACTGCTTTTAAGGGTGAATTGTTCAAAGCCCCTTCAATATTACTACTGAAACCTAATACGTATATGAATCTCTCAGGTGAGAGTGTTCGTGCGGTGAGTGATTATTTTAAACCTGAGCAAATTATTGTGATTCATGACGATTTAGACCTTCCTTTTGGAACCCTTCGTTTCAAAATAGGTGGAGGACACGGAGGGCACAATGGACTTCGCTCGATTGATGCACATATGGGTAGTGAGTATATACGGGTTCGCATTGGGATTGGAAAACCCACGCATAAAAGTGATGTTGCCAAATATGTGCTTTCGGATTTTTCGGCGTGTCAGAGGGAAGCTTTACCCGCACTGCTTTTACATGTAAAAAGAAGTGTGATGGCTTTGTTGAAAGAGGATTTAAAAGAAGTTGCGTTACACTATGCTCTTAAACAAACGCTATGTGATAAGGATAAAGTATGAAACTTTTTGAGACATATATTATTAAAAACTATCTCAAAAATTTTCTTGTTATTTTTATCGGATTGGATTTATTCTATGTGGGTGTTGATCTGCTCACCAACTATAAAAATATCCCTGATTCAGCGAATTTACAGATTTTGTATGCTCTTTTTCAAGCGATGAGTGCTATTAATTATGTTTTACCGCTCTCCATCGTTTTTGCCATGATTGTTACGTATTTTGCGATGCTTAAAACCAATGAATTGATTTGTATGTATGCTTCGAGTATTACGAAAAAAGCGCTGGTTCGTCCTCTTTTTGGTGTCGCATTGGTGTTGAGTCTTTTGCATATAGGACTCAATTACACCGAGTTTGCCTATGCGTATGAGTATGGCTCTAACTTGAAAAAGTACAATCGTATTTCAAATAGTTCTGAAGATTTATTTATCAAACATGACCAGCAATATGTCTATTTTAAAAAATTAGACCCTCTCAAACAAGTTGCCTATGATGTAACGATTTTTGATGTCGAAAGTGCGGATGTTAAGCGTATTATTCGTGCAAAAATGGCCTCTTTTGTGAAGGATGTTTGGTGGCTCAAAGAGGTTGAAATTACGCATAAACCCTCTATCACTTCTTTAGATGATAAAGGTTTTTGGATAGAAAAACAAGAAACGCTTCAAGCCATGAAAAATTTTAAACCAAAAATTATGGACAATGTGTATCAAAGTGATTTTTCTCTCTCCATTCGTGATGGCATTGATGCTTTACGTTTTTTTGAAACACAAGGTGTGAATACCAGCAAAATTAAATCAACCCTTTTTTATCAGCTTTTTTTCCCCTTTTTTGCTCCTTTTTTAAGTGTCATTCTTTTTTATAATGCCCCTTTGATGGGACGTTACTTCAATACGGCATTGGTAGCCTCCTCATTTGCTTTTGTCACTTTATTGGTCTGGAGTTCACTCTTCTTGTTGAGTCGTTTAGCGATTAATAGTGTCTTAATTCCAGAAATTGCTATTTTCTTACCGATTGTCATGCTTGCTTTTATCGCACTATATTTTTATGTCAAACGAGCGTAAGAGCCTTTTAATTATTTTTTGTTTAACTTTTTGATAGAATAAACAATTATTGTTATCTCTCATAAGGTTTAAAATGACGAAATTCTCAGCATTAGCACACACATATGGCACACCGCTTTATCTCTATGATTTTGATAGTATCACACATAAATTTTCCGCTCTTAAGGATGTTTTCAAAGCACGTAAATCGCTTATTTGTTTTGCGGTAAAATCCAATTCAAATCTTTCAGTGTTAAAACATATGGCGCATTTAGGTGCAGGATGTGATTGTGTCTCCATTGGGGAAGTCAAACGAGCGCTTTTGGCGGGGATTCCTAAGTATAAAATTATTTTTAGTGGTGTGGGTAAAAGGGACGATGAGATTGAAGAAGCCCTTCGCAATGATATTTTAATGCTTAATCTTGAAAGCGAAGAAGAGATGAAGCGTGTGGAAATCATAGCTCAAAAATTAGGTGTTGTTGCACGTATTAGCATTCGTGTCAATCCAAACATTGACCCTAAAACCCATCCGTATATCTCAACAGGTTTGCATGAAAATAAATTTGGCGTGGATATTGAAAGTGCGAAGCGTATGTACATTCATGCGAAAAATAGCGCTTCACTTGATCCAGTCGGCATTCACTTTCATATTGGCAGTCAAATTACAGATGTCAATCCCTTTAAAGAAGCAGCAGACGTTTTAGCCAATTTGGTACGCAATTTAAAAGCCCTTAAAATTGATATTAAATTTTTTGATGTGGGTGGTGGTATTGGTATCCAGTACAAAGAAGAAGAGACGATTGCGCTTTATGACTATGCTCAATCCATTTTTGCTGCATTAGGAGGCTTAGATGTCACCCTTGTATGTGAACCTGGACGTTATTTAGTGGGAGATTGTGGCTACTTTCTTACCAAAGTTTTGTATGAAAAATATAATGGATTTAAGCGTTTTGTCATTGTGGATGGAGCGATGAACGACTTGATTCGACCAAGCCTTTATCAAGCGTATCATGCCATTGAGGTTGAAGGAAAAGAGGGGACTGAAAAAAGTCTCTGTGATGTGGTAGGTCCTGTATGTGAAAGCGGTGACTTTTTGGCTAAAAATATTGAACTTCCCGCTTTAGAGCACGATGATATTTTGGTGGTAAAAAGTGCAGGGGCGTATGGATTTACCATGAGTAGTAATTACAATACCCGTATGCGTGTGGCAGAAGTCGCCCTTGAAAATGGCGAAGATCGTTTGATTCGCAGACGTGAGACATTTGAAGATGTGATTGCATTGGAGAAAGAGTACCTATGAGTTATTTTATTGATGTGCAAGGTACATTGATTGATGATGTGCAAAAGAAGCCGATTAAAGGGGCGATTGAGTTTATTGACGCGCTTAATAGGGCGAATATTCCGTATGTGGTCATTACCAACAACACCAAAATTCCTAGTCAAGAGTTTCATGATTTCTTAAATCATTTAGGCTTTTCTATTCCACAAGGACACTATCTTGACCCTTTTATGGCGTTAGAGAAAGTCTTACATGTAAAAGCTATTCGAAGTTTTGGTGCGCAAGAATTTGTGGATGTTATGGAGAAGTTAGGGTATGAGCAAGATGCGAAAAATCCTGAGGCGATTGTGATTGCGAGTAAAAAAGATTTTGATGCCAATGATTATGCCAGCATGATAGAATTAGTTCTAGGTGGCGCAAAAATTGTGGGAATGCATGCGACAAGTATTTATGCCAAAGATAAACGCCGTTTTCCAGGTGTTGGAGCAATTTTACAGATGCTTTCCTATGCAACAGGCGCAGAATACAGTGTGGTGGGAAAACCTAGCACACTCTTTTACACAGAAGCGTTGAAGCTTTTAGAAGCACAAGGTTTTACGAAAGATTTTGAGGCAGTGACGATTATCAGCGATGATGCCATTGGTGATCTCATCGGAGCGAAGGCGCTAGGGATGAAAACTATTTTAGTCCTAAGTGGTAAATGCCAAAGAGAAGAAGAAGTTTTACATGTAAAAGAGTCTTTAGACGCTGTTGTAGCAGATATTGGGCAGATAAAGGGTGTAACATGCAAACAATAGAAGAGTATCGAAAAGCGATTGATGGGATTGATGATCGTATCTTAAAACTCTTAAACGAGCGTATGGAACTCGTGAGAGAGATTGGCAAAGTAAAACAAACGAGTGGAACAGCGATTTATCGACCTGAGAGAGAAAAAGAGATTTTGGATCGCTTAAAATCTTTGAATCATGGTGTTTTAAATGAAAAGGCGATTGATGCAATCTTTTTAGAAGTGTTTGCTGTCAGTCGAAATCTTGAATTTCCTGAGAAGATTGCTTTTATGGGGCCAGAGGGAAGCTATACCCATCAAGCCGCAGAGAGCCGCTTTGGAGCAATGGGTAGTTATATTGAGCTTAGTTCCATTGAAGCGGTATTTCATGTGCTAGAAAATGGTGAAGCAAAGTATGGTGTCGTTCCCGTAGAAAACAATACCGCAGGTGCCGTGGGTACAACGCTGGATTGTTTGGGAAAATTTAATTCCAAGATTGTTGCAGAACTGTACATGGATATTCATCACTCTTTTGCGACCGTGTGTGAAGATATTAAAAAAATCAAACGCATCTATTCTCATCCTCAAGGATACAATCAGTGCCGTCACTTTTTAGAAGAGCATATGCTTTTAGGTGTGGAATTTATTCCTACCAAATCCACCGCAGAGGCAGCACGAAAAGCAAGTGTGGATCATGACGCCGCAGCCATTTGTTCGCATATCGCAGCAAAATTATGCAATCTTCCTGTTTTATTTGAAAAAATTGAGGACAATCTTGCCAATCAAACACGCTTTCTCATTTTGAGTGATTTTAAAAATAAAAAAGGGATTCACAATAAAACCTCCATTCTAGCAAAGACGGATGATAAACCTGGTGGTTTGGTTGAATTTTTACAAACCTTTCAAAATCAAAAAGTTAATTTAACTAAAATTGAGTCACGTCCTACGAAAGAAAAAGGATTTCAGTCTATTTTTTATATGGATTTTGAAGGGCATATTGACGATGAAAATGTTCAAAAAGTGATTGAGGAAAATAGAGATAAATATGATATTAAATGGCTTGGCAGCTATATTTGTGGAGAATAAAAAATGCAATTTAATGCGGTGTTAGATCAACTAAAACTTTATGAAGCAGGGAAACCTATTGAGCTAGTGGTGCGAGAGTATGGTATTGAAGCAAAGGATGTGATTAAACTTGCGAGCAATGAAAATCCAAGAGGATGTAGTCTAAAAGTGATTGAAGCTGTACGCGAGGAAGCCTCAAAAATGAATCTCTATCCTGATGATAGTATGTATGAACTCAAAGGGGCATTGGCGACTAAATTTGGCGTTCATGACGAGAATGTGATTATTGGCTCAGGCAGTGATCAAGTGATTGAGTTTGCGATTCATGCCAAATCAAATCCCTCTTCTAAAGTCTTAATGGCAGGTATTACCTTTGCGATGTATGAAATTTATACCCTTCAAACAGGTGGTAAAGTTTTAAAAACGGCTTCAGCACAGCACGATTTAGCTCAGATGCTTGAACTCTACAAAGCAAATAAAGATGTTGCGATTATTATATTGTGTATTCCCAATAATCCACTAGGAGAGTGTGTGGACACAAAAGATGTGTACGCCTTTTTGGATGAAATTAGTCCTGAAACGTTGGTGATTATTGATGGGGCGTATCAGGAGTATGCGAGTTTTAAAGATTCAGCTAAAAAAATTATTCCTAGTGATATTATCGCGAAATATCCCAATACGCTTTATACAGGAACGTTTTCTAAAGCCTATGGATTAGGAGGGATGCGTTGTGGATATGGTATTGCTCAGCCTGAAGTTATTAAAGCACTCTTAAAACTTCGAGCCCCATTTAATATCACTAATCTTACTCTCAAAGCAGCGATTGTTGCGTTAAGTGACGAGTCCTTTGTCGAAGCATCCGTGAGAGAAAATTTTGAGCAAATGAAAGCGTATGAAGCCTTTGCAAAAGAATTGGGCTTTGAGATTATTGAGAGTTATACCAATTTTATTGTGTTTACATTTGATAAGGATAAAAAGAGTGCTGAGATAGCGCAAAAACTGATGGAAAAAGGTATAATCGTGAGGAATTTAGGCTCTTATGGAATGAATGCTATTCGAGTAACGATAGGAACGCCTGAGCAAAACGCACGCTTTTTTGAATCGTTTAAAACACTTTACATGTAAGAGAATCAAAGATGGATTTTAAAACACTTTTAAATCAAATTGCAACATTGATTCAAAACTTGACCTTACGTCAAAAAATTGTTTCAGCAGTCTCCATTGTTGTTTTAATTGGTTTTCTTGTGTTTTTAATGTTGTATAAAAATACCAGCTCCTCTTCCATGAGTGGTTATACAATTTTATTTGAGAAAACAACAGCGGGCGATTCGGCGTTGATTATTCAACAGCTTGAAAAAGATAAAGTACCTTATAAAGTACTCGATGAAGGAACGATTGCAGTACCAAATGATATGGTGCATAAGCAACGTATTGCTATTGCAGCGCTTGGTATCCCAAAAAACAGCAAAGTTGGTTTTGAAATTTTTGATAAAACTGAATTTGGTGCAACCGATTTTGAACAAAAAATCAAATACATTAGGGCACTAGAAGGTGAGTTAGCGCGCACCATAGAAAGCTTAGGACCTATCGCTAATGCCAGTGTGCATATTGCCATTCCTAAAGAGAGTGTCTTTGCTCAAAAGCAAGTACCTGCTACTGCGTCTATTGTGCTGAATATTAGACAAGGTATGGCACTTTCTGTGAAACAAATCGTAGGTATTCGAAATCTTGTTGCCGCCTCCATTGCCAATCTCCCCGCAGAAAATGTCTCTATCGTCAATCAAGATGGAGAACCTTTAGGGGATGAAGAGAGCAATCTTTTTCAAGGCGAACTCGTTAAGAGTCAAATACGCTATAAAAAAGAGTTTGAGCATAATATTGAGCAAAAAATTATTAATGTTCTAGCGCCTGTGATTGGTGGCGTGGATAAGGTCAATGCGAAAGTGACGATTGATTTTGATTTTTCACAACAAGATTATGTCAGTGAGGTGTATGACCCCAATTCTGTTCCTAGAAGCGAACAGAGTGTGGAAGAGAAACGTGAAGGAAAAGAGCCTCAAGACGTCGGTGGCGTACCAGGGGCGATTAGTAACATTGGACCTGTTCAAGGCTTAGAGAGTACTAAAAAAGGTGAAACGTATCAAAAAAGTTCGACAACCACAAATTATGAGATTTCTAAAAAAGTGGTTAATTCTAAAGATGAGTTTGCCAAAATCAAACGCTTAACGGCTGCTGTTGTGGTTGATGGTACGTATAAATACGGTCTTGATGCCGATGGTAATAAAAAAAATGAGTTGGAGTATTTTCCTTTAAGCAAAGAGCAGATGGATGCTATCCGTGATGTTGTAAGACAAACAGTAGGGTACAACGCTACACGTGGAGATGAAGTTACTGTCAGTAATTTAGAGTTTAAACCCCTCTCTAGTGATGGAACAAGGGTTCCTCCCAAAAGTTTTATGGAGGAGGTTTTAAGTTACCTTATCAAATTAACACCTTTACTTAAATACATTCTTGTGGCTGGTTTATTATTTATTTTTTATAAAAAAGTTATTCTTCCTTTCAGTCAAAAAATGGTCGAAACAAAGTTGGATGATTTTGAGGATGAGGTTGAACCGATTAAATTAGAAGATGAGAGTGTTGAAGATACCTTAGAGAAATTTAAAGAGGCACGCAAGAAAGTAGAAGACCAATTAGGTATTGGTCAAGATTTCAATGAAGAAGCGTTAAAATATGATGTTC
Source organism: Sulfurospirillum deleyianum DSM 6946 (assembly GCF_000024885.1). Lineage (NCBI taxonomy): Bacteria > Pseudomonadati > Campylobacterota > Epsilonproteobacteria > Campylobacterales > Sulfurospirillaceae > Sulfurospirillum > Sulfurospirillum deleyianum. The sequence continues at coordinate 205,818 of NC_013512.1, forward strand.
TTTTGGAAAAACTCAAGCACATTGCCGATGAGAAAAGTGAGGATTTTGCAAGTATCATTCAATCCATGATACGCAATGAAGGTGAATTTGAGGGAAGAAATAGCGCAAGGGATATTGGATAATGAAACTCACAGAAGAGCAAAAAACACTTTACAATGAACTGACAATGTCTGAAAAATCAGCTATTTTGCTGATTCAGTTAGGTGAAGATGCAACAGCCAATCTTTTTTCACATATGGAAATTGATGTTGTCACGGATATTTCAAAGCACATTGCTACGGCAAAAAATATTGATAAATCTGTGGCTAACGCTGTTTTGGAAGAGTTTTATGTTATTTTGCAATCCAACCAGTATATTAGAAGTGGTGGTTTGGAGTATGCTAAAGAGATTTTATACCGAACTTTTGGTGCGGAGGGAGCACAAAAGATTTTAGATAAACTCTCAAAATCGATGGAAAATTCTCAAAGTTTTGGCTATCTCTCTCAAATTAAACCTCAACAGTTAGGTGATTTTATTATCAATGAGCATCCTCAAACCGTGGCACTGATTTTAGCCCATATGGATCCAAGTAGTGCTGCTGAAACCCTCTCCTATTTTCCTGATCAAATACGCAGTGAAGTGACCATTAGAATGGCAAATTTAGGTGAGATTTCACCTTCGGTGGTGAAACGTGTTTCCGCCGTTTTGGAAAATAAATTAGAGTCCTTAACGTCTTATAAAGTAGAAGTGGGTGGTCCTCGTGCTGTGGCTGAAATCTTAAATCGTTTAGGTCAAAAAGCTTCTAAAACGACGATTGCGTACATTGAACAAGCGGATGAAAAACTCGCTTCTGTTATTAAAGATATGATGTTTACGTTTGAGGATATTATGAAATTAGATGGCAATTCTGTGCGTGAAATTCTTAAGGTTGCCGATAAAAAAGATTTAATGGTTGCCCTAAAAGGCGCTGTTCCTGAATTGCAGCAAAAGTTTTTTGATAATATGTCTCAGCGTGCGCAAGAAGCCTTTGTGGAAGAGATGAATTTTTTAGGTGCGGTGCGTGTGAAAGATGTGGAAGAAGCGCAACGAAAAATTGTTGAAGAGGTTCAAAAACTTGCAGAACAAGGTGTTCTCCAAATTGGTGAAGCCGAGGAAATGATAGGTTAATATGACTGAAAATATCATCGTCAAAGAAAATTTAGAAGAACACTCTATACAGCGGTATCGCTTCAAAGTATTGGGTACGGTAGAAAATCCTGTTCCTTTACATGTAACAGAAGAAGTCTATCCAGCACAAGCGGAAGTCAATGAACCCATAAAGGATGAAATTGTCTCTATCGCACGTATCGAAGAGGGACGACAGAGTCAGTTTATTGAGGAACTTTTGAAAAAAACGGATGAGTTAACATCCAATGTCATTAAGCTTCAGATACAAATTGAAAAGCAAGAAGAAGATTTTTTAAAACGGTTAACTGAAGCGGTTGAACGTGAGCGTGAAAATGCCTATAATCAAGGATATCAAAAAGCAAAAGAGGAGAGTGAACTTGCCATTTCTGAAGCAAAATCACGTTATTTAAAATCTATCACTCATCTTGATACCCTTTATAAAACGATTGATGAGAGATTAGGACACATTGAAACAGAGATGAGTGTCAGTGCTTTTGAAATTGCTAAAGAGGTGATCAAAAAAGAGTTGAATATTTCCAGTTCTCAGGTTGCAGCATCACTCTCAAAAGCTTTGCTCCAAGAGGTAAAGGACGCTTTAAAAATTGAACTAAGGGTTCATCCTAAAGATGTAGAAGCACTTAAAGAACTTTATGCCAATGAAGAAAAAATTAAAGTTGTAGCCGATGACGCAGTTGCAATTGGTGGTGTGGTGGTCTTAAGTGATGTGGGAAATCTTGATGGAACGTTGGCGATGCGCTTAGAAAAAGTGAAGTATTTACTACAAGAAAATTAAGAAGTATTGGAAGACATGAAAACATTAAAAGAATATTCTATTGAAGAATTAGAAGTATATTGTGAGCAAATTAGAACAAAAATTATTGAGACAGTAAGCCACAATGGAGGGCATCTTAGTAGCAATATTGGGGCTGTTGAATTGATTGTTGCGATGCATTATGTCTTTGATGTCAAAAAAGACCCTTTTATTTTTGATGTGAGTCACCAAGCCTATACGCACAAACTCATTACCGATCGATGGGAACGGTTTGATACGTTAAGAGAACTTGATGGCATTAGTGGATATACACGACCTGATGAATCACCGTATGACTATTTTGTCGCAGGGCATAGTTCTACCTCTATTTCTCTAGCCGTTGGCGCAGCTAAAGCGATTGCCTTAAAAAATGAACAGTCTGAACGTCTGCCTGTAGCATTGATTGGTGATGGTTCTTTAAGTGCGGGTATGGTGTATGAAGCGCTTAATGAATTAGGATTTAGACGCTATCCAGTGGTGATTATTTTAAATGATAATAAAATGAGTATTGCAAAGCCAATCGGAGCCATTAGCAAGTTTTTATCCCAAGCGATGGCTGGTGAGTTTTACCAAAAAATTAAAAAAACAACCGAACAAATTTTGCAGTATTTGCCAGAGAGTGCTACGTATATGGCTAAGAAATTTGAAGAGGGCTTTAAACTGATTACACCAGGTATTTTGTTTGAAGAGTTAGGGATTGATTATATTGGACCGATTGACGGACATGATGTAGAGAGCTTGATTCGAGCGATGCAATCAGCACGTAGTCTTAAAAAGCCTGTGATTATTCATACCCAGACCCTTAAAGGAAAAGGGTATGAGATGGCTGAGGGGTATTATGAAAAATGGCATGGCGTTGGACCTTTTGATGTTGCCAGTGGCGAAGCAATTAAACAAGGAGTTGGGAAAAACGCAACGACCATGTATTCTGAAGCGTTAATAGCATTGGCTAAGAAATATGAAAATGTCGTCGGTGTTACAGCAGCAATGCCAAGTGGCACGGGATTAAGTCCTTTGATTCAATCGTATCCTAATCGTTTTTGGGATGTTGCTATTGCAGAACAACATGCCGTAACGTCCATGTGTGCGATGGCAAAAGAGGGTTTTAAACCTTACATTAGTATTTATTCAACATTTTTACAACGGGCGTACGACCAAGTGATTCATGATGCGTGTATTATGAATTTAAATGTTGTTTTTGCCATTGATAGAGCAGGTATTGTAGGAGAAGATGGTGAAACCCATCAAGGAGCTTTTGACATTGCTTATTTAAGTGCTATCCCTAATATGACGTTAATGGCACCATGTGATGAGCAAAGTATGCATGCAGCGCTTGAATATGCCTATAACCATCAAGGTCCCATAGCGATTCGTTATCCCAGAGGTGCTTTTTTACCTTCTCTGCCATCCATGCCTCTTCCTTATGAATATGGCAAGGCAGCGTTACTAAAAAAGGGTACAAGTCGTCACATCATTTTGGGGTACGGGAATGGTGTGGGAAAGGCATTGGTGGTAGCGAAGGCTTTAGAAGAGAAAGGGATAGAGGTTGGTATTGTGGATTTACGATTTGCAAAGCCACTGGATGAAGCTTTACTCCTATCTTTAAAAGAGTCGTATGATACATGGTACGTCATCAGTGAAAGTGCTAAAATAGGTGGCGTAGGTTCTTTACTCTCTGCGTTTAAAGAGAAATATACGTTATATGTAAAGATAAAAAGCTTTGAATATGAGGATGCGTTTATTACTCATGGGGCAACTCATTTGATTGAAGAGAGATTAGGTATTACCCCGCAACAGATTGCCGATAAAATTCTAAAAGATATTTATTAATAAATAAAAAATATTAGTTGATTTATTTTTATCTTATTTCATAGTAATTATGGAATAATATCGAAAATAATTGAAAGGAGGTGTGTAAAATGCATGATGTTATTCAGATGTTAAAAACAAAAGATCTCAAAGCGACACCTCAGCGAATTTCCGTTTTAAAAGAGTTAGGTCAAAAAAAACACCCGACGATGGATGATTTGTATGAGGCACTTAGGAGAGAAAATCCGTCTATGTCTTTAGCAACAGTGTATAAAAATATTGCGACACTTAAAGAAAAAGGTGTTGTCATTGAAGTGAATGTTGCTGATGGTAAGATGCGTTACGACATCTATTCAAAACCACATATTCATATTGTGTGCCAAGGATGTGGGGCGATAGAAGATGTAGATTGTGATGCAAATTTATTGCAGTATCAAAATTGTTTGGAAGAAAACCAAAATGTAAAAATTGAACGTATGGATATTATCGCGAGTGTCACGTCGTGCCCGATGTGTTCTAAAAAATCGTAGATTTCAAGAGAAGGGTTTTTCCCTTCTCTTGTAAAATCTATTAAAGTTTTTCTGCATTGTTTGCTAGATAATCTGCAACACCTTCTGTACTTGCTCTCATCCCTTGATCTCCTTTTTGCCATCCTGCTGGGCATACTTCCCCGTATTCATTGGTAAAGAGCATGGTGTCAATCATACGGATCATCTCATCAATATTTCTTCCCAAAGGCAAGTCATTGATCACTGCATGTCTGATCGTGCCATCTTTGTCGAGTAAGAAAGAACCACGGAGTGCTACACCTTCTTTAAAAAGGACATCATAATCACGTGAGATTTGTTTGGTAATATCTGCTACCATAGGGAAACGTACATGTCCGATACCGCCTTGATTGATAGGGGTGTTTTTCCAAGCAAAGTGCGAAAATTGTGAATCCACAGAAACAGAGATAACATTGATACCACGGCTGGTAAATTCTTCAAGTCTTTTATCAAATGCAATAATTTCTGACGGACAAACAAATGTAAAATCTAAAGGGTAAAAGAATAAAACAGCACCTTTTGAACCTAGATTTTCATAAAGATTAAAGTTATCAACAATTTGATTGTCACCTAAAACAGCGGTTGCTGTAAAATCTGGAGCTTTATTGGTTACTAACATGTAAAATCCTTAATAATAAATTTTATTGACGAAGAAATTATATAGAAAAATGTAAAAACTATTTTGATTAAATAGGATTAATTGTGTCTTATAAAGGTTAATTTAATATTCAGAAGAGGAGAAAAAGCGTGAAGTGCTCATTGTGCACTGAGGCTATTTTCATGCTATGAAGAGAGTGTAGAATAGTGCTATCAAAACGGTTTTGAAAAAAAGTCTATTCAGAAAAATATGGTGCCTGTTCAAAGAGGTTAGATTAAGTCATTTTTGAGTTTTCAACTAGCAAATTGGGTTAATATCAATTTCAATTTTGTTTCGATATAGTTTTTAGTTAGTAAAAAATACCAGTTCAAGGAGAAATTATGGCAGTAAAAATTACAGATATTTGTATCGCATGTGGCGCCTGTATTGATGAGTGTCCAGTAGAGGCAATCGTGGATGATAGTGATAACCCAACAGGTGCTGATATTTATTATGTTTATGCAGATAAATGTGTTGAGTGTGTAGGTCACCATGATGCACCAGCATGTGCTGAAGCATGTCCAACTGAAGGATGTATCGTATGGGATGCTCCATATCCTGGACAACCAAGCCGTGATGAAATCAGTGCGGATATGAGAAAAGGCACAACGCCTTGTGCTGAGTAAAAAAGAGCAAAGGAGGGAGTTTCCCTCTTTTGTTTTACCTAAAAGTAAAATCGTTTAATTGATATTAAAAAAAAATTCTGCTATACTCCCCCGTTCTAATTCCCTACAAAGTTATGAAATTCAATTATATATAGGAGAAGATTGTGGAGAGCACATTATCCATTATCAAGCCAGATGCAGTCGCTAAAAATGTTATTGGTAAAATTGTTGACAGATTTGAATCAAATGGTTTAAGAATTGCTGCAATGAAAAAAGTACAACTTAGCCAAGCAGATGCAGAAGCGTTTTATGCAGTACATGCGAGTAGACCTTTCTTTGGTGATTTGGTTAAATTTATGATCAGTGGTCCAGTTGTTATTATGGTTTTAGAAGGCGAAAATGCTGTTCTTAAAAACCGTGATCTTATGGGTGCAACTAATCCTAAAGAAGCAGCAAAAGGTACAATCAGAGCAGATTTTGCAGAGAGTATTGATGCGAACGCTGTTCATGGCAGTGACAGTTTAGAAAATGCAAAAATTGAGATTAATTTCTTTTTTGCACAAAGAGAGATTAACTAATTCCGATGCAAATTGAATTCAAAAAAATCTCCTTAAACGGGGTTCATTTTGAAACATCTTTGGATGAAATTAGATTTTCTGGAGAAGCTATTAAAAGTGGTCATTCACTCGTAAAATGCACAGGTGTTATGGAGGGAACTCTTGCACATGTATGTGATCGTTGTGGTGAGGCTTTTAATATAGCAGTCAATGAGCGTGTTGAAGTTTTTGCTAGTGAAGGTCTTTATCAAGATCAAGAAGGTGAAGAACTTTTAAATGTGATAGAATTTTTTGATGGTTCGATTGATTTAACAGAGATGTTACAAAGTGAGATTGAAGCTTTCAAAAGTGACTACCACTATTGTGGACAATGTGAACAATTAAAAGGAGAATAAAATGGCAGTACCTAAGAGACGTGTAAGCAAAACAAGAGCTGCAAAAAGAAGAACTCACTACAAAGTGACACTTCCTATGCCTGTAAAAGATAGTGATGGCACATGGAAAATGCCTCATAGAGTGAACAAAACAACAGGCGAATATAAAAACTAAGATGCTAACAATAGCAGTTGATGCGATGGGCGGAGACTTCGGTCCCGCTCCCATTGTTGAAGGAACCCTTCATGCGCTCAAAGAGCGTGAGTTCAAAGCACTTCTTGTCGGGAACGTATCTGTTCTTAAACCTCTTATTCCATCTGAATATTTAGATCGAGTCTCTTTTATTGAATCAACCGATGTCCTAGATATGCATGAAGCAGCAACCAATGCGCTTAAGCGAAAAGAGACGTCGATTTATAAAGCTGTTGATTTAGTAAAAGATAATGTTGCTGATGCTGTGGTTTCTATGGGGCATAGTGGTGCAACCATGAGCTTGGCAACGCTTCGAATAGGAAGACTCAAAGGTGTTTTACGTCCAGCTATAGCAACCATTATGCCAACAGCCGTAAACGGAAAAGTGAGCCTTGTATTAGACGTAGGTGCTAATGTGGATTGTAAAGCTGAGCATTTGGCACAGTTTGCTGTTATGGGCGAAGCTTATGTCAAAGATATTCTAAAAGTGGCTCATCCAAAAGTTGGACTTCTCTCTAACGGAGAAGAAGAAAGCAAAGGAAATGAGATTACGAAAGAGGCTTTTTTACTTTTAAAACAACTCAAAAGCTTTGTAGGTAATGTTGAAGGTAATAATATTTTTGATGGTTCAGTTGATGTCATTGTGTGTGATGGATTTGTCGGTAATATTTTGCTGAAAACCAGTGAAGGTGTGGCAGATTCTATTACGAAAATCATCAAACAAAATGTAAGACGTTCACCCTTAGCCATTGCAGGTGCAGTTTTAATGCGTAAGGTATTTACAGTCCTTAAAAAGCAGGTGGATTATGCTGAATACGGTGGTGCTCCACTGATTGGTATTAATGGCTGTGCGATTATTGGTCATGGTAAAAGTAATGCTAAAGCCGTTAAAAATGCCATTTTTCAAGCAATTAATTTTTCAAGCTCTAACATCAATACAGACATTGAAAATAAACTTGCACAACTAGAGTTATAAAGGAAACATGTGTACGCATCTTTAAAATCCATTGGGGCTTATGCTCCTGAACGCATTTTAAATAATTTTCATCTCGAAGAAATGGTTGAAACCAGTGATGAATGGATTGAAAAACGTACAGGTATTAAAGAAAGACGCATTGCTTCAGAAGATGAGTCTACGAGTGATTTAGGTGTCAAAGCAGCAGAACAAGCGATAGAAAGAGCGGGCATTGCTAAAGAAGAGATTGATTTAATTATCTGTGCCACACTCTCCCCTGATTATTTGTGTATGCCTTCAACAGCGTGTGTGATTGCAGGAAAACTTGGCATACATAATGTCATGGCATTTGATATCAGTGCAGCATGTAGTGGATTTGTCTATATGCTTTCTATGGCAAAGGCTTTTATTGAGTCGGGAATGAAGAAAAATATTTTGCTTATTGGCGCTGAGAAAATTAGCAGTCTTGTTGATTATACGGATCGAGGAACGTGTATTTTATTTGGTGATGGTGCGGGGGCTGCGATTATTGGTCGAACGGAAGATAAAAATGAAGCCATTGTGGATATTCATGCATCCGCAGATGGACGTTATGGTGAACTTTTGATGACACCAGGATGTGGTTCAAAATATCCTTGTTCTCAAGAAACACTGGATAATAAACTTAATTTTATTAAAATGCAGGGAAATGATGTCTATAAAATCGCTGTGAAAACACTGACCAATGATGTGATTGATATTTTGGAAAAAAATAATGTACAAGTCTCTGATGTAGATCATTTTATTCCACATCAGGCAAACCTACGTATTATTGAGGCGGTACGTACCAAACTAGAATTTCCACTTGAAAAAACCGTACTGACTGTTGCCAAATATGGCAATACTTCCGCAGCTTCTATTCCGATGGCAATGAACGATGCTTATGAACAAGGGCGTATTAAAAAAGGTGATTTAATGCTTTTAGATACGTTTGGTGGCGGATTTACATGGGCAAGTGCTTTGGTGAGATTTGGTGGTCATTAAGCGTTAAAAGCTTACATGTAAACATAGCAAGGCATGTTTACATGTAAAGCATAATTATAAAATTTTGTGCAGTGTCGTCGCTTTACTCATCCACGATTCTAACCCTTCCCAATCTTCTTCTTCCATCATTTTCTTTGATTTATGCAACTCTTCTTCAAATATCTCAATGGATTTTAAAATATTTTGTTTGTTTTGTTTAAAAATGTTCGACCACATTTGTGGTGAACTCTTGGCAATCCTACTCATATCACGAAATCCTCCTGCTGCGAGCAATAATATACTCTTAGGGTCTTCTTGTCCCATAACGCTGTTGGCAAGTGCATAACTGAGCGCATGGGGAAGATGTGAGATAAAAGCAGCATGGGCATCATGGGAGTGTGGATCCATAAAGACAATTTTCATACCAATATGTGAGAAGATTTGAATAGCTCTATTTTTATGTAAATCACCACTTTGATCTGTATCGCATAGGACAACCACTTTATCATGATAGAGATTTTGAATGGCAGCACTAGGACCAAATTTTTCTGTACCTGTCATCGGATGTGCAGCAATGAAATTTTGTCGAATGTTATGGGGAACGGCATCAAGAATTTCTGCTTTCGTACTTCCTAAGTCAATAATCGTTGTTTTTTCTGAAACATCTTTGAGCTCTTGGAGTGCTTTAATAATCCCTCCAACAGGAATAGCTAGAAAGATAATATCGCAGGTTTTAATTTCATTAAATGAGACAATTTCATGGACAAGCCCCAATCTAAGAGCTTCTTCACAGTGGCTAAGGTTATGGTCAAACCCTACAATTTTTGAGACCAATTTTGTATTTTGAAGTGCTAATCCTAATGAGCCTCCCATTAACCCTAATCCCACAATTCCAACTATCATTTTGAATCCTTTTTTAGCCTGAAGATAAGCTCCAAAAAGCTGTAAATACCTTTAATGGGCGCTTAATTCTAGAGATGGTATTATATTTTAAAATATCTAAAAATTCTATTCTATCATTAGGGCTCAATAGTATGAAAAAAATAACTGCTCTGTCTCTCATTGTTGCAACATCTTTGTACGCAGTACCGTTGAAAAGTATTCAGTTTGATGGATTAATTCGTCTCTCTCCTGAGATGGCTTCTGAAATGATCGACATGAAAGCAGGTGATTCTGTTGATATGGAAAAGATCGATAAAGCCATTAAAACACTCTATAAACAAAACTATTTTGAAGATATCTGGATTGAAGATGGCGGTGAAGGTTCTTTGGTGGTGCACGTCAAAGAAAAACCTGTCATTGCTAAAGTGGATTTCACAGGAATTAGTGAAAATGATGTTGAAGAGATGCATAAAATCTCAGGTGTAAAAAAAGGTGAAGTGTATGATCCTGAAAGAGCAGAATCTGCTAAACAAAAAATCGTAAAATTTTATGAAGAAAAAGGGTATTTTGATACCGTGGTTGAAGTCAAAACAGCACCTTTAAATGAAAAGCTCTCAACGTCACTTGATTTTATCATTAACCGTGGTGAGAATGTTGTCATTAAAAATGTGGCATTGTGTGGATCAAAAGCCTTAGATTATGATGATGTAGAACCTACTATCGCCAATAAATCTGAAGAGTGGCTTCCTTGGATGTGGGGATTTAATGATGGTAAACTTAGATTGAATGATTTAGAACATGATTCTGCACGGATTAAAGATGCTTACATGCAAAAAGGGTATCTTGATTGTAAAGTGAGTCAGCCCTTCTTAAAAACGTATATGGACAGTTATACAGCTGATTTGGTTTACAGTGTCAGTGAGGGTGAACAGTATACGATAGGTGATATTGCGATTGAGATTCCAGAAGGATTTATTGATACGCAAGAGACGATAAAAGAGATGTTTTTACAAAATGGTAAAGTGTTTAACGTTGCAAAATTACGTAAGGATATGACCTTAATCGAAACAAAAGTAGCAGACCTCGGATACGCTTTTGTGAAAGTGATGCCTGATGTTAAAAGCGATAAAACAAAGCATGTCGCTAACATTACGTATCGCGTTCTCCCTGGAGATAAGGTTTATATCAATAGTGTACGTATTGCTGGAAATAGCCGAACGATTGATAGAGTGGTACGACGTGAAATTTATTTGGCTGATGGTGAACTCTACCGCAGAACAGATGTCACAGATACCAAAAGTGCGTTAAAACGAACGGGTTATTTTGAAGATGTTGAGATTAAAGAAGAGCGTTTAAGTAAAAATTCGATGGATTTAGCTATCAACGTTAAAGAAGCTTCAACAGGTTCTATTGGTGGTGGTATTGGTTATGGCTCTTCTGATGGTCTTTTGTTAAGTGCGAATCTTTCTGATGGTAACATTTTTGGTTCAGGTCTTAGAGCGGGCATTGACGTTGAGCGAAGTGATAGTGAATTAAACGGTGGTATTTCACTCTCAAATCCTCGTTTATTTGACTCTGTGTATAGTCTCAGTGGTCGAATTTATGCCGCTGATAACGACTTTGATTACTACGATGAAGAGCGATACGGAATTAATGTGGTCTTAGGACGTAAAATCGCACGCCACTGGGGTGTGTCACTGGGATATATTATTGAGCAAAATAAGTTGTCTGAGCTTGATAGCGAGTTGACACCTTATAAAGACATATTATGGACAGATGAAACAACGATTAAAAGTTCTGTCGTTCCTGGTATCTCTTTTAATAACACAGATGATTATTATTTACCACGTAGCGGTATTTCAGCGAGTAGTACGCTGGAAATTGCAGGATTAGGTGGTGATGAAAAGTTTGCAAGCAGTGTTAATAAATTTGCTTACTATTATGGTTTACAAGATGTGATTGATTATGATTTGATTTTCCGTTATAAAGCACAATTTAAATACCTTGCTATTGATGATGCTGATGAAAAATACTCTTTTGGTGAGAAGTTTTATATGGGTGGTGTTCGAACCGTTCGTGGTTATGAATCCAACTCACTCTCTCCAAAAATCCCAGGGAAAGATGTACTTATTGGTGGTAATACCATGTTTGTCAACACCGTTGAATTTAGTTTCCCATTGGTTGAGAGACTTAAGATGCGTGGAGCGCTCTTTTTTGATTATGGTATGATCGGGGAAGATGACCTTAATATTAAGCGTGGTGGTACAGGTGTTGCCCTTGAATGGATTTCACCACTTGGACCGATTGGTTTGATTTTTGCACAACCTGTGATGGATAAAAGTGGCGATGAGAAGGCGTCATTTGAATTTACTATTGGTCAAAAGTTTTAATCTCTTAGGGAAGAAGAAATCGCTCTTCTTCCCTTTACCTCACTTTTTGATACTACTTAATAATAATCGCAAATGATGCAGGTTTTACCATCTGTTTAATATGTTCTCTTGCAAGAAATAACTTCTTATCTGTTTCAATAGTTAATGTGTGATTTTGGTACTGAAAAGCTATTTTCTCTTGGCTCATATCGTGGTTGAGTGTTTTGGCAAGGGATAGTAAAAAGCTAAGCCAATTAAGTGTTTTAAGTTCTGGGAGAACGGTTTTATAGGGTGCAATTTCTTCTTCAAGAGGAAGTTTATTACTTTGGTATTTAATAAGTGTTGCAATCAAAATCTTTTGTTGGTGTGAAAAACCATAGTTAAGATTATTGAGTACAAAGTAAAAGCTATGGAGATTATTTTGATAAAATCCAAGTTTAATACCAATATTACAGAGTTCACACGCTATACCTAACTCATATTTGTAAGTTTCCATCATGTTATGTAAAGGTTGCAAGACGTCAAAAAGCGATAAAGCAACACGTTTGATTGAAAGATTTTCTTTTTCCGTTAGAGAAAAACGATCTTTGAGACTTCTAAGACTTAGCTTGAAATTAGAGGGAAATTTATGATGGTTTGTACGCAATAAATCACAGAGATAGACGCCTTCTCGAATTCCTGCACCACTGGTAATGATAGTATTTGCCATAAATTTTTTAGCAATGGATTGAAAAATAATACATCCTTCTCGCATCGTATCATAACGGTCTTTTCGAACACCCAATGCTTTCAATCCTAAAACATCCGCATTCACAATCGCATCAATGAAAGGCCTATGATCCTCTAAGGCATATTCAAAACCATGGACTGTTTTAAGAGGGTAATTCGTTCTCTCCATAATGATTTTCGAGAGGGAACGCAGTGTCCCACCTATGCCAATGATGGTTTTACATGTAAACCGCTCAGGGATTTTTTCCAGCAAAGTGTCAATAAAGAGTCGAATACTGTTTAGGGGAGCTTTTTTATCAAAAAAGAGTTCTTTCAGTCGTACTGTTCCTATATTCAGAGAAAAGGTATCGACAACAATACCATTTTCGATTTTAGCAAGTTCTGTTGAACCACCGCCAATGTCAATGGTAACGGCTTCATCAAGTTCTCTTAGATAATTTAACGCCCCAATCGCTCCATAATACGCCTCTTTTTTTCCATCAATAATTTTGATATTAAGTTGAAGATTTTGGCGAATTTGGTTTAAAAGAACAGAAGCGTTAGGTGCATCACGAAGCGCTGATGTGGCAATACAAAAGACTTTTTCACAGTGATAACTCTGAATGATGGCAGTAAACTCTTCTAATGTATTAAAGGCTCTTTTTAGTGCGGGTTCTTGTAGGACACCACCAAAGTTATACGCCCCTTCTCCAATTCGTACACGACCTTTTGTTTCGTTGATCAGATGGAAAGCAAAACGGCTACTTCTCTCAAAGATAGCCATTCTAGCAGAGTTGGAACCTATATCTATAATGGCCGTACGTTTAGACATTAATTATCGCTATTGAGCTGTTCGTATTTTAGTTTTAACTCTTCAACGCTCTCAATATTATCTGGATCAGGAATAATACATTCAACAGGACATACTGAAATACATGCAGGTTCATCATAGTGTCCTACACATTCTGTACAGACGTCTGGATCAATAATATAAATAGGATCAGATTCTTCAATTGCTCCATTGGGACATTCATCGCGACAAGCATCGCACGCAATACACTCTTCCGTAATCATTAAAGACATACTTATTTTCCTTTGTTGAAGTCAAATTTATTGAGGAGTTTATACACTAAAAATACTTTAACGAAATTTAAAGAGCGTGTTTTTTTGATGGCAGAAAGAGGGTTGCAATAGTTCCTTGCGCATCTTCTCTATTTTTTAACGTGATTTTAGCCCCCAAAGCATCGGCAGCATTTTTTGCAAGAAAGAGTCCTAGCCCTGCACCTGTTTGATTTCCATAGCGTTTAAAGGGAGCAAAAAGGTCTTTGCTTTCATCAATCCCACTACCCTCGTCAATAACATAAATAAAAAAGCCTTCTGCATCTAAATGGGCTTGAACGGTTATTTTGCCATATTTAGGAGTAAATTTTATAGCATTTTGAACAAAATTTTGTAAAATATGTACCAATAATGTAGGTTGTGTTGTCAGTTTATAATGTTTCGGTGCGACTCGTGCTATCAGCTCTTTTTCTTCCATTTTAGCTAGGATTGTATAGTTATTGATTTGTTCTTTAAGGAAAGTAATCAGGTCAATTTCGATGGGTTTTTCAAATTGTGCACCTTCTTGGCGACCAATTTCTAAAATATTTCCAATCATTTTATTCATATCATTAATGGTCTGGTTATTACTTTTAAGGGTTTCAATATATTTTTCAGCCTCTCTGAGTTTTAAAAGAGTGACTTCATTTTTCGTTTTCATCACCGCTAAAGGCGTTTTTAATTCATGGGCTGCTCCAATGAAAAGCTCTTTTTGGGAGTTTACGAAGATTTGAATACGTTCTACGAGCTTATTAATGCTAGACCCAAGTGGCAAAAATTCTGCTGGAAGGGTTTTTGTATCAATCATTTGAAGAAAATTTTCGTTCATATTGGCTAGTTTATTGGTAAGAGAACGGATGGGAAGGACAAGCATACGGGATAAAAAAAGGGCATAAAAGAGAATTAAAAAAATAGCAGTTAAGTTAATAATAAGAACATTGGTAAAAATTTTATCGAGCAAAATGTCCGTGTTAGAGATGTTTTTTGTAATTGAGACAAAATGATGAGGACGTTTTTCAAGGGGATAAAAAATAGTTAGAAATTTTTGATGATTTTTTTCACTATGTTCAAAAGCAATGGTATTGCCTTGATTCACACGGATAGCTATGGTAACTTGTGTTTCGGATGGATGATTAATGGAGCTGAGTGAGGGATTAAAGATATTAATTCCCATGTGCTCAACAGAGCTTGTACGTGAGGATGCAATGACTTGAGCTTGTTTTGTTAGCTCATTCGTGATATCTTCAAAAATAGAAATCTTGATGTAATTATAGAGGATGACGGAGAAGATTACAATCAGTGTTGCCGAAGCAGACACTAATTGTAAGATAAAACTATCTCTTATACTTTTTTGGGAAAGCAAAATCTATAACCTCTTCGTCTTACTGTCTCAATGGTTGAGATTTCTAATGGTTTATCCATTTTTTGACGAATTTGGTTAATAGCAACTTCAATAACGTTTGGTGTAACCAGCTCTGGCTCTTCCCAGATAGCATCTAAGAGTTGTTCTTTAGAAACAATTTGATCACTGTGGCGTGCAAGGTGTGTTAAGACTTCAAACGGTTTACCTTTAAGCTCAATCTCTTGACCTTTGTAGGTGATTTTTTCTTCATCTGGATCAATGGTTAAATCGTCAATTTTAATGACGTTCGTACCACCAAAACGAAGGCGTGCTTCGATACGTGCGACTAAAATATCAAAATCGAATGGTTTTCGAATATAATCATCCGCACCTGCTTTGAGCGCTTTGATTTCACTCTCTTTGTCATCTTTTGCAGAGATAATGACCGCAGCAGTTCGAGGTGATTTTTGTTTAATGAGGTTGATAAGATCAACGCCATCACCATCTGGAAGCATCCAATCGGTTAAAACGAGGTCATAATTACGAATACCAATGTAGTATTCTGCATCTTTATAGTTCTCTGAGCTGTCTGTTTGGTACCCAAACTCTTGTAAGCCTTCTGCGATGGTTTTATTGAGGGTTACTTCGTCTTCTACGATTAAAATTCGCATTATAAATTCCTTAGTTGCTAAAATTTAAACGGGATTATATCACAATTTTAGCTAGATTTAAAGTTTTTTTAATTAAATTTTAATTTTTCTCGTAATTTGTTTTATGCGATACCCCAACTAAGGCATTTGAAAGAATAGTGGGTTTTACAATTTTGAGGGTCAATTTAGAAATTTGAGGATAGCTCGTTTTTAATTTTTTGGATAAATCATTTAAAGCATCTTCAAGAAGCCCATAGCGCATTTCATTCATGTGAGCTTCTAAAAAGGAGGCGACATCTGCATAATTAATAAAAGAATTTTCTCTATAATCATAATCCATCTTTACATGTAACACTACTTTTTGAGGGGTATACCGTTCTTCTTCAAGAATACCAATGATGGTCTCAAACGTTAAGTTTTTAATATCAATCTGCATAGCTTAGATAACTTTGGTTTCTTGACCTTGAAAAAGTCGGATAATGTTGGGAACATGTTTATAAACAATCACAAAAGCGATAATCCATAAAGGTGCATGGGTGTGAATGCCTTCTAAATCATAATGAATAATGTACGAAGAAGAGAGCAGAGCACACAGTGCCAAGAGTGAGGAGAGTGAAGAGATTTTAAGAACTTTGCCCACAATAAACCATGTGAAAAAAGCAATAAGTGTTTCAATGGGAAGCATGACTAAAAGAACACCTGCTCCTGTGGCGACACCTTTGCCACCTTCAAATTTTAAGTACGGACTGTAACAATGTCCCACAATGGCAAAAATAGCGATTGCCCAAAGCGTTGCTATCTCAAGATGTAATATTTTGGCTAGAAGTAGGACAGCAATTCCTTTAAAGGCGTCACAAATAACAGTTAAAATAGCCAATTTTTTTGCTAATTTTGGGTTGGTTTCTTTGAGGACACGTAAAACATTGGTCGCACCAATGCTTCCACTTCCAGCTTCTCTGATATCTTTTCCTGTAAAGAGTTTTGCAAAAAGTAATCCACAAGGAATACCTCCGATAAGATAAGCCAAAATATAAAATTGAACGTTGATATTAAAGAGAAATTCCACACGCTATCCTTGATTGAAATGCCCGTAGTATAGCAATAATTTTGTTATTATTTCTTTAACGCTATAATAACTTTTTTCGATACATACAAAGGATTTGAGGTGAATAATCAAACCATGAAAGAAGAGATTTTAAAGCTTAAAGAAGCGTTACATGTAAGTATTGTTGCACACTTTTATCAAAAAGATGAGGTGTTTGAATTAGCTGATTATGTGGGAGATTCCTTACAACTTGCGCAGTGGGCAGCCAAAGATGCCAATCCGTATTTAATTTTTTGTGGCGTAGGATTTATGGGGCAGAGTGTGAAAATTTTAGCGCCCGAAAAACGGGTTATGATGCCAAAAATTGCCTGTTGTGCGATGGCAAGAATGATTGATGTGGAGTATTTTGACCAAAATGTGGCACTTTTGGAACAATCAGGCATTGCAAAAGAAGCTATTTTACCTGTGACCTACATCAACTCTTCGGCTGAAGTGAAGGCTGCTGTGGGAAAAATGGGTGGCTATGTCTGTACCAGCGCTAATGCAAAGAAAATTATTACCAAAGCGTTAGAGAGTGGGAAGAAGATTTTATTTGTACCAGATCGTTGTTTGGGACAAAATATCGCCAAAGAGATGGGGTTGAAATCGTGTGTTGTGGGCGATGGAAGTGATCCTAAAGAGGCTGCTATTATCTGTTACAATGGCTTTTGTTCCGTGCATCAACTTTTTGATGTGGAAGATATCGCTTTTTATCGTGCCAAATATCCTGATATTTTAATTGCCACACATCCTGAATGCAAACCTGAAGTGTGTGAACAGTCTGATTTTGTGGGCTCTACCAGTCAGATTATCGCTTACGTTAAACAACTTCCCTTAGAGCAAAAAGTAGCGATTGGTACTGAGTATAATATGATTCAGCGATTGCGTAAAGAGAACACGTATGTACTCTCTTCCACCAAGCCTGAGTGCCCAACGATGAATGAAACCACGCTTCAAGACGTCTATCACACACTTCTTAGCATTCAAAAAGGACGTTTTGAAAATGAGATGCACATTTCTGAAGAGACACGAAAATGGGCTTATGAAGCACTCAATAGGATGTTTGAACTATGATAAAAGATTTTGTTCAAAAAGCGCTTGAAGAGGATGTGGGTCGAGGTGATTTGTTTGATTTAGTGGGCAAAAATAGTTTAGCGAGTGCTAAGATTATTTGCAAGGATGAAGGTGTTTTTGCGGGTAAAGCGTATGTCCAAGCGTTGTGTAAAATGAATTACCTAGAAATTGTTTTTCATGTCAATGATGGGGAGCGTGTGCATAAAGCAGATGTGATTGCGTGCGTTGAAGGTGAGTCAAAAGCGATGTTACGGTGTGAGAGAACACTCTTAAATATGATGCAACATGCCAGTGGCATAGCTACGAATGTGGCAGCGTATAAAAACGTTTTAGAAGGATATGCTCTTAAATTATTAGATACACGAAAAACCAGACCTCATTTGCGTGTGTTTGAAAAATATGCGATTCGTTGTGGCGGTGGAAATAACCATCGTATGGGATTGGATGATTGTTTGATGATTAAAGATACGCATTTGCAAACCATCGATGATTTAAGAGAATTTATGCAAGAAGCACGCGCAAAAATTCCTTTTACATGTAAAGTGGAAATTGAGTGTGAAGATGTTGCCTTTGCGCAGTTTGCAATGCAGTGTGGTGCGGATATTATCATGTGTGATAACATGTCTCATGAGGATATTCAGCGTGTTGTTGCGTATAGAAATAGCCATTTTAAACATGTTCTTTTGGAAGCCAGTGGAAATATTACGCAAGAAAATCTCTTAGCTTATGCCAAAACAGGCGTGGATGCGATTAGCAGTGGCAGTTTGATTCATCAAGCGAGATGGCTTGATTTTTCAATGAAAATTACCCATAAAACGCTTCTATAATTTAGGAAACCGTATCTGTGGCAGATGATCAAGAAAAGACCGAAGAAGCCACCTCCAAAAAGATAGAGGATGCCAGAAAAGAGGGGAATGTTCCTAAAAGCCAAGATATGAGCGCTTTTGTGACATTGGTTGTTGCCTTAGGCGCTTTTTTGGCATGGCTCTCTTTTATTGAATCACGCATTATTTACCTGTACCACTATTATCAATCGCTTATTGGAACAGAAATCACTAAAGAAGTGACGTTTCAAATTTCATTGATTTCATTGCGAGAAGTTGTTTTCATGGTGATCCCTTTGGCTTTAGCCGTAGCGATTGCTGGTATTTTAGCCAATGTTATGCAAACGGGATTTTTATTTACAACCAAACCTTTGATGCCTAATTTTGGTAAATTAGACCCCATCAAAGGATTTAAAAATCTTTTTTCACTGAAAAAATTGATAGAAACGGTTAAAACACTTTTAAAAGTCAGTGTTGTGATGGGAATTTCTTATTTTTTCTTGTGGTCGTTTACAAAAGAGTTGCCAACGGTCATCTATTTTCCTCTTCCTGACCAAATGGCATGGCTTAAAGAAAAAATGCTGATTTTAGCAGCTGTTATTTTAATCATTTTGTTGGTTTTGGCCTTAGCTGACTTAATGCTCGTACGCTTTAACTACTTTAAAGAGTTACGTATGAGTAAACAAGAGGTGAAAGACGAATATAAACAGATGGAAGGTGATCCTAAAATTAAAGCAAAAATTCGTCAAATACAGATGCAAATGACACGTAAGCGTATGATGCAAGAGATACCTGGTGCGGATGTAGTGATTACCAATCCCACCCATTATGCGGTGGCTATTCGTTACCATCAAGATAAAGAAGCTGCGCCAAAAGTGATCGCTAAGGGGACAGATTTGGTTGCACTACGTATCAAAGAAATTGCCTTGAACCATCATATTCAAATTGTTGAAAATCCTCCCTTAGCCAGAGAGCTTTATAAAAAATGCAATATAGGTGAACTGATTCCTGAAAACTTGTATAAAGCTGTTGCCGAAGTTTTAGCTTTTGTCTATAAAAGCTCCAAAAAGTCCTACCCTTAATCAACCCCTCTCAATAACTTTTCAGGAAAAATTAAGTATAATCGTTTTTTTAAAGAAAGCGGGGACTGCATGTATCAACAGGCATGGAAACGGATGTTAGAAGCCGAGCACAGTGTGATTGTTTCGCATGTTCATCCTGATGGAGATACGCTAGGCAGTGCTTTGGCACTTTATGACGCCTTAGTGCGTGCTGGTAAAAAAGTAACCTTATACAACGTATCCAAAGAGCTTCCTGCATGTTATGACTTTTTACCTGGTTTTTCGAAAATCAAACATGAATTACCTAAGGCATTTGATTTGGTGATCAGTTGTGATTGTGCAACATTTGAACGATTAAAAATTCCTCATGGGGAGTATGAAATTGTCAATATTGATCATCATGTGACCAATCGCTATTTTGGTAAGATTAATGTGGTTATTGATCATTTTAGTAGTGCTGGGATGGTCGTATATGAGCTTTTAAAAGCCAATGCCGTTACGTTAACTCCTGCATGTGCCATATGTCTTTATACGGCTATTGCGGATGATACAGGTTTTTTTCTGTATGGTGATATGGACGAATTGACATTTGCGATTGTTTCACAATTAGTCAAGTGTGGAGCTAACCCAAAGGAGATTGCCTCTAAGGTTAAACGAAGAGAACCTCTTTCCAAAATACGTTTGTATGGGTATATGCTCAACCATTTTGACTTGCACGAGAATGGTACGGTTGCTACGATTATTTTTGACAAAGCAACCCTAGAAGCCACAGGCGCAAAACGACACGATACAAAAAATATTGTCAATATGCTTCGTAGCATTGCACATGTTACGATAGCCATTATGATTTTAGAAGAAAAAGAGGGTGGATACAAAGTTTCATTGCGTAGCAAGGATCTTAATGTTGCCAAAATTGCGTTAGAGTATCAAGGTGGTGGTCACAAAACAGCCGCTGGATTTGAGGTATCAGGATATGATCCTAAGATACTTCGAGATGAAATTGTAGAAAAGATAAAAAGGATTCAAAGAGTATGAAACGAAAAGGACAAGCTTCTATTGCAGCGTTGGTTTTAGGTCTTATGTTTTTAATCGGTGTCGGTGGAGTGGTTTATATGTTTACTTCAGATACTTTTGAGAGAGAGGCTCCTCAAATTGCTTTGGCTAAAGAGATTGAGTGGAATTTAAAAGAGCCTTTAAAAATTCAAGTTGGTGATACAAGTGGTATTTCATTTGTTGAAGCCGCTTTGTTTGATGGGGAAAAAAGTGTTGTAGTGGATACCAAAGAGTTTAAAGAGAAGCAACAGGTTGTAGATATCAATGTTAGTTTTCCTAAAATGGGACTTAACCCTAATCAAAAAGTGTTTGAATTGACGATTAAAGCGATTGATCAGAGTAAGTGGAATTTCTTTGCAGGCAATACGGCTGAGGTAAAGGCTGTGATTAAAGTAGATACCAAACGACCAGAAGTAAATATTATTAACAATTCATATAAAATTACTAAAGGAGGCGTTGCAACTGTCGTTTTTAGAGCATACGATGAGGCAATGAAATCTTTATATATCGAGACAAATTTTGGAAAGAAATTTTATCCCACACCATTTTATAAAGAGGGGTATTATGTCTCTTTTGTAGCATGGCCTACCGTGATTGAAAATTTTAGCGCTTCTATTGTCGCAGTCGATAGAGCAGGTAATATCAGCAGATTTAATATCCCTTATTTTTTACAAGATAAAAAATATAGAACATCTACTATTGCCTTACAAGATCGTTTTTTAGAGGGAAAAATTTCGGACTTGATTGCAGAAGTTGCTCCTGCACAATCCTCCCTTTCATCTTTAGAAAAATTTAAATATGTGAATGAAGATATGCGTAAAGGCAATGAAGAAGAAATTTTAAAAGCAACCTCTAATGTGCCTGTTGAAATCATTAAAGATTTTCGTTTGAAGCCTTTTTATCCTCTTAGAAATGGTCAGGTTGTAGCAAGTTTTGGAGATCATCGTTTTTATGAATACAATAAACAACCTGTGAGTGAATCTTTTCACTTAGGTCTTGATTTTGCGAGTAATGCACAAGCCCCTATGCAAACCTCTAACGACGGTATCGTTGTGTTCGCCCGTGAAAATGGCATTTATGGTAATAATATTATTATTGCGCATGGATTAGGTGTCTATTCATTGTATGGACACTGTTCGAGCTATATGGTGAAAGAAGGGGATAGTGTTAAAGCAGGAGAGACGATTGCTAAGACAGGCGTGACAGGGTTGGCTTTAGGAGATCACTTACACTTTGGTATGTATGTTCAAGGAGTGGATGTTAGACCTGAAGAGTGGATGGATGAAGTGTGGTTAAAAGAGAGTGTGTATAGCGTTATGGATGCTTCAAAGAAGATGATTGAACGATGAAAGTAACACAAAAAAACATACGAGTGTTTCATATTACGATTGATGATGAAGCACTTTTTTTAGAGTATTTTAGAAAAAATAGCCCTTTGCTAAGGGAATTCTTTTTGCTTATTGAAGGTACGATTACAAAAAATATTGCCTTTGTGTTGGAACAAAGCGGTGTATGTTATAAAGATATTAATCAATGTTCTATCCGTTTTGGAGGCATTAAAAAAGAGTCTTCGGTTTTAGATGAGACATCCCAAAAATCACCTCAGAATGAGGAAAAGAGCATAGCTTCTACCCTTGTACAAAAGCTTAAGCTTTTTGATCGTCCTATTCGTTCAGGTGAAGAGATTATTGAGAGTGTGCCTATTGTTATTTTTGGGCGTGTCAATAGTGGTGCTAAAGTTTTTTCTGAAGAGAGTATCAGTATTTATGGTATCATAGACGGATTAGTCCAATGTGATGGCGAGTATATTGTATTAAATGGTATTAGTCCAAGGGGTCACCTTATTTTTAATGGTGAAATTGTTGATAGAGATACCTTGAAACAAAACGTACTTCAAAAGATAGTGATGCGAGATAATGTAATTGAAATAAAGGAAATAGTGTGAAACAAACCACATTAGCAAAAGCGGTCAGTGGTATTGGGATAGGTTTACATAAGGGTGAACCTATTAAGATACGATTGGAACCTTTAGAAGCAAACAGTGGCATTGTTTTTTATCGAAGTGATGTTGGTTTGAGTGTTCAGGCATTGCCACAAAACGTTGTCAATACACAAATGGCGACGGTTATTGGTCATTCAAATTATGCCATTTCAACGATTGAACATCTCCTCTCTGCGGTGTATGCCTATGGCATTGATAATATACGTATTGTCGTTGATGGTGCGGAAGTTCCCGTAATGGATGGAAGTAGTGCGAGTTTTTGTATGATGTTAGATGAAGCAGGTATTCGCAAACTTGAGGCACCAAAGCGTTTATTGATTATTAAAAAAGAGGTAGAAGTCAGCGAAGGCAATAAATTTGTGCGTGTCACACCTAGTTTAAAGCCAACGTATCATTTTATGATTGATTTTAATCACCCTTCGATAGGAAAGCAAGAGTATAGCTTTGAGTTTAGTAAACGCCATTTTATTGAAGAGATAGCCAAAGCACGTACATTTGGTTTTTTAAAAGATGTACAAATGTTACGTTCTCGTGGACTTGCTTTAGGTGGTTCGTTAGATAATGCTGTGGTCATGGATGAAACAAAAATTTTAAATCCTGAGGGACTACGTTTTTCAAATGAGTTTGTACGCCATAAAATTTTAGATGCTATTGGTGATTTATCACTTTTAGGCGCTCCATTTTTAGGTGATTATAGTTCGCATGCGGGAAGCCATAATTTGAATCATGAGTTGACAAAAGCTATTTTACGAGATCCTAGCAATTATGAAATTAAAACATTAAGCACTGAAAAAACATATGATTTTGAGAGGGTCTACGCATAAAAAGAGTTGTTAATATTGTTGTTATTACACTAACTTCGCCTTTACATGTAGGCATTTATGAAAATAATCAACTGATAAAAAAATACAGTGTGGTAGAGCAGACCAGTGAAGCTTTACCCCTTTTGTTTCAAGAAATTTTAAATGAATATACGCCGAAGGGACTTTTTTTTGCAAGAGGTCCTGGAAGTTTTATGGCAATTAAAATTACCTATATTTTTTTAAAAACATTGAGTATTGCTTTGCATATTCCTCTTCGAGCATCTGATGGTTTTAGATTTAACGAGGGAAGACCCATTCGCGCAATGCGAAATCTCTATTTCATAAAAAGAGGTGAAACTATTAGCACAGAACGTTTTGACCACCCCGTAGATCAAATTTTTGACTTACCCCATACGCTCAATGAAACATATTTTAGTGAGAATGTGGAACCACTTTATATGTTACCAGCAGTTTAGGAGTTGTATTTGAATATTAAGATACCTGCAACCAGTGCCAATTTAGGACCAGGATTTGATTGTTTAGGTCTTGCTATCGCCCTCTATAATGAAGTGTGTATTAAACCCTCAACGTATCAAAGTATCTCTATTAAAGGTGAGGGAGAAGAAAACGTTAAATTGAAAAAAAATAATATTTTTGTCTCTATTTTTTATGATGTCTATCAAGAATTGGTAGGGAAAAAAGATTTTTTTCGTTTTGAGTTTTATAACGCTATTCCATTTTCCAGAGGTATGGGAAGTAGTTCAGCTGTTATTGTGGGTGCGATTGCTAGTGCCTATGAAATGGCAGGTATCAAGGTAAGTCGAGAAACGATTTTAAACAAAGCCATTCTTTATGAGACCCATCCTGATAATATTGCACCTGCAGTGTATGGTGGATTTACAAGCTCTGTTGTGGAAAACGGCAAAGTAAGAACATTGAAAAAAGAGCTTGACGCAACACTCAAGGCCGTGATGGTTATCCCCGATCGTCCAATGTCTACAGCACAATCAAGAACCCTATTGCCAAAATCGTATTTGATGAAAAATGTGGTTTATAATCTCTCTAGGTCTTCTTTATTAACAGCGGCATTTTTTAGTGAAAATTGGGATTACTTACGCGTAGCATCCCGTGATTGTATGCATGAAAATCGTCGTATGAGACAGATGAAAGAGTTGTTTGATGTACGTGATATGGCTCTTAAAAATGGCGCATTAATGAGTACGCTCTCAGGAAGTGGTTCTTCGTTTTTTAATTTGGTTCTTGATGAAAATGTTGATAGAGTAGCAATGGCGTTAAAGAGCCATTTTGAAATGTTTAGAGTTGAAATCTTTGACTTAGATAATCATGGATTTCAAATTTTAAAAAGCTGAAAAACAGCTAAATTTTGATATAATCAGGCGCAAAAATGAGTCAACCAATACGAATGTGCATTGTTTGTAGGCAAAGGGCTTTGCAAGAAAGCTTACAACGATGGCAGATAATCAATGGAGAACTCATACCTTTTTCTAAAACAGGAAGAAGTTTTTATATCTGCAAGGCATGTATGACAAACAATGAAAAGAAAGTTGTGAAGATACTCAACAATAAATGCAAAACAAATCACAAAGCAATGATAGATTTTGGTAAAACTTTTAAGGAGACAGTGACGAATGGATAAGGTTCGCATAACCGAGATAGCAAAAGAATTAGGCATGAAAAGTAAGGATATTATTGAAAAAGCAGTTGATATGGGGCTAGATGTTAAAGCACCTTCAAGCTCAATAGATCCAGAAGATGCTGAAAAACTCATGAATTATGTATTGACTGGAGAGAATACACAAGCAAGTAAACCTTTCTCTTCCGTAAAAGCTCCAGAAGTAAAGAAAGCAGATGTTGTCGAAAAAGTTGAAAAAGTCGAGAAAGCTGTTATTATCGAAACACCTGTTGCTGAAAAAGTCACTACTCCTAAAACAAAGACATTGAAAGAAAAAGAGCTAGAGGGTGTCCAAACAGTAGATACTTCTATGAAAGATGAGAGTCAAAAAGGGGATTCCCTTTTAATGGATGATGAAGTAGACACTGAAGAGAAGAATGACCCTACTAACGTAAGAAAACGCAGAGGTTTGGTTATTGTTAAAAAGAAAAGACCTGAAGTGGTAGAGCCTGTTGTTGAAGAAAAAAGTTTTAGTCACACTTCTTATGGTAGTTCTGAAAGAGAGGTTTCTCGTAGTATAGAGTCTATGTTCTCTTCTCCTATAAATCAAGAAGCACAAAAGAAAAAGAAGAAAATTAAAAAAGTACCAGCAGAGAAAAAATCAAATGCTGAGAAGCTTGATATTGCACTTAATATTGAAATGGCTGATACCAATATTGATATAGAAGATGATGATATGATTGTGCTTCCTGATTTAAATGCAGGTATCACAGTCAATGAAGAAGTCAAAAAGAAAAAACAGATTGACCCCACACAAATTCGCACAACGAAGAAAACCAATTTTGTGATGCAAGGTATTCAAAGAGTTGGACGTAAAAAAAGACGTCGTAATGTGACGACTCAAGAAGCAGAAGCGATTAGTGCGATTGAAATTCCTGAAGAGATTCGTGTGTATGAGTTTGCGGAGAAAATTAACAAGCCTGTGGGCGAAGTGATTAAAGAGCTTTTCTCTTTAGGTGTTATGTTTACGAAAAACGACTTTTTAGATAAAGATTCCATTGAAATTTTGGCCGATACGTTTGGTATTAATGTGACAACTGTAAATGATCAAGAATCATTTGACTATGTCAAAGCGTACGACGAAGAGGGCGAAGCAAGTGAGCAAAACCTCGTAGAACGTGCACCTGTTATTACCATTATGGGTCACGTTGATCATGGTAAAACGTCATTGCTTGATTACATTCGAAGTGCAAAAGTCGCTGCGGGTGAAGCGGGTGGTATTACCCAGCACGTGGGTGCTTATATGGTCGAGAAAAATGGTCGCAATATTACCTTTATCGATACCCCAGGTCACGAGGCCTTTACAGAGATGCGTTCTCGTGGAGCGAAAGTAACGGATATTGTTATTGTGGTTGTGGCTGCAGATGATGGTGTAAAACCTCAAACCAAAGAGGCTGTTGAACATGCTAAGGCAGCGGGAGTTCCTATTATCATTGCTGTGAATAAAATGGATAAAGAATCTGCGAATCCAGATTTGGTGAAGGCACAACTTGCAGAACTTGGCATTACACCGATTGATTGGGGTGGAGAGCATGAGTTTGTTCCTGTTTCTGCTAAGACGGGTATGGGGATTGAAGATTTACTCGAAACCATTTTATTGCAAGCAGATGTATTAGAACTCAAAGCAGATCCTAGTCGTGATGTTAAAGCAACTGTTATTGAAAGCTCTCTTGAAAAAGGTCGTGGTCCTGTGGCAACCGTTGTTGTACAAGATGGTACGATGCGAGTCGGTGACATTGTTGTTGCTGGAATTGCATTTGGTAAGGTCAAAGCGCTCCTTAATGACAGAGGCATTGCGGTAAAAGAAGCCCTTCCTGGGGAGCCTGTGGTTGTTTTGGGTCTGAGTGAAGTTCCAGGTGCTGGTGAGACACTTATTAACGTGAAGAGTGATAAAATTGCACGTGAGTATGCAAAGAAAAAAGCAGAATATTTACGCCAAAAAGAGCTTTCAAAATCAACCAAAGTGAGTCTTGATGAGCTGAGCGATATGATTGCAGAGGGGGCACTTAAAACCTTGCCTGTTATCATTAAAGCCGATGTTCAAGGAAGTTTAGAGGCGATTAAAGGCAGTTTGGAAAAAATTAGAAACGCTGAAACAAAAGTTAATATTGTAAGTGCAGGTATTGGTGGAATTACTGAGAGTGATGTGGCACTTGCTAGTGCGAGTTCAAACTGTATCATTTTAGGTTTCCATGTACGTCCAACAGGGATTGTAAAAGAGAAGGCAAAAAGCTCAGGCGTTGAGATTAAAACCTATAATATCATTTATGATTTGATTGATGATGTAACAAGTCTTGTTACCGGGCTTATGGCGCCAGTCATTCGTGAGGAAAATATTGGTCAAGCGATGGTTAGAGAAGTGTTTGCCGTGCCAAAATTAGGTCATATTGCAGGGTGTATCGTAACGGATGGTACCATTAATCGTGGTGTAAAAATCAGGGTTATTCGTGATGGTGTGATTATTTATGAAGGTAGTGTCTCCTCTCTTAAACGTTTCAAAGATGATGTCAAAGAAGTGGGCAAAGGATACGAGTGTGGTGTGGGCATTGAAGGCTACACCGATATTAAAGTAGGCGATTATATCGAAAGCTTTAAAGAGGTTGAAGAAAAAGCAAAATTATGATGGATAAAAGTATAAAAATCCAACGTACGCAGAGTATTTTAAAAGAGCTGATTCCTGAAGCACTCAGTACCCTTGAAGATGAGATGCTTCGAGGGGTTTGTGTCATTGATGTGGAATGCAGTCGTGGAAAATACGATGCGATTGTCTATTTAGATGGTTCTGTGTATGATGAAGCTGAGAAGCGTTATATCCTTTCTCATTTAGACCGTGTACAACGTCATATTCAAACCCATTGTATGCAAGCAGAGGGTTGGTTTCGCTGCCCTCATTTTCGTTTTCGTTTTGATGATAGTTTAGAGCGTCAAAATAAAATGGATACTTTGTTTGCAAGAGTAGCAGAAGAGTTAGCAAAAGGAAAGAAGAGCGATGATTGATACAGAACAACTGATTAAAATCATAGAAAGTTGTGGCGTAAGCCTTTATGATACGGAAGTCGTGAGTGAATTTGATAAAAAAATTTTTCGTATTTATATCACCTCAAAAGAGGGTATTAATTTAGATAAATGTGCGGAAGTTAGTCGTATTTTATCACCTATTTTTGATGTAGAACCTCCTTTGGAAGGTGAATATCTTTTTGAAGTGAGCTCTCCTGGTATTGAGCGAAAACTTTTAAAGCCTGAGCATTTTAGTGTTTCTGTGGGTGAAAAAGTGAAGATTAAGCTGAAAAATAAAGAGAAATTTATTGGTATTTTAGAAGGATTTGCAAACAATACTCTTCAAGTACGTGTTGAAAATGAGGTAAAAGAAATTGCCTTGGATGATATTGAAAAAGCACGTACTTACTTTGAATGGTAAACGCATTAGATAACGCCCTGATGCAAAAGGCACTGGATGCCGCATGGCATTATCAAGTGCTAACCTTCCCTAATCCTGCCGTGGGTGCGGTTGTCAGTAATGATGCTGGAGAGATTTTAGGCATGGGTGCGCACCGCAAAGCAGGAACACCTCATGCTGAAGTCTTAGCACTTAAAGAGGCATATCTTACATTAACCCACGATACACGCATTGAAGCACTGAGTGATTCAATGGCACTGCATCTTTTTTTAAAAGAAAATCACCAACACCTTTTTTCAAATCTTTCTTTACATGTAACGCTTGAGCCGTGTCATCATTTTGGGAAAACCCCTCCGTGTTCTTCTTTAATTGAAGCATTGGGTATTAAACGTGTGGTGATTGGCTCTTATGATGAGAGCTTACGTGCAAAAGGTGGTGGTGCGTATTTGCAAAGCAGAGGGGTTGATGTCAGTTTTGGATGCCTCAAAGAAGCGTGCGACACCCTTTTAACCCCTTTTACATGTAAAGAAAAAAAAGAACCATTTATTTTCTATAAACTAGCGTTAAGTGCGAACAGTGTTGCCACAGGTGGAACCATTACATCGCTTGAATCACGCACAATGGTGCATCGTTTAAGAGATTGTTGTGATTTAATGGTGATAGGGGGCAATACTGTAAGGGTAGACCGTCCAACGCTTGATGCAAGGTTATGTGAAGGTAAAGCACCTGATATTTTGATTTATTCACATGAGAATACATTTGATAGAACCATTCCTCTTTTTCAATGCCCTTCTCGAAAGGTGTTTATTGAAAAGAGTCTTGAGCGCATAAGGGAGTATCGTATGGTGATGATAGAAGGTGGAGCGAGTATGCTCAAGGCGATGGAAGAGCAGGTAGAGTGGTATTTGATTTTTCGCTCCCCGCACATTAAAGAAGGCGAGGAAATTAAACTTCCTCAAGGCTTGAAAGAGATTTTTTCATGTGAGATAGGCGAAGATAGAATGAGTTGGTATCGACGTGTTGGGGAATGAAATTTTTTGGTATGAGGCATGTATTGTCTTTTTTGCGGGGATTGTGCATGGCATTTTAGGGTTTGGTTTTCCTATGTTAGCCACACCTTTATTTGCCCTCTTCTTAGATTTGAAAAAGGCTGTTTTATTGACACTTTTTCCTACCATTGCCGTTAATTTCTTAAGCTTGAAACGAGATAACTCTTTTGGCGAGATTTGGCGTGAATATCGCTTGCTGATTGTAAGTATTATTGGCGGGAGTATTATTGGCACCAATCTTTTAGTGGTCTATTACAGTGAATATTATAAATTGGTGTTAGCAGGGGTGATTCTACTCTATCTAAACAAAGCCAGACTCAAAATTTCGCTAAGCCATAGTGTGGCAACCTATCCTGTTTTGATGACGATTTTATTTGGATTTTTAAGTGGGATTGTGGGTGGAATCGCCAATATTATGATTCCTGTTTTGATTATTTTGATTTTAGAGCTTAATTTAGATAAAAAGCGTGCCATTGGTGTGATGAGCTTTTGTTTTATTACCAATAAAATTCTGCAAGTTTTGATTTTTGGTTATCATGGCGAATTAAGTACGAACAGTGTGTGGGTGATTTTACCCTTTGTCGTGATTGCGATTGGCGGATTTTTTATCGGTAGTCGTTTGCAAGATCACATTGACGAAGCATTGTATAAAAAGATTTTAAATGGCGTTTTGTGGGTTTTATCGCTCTATTTGACCTATTCTACTTTTTACATGTAAAGGGTATATTTTTGCGCTAAAAGCTTTTGGGCTTTTTGATAGAGCGCTTGAGACTCGCTTGGTGTGATTTGAATGAGGGGAGCATACTTCTCATAGGTTTGCCAAACACGTATTGCACCCTCTTTTTTTCCTTTGCACGCAAGGGCTAATGCGGTAGAAGCGTTAATCAATCCTTTTAAAATCTTTGCTTCATTTTCAAACATAGGAGTGTGCTTAAGGCGCTTCCACTCCTCTTCTAAAACCTCATGCCCTTCGACAAATTCATCTTTTGAGACAACTTCCAAAAAGTGTTCGATTGCTTTCATAGTTGTATAGACTCTTTGGGCGCTGGTTCATGCAGGTAAAATCCTTGTGCATAGTCTATAGGAAGTTCTTTGATTTTCTCCAGTACGTCAGCACTATGGACAAATTCTGCGACCACTTCGATACCTAGATTTTTAGCAAAGGTACTGATAGTCTTAACCGTAGCGTAGGCGGTGGCATCTTTGTCAATATTTTTAATAAGGGAGCCATCAATTTTTATAAAATCAACACTTAATCGTAAAAGATATTCGAAGTTTGAATAGCCAGAACCAAAGTCATCAATGGCTAATAAACAACCTTTTTCGTGTGCTTTTTGAAGGAAAGAGCGCACTTCTGAAACATCTTCTATTCCCTCAGATTCAACAAGTTCAAGAATGATATGCCCCTTAAGTTCAGGATATTGGCTTAAAAGAGCAAATAAAAGCGTCGTGGTTTCATGATGCAAAATATCTTCTTTGGTAATGTTAATAGAAACATCGCACCCTAGATGCAAGGCGACTTGCACACTCTCTTCAAGGACAAAGTGGGTAATTTGTGCGTAAAGGTGTAAGCGTTTTGCTAAATCAATAAAATGAAAAGGCGATATGACACGATTATTTTCATCAATAAGGCGAATGAGCACTTCATATTTTTTACGTGCATTGGGTTTTACATGTAAAGGAACAATCTCTTGTAAAAAGAGGGTAAAGCGTTTATTAATCAGAGCTTCACGTAGGGTTTTATTCCACTGAATATCCTCTTTGAGGCGCTCTTGAAACCCGTCTCTATCATCATAGATCACCAATGATTTATGCGAATTGCGTGCTTCTTTGAGTGCGATTTCCGCTCGGTTATAGAGATAAGAGAGCCCATTAGCAATTCCAATACGACAGGCCACAGTATAAGATTTGTTTTTGATGGTAAGACCTTCTTGCTGAAGGCGGGTGAGTAAGGTATCACAAAAGGTATTGAAGGCTTCTTCGCTGACTTCTTTATCGCAGTAGAGGGCAAATTCATCTCCTTGGAGGTGAAAAACGACCATTCCTTTACGAATGTATTTTTGAAGGTTTTGGGCAAATTCATAAAGATATGCATCCCCAAATGCCTGACCATATAAGGCATTAATTTCTCGAAAATCACAAATATTCAAAATGGCAAGGTGTGGATATTTTGATTTTTCAATTTGCTCTAAAAGGTGTTTACGGCTAGGAAGATTGAGTGTGCTTGTTTGCTGTAATACTTCGAGTTGTTCAAACAAATCGCTGACATCGTGGCGAATTGCCATATAAGATTCGATTTTACCATCTAAGGAGAGCAGGGGCATAATGACCGATTTGACATAATAAACGCTTCCATCTTTGCGCCTATTTTTAATAATCCCCTTCCATGTCTTACCCGCTTTGAGCACCTCCCACATCTCTTGAAAAAAGTGCGATGGATTGTCTGGATGACGAACAATATTGTGCGGTTTTCCTATCAGTTCTTCTTTAGAATAGCCTGAAATAGCAAGAAACTGCTCATTGGCATAGGTGATAATCCCTTTGGCATTTGTGCGTGAGACAATCGTATTTTCATCAATGGCTTCTTTATACTCTTCGAGAAGTTTTTTTTGCTTTTCATGCTCGTAAATAAGATGGGCGATTTCACCTAACTCATTTTTCTGCTTTGAAAGGGCAAAGATGTAACCGAGATGATGTGTGCGGAGTGTCATAGAGATAAGATGAATGGGTTTTAAAAATGTAAGTTTAGTTAAGAGATAAAAGAGCATTAAAGCGATACCTAAAAGAATGAGTCCCGCAAGCAGTAGAGAATTTTGTAAGTTTGAGATAAATACAATCACCAAAGGATGATAATCAAACTGAATATACCCAACTGTTTCATTGAGAAGAGAAGGAAGTTCTACATAAAAAGAGCTTGATTGATTTTCCAAAGGTTTTTTTTGAATTAAAGAGGAGCGACCAAGGGTAATCTCTTCCATCTTTTCAAAAAACACATCATCCAAAACGCGTCCCAAAATAAAATAACCCAAAGGTTTCCCTTTACGCTCCACATCTGAAAAAGGATGAATGGGTGCTAAAAAGTATTGGATACATTTGCCCTCAGAAAAAGCGTAAAACTCTTTAAATTCAGGTTTTTCGTCTGAGAGAGGTTCAAGTATGGGCGCTGGGGTGTTTTTTTTGAGTGCGTCATAGCTATAAACAAGTTTTTTATGTTCATTATAAACATAAATATAAGAGACACCAAATGTTTTGACCATAGGTTCTTCAAGGTTGTCTTTGCTCCATGCGTGATTGGGTTCTTTGGCAAAATCAACCATTTCATCCCAAAAAGAGTAATCCGCAACGGTTTTTCTAATTAAGGTCTTTTCTAAATCTAAAACAGCTTTGTAGCGTTCAAAAACGGTGATACGCTCTTGCTGAATGTGGTGTTCTTCTTGTATTTTCTTACCAAACCAGACGCTGAGCAAAAGGGTAATTGTAAAAATAAGAATAAAAGCACCGTAAAGTGCGTAGGTTTTTGCTATTTTCATGCATTCAGTATAGGTCAATTACAATTTATATTTGCTTTATTTTGAAAAATAAGATACACTATTTTCCTAGAAAGATGAGGTTCGAGTTCATCTTTGGTAGTTTTGTGATACGTGACCTTTAGTTAGCATCCTAAATACTCCAAAAATACTCAATTTTCTACTTTTCGATTTTACAACAGGAGCATAGAATGGCTTTATTAGAGGGAACCGTTAAATGGTTTAACAATGAAAAAGGTTTTGGTTTTATCCAACCAAATGATGGCGGAAAAGATGTATTCGTACACTTTCGTCAAGTGAACAGAACAGGTTACGGCCGTGTTTCTTTAGCAGAAGGTCAAAAAGTGACTTATGAACTAGGCGAAGGTCCAAAAGGTCCTCAAGCTGAGAACGTAACAGGTCTATAAGACTTTAGGAGGAGAATTTCTCCTCCTTTTTTTTACTTCAATTTATAAACAAACTCTGAGCCTTTTTTCTCTTCTGATTTTACTTCAATCACCATTTTATATTTATCACAAATACTTTTAACAATACTAAGCCCTATTCCAAATCCACCTTTATAAATATCTCCCCGATAGTGCCTTTCAAAGATTTTTTCAACATCTTTAATGCCCATCCCCTCATCTTTAAAACTGAGATAAAGACCATCGGTGTTTTCATACAGTGCAATAAATAGGGTTGTTTGTGGTGGAGAGTATTTGATGGCGTTGGTAATGGTGTTGTCGATAATGCGTTGAAACTCAATGCGGTTGATGTGTAAGGTATGGTGTGATGCGATGGACGAGACAATGCGTATGGCTTTGGAGGAGCTCAGTGCTTCAAAGTAAGCAATGCGCTCCTCTAAAAAATGGGAAATATCTAAAAGCTCTTTGGTGTAGGTGATGGTTTTATTTTTAATGAGATACTCCAAATCCTCATACAACGTCGAAAGCGTTGAAAGTGCGGCTAGGGAACGACTGAGCTGTTTGTTGTGGAGGTGTTGCGCTAAGCTTTCAAGATTGAGCTGCATAATGCCTAGAGGCGTTTTGAGCTCATGCATCACATCGGTAAAAAAGTGTTGCATGCGTGTTGAGGTTTCGACATAAGGTTTTAAAAGCAGTTTTAAAAGCAAGGTTGTGAACAAAAACATGCCTATTAAAATGACCCCGACCATCCATAAACTTTCCAAAAAAAGACGTGCGTGAGAGATCTCTTTTTGGATGATTAAGCTTTTTACATGTAAGAGATTAGGCGCTAGGGGATGTTGGTAAAAGAGTGCGCCATTATGAGGTACAAACGAGCTGTTCATCAGAGGAATAGGTTCTTCAATCAAAGAGAAAACGATCTGTTCTTTTTCATCTACAAGGGCGACTTTATAGAGGATGGAGCGGGGAAAGAGAAAGGTTTTTTGAACAGGTAAAATCCCTTGAATACTCTGCTCAATCTCTTTGGCATAGGCTTTGAGTTGATTTTCTTGCGTGAGCTGATGAAGGCGTAAAGAGACGGAAAGATACTGAAAAAGAGGGAATGAGACCAAAAGAAGGGTTAAAAACGTTAAAATGATGGCAAAAAGAAGTGCGTTTTTGGTCTCATTTTTCAATTTTATATCCTATGCCTTTGGCGGTGATAATAAAATCTTTATCGGTTTTATCTCTGAGTTTTTTAATCAGCATCCGAATATCATTCTCCCCAATCTCCTTACCTTCCCACACAGCTTCGTGGATGCGCTCCATCGAGACAAAATGCCCTCGATTTTTGACGAATATAAAGAGGAGTTTTCGTTCGTAGTTGCTCAAAGTAATCTCTACATTTTCAAACCAAAGCGTTTGTTCATCAGTGCAATAGGAAAACCCATGCGAAAGTGGGATGCGCTCTAGAGTAGAGTGCAGATGGTAACTTTTGAGCGTTTGGCAGACACGGTACTGTAACTCTTTGAGTGAGAAGGGTTTGCGTAAGTAATCATTGCATCCTAGCTCGTAGCCTAAAGAGAGGTTGTTAATATCTGTGAGCGAGGTAATAAAAATAATAGGCACATCCAGTTTGGCTTTACGAATCTCTTTTAAAATTTCATACCCATCCATACTGGGCACACGAATATCTAACAGAGCCAAATGGTACTGTTTTTCAAACAACGCATCCAATGCTTTTTCACCATCATCGTACGCATCAACGCTGTATCCCATTGCTTCAAGGGAGTCTTGAATGCTCTCTTGGTAGGTAAAATCATCTTCAAGCAGTAAAATTTTCATCGGATTTCTATCTCGTGGTTTTGGGGAATTTCAGGGTGTAAATGGGTTACATGTAAAGATTTGAGCGTGGGACTGAGTGAGGCTTTGAGTAAAAGAGATTCGTTCAGCAAAGACTCATCAAACCAGACTCCAATGTACCCGACCTGTTTGGCTTCAATGTCAAAAAGAGGCGTAAAGCCAAAAAGGGTGTTGTTTTCACGTGCAAAACCATTGCGCAGCGTGTGTGGCTCAATTAAAGATGGAAGGGTAGACACGCACTCAACGCATTCGCTATTTAAAAGCACATACTCTTTGATAATCTGCTTCTCTTTCATCCATTCTCCAATCTCCAGAAACGATTTTTCCATCAGAATGGCAAAATGAATCTTCTTCTCACGCAGTTTGTGTGCGATGGTCTCAAAATCCAAAATGACCTCTAGGGAGCCTATAAATTTACCTTCTAAAAACACAGGAGCGATGGCTTTGATGTTGAGGCGTTTGCCTAGTTCAACGGAGACAAAAGGGGTTTGGTGTTTTTGTACGAGGGTAACGCCTTTGCGAAAGGAGAGCAACTCATCCCCATGACTCCCAAAATCCCAACTTCGCACCAACGCCTTTCCCTCTTTGGAATGGAGTTGCACTTCAAGAGTCTCCATGGCTAGGTAGCGTTTAATGTTGGGAATTTCCTCGTGGAGGGTTGCAAAAAGCAAGGAGCGGTTATTTTCAAGATACCCTTTTTTAAGGGTTTCATTTTGGCTTAACATCAAAGCGACACTTAAAGCGAGTTGTTTTTCGTGCTCCAAAAGTTCTTGCGTGAGGGTTAAAACACTCTCCACGCTGTTTTTGGCATCTTCAAGATAGAGTGCGTGGTTGACTTTGTAAATCAAAAATCCCAACCCTGTCATTGAAAGGATAAACAATGCAAATAAAAGTGCGTAAATGCGAAGGGTTTTAATGATGCGCTCCTTAAGTCAAAACAGCTTTAAAAGTATATCCAAAAAGTTAAATCATAAAATTGACGAAAAAGTGACGATGGAAGTTTATGATAACAGGAAGATTATCTTAAGGAGGTAGTGATGAAACATGTTTCATTGGTGTCATTAGTAGCATTGCTTGTGGGCACAAGTACGCTTTTAGCACTCGATTTGGCAACGCTTAATCAGCGTTCCAATAAAGGGTTTGAACCTGTGGTGATTAAAGATTGGAAGGCTCCTGATGAGAGCACCATTCCCAATAATCTTTTTGGCGATACCGTACGCTACGGAAAAGCGTTGGTGAGTGAGACGTATAAGTACATCGGTCCTGAAGTAGCTGATCCTAAAATGCGTTATGCGGGCAATAACTTCGCCTGTGCAACGTGTCACCAAGAAGCAGGTACGAAAAAGTGGTCAGCGCCTTTTATGGCAACCATGGGTAATTTCCCTCAATACCGAAACCGTGATGAAAACATCGGTAGCATCGAGGAGCGAGTCAATGGTTGTATGGAACGTAGTATGAACGGTAGAGCACTTCCAGAGAATGGCAAAGAGATGCGAGCTATTGTGACGTATATGCACTGGTTAGCGCAAGGTATTCCTGTAGGTGCAAAAGTATCGGGAGCAGAGTTTCCACAAGTCGATCGCAAGATGGTGATGAGCCGTGCGGCTGATCCGATTGCGGGTGAGAAAGTGTATAAAGAGCATTGTGCTTCTTGCCATGGCGAAAATGGTGAGGGTGTTAAGCGTGAAGGCAAAGCCAATGGCTATGAGTTCCCAGCACTTTGGGGCAAAGACAGTTACAACACGGGTGCGGGAATGTACCGTGTGCTTCGTTCGGCGGATTGGATTGTGGCAAATATGCCTTTAGGTGCAGACAATCACAATCGTGTCTTAACCGATGCGCAAGCATACGATGTTGCGGCGTATATCAATAATTACGATAAGCCACGTCCTGTGAAAAAAGACCGTGAAAAAGATTTCCCCGATGCCAAAGTAAAAGTGCCAGATAGTGATGTGGGACCGTATGATACGAACCACACACGTCACCAACATAAATTTGGTCCTTACAAAGGGATTATCATCCCCGCAAAATAGTGTGTAGCTTCGGTACGGTGTCCAATGAAAAGAGACACCGTACGCTTTACATGTAAAGGTTTTCTTTACTCTTTTTCTCTATAATAAAACAAAAAAAAGAGAAACAATGACTCCTGAAAAACTCCAAAACGATAGCCAGACGTTACACCGTTTTATTCAACTTCATTGCGACAAAAAACACCATGATGTTCCCAAGAAAAAGGGTGTGCTGGAGGTTGCTTTTCAAGAAAAGTCTTTGTGTGAATTGCCCTATCATCTCTGCGAAGAGTGTGAGACGCTGTTCATATATGCCTATGGAAGGCTTAAAAATTGTCCGCATGAGCATAAACCCAGTTGTCGTAAATGTCCCAATCCTTGTTATGAAAAGTCGATGTGGAACAAGATGGCAAAGGTAATGATGTTTAGCGGAATGCAGTTAGGTTTAACCAAAATACGCAAACTCTTTTTTAAATAATGCTCCCCTATCTTAGCCATAAAGAAGCGATGAAATGCCATTATGGCGAAGCGCTTTTTAGCATCCCTGTCAATTTAGACTTTGGCTGTCCCAACCGAGAACGTGATGGGAATGGAGGGTGCACTTTTTGTCCCGAACACGGTGCTCGTGCGGCACAAATTGCTGATGCTAAAAATGTTGAAGAGCAGATAGAAAAAGCGATTGTATTTGCCAAAAAACGTTACAACGCCACCTCTTTTGCGCTCTATATTCAAGCCTACACAGGAACCTTTGCCTCCATTTTAAAACAAAAAGAGGCGTATGAGAGGCTTTTAAATCTTTATCCCTTTAAAGCGTTGCACATTGGTACACGACCTGATTGTTTGAGTGAAGCAACGCTGGAATATTTAGCAGAGCTCAACAGCCGTTTGGATGTGGTGGTGGAGCTTGGTGTGCAAAGTCTGCAGGATGTAAGTCTAGAGCGCATCAACCGTGGGCACAGTGCGCACGCTTCGCTTGAAGCGATTGAGCGGTTACATGTAAAGGGTTTAAAGGTCTATGCGCATTTGATTTTAGGGTTACCCGATGAGAGTTTTTGCATGTGGGAAGAGAGTGTGAAAGGCTTGGTGGAAGCGGGTATTGATGGGATAAAATTTCATAATTTGCATATTATCTCTGGTACGCAGTTGGCTCGTGAGTATGAGGTAGCGCCCTTTCAACTCTTAAATGAATACGAATACGCTGAGGCTCTGATAAGCCTTTTGCGTCTCATTCCCTCACATATTCCCATTATTCGTCTCGCAACCGATACTCCTAAAAAAGAGCTGATAGCCCCACTGTGGCAGATGGAAAAAGCTCACTTTGGTGAATACGTGGCGCAAAGTATGCGCTACCGAGGTATCAGACAGGGCGATTTGGTGGAAGCGCAACCTCCCTTAAGTTATGAAATACCTCACGCTATAAGCTTAGAAGATGGAAGTATGACCTTTTACAGTGCGAACTATAAGGATTATTACCATCCCAAAGCGGGAGCGTTCATGCAAGCACATACACTTTTTATTAAGGGCTCTAAGCTTAAAGAGCGTCTGGACAAGAGCGATGTTACGCTTTTAGACATTGGTTTTGGCATGGGATACAACACCCTTGAAGCGTTGCGTGTTGCCCAACAATGCTCCACGTTTTCTTTACATGTAAAAGCGATGGAACAGGATAGAATGCTTCTCAAACAGAGTGCTGAGGTTGTAGGAGATGCTTTACATGTAAAGCTTCTTGAAGCACTTTTTACATGTAAACGCTATGAAGAACATTATGCGACAGTATCGTTTTTCAATAGAGAAGCACGTTATGGTGTGCAGAGATTGGATGGGCTTTTTGATGTGATTTTTCTTGACCCATTTGTGGAGCACAACAACGCTTCATTGGTGAGTTTAGAGTTTATCAAGCTCTTAAAAATACATCTCAAACCCACAGGCGTTTTGGTCGCCTCAACCTCGTATCAAGCCGTATACGATGCTTTGATTTTAGCAGGGTTTGAGGTCGAAAGAGTACAGTATGAGGGAAGTGACATCAAAGGGATCATCGCCAAACCTTTAGAGGTTTCAAGTATTTTACATGTAAGCCATCCTTATCGTGATGAACACTTAATTTTAAGTGATAAAGCGATAGAAAGAGCGCATCAAAAAAGTGTAATCCAACATGGCAGAAAGGTTTTTTAAATGGTGTTGGTGTAAAAATTGAAAATGATGCGTTATCAATTAAAAAAGTAAACTCCTGAACCCTGTTTTTTAAATCATTAGTATTATTAGATTTGAAAGATTTTTATAAAAATAATGACGAAAATATGATACCATTCACGCTTATGTTTTTCAAAGGAAAATAGATGCTCAAAGGTACTCATATTTCGGCTCAGATTATACGCTTGATGGTGCTAATCGCTCTTTTTACGGTGGTGATTGTTTCGCTTATTAGTTTTAATGCGCAATCTTTTTTAAGTGAAAAGGAAAAAACACAAGAGCGTGATTATTTGGCTATGAAGATTCAAGATGAGTTACATGTAAAAAACGATGTGGGGATTATTGCTTCTGTTGAGTTAGCTGAAATGGCTGCATTGCAAGAGAGTATCAAAAATAACGATCGTGAAAGTACCCATCTTATTTTGAAAAATGTAGCCAATTCTTTTAAAAATAAAACCAATTATCAAGGCATACGCATTCACGTTGCAACGGCAGATTTAAAATCTTTTTCACGCAGTTGGGATGCAAAAAAGTTTGGCGATGATTTGTCTATGCTATCAAATTATGTAGTGGCTATTCAAACAAAAAAACTTCAATCGAGTTGGGCAGTGCAACACAGTGGATTTGTACTTGCAACCGTGGCGCCGATTATCACAAAAGAGGGTACTTTGTTGGGTGTGGTCAATCTCTCTCAGGGTGTAGGAAGTATCTCCCGTGATTTTGAAAAAGAGGGTGTTAAATATATTCAACTCATTGATGCGTCTGTTGCTTCTAAACATCCTCTTCTTTCAAAAATGGAGATGGTGGGTGCCTATGCTATGAGCAATGATAAATGGTTTTCTAAAGAGGTGAAAGATTTTGCAAAATCCCTTGATATGGAAGCCTTAATCAAAGAGAAGTATCTTTTTTCTGGAGACTATTTTGTGGTATCTCTTCCTGTTTATGATAATAACAATCAACGTATCGGATACAATATTTTAGGTGTTCCTAAAGAAAAAGTTGAAAGCAAAATTAGTGAAACGCTTAAAATTAGTTATTATTATATTGCTTTAATTGGTGTGATTTTTATGGCAACGGTTTTAGTCATATTTCTAGGATTAAAACGCTTAGTGGTTACTCCCCTTCGAATATTAGAGACCGAAATTACCCACAGTGCTCAAGAAAAAGATTTACGCACAAAATTAGAGATACCGTGTCGCAATGAAGTTTCGTTGATTGCAGATGCAACGTCTGAATTATTGCTCTCTTTTGCGACATCTCTAAGAGAAGTTAAAGCGTCTGGATATGAAAATTTAACACTAGCCAATCAGCTTTTTAGTACCTCTTCTGCGATTGGTGATAATGCCTTAAAAGAGTCAACATTGCTTCAAAATGCTTCAGAAAAAGGAAAAGCAATCACGCAGGATTTAAACAATGCAATGATTACGATGAATCAAACACAAGAGGATATTAGCAAAGCGGTTGAGGCACTTGAAACATCACAAATGCATCTACTGACTCTCGTCAATAATGTGGAAAACACAGCAAAAAATGAGATGGATATTGCGTATAAATTAACCGAATTAAGCAATCAAGCCAATGATGTACGAGGTGTTCTTGGTGTGATATCTGATATTGCTGATCAGACCAATCTTCTAGCGCTGAATGCTGCCATTGAAGCGGCGCGTGCGGGAGAACATGGACGTGGCTTTGCCGTAGTTGCAGATGAAGTTCGTAAGTTAGCAGAGCGAACGCAAAAGAGTTTAGTTGAAATTAATGTGACGATTAATGTGATTGTTCAAGCTATTAGTCATAGCGCAGATGCAATAAATCATAACGCCAAATCCATGACATTATTAGTAGATGATTCTCGTAATGTCCAAGAAGCGATTCAAAATGTTTCACAAACCATGGAGCATGCAAATCGCACTAATCAAGCAATGGCGAAGCTCTCAGATTCTAACACGCACCAAACGCATGCTATTTTAGAAGCCATTGGGGAGATTTATAAACTTTCTAGTGAAAATACACGCAGTGTTGAAGAGATTTCTCAAGCATCCAAGCATTTAACTGAACGAGCTGAAAATTTGGGGATGACTATTGATCGTTTTAAAATTTAATAACCGCCTTTCTTACCTAGAGTCGGTTAGATAATAAAATTAAGGAAAAGTGATGAATATTTTAGTGGTACGTACAGATAAATTAGGTGATTTTATAACAGCGCTTCCCACGTTTTATGTACTAAAACACTATGATCCAAAAAATAAAATTATTGCTTGTGTCGCACCGCTTAATAAAACATTGGCACAAAGTTGCGATTTTATAGATGAGGTGATTGTGGATAATGGCGAGAATGTCTTTGATTTGGCAAAAAAAATTAAAAGAGCAAAAATAGATGCTTCTGTAACCCTGTTTTCAAATACAAGAGTTGCTATTGCCCAGTTTTTAGCACGAATACCCACAAGAATAGCACCTGCAACAAAAATTGCTCAAATTTTTTATACCAAAAGAGTGCTGCAAAGACGAAGCGAAGTGAAGATGGCAGAGTTTGAGTATAACTTAGAACTCTCAAAAGCTCTGTTTAGTGATATCAATTTAGCGTATAAAAAACCGCTTTTGGAGTTTAATGATGCAAAGGCTATTTATGATGATTTTTGTAAAAAGCATCAAATAACTCAACCCATAATAGCTTTTCATGTAGGTTTTGGAGGCTCAAGCGATGCAAATTTGAATCTTGATGAGTATGAAGTGCTTATCCGTGAAGTTATCAAACAAGGCAGATATCAAGTC
This sequence comes from Sulfurospirillum deleyianum DSM 6946, assembly GCF_000024885.1. Lineage (NCBI taxonomy): Bacteria > Pseudomonadati > Campylobacterota > Epsilonproteobacteria > Campylobacterales > Sulfurospirillaceae > Sulfurospirillum > Sulfurospirillum deleyianum. The sequence continues at coordinate 248,286 of NC_013512.1, forward strand.
GTACTTACATTTGGCCCGGATGAAAAAGCTCTTTATGAAACGATGCAAAAGAGACTCGTTGATGTCAATGCCCTTTTTTATCTCTCGATTGAAGGATTGGTTTACTTTGCAAAATTAGTGAGTCATTTTAAACTCTTTATTTCTACTTCAACCGGAACGTATCATCTCGCTTCGCTGATGGGAACACCGACTATGACATTTTTTGCAGATAATCTTTTTGCAAGTCCTAAAAGGTGGAAGAGCATTGGAGAAGAAAACTTCCAAAAGTATTTTAGTTTACCACGTGATAATGAGAATAAAAAAATAGTGCTAGAAGAGGTCAAAAAGAATTTGGTAGAGCTTTAATGCTCCCAACTGATGCCTTCTTTGACAATTTTTGCGGGGTTACCGGCTGCTATGGCATTGCATGGGATTGATTTTGTCAAAACAGAGCCTATCCCGATCACAGAGTTTGCTCCGATATGCACACCCTTGAGTATTACTACATTATCGGCTATCCATATTTTATCGCTTAGTATAATATCTTTAGCGCAGTTTATTACCTGTGCGTTCTGAACGATAGGATGCCCATCAGAGGTCATCAGCTTAGCATTTCTACTCAGCATACAATCATCGCCTATTGTTAATGTTATATCTTTTTCTTTTGCAGAGAGATAACATCCATCACCTATAATTGAATTTTTGCCTATTATTATTTGACAATTATCGCCAACTATTTCTATAAAAGAACCGTTCATCTTGACACCATTTTTGATATGCAAGGTGTTGTTTGATCCTTTAATGACGACTTTTGTTTTAGATATTTTTATAGTGCCATCAACTAATATTTTATTGTTCTGTCCCTTTATTTTGATTTTATTTTTTAATGTTTGAAAAAACGTTAATTGATTCATGTTTGTTCTTTATGTATTAGATTTTGTTCACAACCCATTGAAATAAGCGTTTTTAAACATAGCACATCACTTTTGAAACTCTTGATATTTCAAGGGGTCATACAAGAAGTCTAATGTAAAATGTCTCTATTTGTCAAGTAAAATATAAAATTAAAAGGCTCAGGTTTCTATTCTTAACGTTTGGCAATTTTAGTATAAGAAGTAAATGCAACTTCCAGAAGAACACCTCACATGTAAAACGTAAAAACATAAAATTTTACTATGTTTTTACGTCACTCATCTACTTCAATTCCCACAAAAAGCCTCTTAGTTTAAAATCAAACAAAAAAATATAAATTAAAATTCGTCTTTCAAATTTACATAAAATTTACATAGCTTTCCTAAGATACCACTATCAAATCTTATGAAAAGGATGAAAGATGACTCAAATGCTTAGCCGAAGAGGCTTTCTCAAGCTCTCTTCTACTGCAGCAGCCGTTGCAGGTTTTTCGAGCATCCCTGGAACTTTAGGTGCCATGGATGAGATCAAAAAACAGTACAAGGGCAACACAAAATTTACACCGAGTATTTGTGAAATGTGTACGAGTTCTTGTACCATCGAAGCACGTGTGGAAGATGGAAAAGGGATGTTCATTCGTGGCAATCCAAAGGATAAAAGCCGTGGGGGAAAAGTGTGTGCGAGAGGTTCGGCAGGGTTTAATCAGCTTTATGACCCACAACGTTTAGTCAAACCTATTATGCGTGTGGGCGAGAGAGGTGAGGGAAAGTGGAAAGAGGTCAGTTGGGACGAAGCATACACTTTCATTGCCAAAAAACTCGATGAAATCAAACAAAAGCATGGTGCGCATACGGTGGCATTTACTGCCCGTAGCGGTTGGACAAAAACATGGTTTCACAACCTCGCACAAGCCTATGGTTCTCATAACCTGTTTGGACACGAAGCAACCTGTCCATTAGCGTATGGTATGGCGGCGAAAGATGTCTACAATCACGGAAGTATTGGGCGTGATTTTGCCAAAGCCAAATACATTATCAACATGGGTCACAATGTTTTTGAAGGGATTGTTATCTCGTATGCTCGTGCGTATATGGATGCCCTTTCTCATGGTGCGAAACTCGTCACGTTAGAGCCTAGACTTTCAACCATGGCAGCCAAATCAACCGAATGGCATGCGATTAAACCAGGGCATGATTTGCCATTTGTTTTGGCGTTTATTCATACCTTGATTCATGAAAATCTTTACGATAAAAAATTTGTTGAGAAGTATTGTGAAGGGTTTGAGGAGTTAAAAGCTTCTGTTGAACCATATACTCCTGAGAAGATGGCTGTTGAGTGTGATATTCCAGCCGATACGATTAAACGCTTAGCCAGAGAGTTTGCAAAAGCGGCTCCAAAAGCGGTTTTTGACTATGGTCACCGTGTAACATTTACTCCTCAAGAGTTAGAGCTTCGCCGTGCGATGATGATGGTAAATGCTCTTGTGGGTGCTGTGGAGAAAGAGGGTGGATACTATTTGGGTAAAAGTGCGGATTTTTACAACCAGTTTATCGGTGAGGGTGATCCCAAAGCACCTAAACTTAAAAAACCAAAAATTCCTGCGTATCCAAAAGTGAGTGTTCCTCGCATTGATAGAATTGGCGAAAAAGACAGTGAATTTTTCTTAGCCAAAAAAGGGGCTGGTATTGTGACGTTGGTGCCACATGCGGCACTTAAAGAGCTTCCAGGAGTAGGTTACAAAATTCATGGTTGGTTTATTGCCCGTAATAATCCTGTGATGACACAATCGAATATGGAAAATGTCATTAAAGCGCTGAAGGCGATGGATTTGGTGGTCGTTCATGACATTCAAGTCTCCGATACGGCATGGTTTGCGGATGTTGTTCTTCCAGATACGACCTATCTTGAAAGAGATGAAGAGTTTACCGCCAGTGGTAGCAAAAACCCAAGTTACGGTGTGGGTCGCCAAAAAGTGGTTGAACCCGTAGGCGATGCACGTCCGGGTTGGCGTGTGGCAAAAGAGTTAGCGGAAAAAATGGGTTTAAGTGCGTACTTCCCATACAAAGACATTGAGGATTATCGTTTGCAACAAGTGGGCGATAATATTGATTTACTCGCCAAACTCAAAGCCAACGGCAGTGCGAGTTTTGGTGTGCCTCTTTTATTGCAAGATAAAAAAAGTGTTGCAAATTTTGTGAAAAAATTTCCATCTGCCGCGGTGCATGTTAATGAGGAAGGCACGATCGATTTTCCTCACAAAATTAAACTCTTTAGTCCCAAACTTGAAGAGGTTTCTAAAAAAGGAGCCCTTAGTTACGAGCCGTACAAATACAAAGAGAATGATGAGCTCTATTTTATCAATGGAAAATCAGCCGTTCGTACCAATGGTCATAACGGTAACAATGTGTGGCTTAATAACTTATTGGATGATGCGGCGGTGTGGATTCATCCAAAAACAGCAGCACGACTGGGCATTAAAAATGGCGATAATATCGAGGTTTATAACAAATACTCTAGCCAAAAAGGCAAAGCCCTCGTGACCAAAGGGGTTAGAGAAGATACGGTGTTTGCTTACTTTGGATTTGGTCATGTGAGTAAAGAGCTAAAACGTGCCTATGGCAAAGGTGTTCATAGTAATGCGCTTTATTCGCCACATGTATCGGCTAACTGCGGTATGAACCTGCATGTTGTTGGCGTTAAAGTTAAAAAAGCGTAAGGGGAGGAGAGAACAATGGCAAAAAAATATGCAATGGTCCACGACAACAATCTCTGCATCGGCTGTCAAGCGTGCAATGTTGCGTGTAGATCCGAAAATCAACTACCAGAATCAGTCTATCGTTTGCAAGTGTGGATTAAGCCTGAAGAGTATCCCAATGGAACACTAGGCTACGAATACCACCGCCAATCGTGTGTGCATTGTGAAAATACACCGTGTGTCAACGTCTGTCCAACCCACGCTTCGTTTAAAAATGAAGATGGCATCGTGCTTGTAGATGTGGACTTGTGCGTGGGATGTTTGTACTGTGTGGCAGCCTGTCCGTATCAAGCACGTTACGTAGACCCAGTAACCAAAGCGCCCAATAAATGTACCTTTTGCTACGAATCACGCTTAAGCAGAGGCGAAGAGCCTGCGTGTGTGACCGTGTGTCCCACAGAAGCGTTGGTATTTGGGGATTTAAATGACCCTCAAAGCAAAATCAACACCGTGCTTTCAGAGCGTGTCACGTACCAACAAAAAGAGAGACTTGGAACAAAGCCAAAAATGTTTATTGTACCAAACCATAAAGGAGGGATCAAATCATGAATCACATCGCAGGCTCATTAGAGCAATACTCAACACTTATATGGCATTGGCCGATTGCGGTTTATCTTTTTTTAGCAGGACTCTCTGCGGGTGCGGCGATGACCTCTTTGATGGTAAAATGGATAGAAGGTAACAACAAAGCGCCATGGGATGGTTTGATTAAAGCAGGTGCGCTTCTAGCGCCACTGACCATTTGTTTGGGTCTGTTTTTATTGATTTTTGACTTAACAAGACCGCTTCATTTTTGGAAATTGTTGATTCATTATAACTTTAGCTCGGTGATGACACTGGGTGTTTTAGGCCTTTTTATCTATACGCCACTGAGTTTCATTTACGCAGCGATTAAGTTTAAACCGTGGTTGTTTGAAACGGGTCCTTTTGCAGGACTTTTAAAACCGTTTAAAGGCATCATTGACAGTATTGGCGACAATCCAGCATGGTTAGAGCGAACCCTTTTCTTGTTTGCGGTTATCATCGGTATCTATACAGGCTTTTTACTCTCAGCCATGTACAGTTATCCGCTCTTTAACACACCGTTGTTGCCGATTCTTTTTCTCGCTTCTGGGCTTTCATCAGGCGTTGCGGCTTCGATTTTGTTTGGACTTCTCTTTTTCAAATCAGAGGTCAACCAAAAAAATGCCAAATACCTTTTGGAGCTTGACTTAAGAGTGGTACCGATGGAGTTGTTGCTTTTATTTGCACTCTTTGTGGGTATGTATTTTCAAGGAGGCGATAAAACACTCGTTGCTATCCAAGCTTTAACCACAGGTGTGTGGGCATATGTCTTCTGGATTGGTGTGATTGGGATTGGTATTGCTACGCCTCTTTTAATTGCGGTAACGGCTTTAAGACACCATGCGTACCGTGTAGGTTACATTTTGCTTAATTCCGTAGTCGTACTTGTGGGTGTTGTTTTCTTAAGACTTTACATTCTCTATGCGGGTCAAACCTTCGTAGGCTAAAAAAATAGTCAAAAACCCCCAAAATTGGGGGTTTTTTTTATTGGTAAAATGGTTTTATTGTGATAGAATTTCCCATGTATCGCCGCCTTAAAGGAATTACAAAATACTATCTGGGGCATTTTTGTGAAATTAATCAACCATACCTATCAAACGCTTGAGGCGTTAGAAGTCTTTGTTAAAAGTACTTTTAAAGGCGATGAGCACTTACTCATTCAACTTTTTTGTGGTGAAGTCGAACACCATCAACTCTCTTCTGTTATCTCCTTTTTAAAATCCTTTTTTTCTAATAGTGTACTCATTGGTGCTAGTACCGCTGGAGAGATAGCTTCTGGAGTGATATATTCGCATTCGATACAAATCAGTTTTTGCCATCTTGAAAAATCTCAAGCGAAAGTTTATTATTTTGAGGATGCCAGTTTTGAAAATGGGAAAAAAGCTGCACAGGCACTTTTAGAGGATGATACCAAAGTATGCATCGCTTTTTCACACCCTTTTGGAGAAGATGATAGTGAATCTTTTTTAGAAGGATTTAATATGCACGCCTCGCATATTCCTTTAGCAGGGGGTAATGTTGCGGATAAATTTTTACTTCAAAAAACGTCTATTATCTATGAAAATCAAATCGTAGAACGGGGTATTGTGTTGGTTGGTTTACGTGGAAAATCTTTACATGTAAATAGTGCGTATTCTTTAGGTTGGACACCTTTAGGTAAAGAGTTTTTAGTAACCAAAGCACACAATAACGCACTCTACGAAATTGATGGTGTGCCTGTAAAGTCAATTTATGAGCACTATTTAGGAAGCGGTAGTGTGAAAAAATTTCCTTACAATGCGATGGAATTTCCATTTATGAAAATGTCTGATGGCATCGAAGTGTATCGTTCTTTAATTGCTCAAAACACAGATGGTTCGTTTCACTATGCAGGGCATCTTATTGTAGGAGATACAATACGTTTTGCCATTGGAAATGTTGAGGAGATTATGCAAAAAGCCTTACTTTTACAAGAAAAAATGGATGAAAAACCAGTAGAAGCACTTTTTGTCTATTCGTGTAGTGCACGACAACTTTTTCTCAAAGAGCATTTAAATTATGAGTGTGAGCTTTTAGAAAATATTGCGCCAACGGCTGGATTTTTTACCTATGGGGAGTTTTTTCACTCCAAGCGTAAAAATCAGCTTTTTAATCTTGCTACTACGGTTTTAGGACTCAGTGAATCTGATTTTATGGTGAATCATACGGTGACTAAAACGCCAGAAGTACACTGTTCAACCCTCAAAGCCCTTACCCATTTAGTCAATACAACTCAGCATGAACTCGATGTTAATGTCAATTTTCTTAATCAGTATAAAAAAATATTAGACGCATCTTGTATGGTCTCTAAGGTGAGTGTTGATAAGGTGATTACCTATGTCAGTGAGCCTTTTTGTGCCATGGCTGGTTTTTCAAAAGAGGAGATTTTAGGGCAAAGCCACCGTATTTTTAGACCCAGTGATGCTGACCCTTCTTTGTATGATGATCTTTGGGCAACAATACGTAAAAAAGAGATATGGAAAGGCATAACCAAAGGGGTTAATAAAAGTGGGCAAACGCATTATTTGCAAAATACGATTATGCCTATTTTGGATGAAAATGGGGAGATTTTAGAGTATATTTGTGCGCATTTTGATATCACAGAGTTGGTGCTTAAAGAGAGAATTATTGAGAAGCATTTTAAGGATGAACTCACAGGCTTTGGAAACAGAGAAGCCCTCTTTTACCGTTTAAATTTAGACCATCAGCCTAAATTGTTGGTTTTGATTAATTTGGTTGGATTTTCAGAGATCAATGACTATTTGGGCTATGATGTGGGTGATGAGCTTTTAAAATATGTAGGGCGTTTTTTAGCGACGAGTTTTCATAATTGCAGTGATGTGGTGTTTCGTATCAATGGTGATGAGTTTGCAATTCTTTTATGCGGTAATGATTTGAAAAATGATGGTATAGATGCATTTATTACTAAAAGTGTCAAAGAGTTAGAGAAAAAAGTTTTCACGATTCACGGATATGAAGTTGTGCTAAGGCTCAATGTGGGTGTGGCTGAGGGCAGGGATGCTAAAGTGTACATGCGTTCGCACATTGCGCTTAAAGAGGCAAAAAAAGAGAATAAGTTGATACTGTTTTACCGTGATGAAGATGAGGGATTAAAACAAAAAACCAAACACAATTTATATACGATTCAAAAGATAAAATATGCCATTGAAAATGACCGTATTGTGCCTTTCTTTCAAGGTATTTATGACAATACACTGCATCAAATCACCAAGTATGAAGTGCTGATGCGTTTGCAAGAAGAGGATGGGAGTTATTTAAGTCCCTATCATTTTTTAGAACAGGCGAAGAAAACAAGGTTGTATGAGAAACTGACCAAGATTATGATTCAAAAGGTGTTTGCCTACTTTAAAGATTTGCCGTTTGATTTTTCAATCAATCTCACCAAAGGCGATATGCTCTCCTCTTCTGTCAAGGAGTCTTTGTTTGAGCATATTAAAAATTTTCAATGTGGGCATCGGGTTATTTTAGAAATTGTTGAATCTGAGGGTATTGAAAATTTTCATGAGATTATCCATTTTATTTATGAGGCGAAAAAGTTGGGATGTCGCATAGCCATTGATGACTTTGGAACGGGTTATTCTAATTTTTCGTATCTTATCAAGCTTGATATTGATTTTTTAAAGATAGATGGCTCGTTGATTCGAGATATTCATATCAATGAAGTGAATTTTATGATGGTTGATACCATGGTCTCGTTTGCGCATAAAATGGGCTACAAGGTGGTGGCTGAATTTGTCGATAATCCGGAGGTTCAAGCTAAGCTTGAATCTTTACATGTAAACTTCTCACAAGGCTATTTGTTTAGTAAACCAATGCCTATGATTGAGCGATAAAGGGCTTACATGTACAATCAAAAACGCAGGGATTTTTTCAAAATTGCCACATCCACAGCACTCCTTCCTAGCGGTTTGAGCGCTCAGGGACTTTTAGGTGGGGAAGATAAATCCATCCGTTCCCTCTGTGAAATGTGCAGTAGCCGTTGTGCGATGGAAGCACGTGTGAAAAATGGCAGAGTGGTTTCAGTGCAGGGCAATGCGTACATGAAAGAGATGGAAACCTCTTTGTGCGCAAGAGGGGTGGCGGGTATTTCTCAACTTTACGATACGCAAAGGCTCACACAACCGCTGATTCGCATGGGAAAACGGGGTGAAAACAGGTGGCGTGCGGTGAGTTTAGAAGAAGCGCTATCGTACATTGCCAATAAACTTAGCGATTTGAAAAAAAACTATGGGGCTAAAAGCGTTATCTTCTCCTCTAAAACAGGAGAGTCGTACGATATGTTACGCTCTTTTGCTTATGCGTTTGGCTCACCCAATGTATTTTCTCACTGGAGTTCGTGTCCGATTGCGATTGAGAGTGCGTTTGAGCATACGTTTGCAGAGCGATTGGAGCGGGATTTTGAAAACGCCAATTATATTATCAATTTTGGGCATAACCTTTTTGAAGGGCTGGATATTCCTTTAACCAAAGCAATGGCACGTTTTGCCTCCAATCCGTCTAAAAAATTGGTGGTGCTTGATCCACGTTTTTCGGTAATGGCATCGAAAGCGGATGAGTGGTATCCCATCAAGGCGGGAAGTGATTTGGCGTTTGTTCTGAGCCTTTTACATGTATGGATTCGTGATGGAAAATACGACAAAGCGTTTGTTAAAGAGTACACGGTAGGATTTGAAAAACTAGCCGATTCACTTAAAGAGCTTACCCCACAATGGCAAGAGTCTTTCACTTCCATCCCTGCACGGGTAGTGGAGAGAATTGCGCATGAAGTGTATGAGGCTTCCCCTCGGTGTATTTTGGACTGGGGGCACAAAGCCACCACGTCTCCTTCGGAGTATCAGCGAAGCAGGGCGATTATTATTGCGAATGTTTTAATGGGAAATGTGGAAAAACGAGGGGGTATCTACTTTGTAAAGAGTGCGGAGCGTATCAATGCCTTATCTAGGGAAAAGCGTGTTCCAACGCTCAACAACGCTTACCCTAGAGTGTTTCCAAACGAAGAGCGTTTAGAAGGAGCTGGACAAAAGGGAGCGTATGCTTTTACATCTCAAGAACACGGCGTGTTGCAAGCCATTCCTGAGGCGATACTGTCGCAAAAACCTTATGCCATTAAAGGATGGTTTTTAACCCGTCACAATCCTCTCATTACCCTTGCGCATCCGCAAAAAATGAAAGAGGCGATGGAAGCTTTGGAATTGATTGTGGTGAATGATATTTATCTGAGTGAAACAGCGATGATGGCAGATGTGGTTTTGCCAGAAGCCACTTATTTGGAGCGGGATGAGGGTGTTCGTGACCAGAGTGATAAGGTGCCGTGTTATACGATGCGAAATCGTGTGATTGTTCCTTTGGAGGGGACAAAAAGTGCTTTAGAGATGCTAAGAGCTTTGGCACATACCATGGGAATAGATGGGCATTATGCGTGGCGTACAATAGCAGAACTTCGTGCCTATCAAGCCAAAGGCGTGGAAAATGTCTTAGAGACACTTTTGCGCAGAGGTGTGGTGCAATTTGGGATTCCTGAGCTTTTTATGCGAGAGCCAAAAGATGTGAGCATTTTTATGGAGCGTTTTCCTAAAAGTCAACTATTTTTAGATAAAGATGGTGTGTTTGGAAAGGTGCTTAAAACCTTATCAACGCCTTCGGGAAAGATAGAGCTTTTCTGCGAAGCCATTGAGGCGCAGTTTAGCGGTTATGGTACACCACAGATGGTGGATATGGATGTGACGCAAGGGTATCCTTATGTGCTGATGAGTGGTAAAAGTGCCATTCATACCAATGGGCATACTCAAAATGTTCCCTATTTGCATCAACTGATGTCTGATAACCCTATTTGGATGCATCCTCAAACAGCCAAAGCACATGGTCTCAAAATGGGAGAGACATTTTATATCGAAAATGGCATTGCTAAAGAGAGGGCAACGGCATTTATCACAGAGGGAATTCGCCCTGATACCCTGTTTGCGTATATGGGCTTTGGAAGAGAGGCTCCTGCTTTAAAACGGGCGAACGGCAAAGGGCTTAATCCCTCAAAACTACTCTCTTTACGCAGTGCGCCTGTGTGTGGAGCGATGATCAGTAATGTGGGTGTGAAGATTTCAAAAGTGTAGGGTAAGAGATGGGAAAAGCGTATCGGTTGATTTACGATGAAAATGCCTGTATTGGGTGTCAAGCGTGCAGTGTGGCGTGTCGTGTGGAGCATGGTGTGCCAGAGGATTTTTTTAGGCTTCAAGTACGTATGGAGCTTAAAGGCACTTTTCCAAATCTAGGTATGCACTATGAGCGCATGGCGTGTGTGATGTGTGAAAATCCCCCATGTGTCAGCGTTTGCCCGACCTTTGCCTCGTTTCAAGATGCACAAGGATTGGTGCATATTGATGAGCGAGTGTGTATTACATGTAAATATTGCATTTTAGCCTGTCCTTACCATGCACGTTTTGTCAATCCTATAAAAAATGTGGTTGAAAAGTGTGATTTTTGTTATGACACAAGGCTTTCTAAAAAACTTTTACCTGCGTGTGTGAGTATTTGTCCAACCGAAGCGCTGACATTTGGCGATATGCATGAAGCCCAAAGTGAAGTGCATTGTCTCTCCATGCGTGAGGTTTTGATTTTCCCTAAAGCGCATCTTCAAACAAAACCCAAAGTCGCCTTTATTCCCAATCGAAAAGGGGTCAAATCATGACACCAATTTGGGGCAGTGTGGCACAGTATGAGATGATTCATTGGTCGTGGGCGATTGCAGTCTATCTTTTTCTAGCAGGGCTTAGTTCAGGCTCTATCATGGTCGCTCTTCTTGTAAAATGGAACCGCCATGAACGCAGTAACTCCTCGATTTGGGATGCGATGATTAAATCAGGTGCGGTGGTCGCCCCTGTGGCAATTTTTCTAGGTCTGCTTCTTTTAGTAGTCGATTTGGGGCGTCCTCTTTCTTTTTATTGGCTTTTGATTCGCTACAACATTACCTCGGTGATGAGTTTGGGGGTACTTTTTTTACTGCTTTATACGCCTATTGTGGTGGTGTTTATGCTCTTAGTCTTTGAGCGTACGGTGATTAAATATACCTTTTTATCGCCTTTGGTGGCTTTGATTCAAACGGTGAAAGAGCTACACTCGTATGCAAAAGTGATTGAGTATTTTCTTTTTATTACGGCGTTGTGTATTAGTTCTTATACGGGATTTTTACTCTCTGCTTTGTATGCGATTCCTTTGTGGAATAGCCCTGTTTTACCTATTTTATTTTTGACTTCAAGCCTCTCTTTAGGGATTGCGGTGAACATTTTAACAGGACTTCTTTTTTTTAAAAGTACGATGAATGCCGAGAGCATCAAATACCTTTTGGTGCTGGATTTGCGGGTTATTTTAACGGAGTTGCCACTCTTAGCCCTTTTATTTATTGGGATGGTTTACGCAGGGGAAGAGTCCGCACAAGCGGCAAAAGCAGCGCTTTCACAAGGCTTTTGGGCAGGACTTTTTTGGATAGGGGTGATTGGTGCAGGACTTGGTTTGCCTTTGCTGACTGTTATTTTCGCACTCAAAAGTCATGTATATCGTTTGCATTATGTTGTGATTAACTCGATGGTAGTGATTGCAGGGGTGCTTATTCTTCGCTATTATATTGTCTATGCAGGGCAAATTTATTTAGGATAGGGCATGAAAATTTTATTGTTAGAAGATGATTATAACTACAACGAAAGTATCAAAGAGTATTTGGAACTTCTAGGCTATGAGGTGGATGCTTTTTTTGATGGCGAGAGTGCGTTGGATGCGATTATGCAAAAGACCTACTATCTCTTTTTACTCGATGTCAAAGTGCCTAAATTAAATGGTCACGAACTGATAAAATACATCAAAGAGGCGAACATTACCACACCCATTATTATCATTACCTCTTTGGTGGATATTGACAATATCGCTATTGGGTATGAGCTTGGGTGTAATGACTATCTTAAAAAGCCTTTTGAGCTTAAAGAGTTAGAACTGCGTGTGAAAGAGTTGATTAAGAAGCATTACCAAACCAGCTCCGAGAGTGAGTTTACACTCGCATGTGGGTATATCTTTAACTTTGAGACAGGAGAGCTTAAAAAAGAGGATAAAACGATTGTGACGTTTACCTCAAAAGAGCAAGATTTGGTGCGTTTTTTGATTCGTCGAAAAAACAGTTTTTGTGATATTGAGATGATTCGTGAAAACGTGTGGGAAGGCAAAGAGATAAGCTATGCAGACATACGAATGTATATTCGAAAAATTAGACTGAAAGTAGGAGATGAGCATTTCATCAAATCATCCAGAGGCTTAGGATACAAAATCGATGTTGTCTTATAACCCACTGCGTTTGGTTTTTGTTTATACCCTTCTTGTTATGGCACTTTTTTGTGTGCCCAGTTACTTTGCGATTCAAAGTACCATTATGGAAGAGAAGTATAAAGCTACGCACGAATTGGTTGAATGGATAGGCAACCATGAAAAAACGATTTTTGCAACGCCTTCGTTTGAAATTCCTCGTAGTGTGCGTTTTCATATCAATATTTACGATGACAGGCATGCATTGTTGCATTGTGATATCACTGAGCCTTTGAATGATTTGGATTTTAGGGTGCGGTTTATTTATCCTTTTTTGTACTATCAAAAAGAGGTTAAAACGCCTGAGGGGCTTTACTATTTGGTGGTGCAACTCCAACTGAATTACGCCAAAATCATCTTTTTAACCACAATGCTTTTTTTTAGTGTGCTTTTTTTGATTTACGTGATGAGTCATATTTTTATCAACTCCAGTATCTATCCTTACCGTAAAACGCAACAATACATGAACGATTTTTTTAACGATTCGATGCATGAGCTTAAAACGCCTTTGGGTGTGATTAACATCAATGTTGAACTGCTTTCGCATTACAGTGCTCCTTCCAAGCATCTTCAACGCATTAAAGCAGCCACCAAGCAGATGCAGATGACCTATGAAGATGTGGAGTATTACATTAAAAATAAAAAGGTAACCTATAATAAAGAGGTGATTAATCTCTCCGAATATCTTAATTTGCGTATTGCTTTTTTTGAAGATATTGCGATTTCAAAGTCCATCGTTTTGGTGGCGAATGTAAGTCCTAAAATGATGATTTATATGAATAAAGTAGAGTTGCAACGCATCATTGATAACACACTTTCCAACGCCATAAAATACTCTTTTTTTCAAGGCATAGTGGAAATTGGTTTGGTTGAAAAAGATGAGACGCAGTGTATTTTAACGATTCAAGATTATGGGCAGGGCATTAAGGATTTGTATAAGGTTTTTAAACGCTTTGAGCGGGAAGATTCAGTGCAGGGTGGTTTTGGATTGGGGCTTAATATCGTCCATAATATCTGCAATAAAAACGACATTGACATCGAAATAGAGTCGTATGAAAACAAAGGTTCACGCTTTACTTACATTTTCAAACGGGATAAAAAGAAACTGCTGGATTTTGTTGAAGCAGATGAGAAAAAGGGTCTTTCATGAAAGAGAAAAAGTTTTTTTTAAGTGCGACGCTGATGTTGCTTTTTGGCGTTATTATGCTCTTTTTGTATCAAAAATCAATGGCATATGAAGAGGAAGAGGCGTTGCAAAAGCAGATGGACTCTTTGCTGTTGACCCTGCACACGAAAATTAAAGAAACAACAACGATTTCGCTCGCTAGTTCAGTGGTTTTGGCAAAAAATCCTTATGTCCTTGCCTGCTTGAGAGAGCAAGATAAAGAGAAGTGTTTGGACTACTTGATAGAGATTAAAAATACCCTTGCGTATGCTAATGTTTTTGAAAATGCCCGTTTTCATCTTCATACCAAAACGTTTAAGAGTTTTATGCGGTTGTGGGATTATAACAATCAAGCGCTTGATGATTTAAGTGCTTTTCGCCATGCGTTAGAGAAAATCAAGGAAACAAAGTATCCGATGGATGGGGTTGAAATCGGGCGACATGGAATGTTTTTGCGTGCGATTGTGCCTGTTATTGATGCGCATGAGTATCTAGGAACGCTAGAAACAGTGGTTGATTTTAAGGCGCTGAGTGATTATTTTAGTAAAGATGGTGTGACGTTTTATGTACTGATGAAAAATGAGTACCGCTCCATCGCCAATGCGATTGTGTATGATGAAAAGCTCTCGTTAGATAACTATACGATTGTCAATCAATCTTTCAATGGACTCTATTTTATTAAAGAGATGAATTTTCAAGGTACGGGTTATGTCAAGCGAGGTGACCACTACGTCCTTTATACACCGATTATGGATTTGAATGGCGAAAATGTAGGGTTTTTTGTTTTAACATGGAAAGAGAGTCTCTCCTTAGCCTCGTTTAAAGGCTAAGGTTTTTTCTCGCTTCATTTCGGATTCTATCCATGCCCATGTAAAATTCTTTCATGAGTACTAAAAAGAGATAATCCCCAAACTCTGTGGTGACAATGCTCTCTTTATTCTCTTTAATCGCTTTAGCAAATTTAAGCGCCATCAGCTCTTTTTTAAGGGCATCTTCGATTTTGATGCCAAACATTATTTCAAATTTTTTCTTTGAGAGTTTGCCGTTGAAAAGATCAACCATCAAGCGATAGTACATACGAGAATTTGCCTCAAAGGTACGCTCTTTAACCACCGCACTTTTTCTCTGTGCAATACATTCTGCGTATTTATCAAGCGCAAATTCGTTATGGTAGAGGGTGTTGTTGATAAAACTAAACGAGCCAGAGCCCACACCTACATACTCTTCATTGTCGATGACGTACTCATCAAAAATCGCCTCTTTCTCTTTGGAAAATGACCAACCATGACGAGAGGGGTAAGACTTTTTAAGAGACTCTTTGATGATGTTAAAAAACTCATATTCATTGGTAAGGCTAAATTTCCCTAGGGTTTTAGTCACACTGCTTTTGACCATAGATGAGGTCATCAGCGGGTAAAAACTGCTCTGCTCAGGTGAGAGTTTTGTCAATGTTTCAATATCGTACAAAAGATTTTCCTTGCTTTGATTAGGAAAATTAAAAATCAAATCCACACTGGTAATTGGTAAAATACCGAGCATGGAGGCAATTTTTCGGTACACCTCTTCGCCTGAGCCAAATTTTTCATAGCGTCCGAGTTTTTTCAAAAGTGTGTCATCAAAGGTTTGAACACCCACAGAGAGGCGATCGACCAAACCATCGAGGCGAAGCACGGTTTTGGGTTGAATGTGGTTAGGGTCACTCTCACAGGAAACATGCTTAATGTCAAAGAGTTTTTTCACCAGTTCAATGGTTTGAATCAGCTCTTCTTCATCAATGAGCGGTGTTCCTCCCCCAATGACAAGGTAGTTAAAACGATAGCCAAGTGCTTTTACATGTAAAATCTCTTCACGCAAATGTTTAAAGTAGTGGGTTGCTGCCTCTTTGGTGTAGTTAAATTTGTTAAAGGAGCAGTAGGGACAAAACATGGTACAAAAAGGCACATGAATGTACAACAGATACTCTTTATCTTCAGGCGGTGGCGGCAATCTATCAGCAGGCTTTTTTACATGTAAATAGTGTTTGGTGTATTGGTGCATAAAATAACTGGTCGCATTGGTGATAATCTTAACGTTGTTTTCTCTCATAATCTCTTTCCTCTTTTACGCTTACTGTGTGCATTATAATGCGTTTGTGTGATATTTCGAAGGTGATGAATGTCACAGCTTCTTCACTCTTGACTTACGGTAGCTCTTTAGTACCATTTTTTAAGAAATTTTTTCATTTCTCTTTGGGCATTATAAAGGGTAAGCGTAATTTTTATGTAAATAAATGGTAACACAGAAAAAAAGGAAAAACGGGGGAAGAACGTTTTACATGTAAGGCTACACTCTATAATCCTAAATTTTATGAAACGGCATTGTTTTCTTCTCGTAAGCGTTTGAGTTTGGTATCGAGTAAAAAAGGGGCAAAGGGAATCAGTGAACAGGCGAAACAAAAAAGGGAAAATTTTAATTCCCATTGGTAGCGCATGGAAGCGTGAAAAAGTGAAGCGACAAAGAGAATGAACAAAACACCGTGCGTCATACCAATATAGCGTACTAACGTGGGGTCTCCTGCGATGTACTTAAGTGGCATGGCAATGCCAATTAACACTAAAAAGGAGACTCCATCCATCGCACTAAAAAGGCGCACTCTTGTTAAGCTGTTTCGTAACATTATTTAACTCCTTGACGAAAAAAGTATCATAGCCAAAGAGATTAAATTGTTGTTAAATAGAATCTTCCGCACAGTGAAAATTGAGTTATAATGAAGCCAGAAAATCTTTACATGTAAAGGAGAAAAAATGAAGGCGTTAAAGTATTTTTTCATGGTTTTACTGATGAGTGCATCCATGCTTTTTGGGGCTGATTTTGGTTGGATGTCAGGGCTTAATACACGTTATGAGTCTAATCCAACAGGTCTTCGCTCAGGGCTTAATGAGCGTTTTAATGTGGGCGATGCAGTCATTTCAAGCGTCGTGAAAAGTGTGGCAAAACCTGCTGATGCGTATATGATTTTGAAATTAGCAGAGATGTCAGGTTTGAGTTCAGGTGATGTGTTGAAACGTTATGAGCGAGATAAGGGCAAAGGTTGGGGTGCTTTGGCGCAAAGTTTGGGGATTAAACCAGGTTCGCCTGAGTTTAAAGCACTAAAAGCTGGGCACGATATGGACGCTGTTTCAAAGAAAAATGCCAAAGATAAAAAAGACGCCCGTGAAAAGTCAAATGAAAAATCCAAGGCTAAAAAAGATAAAGCGGATGATTTTTCGGACAAATCCAAAGGCAAAGGCAAAAACCAATAGCATTTTAAAATTGCGTTAAATCGGTTATAATTGCAAAAAAACTCAAAGGACTTTTCAATGCAAACCTATGCATGTGGACATATCAATCCCGATTCAGATTCTGTGGTATCGGCGATTTCCCTCTCATATCTCAAAACAAAACTGGGTGAAACCTGCACACCCGCACGTCAAGGAGAGTTAAGCCCCGAGACAAAATTTATCCTTAGTACCTTCAAACTAGAAGCGCCTCTACTTAAAAATGACTTCTCAGGCGATAATCTTTACATTACCGATTATTCAGACCTTGCACAAGCCCCACACAATCTTAAAGAGACCAACATTTTAGGCATTGTTGACCATCATAAGCTCGGTGACATTACCACTACAACGCCTCTTGAGTGTTGGATTCGCCCTGTGGGTTGTACCAATACGATTGTCAAAGAGATGTTTGACCACTATAAAATTGACATTCCAAAAGACATCGCAGGAGCGATGATGCTCGCCATTTTAAGTGATACGGTGTTGTTCAAATCGCCAACGTGTACCAAAACGGACACCAAAGCGGTGAAAGAGTTGGCGCAAATTGCGGGCGTGGAAGATTTTAAGGCGCTGGGTATGGAGATGTTTTTAGTCAAATCCGCCGTCAAAGGCGCAAGCCCTCGTTCACTCTTACTTCGTGATTATAAAGACTTTGAGATGGGTGGCAATAAAATTGGCATCGGTCAGCTTGAAGTCGTTGATTTAAAAGTCTTTGATGAGATGAAAGAATCCCTTTTTGCGGATATGAAAGCCTATAAAGAAGAGGGCAATCGTCACACCGTGATGCTTTTATTGACAGATATTATGGTTGAAGGCTCTCAATTTTTAGTGGTGAGTGATGATGAGAGTAAGATTGAAAATGCGTTCAATACCAAATTAATCAACCATGAAATGTGGGTCGATAAAATTTTAAGTCGTAAAAAACAGGTGATTCCTGTTATGGAAAAGCAGTTTTAAAAGCGCTTTTGTGAAAAAAAGTCCGCTGAAAAAACGCTACCTCCTTCAAAATCCCAAAGAAGCAGTGCGCACCTTTGCCACTGCTTTTCCTTCCTATGAAAAGCTCTTTTTAGGGCTTTACCTTGAAAATTCTAGCCACTATGCAAATCCTTTGGGAGTTTTGAGTATTCGTTTTGAAAGGGTTGAAGAGATAGTAGTTTTTGAGGATATCTGTGCTTCTTACATTTGTGAAGAGGTGAGTGAGGATAAGCGGTATAAAAAACGTTTTCTCTTGTTGTTTGGCATACCAGAGCGTTATGACTTTTTGATTGAAGAGGTCTTTAAACGCTGTGATGCCCTTAAAATGCCCCCTTTTGAATTTGCTTTGCTAGGGGGAATGAGCAGTCAAAAAGTCTTACGGGTCTTGTTGTATCAACAGATGCGTTGCTTGGAAGAAGCGGTTGCTCTTTTGCTCGAAGATGATGCCAAAGCCCCTAAACGCCTAAGTCTTTATGCACGTGAGTGTATCGCTCTTTTGGAGTTGGGTCGTTCTTTATTTGATGCTTCTTTGTGTGAGGGTTTTATGGAGAAACTATCACTTTTTACATGTAAACAGAGGGTTGTTTTATTGCGTTTTGTGCAGACAAAGGCGTATGAGACATTTAAAATGGATATGGACTTTTTTTTAAGAGAGCAAAGTGGGTTTTATCTTTTAGAAAAGAGTGAGATGCCTTTATTTTTTTTGCTGAAAAAAAAGCACAAAAAAGGGAGTGCTAGGATAGTAAAAAGGCTTAGAAAAGCGCTGATTTAAAATTAAATGTTCATTTGCTACAATAAGAGATAATTAGATGTATAAGGGATGATTTTGGAGACCAACGAAAATAAACAGCAAAAAATTGTGCAAATGTTCGATGAAATCGCAGGAACGTACGATACGGCGAACCGTGTTTTAAGTATGGGCATTGACATTCAATGGCGTAAAACAGCGTGTGATGAAACGTTTTCAAGGTATCAAAAGCCCATTGCGTTGATTGTCGATGTGGCGTGTGGTACGGGTGATATGATGGGATATTGGGCAAAGCAGGCGAAAAAAGCAGGACGAAAGATAGAAAAAATTTTGGGGATTGACCCATCCGTTGGGATGACCGATGTGGGTAAACAAAAATTTCCAGAGTTTGAGTTTGTGATTTCTGAAGCAACAGCACTTCCTTTGGAGAATGAAAGTGCGGATATTTTAAGTATTAGTTATGGTATTCGCAACGTGGTGAAGCGCCAAGATGCGTTTAAAGAGTTTGCCCGTGTGCTTAAAACGGGTGGTTATGTGGTGATTTTAGAGTTTACCAAAGATGAGAAAAAAGGTATTTTCTTTGTTCTGAAAGATTTTTATTTGAACAAAATTCTTCCTATCTTAGGTGGACTGATTTCTAAAAACAAAGCCGCATACGAGTATCTCCCCAACTCCATTGAAGGTTTTTTAACCTCTTCTATGCTTCAAAAAGAGCTAGATGAAGCAGGTTTTGAGACGGAGTTTTGTAAAAGCTTCTCTATGGATATTTCAACCCTTGTGATCGCTAAAAAACGCTAATGAGTCAAACCCTTAGCGTCTCAACGCTGAACAACCAAGTCAAATCTTTGCTTGAGGCAACCTTTTTACATGTAAGTGTAGAAGGAGAAGTCTCAAGACCCACCTATCATAGCTCAGGGCATCTCTACTTTACCCTTAAAGATGCGGATTCTTCCATTTCGTGTGTGATGTTTAAGGGTAATACGAAAAGCTTGAAGTTTCAAGTTGAAGAGGGTTTGTCGGTGGTGGTGCATGGCTCAATTTCGGTTTTTTCACCCCGTGGAA
This sequence comes from Sulfurospirillum deleyianum DSM 6946, assembly GCF_000024885.1. Taxonomy (NCBI): domain Bacteria; kingdom Pseudomonadati; phylum Campylobacterota; class Epsilonproteobacteria; order Campylobacterales; family Sulfurospirillaceae; genus Sulfurospirillum; species Sulfurospirillum deleyianum. Next base: position 268,124 of record NC_013512.1, read on the forward strand.
CCTACCAAATCAACTGTACGTCGATGGAACCCTCAGGCAGTGGGGCATTGGCACTGGCGTATGAACAGCTTAAAGCCAAACTCGGCGCAAAAGGCTACTTTGAAGCGGGGCGTAAAAAACCTCTGCCTCGTTTTGTCAATCACATCGCTTTGGTTACCTCTGGTACAGGTGCGGCACTGCAAGATATGCTCAGAGTTGCCACCAAACGCTGGCCTTTAGTAAAAATTACCCTTATTGATACGTTAGTGCAAGGCGAGGGGGCGAAGTTTGCGATTGCCTCCAATATCGCTCGTGCGGATACTTTGGGGGTAGATGTCATCATCGTTGGGCGAGGTGGTGGCAGTGTGGAGGATTTGTGGGCGTTTAACGAAGAGGTGGTTGCGGATGCCATCTTTACATGTAAAACCCCTGTGGTCTCTTCTGTTGGGCATGAAATCGACTATGTGATTAGCGATTTTGTCGCTGATATGAGAGCGCCAACCCCTTCGGCTGCGATGGAGATGATTCTGCCTGATAGCACAGAGATGCTTCAACGCCTTGATAGCATGATGGAGCAGTCTCACTTGCTTTTTAGACGTCTTTTGCACAGCAAAGAGGAGCAGTTAGAACAGCTTAAACGTCTGTTTGCTAAACGCTCCATAGATGAAAAACTCGCTTTAATGAAGGGAGAGATTGCGTTTGTGGAGCGTCAACTGAACGATAAAATGCTACTGATGCATCGTGAAAAGTCGGCTCAAGTGGCATTGTTATTGGAGCAAATGAGTTTTCAAACAAAGCAAAATCTAGCCAAAAAAGAGCAATTACTCTCTTCGTATACCCTTGCTCTGCACTCAAAAGAGCCAAGCCGTGAGCAAAAAGAGTGTTATGCACAGGTGGTAAAAGCTGGGAAAAAAGTAGCACTTGAAAAGATTGCGGAGGGAGAGACGTTTGAGTTACAAACGCCCCATACGATTTTGACGGCTCAGGCACTTCATCATCGAAAGCTCTAGGTAAAGAGTTGGAGGTATTTTTCCTTCTCCTCTTCGCTTAAAAAGGAGGCTTTAAAACTGTTTTTAGCCAATGCCACAAGGTCATGTTTACTCGCTCCCAAATCATGGGCCAATGCCAAATAGTTTTCATTGAGATAACCCCCAAAATAGGCAGGATCATCAGAATTGACGGTGACTAAAACACCTTGATGCAAGAGTTTTAAAATGTTGTGGTTTTTCATCTCATCCACAGCGCAGAGTTTGACATTTGAGAGCGGACAGACGGTAAGGGCAAGTTGTTTTTCGATAAGAAAATCAACCAGCGTCGCATCTTCATCGCAACGAATCCCATGGTCAATGCGGTTTACATGTAAAAGCTTTATCGCTTCCCAAATGTAAGAGCTATCGCCCTCTTCACCTGCGTGTGCGACGATTTTATATCCTTCTTGTCGTGCACGTTTAAAAACCCGCTCAAACTTAGAAGGAGGATGCCCCACCTCACTCGAATCTAAGCCTACTCCTATAATATGATGCTTAAAAGGTAAAGATTCTTTAAGGGTTTCATACGCCTCTTTTTCGCTGAGGTGACGTAAAAAACACATAATCAAAAAGGAGCTAATGCCCAGCTCTTTTTTCGCCTTTTGAAGCGCTTTGACAATGCCACGCACCACCACACCAAAAGCAATGCCTCGTTTGGTGTGGGTTTGTGGGTCAAAAAAGATTTCTACATGTAAAATGTTTTGAACTTTGCATTTTTGCAAATACGCCCATGTCAAATCAAAAAAATCAATCTCCTCAACGAGCACACTCGCCCCTGCGTAATAGAGGTCTAAGAAGGATTGTAAGGAGTTAAAATTGTACGCCTCACGTACTTCTTGAATACTCGCATAAGGAAGGGCTATCTCATTTTTTTGCGCCAATTTAAACATCAACTCTGGCTCTAAAGTGCCTTCAATGTGAAGGTGCAGTTCAGCTTTGGGAAGGTTTTGAATGAATTTTTTCATACGACCTCACTTTTTTTATGTATTATAGCAATTTCACGCAATTTTGTTAAAAACTTACCTTAAAGAATTTTAAGAAATAAAATGTATAATTTTGGCGAAACTTATTTCTCAGGGCAGGGTGCAATTCCCTACTGGCGGTAATCTTCTAGGAAGAGAGTCCGCGAGCGCTTTTGTCTTTACATGTAAAGGTAAAAGGTCAGCAGATTTGGTGTAACTCCAAAACCAACGGTTAAAGTCCGGATGAGAGAGAATGTAGTCTATGATTGCCATTGTTTGTGACAAGTTCAGTGCTATATTTAACAATGCCCTGATTCAAGTTTACTCTAAACCAAAGGGTTTACCATGAATCAAATGTGTGCGAATTTCTCGTTAGAACACTCCGTTTCGCTTGCTCTAAAAGCGCTTCAAAACAAAAAAGGTGTCATTGTCATGGATCGTTATGATCGTGAAAATGAAGCCGATATTATCTTTCATGCCGAGTCCTTAACCCCTGAGCAAATGGCACTTCTCATTCGTGAGTGCAGTGGCATTGTCTGTTTATGCTTACCGCCTCAAAAAGTAGAAGAGCTAGAACTTCCTATGATGGTCTCGCACAATGAGTCAAAATTTCAAACCGGTTTTACCATCTCCATTGAAGCTAAAGAGGGTGTGAGCACAGGTGTGAGTGCGAAAGATAGAGTCACCACCATTCAAGCAGCCATCCATCCTGAGGGCAAAACAAAAATCGTCTCTCCTGGGCATGTTTTTCCTTTGCGTGCTCGTGAAAATGGGGTCTTAGAGCGTGAGGGGCACACCGAAGCCTCGGTAGACTTGATGAAGCTCGCAGGGCTTTCCCCGTATGCCGTACTGTGTGAAATGACTAACGCCGATGGGTCTATGAGTGTGGGCGAAACGATACGTTTGTTTGCGCAAAAGCATGATTTTCCTATGATAAGCATTGATGAGATTATTGCCTATCGGAAGATGCTTCAAGGACAAAACGCTTAAATTCGCTAAAGAGTTTACTGGCGTATTTGTCTTTGTGGTAAATAAGATAAAAAGGGCGTTTGAGGCTGATATTTTTGAGTGTCACCTCAAACAACTCCCCTCGTTTTAGCTCATTTTCGACCACCACACGAGAGAGGCAGGTGATACTTTCGTTGTAGCGAAGTAAAAGGGTTTTTGCCTCCTCAAACTCACTAAATTCTAAAAAGAGCGGAAGGGTTTTGACACTCTCCCCTAAAGCCTCTAAAAAAACCTCCCGTGTGCCTGAGCCCTTTTCTCGCAAAATCCACTTTTTATCAAAGAGCTCATCAATGTAGCACTGTTTGTTGTGAAGCGCTTTGTCGCTACTCACGACGATAAGCTCATCATCAGCGATGACCTCTTTGCGTATCTCTTTTTCATCACACGAGGATTCGATAAAACCCATATCTATCGCTCCATTTTTCACCATTTCAATGATAGAGGCTGAGTTTTGAATGGTTTTATGCACACTCACACTAGGATGCAAGAGACGAAAATCATAAACGATGCTTGGCATAAGGTACTCGCCGATGGTCTTACTCGATGCGATTTTTAAACTTCCAGCAAGGGCGTTGTGCGAAAAAAAGAGTTGGGCTTCTTTGAGTGCTTCATAATGCGGATGGGTTTTTTCATAAAAGAGCCTTCCTTTTTCACTTAAGACCAATTTTTTGCCAATACGGTCAAACAAAGGCTCTCCTACTTTTTTCTCTAAAGATTTGATGGCAAGGGAGATGGCAGACTGCGTAATGCCTAGCTTTTTAGAGAGATTGCACAGATGGGCATCTTCGCAGAGATGGTAAAAAATGCTTAATTCTTTGAGTGTCATGGCTACTTCTTAATTAAAAATATTTATGATTATATCGAGTTTAATTTATTTTACTTATTGTTTTGAATGATTTATAATTGACAAAAAAACTAAGGATTTAGAGGTGTTTCAAAAAGCCAATCGTTCCAATACCCTAAGCGGTCTTTTATTTGTCGCTTTATTTGCCATGAGCGCAAGTTACATTGCCCAGTTTGAAGGACTTAAGCGTTTGGGCATAAGCCCTTTAATTGTGGGGATTTTACTGGGCATGTTCTATGCCAATACCTTGCGTCATAAACTCCCCAAAGAGTGGGAAGCGGGCATTTTTTTCTCCACCAAAACGCTTTTACGAGCGGGCATTGTGCTCTATGGTTTTCGAGTGAGTTTTCAAGAGATAGCGCATGTGGGTATGGTGGGTGTTGTGGTGAGTGTCTGCGTGGTGGCTTCAACCTTTCTCATTGGCTATGTGGTAGGAACGAAGTTTTTAAAACTCGATAGAGACACCACCATCTTAACCAGTGTGGGCAGTTCCATCTGTGGAGCGGCGGCGGTTTTAGCAACCGAGCCTGTGGTTAAAGGTGAAGCGTATAAAAGCACGGTTGCCGTTTCTACCGTGGTGCTTTTTGGAAGCATTGCGATGTTTTTGTATCCGTTTATCTATCAGTTAGGCTTAGTGCCTCTATCCCCTGAAGCGATGGGCATTTACATTGGAGGGACGGTGCATGAGGTCGCACATGTGGTGGCTGCGGGTAATGCCATTAGCGAAGATGTGGCGCAAAGTGCGGTCATTGTGAAGATGATACGGGTGATGATGATAGCCCCTTTTCTCATTTTGCTTGGTTTGTACTTAGCCAAAAGTAGCTCTCAAAGCAGAGGCAAAACGGTGGTGGCGATTCCGTGGTTTGCGCTCTATTTTATAGGGGTGGCGGGATTTAACTCTTTGCATCTTCTGCCCAGTAGCGTGGTGGAAAACATCAATGTGCTTGACACCTTTTTGCTCACCATGGCGATGAGTGCGCTAGGCATGGAGACGCATGTTCACAAATTTAAAAATGTGGGCATGAAGCCTTTGTATTTGGCAGGGATTTTATTTTTGTGGTTGATTTTTGGAGGATATTACATCGTAAAACTTTCGTTGATGGTGTAAGGGCTTATAGACTTTTTTTCAGGTAAAAAATTAAATTTCAGAAAGTTAAAAGTTTAACTCTGACCCACTAAAATCTGAATGCCGAGCTGAGAAATAGTTGTGCCCGCAGGGTCAACTATTTCTCTCCAAGATTTTGTTATGTTTCTTTGCTCTTTATCGTCAATGTAATTTAAATATAAATTTGTCATATATATAAACACTTAAAATTTGATTTTTTTCAATTTCATTTCCCGAATCTTCTTCAAGTAACTTGAGAAAAAATTATCATTCTTAAGCTGTTCTATCAATTCTTTTGTAACTTCTTTATCGGCTTCTTCAGTGGGTACATCATTGTATTCTATTAGTAAGTTTTTAATGTTTTCAATTGAAATATTATTTTTCATTCTTCTTCCTTTATATTTGCTGATTAGCTATTTCTAATTTTTTTCTCAAGAAATGCTTCTTTTGACACATAACTATTTATTCAACGAACATTATATAAGAAACAGCCTAAAAAATAAAAAATACCACACCTGTATTACACTATACCGTCAATCATAAAAAACACTTTCAATGAAAGCGCTTAGTCTCTTCCTAAAAACTCTGAGGCCTCGGAGATGATGAGAAACGCTTCGGGGTCGTATTCTCTTATGATGTCTTTTAGCAGTTGGATTTTTGCACTCTCGACGGTGACCAAAATCACCGTTTTGACTTGCTTTTGGTGGTGAAGTCCCACGCCTGTAAAAATCGTGCCGTGCTCTTCGATGCGCTCTCTGATTTGCTCGGTTAAGGTTTCAACATTGTTGGAGACGATTTGCACCACTTTGCGAGGTGGACGACCAATTAAAATCACATCAATCATCTTAGCGGTCACGTAAACGCCAAGCATACTATACAGCGCTTTTTTGATGTCGCCGTGCGTGAGGATAAACGCAAACATAATGCTAATATCAATGGCAAAAAGCACTTCGGAGGCTTTAAACTTACTCTTCATCGCCACGATTTCACCGACCACGGAAGTGCTTCCAGTAGAAGAGCGCCCTTTAATGACCAAGCCCACACCTAGTCCTATAAACATACCGCCAAAAATTGCGGCTAAAAGGATGTCATCGGTGATGGGGTTAAGTTTCAGAAATTCTCTAAAAAAGTCCGTAAAAAACGAGGTTCCCAACATGGCAAGGAGGGTTTTAAAGGTGTACTGTTTTCCAAAATAGACAAACCCCAAAATAACAAAAGGAATACTCACCAAAATGATGAGCGTTCCAAGGGTCAGTGAGTCAATGAGATAGTGCAAAATGAGCGCAATGCCAATGCCCCCTCCCGTGACCATATTGTTAGGCGATAAAAAACAGACGACGGCAAACGCCATGGACATAGTTCCTAGTAACACATAAACGTATTGCAAAAAGGCAAGGGAGGCGGAGGTTTTTTTCATTACTTTAAATACCCCATGGTGTTTAAAAGAGGAAGGTGTGCGCTACTCTCCAATCTTTTCATCCATTTATCCATCGCATCTGGTTTTTGCCATACGGGGTGCGTAATATTGGCAAGCTCTTCCACTTTGGTTTTGGCACTGCTTAGGGAGCCAATTTCATCAATGAGATGCACATTGAGCGCCTTACTGGCGATAAAAACTTGTGCGTTGGCAAACTCATCAGGTTTGGCAAGGTTAAGTCCTCTAGCCGTAGCGACATCTTTAACAAACAAATCATAGGCGTCATCAATCAAATTTTTGAGCGCACCTCGCTCTTTTTGCGTCCATTCACGGGTAAAGGTGCCCATTTGCTTGTACTCTCCCGCACTTAAGACCTGCTCAGAAATGCCCAGTTTTTTAGCCAACTCTGCTACATTGGGCGCTTGAAACAAAACCCCAATGGAGCCTATGAACGCTCCAGGATTGGCGATGATGTAGTTTGACCAAATGGAGGCGTAGTAACTTCCGCTGGTCATACTTCCCCCAGCATACGCCACGACAGGTTTTTTCTCTGCCAAGCGTTTTACCGCCATAGAAAGCTCAATGGAAGGAGCCAGTGCGCCACCAGGGGAATCTACATGTAAAAGCACACCTTTGATGTTTTCATCGTTTTGTGCTTTGTCGATGTTCTCCAAAATCTCTTCCACATTTAAAATCTCACCCTCAAGCTTGACAATCGCAAGATTAGGCGTTTTAAGCTCATCTTGTGAGCCAAAAATGAGCACCAAAAGCAGTAAAAAAAGCATCGCTTTAAAGTGGTTTTGGATGTAGGTAAAAATAGCGCCTATCCAAAGAAAAGGTTTTTTAAGGGTTTCTAGCATAGTTCTTCTCCGTCAATAAAAGTTAAATGGGTGTGATGGGTGTGTAAAATAAGCTGTAAAGGAAGGGTCTCAATGGCGCATTCTTGCGGTAACGTCACCACAATCATATCCGAAGCCAAGCCCTCTTTTAAAGCACCGCACGGTAGTTTTAAGGCATGAGCGGCGTTACATGTAACGCTTTGAAGCAAGGTTTTGGCTAAGGTGTTTAGCGCTTTGTCTGAATGCATCATAAGGCTACTTCGCATCTCATCCCAGAGGCTTAGTGAGATGTTGGAGCTTAGTCCATCGGTTCCAAGTGTCAGGTTAATGTTTTCGTTTTCCACAGCCTCTACATCAAGTGCTCCCACGCCTAAGAGGCGATTGGAGACAGGGCAGTGGGTGAGGGTTGCGTTTTGTTCAGCGATGGTGTGCAACTCTGCTTGATTGGCGTGAACGCCATGCGTAAAAAGGGTGGCATTTTTCTCAAAAAGAGCAAGATACTCCACGCTTGTGCACATCGGTTTGGCGTGAGGATTAAAGGCGCTAAAAAAGCTTTGAAAATCTCCACTTCCCTCATCCATCCATGCCCGTTCCGCTGGAGACTCCATAAAATGCGTAGAGACCACACACCCTTCATCAAGGGCAAGTTGAAGCGCTTTTTTCGCCAAAATAGGATGGGTAGAGTAGGGCGAATGGACTGAAATAGCAGGGATAAAGTGTTTACATGTAAACTCCTTACTCGCTTCCAATCGTCCTCTAAAATCGCTGTACATCACATCAACCGCACTAGGCACGGAGCCTAGGACTTCATTAAAATAAACGACACGTTGCGGGGCGTTCACACACGCTTCCAAATCGGCTCCAAAACTGCTAATCGCACCAAGGCTCGTGGTTCCACTTTTAAGCATCTCATGTAGTTTACATGTCATGAGTTCCGTGGTTGCAAGTGCGCTCAGTTCATCTCGGTGTGCGATGATCGATTGAAGCCATGGGATAAAATCGCCATAGCGTAGCATGCTTTGGTTTGCGCTAAATTCTAAATGCACGTGGCTGTTAATAAGACCTGGTAGAAGCACACTGTTTTTTGGGGTTTGCAGTAGCGTTGCGGTGGGGTGTTTTTCTTTGAGAATGGAGGCTTTTCCTACCTCTAAAATCTGCGTATCAAAAAGCACCGCACCCTCTTCAATGATTTCAAATTGTTCGTTACATGTAAGAACAAAATCGGCGGTTATCAGTGTCACTCTTTTCCTTTATTAAACCATAAATTCGTGTAATTGTATCGTAAACTAAGTACAGCTATAATAGAACAAAATTTTTAACAAAAGGTAATGCATGAAAATTGTTGTGATTCAAGGTCCAAATCTCAATATGCTCGGTCATCGTGAGCAAAATGTGTACGGTGCGATGAAATTAGAGGAAATCCACTCTCAAATGGAAGCGGTTGCAAAGCAAAATAACTTTGAAATTGAATTTTTTCAATCCAACCTAGAGGGTGAAATTGTCGATAAAATTCAAGAGTGTTTAGGTGATGCGGATGGTATTATTATCAACCCAGCGGCATATACACACAGCTCTATTGCCATTCGTGATGCGATTAGTGCGGTCTCTTTGCCAGCGATTGAGGTGCACATTAGCAACATTTATCGACGTGAAGAGTTTCGCCAAAAAAGCATGACAGCCCCCGTATGCACAGGTCAAATCAGCGGTTTTGGTCCTTTTGGTTACCACCTTGCGATGATTTCTATGATGCAAATGCTAGGCGAACTTGACGCCCTTCGTAAAGCCCAAGCGGCACAACAAGTTACCCAAGCCTAACGTGAATAACTACATTCTGATGGATGAGAACGCACTCTTTTATGAGTGCGGTTTCTCGTGCGATAACGCTCTGTTTTTAAAACTCGGTAGCGAGGCGTTTTTTATTACCGATGGACGCTATACGACGGAGGCTTCAAGCCTCATCTCCAATGCGCACGTATTAGAGGGCGATAGAGGTGATTTGCTCAAAACTGCTCGGTTACTGATGCGCAAAAGCAAGATTCAGACAGTGGCTTACAACCCGTTGGAGTGGAACGTTGAGCGTTTTGCAAAGCTGAGTGAAAAACTTTCCATCACGTTTCAAAAAAGACCCAATTTCTCACAACAAAAACGCATCATCAAAACTGAAGATGAACTAAGAAAGCTTCAAAGAGCAGCACAGTTTGGCAAAGAGGCGTTTGATGCTTTTGCGAAGCATCTCTCTGCTTTGGGTGAGGGCGTGGATGAGAAGAGAGCTTTTTTTGAGGCGGAGATGCTTTTAAAACGTCAAGGTAGTTTGGGGCTCAGTTTTGAGCCCATTGTTGCGTTTGATGCCAATGCCGCCAAACCGCACGCTTTGCCTACGGATAGCACGCTTCAAAAAGGAAGTTTGGTGCTCATGGATGCGGGTGTGAAATATGAGCGCTACTGCTCCGATAGAACCCGTACCGCCTTTTTTGATGGAACGCTTCGCTTTGAAAAAGAGCAACACTTTAGCGATACGCAAAGACAAAAAGTGTACGACACGGTTTTAAAGGCGCAAGAGATGGCTCTTAAAGCGGTGAAAGTGGGTGTAAAAGCCAGTGAGATTGACAAAGCCGCACGTGAAGTGATTGAAAAAGCGGGATATGGACGCTATTTTGTGCATTCCACAGGGCATGGTGTGGGATTGGATATTCATGAATTACCCGTGATTAGCGCACGCTCACAGGCGATCATTGAGGAAAATATGGTCTTTACCATAGAACCTGGGATTTATCTGCCCAATCAGTTTGGGGTGCGCATTGAAGATACGATTAGTGTACGAAGCAATGGTGCGGAGATTATGGGGTGAAGTTAGAGAAGATTCGTTTTTTTCCTTCCTATCGAGGCAGTGCAAAAGCCTATACCTATCGTGCATTGATTGGTGTAGGAGGCAATGAGGGAGAGGTAAAGAAACGGTTTGTTGCCCTCTATCGTTTGCTCCAAGATGACCCTCGTTTGCATGTAGAGGAGAGTTCTCCTCTTTTTAAAAATCCACCCTTTGGCTATGCTCATCAAAATGATTTTTACAATGCCGTGATGGTCGTGGAAACTTCTTTACATGTAAACGCATTGCTGAAAATACTTTTACATGTAGAGAAGCGCTTTAGACGGGTGCGTCTTTTTAAAAATGGTCCAAGAACCCTTGATTTAGATATAATATTTTTCAATCATGAAAGGCGTCATCAAAAACATGTCATCGTTCCCCATCCAAAATGGCAGGAGCGTTTATCTGTGGGTGTACCGCTCTTAGCGTTAAAACGTTTTAAAGGATAGAAGGGTGAAATTTCATACGTTTAGTGGTGGAACGCCAGCAGAAGCACTCAAGCGGGCACAACAAGAGTGCGGTGAAAATGCGCTGGTAATTAGTACCAAACAGATTCGCAAAAAAACCATTAGCTCTTCCGCACTTTATGAGGTGGTGGTAGCGATTGAAGAAGAGAGTACGCCACCTAGAGTGGAAAAAGTAGAGTCTCTAAAACCACGTGGTGGTGAAGATGTCCTCTTTAGTCTCTCAGAAGCGGCAAAACAAATTTCTCAAATTGCACAAGCCACGAGTGAGCCCTCTTTGTCTCAGGGAATAAAGGTATCTGAAAAAAGCGTACCCAGTGAAGAGTTAGGTGATATCAAAAACGAAATCAATAAACTTGCAGATAAAATTAAACTCATTCAAGAGATGTTTTGGGAAGAAAAAGCACCAATCCGTAACCATTTAGCCATTCCCTCAGAATTTTCTGAAATTTATAAATTAGCCAAAATAAGCGGTATGGGCGAGGATCATTTAGAAAATATTATGAATCTCACGTTGGAGCATATGCCAGGACGTATGAAAAACAGCTCAGAGACCATTAAGCGCTATTTTCAAGTGTTGCTTCGTAAACTGATTCCTGTGAGAGTAGAAGCGGAAGTTCAAAAAGGAAACAAACGGGTGATGATGTTTGTGGGTCCCACAGGTGTGGGCAAAACTACGACCATTGCCAAACTAGCGGCTCGTTACTCTTACATTCAAGAAAAACGCTCAAAAGTTGGCATTATTACGCTTGATACGTATCGAATTGGTGCGGTGGAGCAACTTTTTGCGTATGCCAAAATGATGCGTTTGCCTATTGAAGATGTGGTTGACCCCAATGATTTTAATAATGCGCTCTCTTCGCTCAGTCATTGTGATGTCATTTTGATTGATACCGTGGGAAGTTCGCAATACGATAAAGAAAAATTGGTAAAACTCAATAAATTTTTACAAAATTCACAACTGCAAATTGATGTCAATTTAGTCCTCTCCGCAGGGTGTAAGTTGGAAGATTTAAAAGAGATTTATAAAAATTTCTCTTTTTTAGATATTGATACCTTAATTTTTACAAAGTTTGATGAGACAAAAGCATTTGGAACGATTTTTTCTTTGATTTATGATACGGATAAACCTGTGAGTTATTTTTCGATTGGGCAGGAGGTTCCTGATGACATTGTTCCCGCATCGAGTGACTTTTTGGTCGAGTGTATTTTAGAGGGTTTTGAGAAAAAAAGAGGTAACGATGGAAACACAGGCAAATAAACTTCAAGAACTGGTTGGTTCTGTTTCATCCAAGACGCAGAGTCGCACAAAATTTATTGCCATCACGAGCGGTAAAGGTGGCGTGGGTAAAAGTACCGTGAGTGCCAATATGGCAAATGTACTCTCCAATAACGGCTATAAAGTCGCTCTTTTTGATGCGGATATTGGTCTTGCCAATTTAGATGTCATTTTAAATGTGCGTATTGATAAAAATATTTTACATGTACTCAAAGGTGAGTGTTCCCTAAGCGATATCATCGTACCCATCAAAAAAAATCTTCTCCTTATTCCAGGGGAGAGCGGCGATGAAATTTTAAAATACTCTGAACAGTTTGTCTATGAGCGATTTTTAGAAGAGACAAAAGTGCTTGATGATGTTGATTTTATGATTATTGATACGGGTGCGGGAATTGGGGAGCATATTCAGCTCTTTTTAGAAGCAGCGGATGAGGTGATTGTCGTCACCGTTCCAGACCCTGCGGCTATTACGGATGCGTATGCGACGATTAAGATTACCAGTAAGACACAGTCTTATATCCATGTGATTTTAAATATGACGAAAAGCGAGAAAGAGGCACAACTCATTTTTGATAAGATCAATAAAGTCGCACAAGCTAACATAGGAAATGGTTTAAAACTTAATCTCATTGGCAAATTACCTGAGGATAAGCTTATTTCAAAAAGTATTAAACAGCGTACCCTTTTTACCAATGATGCGCCTAACTCTTTAGCTTCTTTAGATATGAAACACATTGTCAACAATCTTGTCTATAAATTGGAACGAAAAGTGCTTAAAACAGATACCTCAAAAGGCTTTGGAAGCTTTTTTAAGCGTATTATTGAGCAATTTTAGATACATTCCATAAAGGCGATGCATGGTTAAGGCAGAGAATTTCATCTATTTTTTTACAATTTGTGGGTTTTTTATCGGATTGATGTTTTCAATACTTAATTTCTCAGAGGCTGAGGAGATACTTTTTTACACCTTAGAAATTACCTTGGTGTTTTATCTCATTATCCATGTAGCCGTGATTAATTTCTTTGACTTTGATAAAATCGCAACGTTTATTTTTAATAAAAAAGAGCATGAAAATATTGGAGATTACTTTATTCAAGAGCTTGAAAGCAGAGAAAAAGTGATGGATAATCTTTTAGCCAGTTTAGATAATATGAACCAGCAGTATGAGAAATTCATGAAAGGCTCGATGGAAAGCAATGAATCCTATGGTCAAAAAGCAGCCTAACCCATACAGTCAAAATTTAAAAAAAGAGCAAGATGAACTTGTATTGCAATACCTTCCTGCGGTTCGTGCTATGGCGTATCGGTTACGTGAGCGTTTGCCAGCTTCTGTGGATGTGAATGATTTAATTTCGATTGGTACAGAGGAGATGATTAAACTCTCCCGTCGCTATGATAAAGACCAAAATGACTCTTTTTGGGGATACGGTAAAAAACGTGTGTATGGCTCTATGCTCGATTTCTTACGCTCCCTTGATACGATGAGCAGGGCTAACAGGCGTCTCATTAAATTGGTTGATCAAGAAATTACTGCTTATTTGGGTGAACATGGGAGTGAGCCTGATGATGCGTATTTGGCAAAAGTGTTGGGCGAAGATAGTGAAAAAATAGCTGAAGCACGCAATAGTGCGATGATTGTCTCTGTGATGTCACTCAATGAACAAGTGACGATTCTCTCAGGTGAAGATACAGCACAAAAAGTAGAAAAAGATGAGTTGATGGAGATGGTTCAAAGCATTCTTTCAACGTTTAATGAACGTGAACAGATGATTATTCAGCTCTACTATTTTGAAGAGCTCAATCTTAAAGAGATCAGTGAAATTTTAGAGATTAGTGAGTCACGAATTTCACAAATTCATAAAAAACTGTTAGCAAAACTCAAAGAACAATTAGGGTTATACCATGGCTGATATTTTAAGTCAAGAAGAGATAGATGCACTTTTAGAAGTGGTTGAAGAAGATGGTGATACCCTTAGCAGTGAACTTGACAATACTGAAAGTAAACAGGTTATTTTATACGATTTTAAACGCCCCAATCGTGTCTCAAAAGAGCAGTTGCGTGCGGTTAAAGGTATTCATGACAAAATGGCACGTAACTTAGCCTCTCAAATCTCCGCAATTATGCGAAGTATCGTCGAGATTCAGCTTCATTCTGTGGATCAGATGACTTATGGTGAGTTTTTGATGTCACTGCCTAGTCCTACGAGTTTTAACGTTTTTTCGATTAAACCGTTGGATGGGAATTGTATCATTGAGATTAACCCATCCATTGCTTTTCCGATGATTGACAGGCTTTTGGGAGGTTTGGGTGAGTCATACGAGGCAACAAGGGAACTGACAGACATTGAACTGAATCTTTTAGATGCCATTTTGCGTATTATTATGCAGCGTCTTAAAGAGGGGTGGGCGCCTATTACGGATATGTATCCTGCCATTGAAACCAAAGAGTCTAGCCCCAATGTTGTACAAATCGTCTCTCAAAACGAGATTGTCATTATGGTGGTGATGGAGATTATTATCGGCAATTCTAGTGGAATGATTAACTTGTGTTATCCTGTTATCTATTTGGAGCCTATTCTCTCTCGTCTTGCCAACCGTGATATTATGCTAGGAGAAACGAGTGCGAAAAAGAGTCGCAATAAAGAGCTTAATACGCTAATTTCTCGCGCAGAGGTCTTCAATGAGGCGATTATTGGTCAAGCAGAACTCTCTGTGGGTGAGCTTTTGGAGCTAAAAAAAGGGGATATTGTTCGTCTTGATAGAGCCGCTGATGATAAGGCGATTGTGATGATTGACAAAAAAGAGCTTTTTTTAGCGGAGATTGGTTTGCATCGTTTTCATAAGTCAATTAAAATAGAGCGTTTGGTGAAAACCGATAAAGATGAAGTCAAAGAAGAGCTCGAAGAGTTGGAGCAGATTCGTAAGTCTAAAATTTCATCATTTGATATATCACAACAGGGGTAAGGTGTGAATACATTTGTACAATTATTGCAACAAGAAGTAATTTCAACGATTGAAGGCTTAACGGGTATTGCACCACAGGTTGAACTCAATAAAGAAGAGAGTACCGAGAGTAAACTTAGGCTGAGTCCTCCTCTTGCAAGATTGGATGTTTCTGTCGGCGGTGATATGCATGGACGTATGCGTGTTACGGTTGCGACATCCATAGCGACTGCGATTGGTGATATGATGCTCGGTGGAGAGGGTTTAGAAAAAGAGGAGATGGATGCGGAGGATTTGGATGCAACCAAAGAGATTGTTTCCAATATATTAAGCTCTTTTTCACGCTCCCTCGCTAGTCAAAAAAACATGCCAAAGCTCGAGTTTGATATTGAAAGTGTTGAGTATATTGATGCGAATAGCGAGATTGAGTTTAGGGGATATGAGAAGCTTTTTATTTATAATTTAGCGATTCATATGTCGCACGATACGATAGCTTTTGCTATATCCAGTGAGCTTACACCACTTGTTGAAGATATGCCACGTATGGATACACCCAAAGAAAGTATTCCAGAATCCGCTTTGATAGAGCCTAAAAAAGTAGTTCCCAGTATGAGTCCAGAAGAGATTAGTAATATAGAATTAATTAAAGATGTGAGATTGCCGATTCGTGTGCGAATAGGCTCTAAGAAGATGTTATTAAAAGATGTTTTGAGTATGGATATTGGCTCAGTGATAGAGTTAGACCAACTTGCTAATGATCCTTTAGAAATTCTAGTAGGGGATAAAGTGATTGCGATGGGTGAGGTGGTGATTGTGGATGGTAACTTTGGTGTGCAAATTGGAGAAATTGGTACCAAACGTGAACGTTTAGAGAAATTACGCTAAAGAGAGCCCATGCAGGAATCAAAACGCATTAAAGATATTGAGCGCACCAATGAATGGAGTGTGCTTCGCATTATGTCTGATTTTGTCAAAGGATTTGATGAGCTTCAGGATTTAGGACCTTCTGTGACCTTTTTTGGAAGTGCTCGTTTTCATGCGAATCATCGCTACTACAAAGAGGCTTACACGTTAGCGAAGCGTTTGGGTGAGAAGGGGTATTCTATTGTGACAGGTGGTTCCAAAGGGATTATGGAAGCTGCCAATAAAGGTGCTTTTGAATCGAACGCCTGTGAGTCCATTGGTTTAAACATTAATCTTCCGCATGAACAATCAGGCAATGAATTTACAACCAAACACTTAACCTTTGATTATTTTTTTGTGCGAAAAGTGATGCTGATAAAATACTCTTTAGCCTATATTATTTTTCCTGGTGGCTTTGGAACGCTTGATGAACTTTTTGAAGCCCTAACGCTCACTCAAACCAAAAAAATTACCAAAATTAGCATTTTTCTTTACGGTAAAGCGTATTGGGAAAAGTTGATGGATTTTATTCAAACAACATTGGTGGAACACCATACCATTCGTCCTGAGGATGTGGAACTCATCATCTTAACGGATGATATGGATGAGATTGTCAATAAAATTGATGAACGATTGATTTTGTATGTCAATGCGCTGAAAGAAGAGGGATTAGAGCAGAGTCGTTACTATCAGAGTGCGATTGAATTTTTGTCCAATAAAGAGTAATCGTGCACGCCAAAAAACATTTTCTTAAAAAAACACTGCCTCTTTTTGGTGCGTTTTTACTCCTAAATGTCGTGTTGTATGAGATCAGTTTCTACATTTTTAAAACCTATCGTGCTTATTTTAACTCCGATGCGGCTATTGCCAATATTTTAGCTGAAGAGATGGTATACGCAGGGAGCTTTTTCCCCTCCCATTGGTGGTATGTCAATAACGATTTGTGGGTTTTTTATAAACAAATTCTTGTGATTCCTTGGGTACTTTTGGGTAAAAATGGCTATTTTGCCCATGCGTTTACGGTCTTTTTTGTCACTATTTTTATGATAATTTTTGTCTATGCTTTTTTACGCTCTTTAATGTTCTCACGTACTGCATCGTTGATGGGTGGCATTGTCGTGTGCGTGGGTTATTCGCCAATGTATCTGCGAGAACTTTATGGAGAAGCGGCCTATACATGGTACTTTTTGTTTATGATAGCGTTTATGTTTATTTTTAGAAAATTGAGCCCTCATGTGCTCAGTGTTGCGACACAAATTAAAGCCTTTATCTTTTTTATGGCACTGCTTTATCTACTGGTTCTTGCCAATCCTGTTCGTTTTTTTGTCTATTATGTGATTCCTTTTTTAGGCGCGTTGGGTCTTAGCCTTTATTTGGCAAAAGATTCGTTAAAAACATTTCAGGGTGTCTTAAAGCGCTTACGTTCTCTTAAACGTATTCTTATTATTCTCTTTGCGTTAGCAGTGATGGCGATAGGTATTGTGGCACACCAAAGCCTTTTAGAGAATTTAAAAGTGGCGGGAGGAGCGAATCAAGCAGCGTTAATTGGGCTTGAGCGTTTGCCTGTGCATGTGGCACACGCTTTTTTAGGACTTTTTAATTTTATTGGTGCAGAGTGGGGAAATAATGTACCTGCCGCATCCCTTGAGGGAGGTATTGCGCTTTTAAAGTTTTTTCTCTACCCTATGGTCTTGCTCCTTCCATTCTTACATGTAAAAGGTTCTTTTTTCCAAATGAGCGCTACGGAGCGTTTTTTTGTACTCTTTTCGTATGTGGGATTTGCGTTGATTTTTGTTTTGTATGCGACCACAGGTTTGCATGAACATGCTTGGGCAGCACGTAATAATATTCGTTATATCTCTCCTTTTCTCATGATGATTTTAGTTTGTAATGTGATGATGTGGCGTTTTTACGCTCTGTTTGTCAAACTCTTAGTTTCTCTCTGCTTTATACTAGCCCTTGGTACGTCGTGGCAGTATATCTCGCCTAAGGAGTGGAGAGCTTTGGTGGATGAACGCATTGCTTTTGTCGAAGAACTTCGTAGTCGTGGGCTTCACTTTGGTTATGCTACGTATTGGGATTCACATATTTATACCGTCTTTAGTGACAGTGAAGTGGATATTCGCCCGATTATTATGAGTAAAGAGGGAATTAAACTAGAGCACTGGCTCTCCAATGACCGTTGGTATCAAAAAGACTCCACAGCGGGTAAAGTCTTTTTTGTCACCGATGAGAAAAATTGTGAAGTTTTTCAAGAGGGGATTAAAGCGTCCAATATGCCTGATTTTATTGATTCATTTACCTATGGCAAATACACGATTTTTATTTTTGAAAAAAATCCACTCTATGAGAAGAAAACAGCAAAACCACCAAAGAAAAAGCGTATAATAACGCCTTCTTAATCTTTACATGTAAAGGGTATATACCTTGGAGTCAGTGAAAATAAGTGTGGTTTCTCCCGTTTATGGCTGCAAAGAGTCGCTTTTTGAGTTATATGAGCGCTTAGTCGAAACGCTTTCTCAGATTAGCAATCAATTTGAAATTATTTTTGTGAACGATGCCTGTCCACAAGGTTCGTGGGAGCGCATTGTGATGCTGTGCGCACGGGATGAAAGGGTTAAAGGAATTAATCTCTCCCGTAACTTTGGTCAGCATTATGCTATCACAGCAGGATTGGATCATGCCAAAGGCGAGTGGGTGGTGGTGATGGATTGTGATTTGCAAGATAAGCCTGAAGAGATTATCAAGCTTTACAACACGGCACGTGATGGTTATGATATTGTGTTTGGCAGACGTGTAGAGAGGCAGGATAGCTTTTTTAAACGGTTAGGTTCTCGTGCGTTTAATAGAGTGTTGGACTATTTTACCGATAGTAAGCATGATAATTCGATTGCTAATTTTGGTATTTACTCCCATAAAGTGATTGAAACGATTAATCGTTACCGTGAGCATAGCCGTGACTTTTTACTCTTTGCACAAATGGTGGGATTTAAAAAAATCGAAATTGATATCGAACATGCGGCAAGGGTTTATGGCAGTTCGTCTTATAATCTTTCAAAATTGATTCGTTTAGCGATTGATTCGATTGTATCGCATTCGAACAAACCCCTTCGCCTCTCGATTCAATTAGGTTTTTTTATTGCGTTAGGCAGTTTGGTGTATGCGTGCTGGTTAGTTTTGCGTTACTTTCTTTATGGCACTGCCACTGAGGGTTGGACGAGTTTAATGGTGTCAATGTTCTTTATGTTTGGTCTTTTATTTGCCATTATTGGCATTGTAGGGCTTTACATTGGCAAGATTTTTGATGAGGTGAAAAGACGCCCCCTTTATATTATTCAAGAGACAATTAATTTATGAAAAAAGTAGCAATTTTACAGTCAAATTATATCCCGTGGAAGGGGTATTTTGACATTATTGGCAGTGTGGATGAGTTTGTATTGTACGATGATATGCAATACACGAAAAATGATTGGCGTAACCGCAATAAGATTAAAACCCAAAATGGTTTGCAGTGGCTCAGTATTGCTGTGCGGCAGGAGAGTTTGCATCAAAAAATCAATGAGACGATGATAACCGATGCTAAGTGGCATGTGAATCATTGGAAAAGCATTGCGCAAAGTTATGCTAAGGCGCCCTTTTTTAAAGCCTACAAAGAGCAGTTTGAAGCGCTGTACGCAGGAGCGACACAGACACATATTAGCGAGATTAATCGTTATTTTATTGATGCATTGTGCAAAATGCTTGAGATTAAAACAAAAATTCGAGACTCCAGAGAGTTTGTTTTAGCGGAGGGCAAAAGTGAAAGACTGTTGGCATTGTGTCAAGAATTAGGGGCAACGACCTATTTGAGTGGTCCAGCCGCACGTGATTATTTGGATGAGTCCATTTTTGAAAAAGCAGGGATTGGCGTGGAGTGGATGGATTATAGTGGGTATGCTGAGTATCACCAACTGTTTCCTCCCTTTGAGCATGGGGTGAGTGTGATAGATTTAATTTTAAATGAGGGCGAAAACGCCAAACATTTTCTTAAAAGTACAGGAAAATAAACAATGATACATTTCAATAAACCGCCTCGAACAGGCAACGAAGATAAGTACGTTTTAGAAGCGATGAATAGTGTAAAAATGTCAGGAGACGGCACTTTTGGTAAAGCGTGTCAAGCATGGTTTGAAAAGCGCTATGGTTGTGCGAAAACGCTTTTAACGCCTTCATGCACGCACGCACTTGAAATGGCGGCTTTGCTTTTGGACATTAAAGAGGGTGATGAGGTCATTATGCCAAGCTACACCTTTGTGAGCACTGCTGATGCATTTGCGCTCCGTGGGGCAAAAATTGTTTTTGTAGATATTCGACCTGAAACCATGAACATTGATGAGCGTTTAATTGAAGCGGCGATTACGCCTAAAACAAGAGCGATTGTGCCTGTGCATTATGCGGGTGTTGGGTGTGAGATGGATGTGATTATGGAGATTGCCTTACGTCACAACCTCTTTGTGGTTGAAGATGCGGCACAAGGTTTTGAAGCAACCTATAAGGGTAAGCCTTTAGGAACCATCGGGCATTTAGGTGCGTTTAGTTTTCACGAAACCAAAAATGTGACCAGCGGCGGTGAAGGTGGATTATTACTCATTAACGATGAACAGTTTGTCCATCGTGCGGAGATTATTCGTGAAAAAGGAACCAATCGCAGTCAGTTTTTTAGAGGTATGGTCGATAAATACGGTTGGATGGATATAGGTAGCAGTTATCTGCCCAGTGAGCTTCAAGCGGCTTATCTTTGGGGGCAACTTGAAAAAGCTGAGTTGATACAAGAACACCGTCTAAATGCATGGAAAGCGTACTATGACAGGCTTGAGCCTTTGGAGAAAAAAGGGTTCATTGAATTGGCACATATACCAGAGGGATGTGTGCATAATGCGCATATGTTCTATTTTAAAGTCAAAGATTTAGAAGAGCGAACCGCACTTTTAGAGAAATTCAAAGAAGCAAATATTGGCGCTGTTTTTCATTATCTTCCTTTGCACAGTGCTCCAGCAGGACTTAAATACGGTCGTATGGTTGGTGAAGATGTCTATACGACCAAAGAGAGTGAACGATTGGTTCGTTTGCCCCTTTATTATGGCATTAGCCTTGAAGAAATTGATGCGGTGTGCGAAATTTTAATCAAATGGAGCGAGTGCTAATGGCGCATTTATACATTTTTGGAACGATTTTTTTTACCGTGTATGGGCAGTTAGTGATTAAGTGGCGTATTCCAAACTATGGGCATTTGCCTGAGGAAACGCTTGAAAAAATAGTTTTTTTATTGAAACTGTTTTTAGACCCATTTATTTTAAGTGGCTTTGTCTCCGCTTTTGTAGCCTCATTGTGCTGGATGGCGGCGATGACAAAGTTTGAGCTGAGCTACGCCTATCCGTTTATGGGGTTGACGTTTGTGGTGGTTTTTATCTCTTCAGTCTTTTTGTTTTCAGAGAGTGTTACCCTCTACAAAGTGTTAGGACTTGCTCTTATTGTTTTAGGAATTTTTATCTCCAGTCGTGCGTAAAAAAAGGCGAAAATCAATTCGCCTTTTTTACATGTAAAGGCTATTGTCTACCTTTTCCACCTCTTTCTTGTCTACGTTCTAGTTGTCCTTTTTGATACTCATCTTTGGTAATTTTTCCATCTTTATTGGCATCAAAAACGCCAAATTCTGGAGAGTTGATGGCATTTCGCATCGGCATATTGGCTTCAGCCTTTGCACTCATCCGCTCATTTTTTACACTTTGAAACTCCTCTTGCGTGATGATGTTATCTTTGTTGGTATCATAAGCTTCAAAAGCCACAGGACCTCTTGAGGTATTGGCCGCATTTAAGAGACCTACGAATGCGAGTAACAGACAGATTTTTCTCATTTTAACTCCTTTTTTTGAGATGTTTTGAGTGTATTTAAAAGCTGAGAGGGTTTTACATGTAACGATTCTCCAAGTTCTTTAAGGGTAGAAGTTTCTGTGGCAGGAACCCCTTGTTCTTCAAAGAATATCAAAGCAGTTTGAAGTTCAAACGCATGTTGAATGCTTGCTTCTTTTAGGCTTAGTTTTCCAAAGCCACCGCCCTCAAAAGAGAGCTTTTTTTGAGGTTCTATACGGGTTTGAGGCTGCTCCCACGAGGCTTTAAGATTTTCTTGAAAGGTCAAAAAAGTGCTAAAAGGAATCCACTGATAGAGCGTTCCTATGAGAAAGAAGAGGGTGATTCCAAGAGCTAAGAGAAACTCTTTGGTTAAAAGTGAAAACTCTCTGATTTTGTTTCTAAAATAGCTGAATAACGCTTTGTAATTAAGGTAAATATGAAGAAACATACCGACTAAAAAAAGAAGCATAAAGCTTACATGTAAAGCAGAAAACTCTGTTTTTTCCAATCCAAAAAGCTCCCAATGCGTTGCGTTGGCAACTCTTCCTTTGGGTGCTAAAAAAAGGACAATGCCCGTATAGCTCATGATAAAAAAAGAGAATAAAAGTGAGAGTGAAATAAAACGACGTAAACTGTTCATAAGAAGCCTCCTAAAAGCTCTTTTGACATTATGGCACTTTAGGATTAAAAAAGTATTAACGCTCACTTAAGTCCCTATGCGGTAGAATAAAGCATTATTTAATGTAAAGGAAATATGATTATGAGAGGCTATAAAGTCTTTGCAGGAACGGCAAATCCAGAGTTTGCAAAAAGAGTGGCTAAACATCTTTCTTTGCCTCTTTCGGCAGCTGAAATTAAGCGTTTTAGCGATGGTGAAATCAGTGTTCAAGTGAGTGAGAGTGTACGTGGAAAAGATGTGTTTATTATTCAGTCAACGTGTGCACCTGCTAATATTAACTTGATGGAGTTGTTAATTTTAACAGATGCTCTCAGACGAAGTTCAGCCAATAGCATTACCGCTGTTGTTCCTTACTTTGGATACGCAAGACAAGATAGAAAAGCTGCTCCTAGGGTTCCTATTACGGCAAAATTGGTTGCCAATATGATGCAAACAGCGGGGATTGACCGTGTGGTAACGATTGATTTGCATGCGGGACAAATTCAAGGCTTTTTTGATATTCCTGTGGATAATTTGTATGGTTCTATCGTTTTTAATGACTACGTTAAAGCGAAAAATCTTAAAAATCCTATTATTGCAAGTCCTGATATTGGCGGCGTTGCAAGGGCTAGAAGTTTCGCAAAACTTTTAGGCGTGGATATGGTCATTGTCGATAAGCGTCGTGAAAAGGCTAATGAATCTGAAGTGATGAATATCATTGGTGATGTGAGTGGCAAAGATGTTATTTTAGTGGATGATATGATTGATACGGCTGGAACCATTGTGAAAGCGGCTGAAGTGTTAAAGAAAAAAGGGGCAACCAGTGTTATGGCGTGTTGTACCCATGCGGTTTTAAGTGGTCCTGCGTATGAGCGTTTGGCAAAAGGTGAATTGGACGAATTGGTTGTCACTGACACTATTCCGTTAAAAGAAGCGAATGAGAGAATTAAAGTCCTTAGTGTTGCCCCTGTTTTTGCTGAAGTGATTCGTCGTGTCTATCACAATGAAAGCGTCAATGGACTCTTTATCTAATGCAGAAACATATTCGAAATTTCTCAATTATTGCGCATATTGACCATGGTAAGAGCACGTTAGCAGATCGTCTCATTCAAGAGTGTGGTGCGGTGAGTGCGCGTGAAATGACCGCACAGATGATGGATACCATGGACATCGAAAAAGAGCGTGGCATTACCATCAAAGCGCAAAGTGTTCGTTTGACGTACGTTAAAGATGGACAGCCGTATATTCTTAATCTCATCGACACCCCAGGTCACGTCGATTTTTCCTATGAAGTGAGTCGTTCTTTAGCCTCCAGCGATGGTGCACTTTTGGTCGTTGATGCCTCTCAAGGTGTGGAAGCACAAACGATTGCCAATGTCTATATTGCCCTTGAAAATAACCTAGAAATTATCCCCGTGCTCAATAAAATCGACCTTCCTGCTGCTGATCCTGATCGAGTGAAAGATGAGATTGAGCATACGATTGGGCTTGATTGTTCTGAAGCACTCAGTGTCAGTGCTAAAAGTGGTATTGGGATTAGAGAACTTCTTGATACATTGGTCGATAAAATCCCAGCTCCCACGGGCGATGAGAATGCTCCAACCAAAGCGCTGATTTATGATAGTTGGTTTGACAACTATTTGGGTGCACTCGCCCTTGTACGTGTGTATGATGGCTCCATTAAAAAAGGGCAAGAAGTCTATGTTATGGGTACAGGTAAAAAACACGAAGTCTTAAACTTGATGTATCCGCACCCTTTAGCGATGCAAAAAACAATGGAAATTAGAACAGGTGAAGTGGGCATTGTGGTTTTGGGTCTTAAAAACGTAGGGGATGTTCGTGTTGGTGATACCATTACGGATAATCACAACAAAACCGCTGAAGCAGTTGGAGGCTTTAAAGAAGTCAAACAGTTTGTTTTTGCGGGACTTTACCCCATTGAAACCGATAAATTTGAAGAACTTAGAGATGCATTAGACAAGCTTAAACTCAATGACTCAAGCATTTCGTATGAGCCTGAAACATCTGCCGCACTTGGCTTTGGTTTTCGGGTTGGCTTTTTGGGACTTTTGCATATGGAAGTCATTAAAGAGCGATTGGAGCGAGAGTTTGATCTTGATTTGATTGCCACTGCGCCAACGGTTACCTATAAAGTTAAAACAACAAAAGGGGAAGTGCTTGATATTCAAAATCCAAGCCAACTTCCACCCGTCAATGAATTTGAAGAGATTTCTGAGCCGTATGTGAAAGCAACAGTTTTAACACCGACGGAGTTTTTAGGGAATATCATCATTTTGATGAACAACAAACGGGGTATTCAAAAAAAGATGGATTATTTAAGCCCTGAGCGTGTACTTTTAGAATACGAAATTCCCCTCAATGAAATCGTGATGGACTTTTACGACAAACTCAAATCCGTCTCCAAAGGCTATGCTAGCTTTGATTATGAACCGATTGGGTATCAAGTCGGTGATTTGGTGAAGCTTGATTTACTCGTTGCTGGTGAGCCTGTGGATGCACTTTCTATCATCGTACCACGTGTGAGTGCACAAAGCAGAGGTCGTGATTTTGTTAAAGCGATGAAAGAGATCGTTCCACGACAACTGTTTGAAGTGGCGATTCAAGCCAGCATTGGTACCAAAGTCATTGCACGAGAAACCGTTAAATCTATGGGTAAAAATGTGACTGCTAAATGTTACGGTGGTGACATTACCAGAAAGCGTAAACTCTTAGAAAAACAAAAAGAGGGAAAGAAGCGAATGAAATCCATTGGAAAAGTTCAGCTCCCTCAAGAAGCCTTTTTAACCATTCTTAAAATTGACTAATCATGCGTTGCCATCTGTGTTTAAAGCTCAGTTGGCAACCGCTTTGTAAAACCTGTCTCTCAACTTTTTTAACGCCAACACCTGCTTTTAGAATCCTCAAAGATGGGCTTCGGGTTTACTCTTTTTATCGTTACAGCGATATTGCTCCCTTACTACATACCAAGCATACCTTTGTGGGTGCAAAGATTTTTGCTCAATTAGGACGTCATACTTTTTATGAATTTCTCAAAACCTTTGAATTGCCCAAAGGCATATATGCGCTCCCCATTGATGATCATATAAGACACGGTTATTCACATAGCGCCATTTTAGCCAAGGCAACCAAGCCCTATCTCACACCCCTGTATGGAAGTTTAAGAGCGCAAAATCATAAGAGCTATTCGGGAAAAAGCCGAGCGTTTCGAGAGGCAAATAAACGGGATTTTAGGATTACATGTAAAGAGGGAATGGATGTCATTTTGATTGATGACATCATTACCACAGGCTCCACCTTAAAAGAGGCGCATAAGGCACTGCAAGAGCTGGGTGTGCATGTGCTATTTGCCCTTGTATTAGCCGATGCGAAAGAGGGATAAAGGCTTTACATGTAAAAAAGTAGCCTCGTCCCCTTTATTGTCTCTTTATTTTCTTTATTTTTTTCAAAATCGTTTAATTTTACTTCACTATCTGACTCATTGCTTTAAAAACAGGGTCTTTAGCGCTATCACACAACTCAAACAACACGGACTCATACGTCATGGGAATGACACCTGCTTGTACCATACGATGAAGGGCGATTTCGTGGTCAGCCCGTTTGCGTGAACCCGAACAGTCCACGACCAAAAAAGGTTGTATGCCCATCTGCACCAAATCCAAACACGTCTGCATCACACATACATGCGTCTCTATGCCAAAGACGATGGCACTTTTTTTCTTACATGTAAGCAATGCTTCATGCAAAGAAGCGTTTTGGCAACAACTAAACGTTACTTTCTCAAACACTTCCTTGTGTGGTAGTTGCTCCCTAAGGCTTGAAATCGTATGACCTAAACCTTGAGGATACTGTTCATTGAGAAATAACGGCATATCAAAAAGTGTTACACCTTGTAATAATTTATTCATATTGGCTTCTAATTCTTCATGATTATCCATGTGTACCATCAAACGCTCTTGAATATCAACCACTAAAACCATCGTTTCGCCTCGAACCAAACGCATCGAAACTCCTTTTTGAATAAATGAATAAATGGAAACTGTCCCCTTTATCCTTTATTTAAAAGGCTTTACATGTAAAGCCTTTTAAATATCCTCGCAGAGTGTTTCTTCTACATTCTTAGCCATCAAGTACCAGCCAATCAACGCACCTAAAACATAAACAGCCATGACGTACAATCCTGCAGCGTATTTGTTAAAGAAATTCGCCAAAATAGGAATGAGAAATGAGGTTAAAGCCCCTGTAATCGCATAAGAGATATTAAACGAAAATGCGACACCGCTGTAACGTACTTTCGCAGGGAAGGCTCTCACCATATAGTAAGGAAATGCACCCACAATACCAATGCTAAAACCGACAATAGGATAAGCAAGGTATAAAAATGTGACACCAAAAGAGAGGGTGAAGAAGAAGAGAATAGTGGCTAAAATAACGAAAACACAGCCCCATAAAATCACTTTGCCAATGGAAAATTTATCGGCTAGATAGCCATAAAAAACACAGCCCAATGCTAAAGCCGCTGTGGCTAAAAGACGTGAAAAAGAAACATCCATTTCTTCAAAGTGAAACTGTCCTTGCAGATAAACGTGTGCAGTCACGATAATCACCATGATCCCAGCAGAGAGTACCCATGTGAGTAAGATAGAAAGGATGGTTTGTGGGAGATGATGCGATAGGACATTCCACACAGGAAGCTTTTTAGACTCCTCTTGTTTAGTACGCTTTTGCATCTCAAGAAAAATAGGTGTCTCTTTAAGCCAACGTCTTAAATACATCGCAATAAAGCCGAAGATACCACCCATAATAAAAGGAATTCTCCACGCCCAATCGTGCATCTCCTGAGCATTAAAATTGCTTTGCATCATGATAGAAACCAATGAACCCAATAAAATCCCCAGTGTCAATCCTGAAGTCAGCGTTCCACACGCAAGTCCTACTTTATCTTTAGGAACATGTTCTGCGACAAATGTCCACGCTCCTGGAATTTCACCACCCACAGCTAAGCCTTGAGAAATACGTAAAATCAACAGTAAAACAGGCGCAATGTAACCCAGTTCAGCATAGGTTGGTAAACAACCAATGAGCAAGGTAGGCACTGCCATGAGAAGAATACTAAAGGTAAACATACGTTTTCTGCCAAACAAATCGCCAAAGTGCGCCATCACAACACCACCAAAAGGACGTGCTAAATAACCAGCGGCAAAGATACCAAAGGTTTGAAGTTGGCTAAGCCAAATAGGCATATCAGTAGGAAAAAAAAGTGAGCCAATCACTTTTGAGAAAAAGACAAAAATAATAAAATCATAAAATTCCAGTGCTCCACCAAAAGCAGAAAGGGAGAGCGTTTTATAATCTTGTGTATTTAAGAACCTCTTTGAAGCCTGTGTGTGCTGTTTCATGGTCAAAATCCCTTTTTCAATAAAAGAGAAAAGTATAACAAAATCTTCTGTATTACATATAAGAAAATGGTTAAAAATTAAAAAAGAGAGTTAATTTTTCTTTTGTTTCGCTTGTTAAAGATTTATGGAATAAAGTTTTTCACGGATAAAAATTATCCGAATCTACTTAAGGAAAGGTGGCTTTTATGGTGTACAGTAAACCCGTCTATCAATCACAGTATGAGAATTTTATTGGGGGTGAGTGGATTGCTCCTATCAATGGTGAGTATTTTGACAATCTTTCTCCTGTCGATGGAGAACTTTTAACGAAGATTCCTCGCTCAAGTACGGCCGATGTTGATGCTGCCGTGGCAGCCGCAAAGAAGGCATTTGAGAGCTATAAACATTTTTCAGTCATTCAAAGAAGTGACATGCTCAATAAGATTGCCGATAAAATAGAGGCAAATTTAGAGTTTTTAGCGATTTCTGAAACCTTAGATAATGGAAAGGCTGTTCGTGAAACTTTAGCAGCAGATTTGCCTTTGGTGGTCGATCATTTTCGCTACTTTGCCTCAGTGATTCGTAGTGAAGCAGGAAGCGTGGCAGATTTGGATGAAAATACCATCTCACAAGAGGTTTATGAGCCACTGGGTGTTGTTGCGCAAATTATTCCGTGGAATTTTCCACTTTTAATGGCGGCATGGAAGATTGCTCCAGCTTTGGCTGCTGGAAACTGCGTGGTGATTAAACCTGCGAGTGCGACACCTTTATCTATTTTACTTTTGATGGAGACGATTCAAGAGGTCTTGCCCAAAGGGGTGATCAATGTCATCAACGGTGCAGGTGGAAAAATCGGTAAACATCTCTCCACCCACCCTGACATTAAAAAAGTAGGCTTTACAGGAGAGACAACCACGGGTCAGCTGATTATGCAGTATGCTACTGAAAATATCATTCCTTCAACCCTTGAGTTAGGAGGTAAATCACCCAATATTTTCTTTCCCTCTGTGATGGCACACGATGATGACTTTTTGGATAAAGCGATTGAAGGACTTGTTTTATTTGCGTTTAACAGCGGCGAAGTGTGCACATGCCCATCACGTGCACTGATACATGAGTCTATTTATGAGCCTTTTATGAAACGGGTTTTGGAGAGAGTTAAAGCGATTAGTCAAGAGAATCCTTTGGATGCAACCACAAGAATGGGGGCACAAGCCTCACTTAATCAAAAAGAGAAAATTTTGGAGTACATTCGCATTGGAAAAGAAGAGGGGGCGCAGTGTTTAATCGGTGGTGAAGCCTATGAAAACAAAACTTATCCCAAAGGAAATTACATTCAGCCCACCATCTTTAAAGGGCACAATAAAATGCGCATTTTCCAAGAAGAGATTTTTGGACCAGTGCTTTGTGTTACCACATTTAAAGATGAGGCAGAAGCTCTCTCTATTGCCAATGACACCATTTATGGTTTAGGCTCAGGCGTTTGGTCTAGGGATATGCATGAAATCCACCGTATGTCACGTGGCATTGAAGCGGGTCGTGTGTGGGTGAATTGCTATCATCTCTATCCTTCTCATGCCTCGTTTGGAGGGTATAAAAAATCAGGTATTGGGCGAGAAACCCATATGATGATGCTCAATGCGTATCGTCACACTAAAAATATCTTAACCTCTTTTACCCAAAAACCTTTAGGATTTTTTTAATACCAACGGCACGGGCTTTCCCGTGCTTTTTTTCATAAGGAGTCTTTATGGCATTGCAAAGAGTGGTGGCGACACCTGAAGCGCTAAAAGTGATTGAACGACTCAAAAAAGAGTATGGCGAACTGGTTTTTAACCAAAGTGGTGGCTGTTGCGATGGTACGGCTCCGATGTGTTATGAAAAAAAAGATTTTCATGTTCCTTCTCGCAATGTAAAGCTTGGAGAAGTGGGCGGATGTGAATTTTTTATAGATCCTGATCAATTTGAATATTTTCGGTATTGTCAAATTATTTTAGATGTTAAAGAGGAGAAGAGTGCGTTTGGTAACTCTTTTTCATTGGAAATTGATGAGGGGTATCAGTTTATTACGCTTTCTCGTCTCTTAGAATCAGAGTAAACATTGTTACATGTAAAAATATCATTATGAAATAGACTCAATTAAAAATGGTAAATATTTTAGGGGATTAAAAAAGAGTGGCTCCGAATGCTGGATTCGAACCAGCGACCAAGTGATTAACAGTCACCTACTCTACCGCTGAGCTAATTCGGAACACTTAATCTGTTAAGAGGTCGAAATTATAGTAAAAAAATATTTGATTGTCAAGAGATAAATCAAAAAATATAAAAAAAAGTGCGATTGCTTATTTTTACATCATTTCATTCAAGGAAAAGTCAGTCAAAACATAGTACGATTATAACCTACACTAATAAGGAGTTATTATGAAAAGGAAACTTGCTCTATTAACACTTGCGGGGGCACTCAGTGTTCCGATGGTGGCTGCTGAATTTATTACCATTGGTACAGGAAGTGTCACAGGTACGTATTATCCAACGGGTGGTGCGATTTGTCAAATGGTCAATAAAAACAAAAAAGAGACCAACATTCGTTGTTCTGTGGAATCCACAGGTGGTTCTGTTTACAATGTCAATACCATCAAAGCGGGTGAGCTTGATTTTGGTATTTCGCAAAGTGATACAGCGTATCAGGCTTTTAAAGGCGAGGGTAAGTTTCAAGGTGCTGCGGCAGTTCCTGAGCTTCGAAGTGCCATAGCAATCTATCCAGAATTGCTTGCGCTTGTTGTGAGTCAAAAATCAGGGATTAAGAGTATCACTGATTTAAAAGGTAAAAAGATTAATTTAGACTCCCCCGGTTCGGGCACGCATATGACAGCAGATTTGGTATTTGAAGCGTTTGGTATTAAAGCATCTGATCTTGCATTGGCAAATGAGTTAAAAGTAAGCGAAGGTCCTACAATGCTTCAAGACAATCATATTGATGGTTATTTCTTTGTTGCAGGACATCCAACAGCGAACATCAAAGATGCGGCAAACTCTGTCGATATCAGCATTGTACCTATCGATGGTCCACAAATTGACGTATTGTTGAAAAAATATCCTTATTACGCCAAAGGAATCATCTCAGGTTCTTACTATAAAGGTGTTCCGAATGATGTTCCAAGTATTGGTGTGAAAGCGGTTCTTGTCACAAGTACTAAAGTTAAAGATGAAGTGGTGTATCAAGTGGTGAAAACCATTTTAGACAATTTTGAAAAATTCAAAGAACTCCATCCTTCGTATAAAACAATCACCAAAGAGAGTTTGTTAGAAGGGTTAAGTATTCCTCAGCATCCAGGTGCGATTAGAGCATTTAAAGAGGCTGGAATTTTAAAATAATTTTTTACATGTAAGGCTTTGAATTCAAGGCCTTACAGAGTCATATTAAAGGGTTAATGCGTGAAAACACTTGAAGAACGACTGGATGATGCGAAACTCATCAGTGAATTTGAAGGGCACAGAGATTTTGAAAGCACAACATGGCAATATTGGTTTGTCGCTGCGATTGCTTTTTGCTGGTCTTTATATCAACTTTATATCGTCATCGATCCAGGAAACAGTGCTCATGTAAGAGCAATTCACTTGGCTTTTGGTATTGCGTTAGCTTTTTCAATGCATGCGATGAGCAAAAGTATTAAACTTCAATCGGTTATTACATGGTACGATTTTGTCATTATGTTGGTAGGTATTGCTGCTGTTTTATACCAATGGTATGCCTATAGAGATCTGGCAATGCGTTCGGGTGCGTGGACACAGACAGATATTATCGTGGGAATTGTCACTATTTTAGTCGTACTTGAAGCATCCAGAAGAGTTATGGGGCTTCCATTGATGCTAGCGGCGGTTGTTTTTTTACTGTATGATTATTTTGGTCCTTATCTACCCGATATGATTGCACACAAAGGTGCAAGTATCAATAAAATGATGGGACAAATGGTGTTAACCACCGAGGGTATTTTTGGTGTACCATTGGGTGTGAGTGCAAGTTTTGTCTTTTTATTTGTTTTGTTTGGTTCTTTACTGGATAAAGCAGGGGCAGGTGAATATTTTATTAAAGTTTCTTATACGATTTTGGGTAAATACGATGGAGGTCCTGCTAAAGCAGCGGTTGCGGCTTCGGGTATGTTTGGTATGATTTCAGGCTCTTCTATTGCCAATACGGTAACGGTAGGAACATTTACAATTCCTCTGATGAAGCGTCTTGGGTTTAGTTCACACAAAGCAGCAGCGGTTGAGACGGCAGCTTCGGTTAATGGTCAGTTGATGCCTCCTATTATGGGTGCTGCGGCATTTATTATGGCAGAGTTTTTAGGATTAGATTATACGGATATCGTTTTTGCGGCGTTTATCCCTGCTTTTACCTGTTATGCGGCACTTTTTTATATTGTGCATATTGAAGCCAAAAAACATGGCTTAAAAGGAGAAGATTCTAGTACCTTGGGTCGTACATGGCCTATTTTTATTCGAGGTATTCACTATCTGATTCCTATCTTTTTCTTGGTCTATACACTTATTGTTTTACGACAATCAGCACAAAGTGCGGCGTTTAGTGCCATTATGTTTTTGATGATTATTATGGTCGTTCAAAAACCATTTAAAGCTTACTTAAATAAAGAAAAAATAACCCTTCCTCTTGTGATGGAAGGTTTTGCTGATATTGGAAATGGTATGGTTGCGGGTGGTAAAAATATGGTCTCTATCGCCGTTGCAACGGCAGTTGCAGGTATCATCGTAGGGTCTGTAACACTCACAGGAATTGGTTTGGTTCTTGCTGAGGTGATTGATAATCTCTCTGGAGGTTACATCTTAGGGGTTCTTTTCTTAACAGCATTTGTTTCATTGGTTCTGGGTATGGGGCTTCCAACAACTGCCAATTATATTGTTATGGCAGCCTTAACCGCACCAATTATCATGGAATTAGCAGGCAATAGTGGTTATTTGATTCCTACGATTGCGGCGCATATGTTTGTTTTTTATTTTGGTATTTTAGCCGATGACACGCCACCTGTGGGAATGGCGGCTTATGCTTCTGCGGCGATTGCAAAGAGTGATCCTATTATTACGGGTATTCAGTCGTTTATTTACGATATTCGAACAGCTATCTTGCCGTTTATGTTCTTCTTTAACAATGAGCTTTTACTCATTGGTGGCGTTGATCCAGAAGATCCTAATGATGCTTCAAAATGGCAGTGGATTACCAATCCTTTCGAAATTGCTCTTATTTTTGGTGGTGCAATTTTGGGTATGTTTGCTTTCACTTCGGCGACACAGGGATTTATTTTAAGAAAAGTAAACATGATTGAACGAATAAGCTTAATTGTGGTGATTCCATTTTTAATGTTGCCTAAATTGATGGCTGTCAAACTTGGATTGCCTAGTCATTATATCTCTTATCTCATTGGTCTTGGCATCTATGGATTTATCTATTTCAATCAGCGCATTCAGTACAAAAAAGCGCAAGCTCTTCTTGTTTAAAATATAAAGTGGGTGATTTCACCCACTCTTCTTTATAAGAGTTCTTGCAGAACTCTTAACACGCCTTTAAAGCAAAGCTCTAAAGACTACGTTAACACTAAGTTTTCTTAGCCCAAAAGACCGTACACCCTTGGTGCTTTTCCTTCTTGCAAAATGAGTTTTGCAAGAAGTCTATACGACTTTATAAAAATCTACCCCTGCGATATTCTTTACATGTAAAACATTCTGAGCAACTAAGTCTTGAAGGTTTTGAAGACTTTGTTCATCAAAACAAAGGGCGATATCTTCAAAGCTTTGCGGTCTACGTTTGAGAAGGGCTATAATCTCTTCGGGAGAAAAATGACGTTTTTCGGCAATATAATTTTTTTTATAAGCAATCGTTACATGTAAATCTTTTAATAGCCCTGCTAATTCAATCAACCGCTCCATACTGACACCTTTGACGTCATACGCAGGAGGACGGTCAATCGTTCCTACATCAATGCGATCAGGCTGAATTTCTTGGAGAACTTTGTGGAGCGCTTCGAATGCCTCAGTTGTATCGTTTAAGCCTTGAACAACCAAAATTTCAATCACCAATTCACCGTGATAGATTTTTCGAAAAGCCTTCATTCCCTCAATAATAGTCTCAATGTAAATCCCTTTATGAGGACGATCGAGTTTTTTAAAACATTTTGGATGTACACAATCCAAAGAGAGTTTGACGATATCGAGTTTTGATAGCATAGTTTGAATGGCAGGTTTATCAATCGTTGAGCCATTGGAGAGAATGAGCAGTTTATGCTCTTTTTTAATCGGAATGATTGCATCAATTAATTCACCCAAATAGGGATATAAGGTTGGTTCACCATTGGCAGTTAATGTAATGACATCAATCGTATGGTGTTTTTGCAAAGCAATCTTTAGCGCATCCATAATCTCTTGAACAGAAGGGCTATTGGTGGCAGTATCGACTGTTTTTGCCCCTTTAAGTTCACAGTAAAGACAATCAAAATTGCACTGTTTCCTATCAGGGCTTAAATCAATACCCAACGATTGTCCAAAACGCCTAGAAGTAATGGGTCCAAAGATAAGAGAGCTCATAGAAAAATCCTTACATGTAAAAAGAGGTTGCCCTCTTCATGAGGGCAAAAGATTAGAGTTTTGTGCGAGATTGAACCTGCTGAATAAAATATTTGGCGTTTTCAACAGGAATATCAGGCAAAATACCATGCCCTAAGTTGAAGACATGACGTTCATTTTTCATGACCGAGACAATGTGTGAAATACCCGCATCAATCGCCTCTTTGCTATAAAGACGGGTTGGTTCCATATTGCCTTGAAGGACATATTTATGCCCTAATTTCTCTTTAGCTAATTCCATTGGCGTTGACCAATCAACCCCAAAAACATCAAACTCACCATCAATCTTATCAAGATATCCACTAATGCCTTTAGGAAATAAAATCACAGGGACATGGGGATACTTGCCTTTAAGATAAGCGCTTATCTCTTTCATATACGCCCAGCTAAATTCAAAGTAAGCACTTTCCTCAAGTGCCGCTGCCCATGAGTCAAAAATCATCACGACGTCTGCACCACTTTGAATCTGACGCTCCATATAGCCTTTTAAGACCTCTGTGACTTTACTGAGTAAAGCATGCATAAACGAAGGATTGGTATAAATGAGTTTTTTCACTAAAGCGTACGTCTTCGTTCCTTGCCCTTCAATCATATAGGTCGCAAGTGTCCACGGCGCACCACAAAAACCAATCAGTGCTTTATCGGCTGCGAGTTTGCCTCGAATTAAGCGAATCGTCTCATACACATACTCTAAACCATTGATTGCTTTTTGAACATCGAGCGCATCAAGGTCAGCTTGATTTTTAATCGGATGTGAAAAAACAGGACCTTCGCCTTTTAAAAACTGAAGTTCCATTCCCATTTCTAAAGGCACAACCAAAATATCACTAAATAAAATAGCTGCATCAACCCCTAAAATATCTACAGGTTGAAGGGTCACTTCACACGCTTTTTGTGGGTCTTTGCACAAAGAGAGAAAATCACCCGCTTGTGCCCTTACTTCCATATATTCTGGCAAATAACGTCCCGCTTGTCGCATCATCCAAACAGGAGTATAGGGTGTTTTTTTACCCAAACACGCATCAACAAAAATCATCAGTGTTTTCCACCTTTATGTAAAAAATAGAGTCCCAAAGAGAGTGCTAAAATAGATAAAGAGAGGTAGAGCATCTCTAGGGCATCTTTATATTCTGAATGTAAAACACGTTGAAAAAAGCTTACGACCAAAACCATCACAATGACTTTGGCAATTTTGTCTTTAAGCTCATCAAGGGAGCGTACATACAAAATCTTGTCGCCTCCTGTGCCCTTTGCCACATCAATATCAGAGATAAAGAGTTCGTAAATACCAAAACCAAAAATCAAAAGCACAACGGCAATCAAGTACAAATCAACAGCACCGATAATTTCTGCAACAATATCCGCATGAAAATTTTCTGGATGCAGACCTGTAAAAAAATAAGCATAGACTTGAGTCAGTACGTGGTACAAATCTGCACTTGCGAGTAGAAAAAGGGCAAAGGCAGAAAGGATACTAAAAATAACCGCCAGAAGCGTTACCATTCTACTGGACCAAAGTCCTTTTTCAAACCATTTCTCTATCATTTTTCTTCTTCTAATTGAATCCATTTTTGAGCGATTCTTACCGCATTGGTTGCAGCCCCCACACGAATCTGGTCTGCGACACACCACAAATGAAGGACGTTGTCACGGTTGATATCTTTACGGATTCTTCCCACATAGGTTTCATTGGTATCGGTTGAGATAATAGGCATTGGATACTCTTTTTTCTCTGGATTATCAATGACAACAACATTTTCTGCGTTTTTTAAAGCTTCGATAGCTTTTTCTAAATTGACATCGTTTTCAAAATGAATGGTAATCGCCTCAGAGTGGCTTCTCATAACAGGAACACGCACACATGTGGCACTGATTTCCATTTTTTTACCCAAGATTTTTTGGGTTTCATTGACCATTTTCATCTCTTCTTTCGTGTAAGCATTGTCCATAAAAACGTCAATATGAGGAATAACATTTAAAGCGATTTGATGCGCAAAAGTTTTAGGTTCACACTGGTCAAGTTTAAAAGCAAAAAAGTCTTGCATTTGGTTGACTAACTCTTCCATACCATTTTTACCAGCACCGCTGACTGCTTGATAGGTTGCAACATCGACACGGGTAATGTTAAAGAGCTCATCTAAAGGTTTTAAAACCTGTACCATTTGAATGGTTGAACAGTTTGGGTTGGCAATAATACCTCTATTTTGCCACTGTTCAATATCCGCAGGATTGCATTCAGGAACCACCAAAGGAACATCGGCGTCCATTCTAAAATGGCTGGTATTGTCAATCACAACGGCACCCGCTTCGGCTGCATAAGGAGCGTAATGTGCTGAAATGTCACCTCCCGCACTAAAAAATGCGATTTCCACATCATTCTCTTCAAATGCTTTTTCAGTGAGTTCTAGCACTTTATACGTTTTGCCTTTTAGTTCAACCTCTAAACCGACACTTTTACGGCTTGCTAGAGGTATGAGGGTATTGACTGGAAAATCTACCTCTTCTAAAACACGAACCAACTCTTCCCCAACGGCACCCGTAGCTCCAACGATGGCTACATTGTACTTTTTCATTGTTTAACCTTATTATTTTGTATGAGACTTTTTTAATAACCTAATAGGATGAAGGTATTAAGTTATCAAAAAAGTCTATGTTACATGTTATCAATAACTATGACGACTCTCTAAAAAAAGATCCTCTTTGCTGATAGCTTCCGCATCACTTAGAATAACAGCTCTTTCAACGACAGAGATGAGTTCTCGAATATTTCCTGGCCAAGGATAACGCATCAGTGATTCGATGGCTTCTTCTGAAAAATAGCGTTTTTGCAAACCATACTTTTGAATCACCCTCCCTAAAATGACCTCACAAATAGGCATAATCTCCTCTTTACGTTGTCTTAATGGAGGAATTTCGATAGGAATGGTATTGAGTCGATAATACAAATCCTCACGGAAACGCCCTTCTTTGATATTTTTCTGAATATCTGCATTGGTTGCGGAGACAATGCGCACATCAATCGGAATCTCTTTGGTTCCACCCACACGCACCATCACACGTTCTTGAATGACACGTAGAAGTTTGGCTTGAAGCATCATGGGCATTTCACCAATTTCATCTAAAAAAAGTGTGCCCCCATGAGCAACTTCAAAATACCCTTTTTTCTCAGTCGTGGCATCTGTAAATGCCCCTTTTTCATAACCAAAAAGTTCACTTTCTAGTAAATTTTCAGGAATGGCTGCCATATTAATGGCGACAAAAGGGTTCTTAGCACGTGGAGAGTTTTTGTGAACATAATTCGCAAATAACTCTTTCCCCACACCACTTTCACCTAAGAGTAATACGCTCACATCTGTTTTAGCGGCTTTTCGTGCCATAAGGAGTGCTTTATCTAAAGCAGGTGAGGTAGCGATAAAATCGTTGCTGGTCTCTTTGAGTGTTTCTATCTTTTCAGGGGTCTCTTTCACTTTGCTTCGAATTTTATCGTGTCGTTTAATCGCTTCAACAAGGGTTTCAATCTCAAAGGGTTTGGTTAAAAAGTCTTTGACACCCAAACGTACCGACTCAATGGCACGGCTAAGCGTTGCATTACCTGTGATAACGATAATATCGTAAAGCCCATCAAGTTTTTTGATAAATTCGATACCATCCATACCTGGCATATTAATGTCTGTGACGATTAAATCAACACTAGTGTCAATCTTTTTGAGTGCATCCAAAGCACTTTTGTAGCTCGATATTTTAAATTCTTCATACTCTCCTAGGGCAATTTCTAGGGATTTTCGCATATTTATATCGTCTTCTACAATGGCAATGTGCATTTTTTAAATGTTCCTGCTAAAAAGGTTTTACCGAACGGTTTTTATGGTAGCAAATTCATCTTTAAAATCTACTGTAAAGCGAATAGGCTCAATGATAAGCTCAACCCTGTCATTATTGTGTTTCGTATAGGTTTCGCTACGAGAAATAAGATGGGAAGCAAGGGGATAAAAACAGGGTAAAAGAGTGTCAAAGTGTTGTCGTAAAAAGGTCTCTTCGGGAATTTTCGTGGGATTGCTAAGCACAATTTTACATAACACCTCTTCGGTTCCTTCATAAGGAACACTCAAACGTGCAATGTTCTTTTGCTCATAAATCACAAGAGAATTTGCAGTGACGATTTTGTATGAAAACCAAAACCGTTCACTGCAAAAAAGTACTTGCGTGAAAAGAATTAATAGGCAAAAAGTTCGTGCCACCTACGTGCGCTCATTGTGATTTCCATGCGAACACTGTATAAACCATCTTTAAACATAGCATCCGTGATAGCAGCGTCTTTAACAAGGGCATTAACCGATGCGACAATACGAGAATCTTTCAATGCCGCATCTTTAACCGTTTCGCTAGAATTGATTTTAACGCCATAGAGCTTTTCCCCTAACTGACGATATCCGTCTGTAATGGCGGCACGTTTTGCAAGGGCGATAGCTTGTGCTGGAGAGACTGTGTTTTGTGGTGCAATTCCTTCTCCATAGACAACAAATGACTTTTCGTTACTAAAATCATATGCAGCAGCTTTTGGATCTTTTACAGGCGCTTCTTTACTCGCACATCCAGAGACCAACATGACTAACCCTAAGCTTGTCAAAAGTGTTATAAACCATCTACTCATGCATACACCTTTAAATATTTTTTTATTTTAAGCAACTACTATTCCAACTCTTCGCTTGAATTTGTTTCTTCAAGAAGTAAAGAGCCTTCTTGGGGTACCGCTCCCTCTTCATCCATGCCTTCTATCTCAGGTTCTTCATCCTCTTCTTTTGGACAACGAGCAAGACTCTGAACCACATCTTTA
The DNA here is from genome assembly GCF_000024885.1 of Sulfurospirillum deleyianum DSM 6946. Taxonomy (NCBI): domain Bacteria; kingdom Pseudomonadati; phylum Campylobacterota; class Epsilonproteobacteria; order Campylobacterales; family Sulfurospirillaceae; genus Sulfurospirillum; species Sulfurospirillum deleyianum. The sequence continues at coordinate 307,169 of NC_013512.1, forward strand.
CCTTCTACGGAAACTACTTTCACACCACTGGTATTACGTCCAGCTTTTCGAATCGTTTCCATATCCACACGAATCATTTTTCCACTACTGGTGAGTGCCATCAAATCTTTATCTTCATCGACAATAACAACACCGACCAAATCGGCTGTTTTTGGTGTAAGTTTCATAGCAATAACACCTTTACCGCCACGATTTTGAAGCCTGTACTCTTCAGCGGTTGTTCGCTTACCAATACCTTTTTCTGTGACGGTTAAAAGCTCTTCTTGGTCGTTATAAATAACCGCTGCACCTACAACACAATCATTCTCTTCTTTGAAACGAATACCTGTCACACCACGTGCTGTTCGTCCAATTTCACGTGCATCCCCCACTTCAAAACGAATACACATACCTTTTTTTGTCACAATAAAGAGATTTTTTGCCTCTTGCGTCACAATCTTAGCGGTTACTAAACCATCATCATCGTCCAAAGTAATGGCTCTCACACCCACGGAGCGAATATTTTTAAACTCACTTAAGTTGGTACGTTTAATGACACCATTTTTAGTAAAGAACGCCAACGATTTGGTTTCATCAAAATCTGTTGTTGGAATGATCGCCATAATTTTTTCATCAGCTTGTAGCTGAATCAAATTGACAACAGCTTTCCCTTTTGCGGTACGACTTCCTTCAGGAATTTTATAGACTTTAAGCCAGTAGAGCTGTCCACGGTCTGTTACAAACATCAAAGTATCGTGTGTATCAGAGACGAAGAAACTCTCAATAAAGTCATCATCGTAGGTGGTAACGGCTATTTTGCCCTTTCCGCCACGTTTTTGTTTTTCATACTGTTTAAGAGGTACTCGTTTGATGTACCCTCGATGCGTAATGGTGACAACCATTGGCTCGTTAGCAATCAAATCTTCCACATCAATATCATCATAATCATCAACAATCTCAGTAATACGTTTGGATTTGAATTTATCTTTGAGTTCAAGAAGTTCTTCTTTAATGAGGTTATTTAAAAGCGCTTCACTGCGTAAAATATCACTTAAACGTTGAATTTCAAGCAACAATTCTGCCAATTCATTCTCAATTTTATCTCGCTCAAGTCCTGTAAGACGCTGCAAACGCATATCAAGAATGGCACCTGCTTGAACTTCACTGAGGTTGAAGCGTTCAATCAAACCATCTTTCGCACTTTTCGTATCCGCACTGCCTTTAATGAGTGCGATAATCTCGTCGATATTGTCCAACGCAATTTTTAAACCCTCTAAAATATGCGCTTTGGCTTTGGCTTTTTCAAGTTCAAAAATGGTACGACGAATAATAACGGTTTTGCGGTGGCGTAAAAAGAGTTGTAACAGTTCTATCAGTGTAAAGATTTTAGGTTCTTTGTTATGAATCGCAAGAAGAATGACTCCAAAAGTGACTTCCATATTGGTTGATTTGTAAAGGTTGTTCAATACAATGTCACTCATCGCCTCACGTTTTAGTTCAATAACAAGGCGAATACCATCTCTATCACTCTCATCACGAATTTCGCTGATACCTTCTATCATCTTCTCTTTGACCAATGCTACGATTTGCTCAATAAGACGGACTTTATTGACTTGGTAAGGTAATTCATCGACAACGATAATATCTTTGTTGCCTTTTTTCTCAATATGTGTTTTCGCACGAATTCGAACACGACCACGTCCTGTTCGATACGCTTCGATAATTCCTTTTTTACCAAAAATAATGCCACTCGTTGGAAAATCAGGACCTTTGATAAACTCCATAATCTCTTCAAGGGTTGTTTCTGGGTTGTCGATTAAAAGGAGTAACCCATCCAACAGTTCGTCTAAACAGTGTGGAGGAATATTGGTCGCCATACCAACCGCAATACCACTTGAACCGTTAAGCAGTAAGTTTGGAACACGGCTTGGCAAGACATCAGGTTCTATCATACTGTCATCATAGTTAGGGACAAAATCAACGGTGTCTTTATCTAAATCACGCAGTAATTCCTCTGCTAGTGGTGTCATACGAGCTTCGGTATAACGCATCGCAGCAGCGTTATCGCCATCAATCGAACCAAAGTTTCCTTGACCATCTACCGTTGGAATACGCATAGAAAAGGGTTGTGCCATACGAACCAAAGCGTCATAAACAGCTGTATCACCGTGTGGGTGGTACTTACCGATAACATCACCCACGATACGGGCTGATTTTTTGTAAGGGCTACGTGAAGAAATGGCGAGGTCATTCATAGCATATAAAATTCTTCGATGAACGGGCTTGAGACCATCACGTGCATCAGGGAGTGCACGTCCGATGATAACACTCATCGAATAATCAAGATAACTGCTCTTGATAGATTCTTCGATATTAATTGTTTTTATGTCTTGATTGGTATTGAAAATATTATCCATTCACTCACCTTATCGTGTAATATGCGCTTATTTTATCTTTTTTTACCTTTCCTTTCAATATGGGTCAGGGCTTTACTTTTAACTTTTGAAGATTTTGCAGACACCAGCAGGGCTTAAATGAAGATATCGTGCAATTTCACTCTTGGTATATCCATCATGATACGCCTCTTTAATGGCATTATTTCGCGCAGTTTTATGCGTTACATGTAAAAAGTATTCTGCCAATGGCTTTACATGTAAAAGGGCAATCTCACCCTCTTTTTTCTTGTATTTGGTATGACGCAATGCCTCAATGTGCTCTAGTTCAGTTTCATTGAGAGGAGTGGATAAGGCATTAAAAAGCTCTTGAGGATTGTACTCTCGTAAAACAAAGCTGTTTTCTAAAAAGAGTGGAATGGCATCTTTTAAAATGCTGTAACTCGCACAATAGGGATATTCTCCTACATTTTGGATGAGTTTTGCGTGGATAGGATTGGTTTCGATGTATTTAAAGAGCTTAAAAAGATGGTGTTTATCGAAGATATACCATGATTTAAAACGGTCTTGCCACAAATGCCCTACACGGTCGTGACGCTTGTTGAAGTAGCTCGCATACTGAGCATTGAGCTGACGCATACCAGCAGAGAGATTTTCACGCTTGTTTTCAAGGAGAATGTGGTAGTGGTTCTCCATAAGGCAAAAGGCGTGAATGTTAAATTTAAACTCCCTTGCGATATTTCCCATGAGTTCAATAAATTTAGCTTTATCCTGTTCATCTTCAAAAACTTTGCCTTTGGCGACTCCTCGATTGTACACATGATGATACCCAAGACTTTCAATGCGTAGAGAGCGTGGCATAGAACTCCTTTTTTTGCTGCCATTATAGCATAGAGTTTAAAGTAAAGCTCTGACCCTTTTTAAGCGTGGAGTGCCTATTTTTTAAGAGGATGAAGTGCCATGAAGCGTGTTATACTGTCGCAGAAAATTTTAAAGGACGTGTATGCGTGTAGGGATTATTGGTGCGGGAGGTGTTGGGGTTGAACTGGTTAATTATCTCTTAACACTGGGCAATATGAGTGAGATTGTCTTAGTCAATCGCAATGTGCAAAAAGCCGTGGGCGAAGTAGAAGATTTTTCGTATGTAGAGTCATTTACCTATGCACGTAACACCCATTTACACAGTGGAGATTACGTGGATTGTGCGCAGTGCGATGTGATTGTCATTACGGCTGGGGCACAACTGAAGGGGAGTCAAACACGAGATGAATTGTTGCATGAAAATGCCACGCTGATTCGTGAGATTGTGCATAAGCTCTACACCTATGCTCCTCATGCCATGCTTATCATGGTGAGCAATCCTGTGGATGTTTTGACCCACATTGCTTACAAAGAAGCGCTTTATCCAAGGGAGCGTTTGATTAGTTCAGGCACACTGGTCGATACGGCTCGATTTATGAAAATTGTGAGCAAAAAAGTAGGCATTGATCCTAAAAATATCAACGGGTATATTTTGGGCGAACATGGCAAAGGAAGTACGCTTCCGTGGAGCATTTGCAATATTTGCGGTTTAGATGTGGATACCTTTTGTGACCTCAATGGCTTGCCACGACTCAATCGTGAAGAGATTTATCAAGATGTTCTAAAAGCAGGATTTGAAGTTTTTTACAAAAAAGGCAACACCAACCACAGCACAGCGGCGAGTGTATTTCGTATTATTCGTGCTATTGCTAACGATGAGCACTCTGTTTTACCTTTGGGTGTTTATTTAGACGGTGAATATGGATTGCATGATGTGGTGCTCAATGTCCCTGTGGTGGTAACAAAAAAAGGTGCGAGTAAAATTTTAAAGTATAAACTGCTTCCAGAGGAACTTGAAGCGTTACATGTCAGTGCGAAAGCGATGCAAAAAATGGCGCAAGAAGTGATGTAAAGTCACCTCTTGCATCTTTACATGTAAGGCTTATAAACAGTGAGGAAAGTCGTACACTACACGCCCATTTTTAAGTGTCATCACCGCAGCACCGGTGAGTTTTTCTCCAAAAAGTGGCGAGTTTTTGGATTTGGATTTGTTGATACTCTCATCGTAAATATACTCTTTATTCGGGTCAATAATCGCAATATCCGCGAGCATCCCTTTGGCAATTTTTCCCTTTGTTTTGAGGTTCAAAATTTTTGCAGGGTTGGCTGAGGTAAGTTCAACCATGCGCTCAAGGGAAATGATTCCTTCATTGACCAATTTTAAAGTAAGTGGCACAAGGGTTTGGAGTCCTAAAATACCAAAAGGGGCATTGTCAAATTCGACAAATTTATCATCGTTATGGTGTGGGGCATGGTCAGTTGCAATGACATCCACCAAACCACTTTTAAGCGCTTCTCGAATAGCCTTGATATCATTTTCGCTACGAAGCGGTGGAGACATTTTAAAATGGGTATTGTAGGAGAGAAGGTTTTTATCAGAAAAGCTAAAGTGGTGTGGGGTGACTTCGCAGGTAATGTTAATGCCTTCTTGTTTAGCAAGTTCAATGAGTTTAAGCGACCACGCTGAACTGACATGTGCGATATGAATATGCCCTTTGGTCAGTTTTGCCAAAAGCATATCCCGAGAAATCATAATCTCCTCTTTCTCAGAAGCCATACCTTTAAGACCTAAAATGGTTGAAATTTCACCCTCGTGCATCACCCCTTGACGGCAGAGTGAGCAGTCTTCGGAGTGGCTGATGACAAAGGAGTTAAACCCACGAGAATACTCTAGGGCATCTCGCATAACACTGCTATCAGATACGGGGAGTCCATCGTCTGAAAACGCCACCGCTCCTGCTTCTATCATATCGCCCATTTCAACAATACGGTCTCCATGCAAACCTTGTGAAATCGCCCCAATAGGCAATAAATCAATCAAACCTCGTTGTTTCGCCTTTTGAATCATCGCACGAGTAATCGAGCTGTTGTCATTAATGGGAAACGTGTTTGCCATCGGAAGGCAGGTGGTTACCCCACTCGCAACAGCGGTTTCACTGCCAGAGATGACATCGTCTTTATACTCTTGCCCTGGGTCTCTAAAATGCACGTGCATATCAATAAGCCCTGGCATGATGTAATTTCCACACGCATCAATGATTTTATCGGCTTGCACTTCATGCTCAATAATATCTACAATCATCTCATCTTCAATAAGCACATTTGCTTTTATTTGACCATTGCTATTCACAATAATGCCATTTTTGATTAAAGTTTTCATTACATATTCCTACTTTTTCTATAAAGGTTCAAGGTATGAAGGACTGCCATACGAATAGCAACACCGTTTTCAACCTGATTTAAAATCACCGAGTAATCCTTGTTATCGACCACATCTGAGTTCATTTCCACACCACGATTAATCGGTCCTGGATGAAGAACGATGGCGTTTTTATTTGCCAGTTTCATGCGTGTCGAGGTGAGTCCAAAAAATTTGGAGTATTCACGAACGGAGGGGAAAATGGAGCCATCTTGCCTTTCAAGCTGGATACGAAGCATAATGATGACATCGCTTCCCTCTATCGCTTCTTCCATGGAAGAGCAGACATGGCAGTCAAAAACTTCCATATGTACAGGAAGCATCATTGGAGGACCAAAAAGTTTGACGTTAATACCTAGTTTTCGCATTGCCCAAATATCTGAGCGTGCAACTCTGCTGTGGGCAATATCACCAATAATAGAAACCGTTAAATTTTCAAAACTCCCTTTATGCTCTAAGATGGTGAACAAATCAAGCAAGCCTTGTGTTGGGTGCTCATTAAGACCATCACCTGCGTTGACAATGGAAGCATCGCTGTTTTGAGCCACAAAGTGCGCTGCACCCGAACTAGAGTGACGCAAAACAAAAATATCCGTTTTCATCGCTTCCATGTTGCGAATGGTATCCACTAGGGTTTCCCCTTTTTTAGAACTGCTTTGAGAGGATGAAAAGTTAATAGCATCAGCGCCAAGGCGTTTAGCTCCTACTTCAAAAGAGACACGGGTACGTGTGGAATTTTCATAAAATGCGTTAATAACCGTTTTGCCATAAAGGGATGAGGATTTTTTCACATCACTGTTGTTTAGTTCTTTAAACTCTTTGGCTAAATGAAGAAACGAAAGAATTTCTTCTTTACAGAGGTCTCTTAGACCAATCAAATCTTTGTGCTGATACACCATGAGCAGTACCTCTTCGTTAATGATATGAGATGGGGGTTGGTTGCGAGTAACCAAATCCGTGCATTTTATCAAACTTTCACTTAATGAACGATTTGTAATGGGTTTACATGTAAAGATAAAAAGGTATGTTTTTTGCTTTTACATGTAAAAGGAGTGTCGCATGGAAAGCAGACTGTTTGAGCTAGACCCGTATGCGGGAATTGGGTATGGATTGTACAACTCTATCAAGAAAGAAGAGGGGAGTTTTGAGGATTTTTTACTCCATTATGACTCCACCAAAGCGAATGAGGGTGATAATTCGTGGCTGACACAGCTGATCGCTCAAGATACACTGAGCACCCTCAGCTCTCCTGAAGTCTGGGAAGCCATGAATACGCTAGGTATTGGTGGGCTTGATTTTATGGGCTCAACAAACTTTTTTGATTCGCAGGTCTTTGCGTTGAAAATGCAACTCTTTGAAGCTTTTAGTCAGCGTGATGATTATGAAGAGATGGAACCGATTTTAAAGCAGTTACTCTCTTAGCGACACACGTAGGTGATAATATCAGCTTGGGCACTTCCAATGGTGGGTTGATACCATTGTGAGGGTTTGTTGGTGGAGATGGCTTTCAGCGAATTAACGTTGTATCCTAGCTCTCGTATCACACGTGAAGGGCAGTTGATTTCGACTTTAATATATAAAATGGTGTCATAGCTGAGTCGTTTGAGGCTCACTTGATGCAAGGTTGCTTGTTTGGTATCGGATAAAATATAGTACTTAAATTGGTCTTTGAGTGCCGTACGAGGAACTTCAATCTCACTGTTTCTTCCATAAGAGAGTGTGACTAGGATGAAAAACATCGAGATGAACACTAAAAACTTCTCTCTAAACATTCCTTCTCCTTTGGTGATGAGGTCTAAATTATTGTAACACAAAAAACTTTAAGAGGGATTAGCCTTCTTTTCATAATTTACCTAACTTTTGATACAATAAGTTCTTACGCCTTTTTAAGCTAGGAATAAAGGTTTGTCATGCAAAAACATCTGCACAAAGAGCTATCACCATCTGAAAAGATTGAGGTTCTTTCTCGTGAATTAGAATTGGTACAAAAGAGTTTGGTTGAACAGTTTTATACCGATCCGCTCACACGTTTGCCTAATCTTTATAAACTGCGTCATGACCTTGAAGAAGATAATAACTTTACGTTAATTCTCGCCAATATTGATAATTTTAAACTGCTGAATGATTTTTATGGTTTTTTGGTGGGCGATTTTGTTTTGGAGTCTTTTGCAAAAAGCTTACAAGAAAGTCAAAAAGAAGCAGTCGTTTATCGTATTGCGGGGGATGAATTTGCGCTTTTAATCAAAGAAAAAATGAATTTTTATCTCCTTAAAGAGTATCTTGATAGCCTTGCTCGAAAGCTCATTCATCTTAAATACGCCTATGCCCAAACAGAGATTTATGTCGATTGTACGCTCTCTTCAAGTGCGAGTTTGTCGCATCACGATATATTTTCAAAAGTCAATATGGCGCTGAAATATGCGAAAAAACAGCAACTCAAATATTGGATTTATGAAGACAGTATGAGTTTTTCTCAGGAGTATGAAACCAACCTCAAATACGCCACAAAAGTGCGTAAAGCCATTGTCGATTCTTCGGGTATTGTGCCGTATTTTCAGCCAATTATTGATAATAAAACCAATGAAATTGTAAAGTTTGAAGCGCTCTCTCGTTTGATTGATGAAGAGGGGCGGATTCATAACCCGAATCATTTTATTCCTGTGGCAAAAACGATTAAAGTCTATGACAAAATTACGATGACTATCATCGAGAAAAGCTTTGAGGTTTTTCAAAGTTATCCTTTTGATTTTAGTGTCAATCTTTCGTTTGAAGATATTATTAACCCAGAAATTTGTGATTTTATTATCGATAAATTAACCACTTCTAAAATTGGGCATCGAGTGACATTTGAGCTTTTAGAGTCAGAAAAAGTGGAAGATTTCAATAAAGTCATACTCTTTTTTTATGAAATCAAGCGCTACGGTGCAAAAGTTGCCATTGATGATTTTGGGAGTGGATTTTCCAATTTTTCCTATATCATCAAACTCAAACCAGATTTTATAAAAATTGATGGGAGTCTCATTAAAGAGCTTGATAAAGATAAAAATGCCCAAATTGTGGTAGAGACGATTGTAAGTTTTTCTAAAAAATTGGGTATTAAAACTGTCGCAGAGTTTGTTCATTCGAGTACGGTTTTATCGGCAGTCAAGCAATTAGGGATTGATTATTCGCAAGGATACTACATTGACATGCCTTCTCCATTTGTTCCCTAGTACACTTTACATGTAAAGATTTACGCAACTTCGCTATCCCACAGGATGCTCACACCATATTCTGGATCAGCAACGACGTATTTAAAATATTCACGTGTTCCTTTTTTCCCATGCAAACGCACTACAATTTGCCCCTCTTGAAGCAATGTTTTCATCTCCAACTCACTCAAACTTCGTTTGTTCCAGCGCAAGAGTGCATTGGAGTAAACTTGAAAACGGCACATTGAAGTAGCACTAAACACATAGTCATCGTTTACATCTCTCTCTTTAATGGCATGCTCACAATGGTAAAGATTTATTTTTTGACCTCTGGCGGTTATCTTTTGTGAAAGCACATTGCCACCACAAAAAGGGCATTTTCCTAAAATCATTTCTCACCTCACTGTTTTAATGCCCGTATCATAGCCCAGTAAAAAAGAGGCGATTAAAAATATTTCAAAATGAAAGAAAATAGATAAAAAAAGCTTTTTTCGCTACAATAGAAACACTAAAAAGTGGGAGTGTATTATGACAAGAGAGTTGATTTTGGACTACCTAAAAACACACAAACCCTTTTTGCAAGAACAGTTTAATGTCAAAAAAATAGGACTTTTTGGTAGCTACGCCAAAGAGCAACAAACCCCACAAAGTGACATTGACATCATTGTCGATATGCCCTCAAGTTTTGATAATTACTACGCACTCAAAGAACTCTTAGAAAAAGAGTTAGGTGCTAAAGTTGATTTGGGGCTTGAAAAGTCGATTCGTAAACTCATTAAAGAAAAAATTGCCCACGAAGTGCTTTATGTCTAATCGTGATATAAGCCTCTACATCGTCGATATTTTCATTGCTATCGACAAAATTTCCCGCTTTACATGTAAGATAAAAAATGGAGCTGAACTGCTCGTACATGAAATGGCATGGGATGCGTGCATCAGAGAGCTTGAGATCATCGGCGAAGCCACCAGAATACTCTTAAACAGCGGACTTCTTAAAAGCGAATACCGTCGCATCGTTGACTTTCGCAATCAAATCAGTCATGGTTATTTTGGCATTGATGAAGAGATCGTTTGGGATGTAATCGCACATAAATTACCTGAATATCAAGCAGAATTGGTCATGGTTGTTTCAAAAGAGAAGATTGCTCTTGTGGGTGCTATTGAACACGCTAAAGCAGAAAATGAGAAGAATGTGCAGGTTTTGAAGTTTTTAGAAATCTTGATGTTAGGATAATAATCATGGAACTTATAGAAATTAAAGAAAAATTGGCAGAACATTTAAATACAAAATTTTTAACAGCCCCTTATTTGTTCATAGGTTCAGGATTAAGTAAAAGATATTTAGGCTTGGAAAATTGGGAAGAATTATTGGCAAGATATTGCAAAATTGTAGAGAAACCATTTAGGTATTATAAAGATAGCTCTGAAGGTGATTTAGGAAAAGTTGCTTCTAACCTTTCAAGTGATTTCTTTGATGTTTGGTGGAAGAGTTCTGATTACAAAGATAGTCGTGAAGAATATGAAAAAATTGATGTTAAAATCGTTGATAAATCATTGCCTTTAAAATATGAAATAGCCCAATATCTCAAAACGGTAGATATTATAGATACGTTAAGTAAGTTAGATGACTCATTGAAAAGAGAGTTAGAACTTTTAAAAAAAGCTTCGGTAGATGGTATTATTACGACAAATTATGATTTATTAATAGAATCAATCTTTCCCGATTTTAAGCCTTTTATTGGGCAATCGGAGATGCTTTTTGGACGAAGCCATAATATAGCCGAGATTTATAAAATTCATGGATGTTGTTCAAAGTTTAATTCTTTAGTTTTAACCTATGAAGATTACGAAGATTTTAATTCAAGAAATAGTTACTTAGCTGCAAAGCTATTAACCACCTTTGTTGATCATCCTGTGATTTTTATGGGCTATAAGCTTGGTGATAAAAATATTAATGCCATTATTGAAGAAATTGTCAAAGCAATTGGTACAGAAAATGTCAGTAAATTACAAGATAGATTGATTTTTATCAAACGAGGTGAAAGTATTGATTTTGCACGTAGTTCACATACTGTTAATCACAGTATAATTTCAACGATTACAATTGAAACTAACTCTTTTATTCCTATTTTTGAAGCATTAGGCACAATTAAAAGAAAAGTTCCTGCAAAAATTGCACGCTTGTTCAAAGAACAATTTTATGAATTATCTGTGACCAATAATCCAAGTGAAAAACTTTGTGTTAGAGATATTGAGTCATTAAGTGATTCGAGTGATGTTGAATTTGCTATAGGAATAGGTGTTGCGACATCGGACAAAGGGTATAGATGTATTGACATTAAAGAGTTAATTGAAGATTTTCTAAATGATGATTTAGCCTTGAATGTAGAATATGTTCTTAAATACACTATTCCAAAAGCAAAGACACATGGAAGAAATAAAAGTATACCAATCTTTAAATATTTAAATGCTGATCATATAGATTCTGAAGAAAAGTATCAAAGTAAAAAGCAGTATTTTTCTACAGAGATTATTGACTTAGTAGAAAATGGTTTTTCAAATGCTACAGCAAATCCTGCGCAAAGAAAACTATCTTTGATTTTAGAATTAGATATTCAATGGGCTACAAAGTTAGCATATATTGCATCATTAAAGAAAGAAGAGATTATTAATGATCTTGATGAACTCTTAGCGCTATTAAAAGAGTTAAATAAAATAATTTGGTCAGCCGATCAGAATGCCATAAGTAATTTTAAAAGATTAGTTGCTATATATGATCGGTTAAAGTTTGCTTGGGATGAAAGAAAAAGATGATTAAATTTTACATGTAAGCTTATAAGCTTACATGTAAACTACAAAAATCTCTCCACAAATCTATCCAAACCTTCATCGTTCATCGCTCCACTGACACGTTCCACTTCTTTACCCTCTTTAAAGACAATTATGGTTGGAATCGAGCGGATTTTAAAGCGAGAGGCTAAAAATTGCTCAGCTTCGGTATCAACTTTGGCGAACAAAACACGAAGCGGGTAGGCACGTGCGGCTTGTTCAAACACAGGAGCGAACATTTTGCATGGTCCACACCACGGTGCCCAAAAATCGACAATGACGGGCACATCGGTACTTCTTAAAATGGCTTCTAAGTTATCACTACTGAGTGCGATAGGGTGCGGATCAAGCAAAGAGGCTTTGCATTTTCCGCAGTTGGCTTTTTTATAGACGTCTAATTTTGGAACATTATTGGTTGCTAAACAGTGTGAACAGATCACTTTCATTGCTTATCCTTTGGTTGCATAATCTTTTAGTGCTTTTAAAATTTCAGGTTCCAATGCCCACTCTTTTCCATCCACGGACATGACCGATTCTCGTTTAATGCCATCCACAGAGCCTTTGGAAACGATGAAGGCTAGGTACTGCTCAACCGCTTCAAACGAAGGTAGAAGGTTTACATGTAAAACCCGCTCAAGCTCGGCGATAAAGCCATATCCACCCCAATTTGATACGGAAGCAATCATGGGATAATCACACGCAATGACGCAATAGTCATTAAAATACTCTTTATCTTGAAGCGCTTTGGCAAAACTTCCCATACCCACTTCATTTCCCCCATCACCAATGCCAAAACTAGGAGCACCTTTACTGCCCAATTTAAAGAGTTCATCCACAGGTGCGGTAAACTCTTTCACCGAGACACCTCTGGCGTTGAGGTAATCGCCTTGTGCATTTTGACCGCAACGTTCAATAGAAAAGTGAGCAACGGGTTTGTACTCGTTTAAAAGCGCTTCATATTCGTTTACATGTAAGCCTGAAAGCGGAATATAAAGGGTTTCAATCTCAGGAAAATAGCCCTCACAAAAGGAATCCGTCACAATGACGGGTTTAAAGCCAATTTTTTCAAACGCTTTAGCTAAAAAGTACGTACCAATGGGACCATCGGTTTCAGCAAAGCCTGCGACGTAAAATCCTGTATAGATGAAAACTACACCTTTTTTAAGGTGTATAAAGGCATCGACTGCTGTTTTGGTGTGCTCAAAAGGAAACTGCGCTTGAATTTTGTCCATGTGGCGTGTGGAGTGTTGTAAAACAATCTCTTCAACGCTCTGAAATCTCTGCATAAAAATCCTTACATGTAAAAGTTGACGTTAAAAAATTGTACCTAAAATTTGCTACAATGTGTGCCAAAAAAAGGATGAAAATGTGTCCAAAAGAGCTTCGCGCTAAAATTGCCAAAGGTGAATTTACCCGTCCGACAGCAGGGGAGTGCCCTGGGTATATTCAGATGAATATGGTTGCTCTGCCTCGTGCGTATGCCAAAGAGTTTGAAGCCTTTGCTCGTGAAAATTCAAAAGCGATTCCCGTGCTTGAGGTGATTGAAGAGGGGCATGTTTCAAAACTCTTAGCTCCTGGGGCAAATATCTTAAATGAAATTCCCAAATACAACATTTTACGTGAGGGCGTTTTGGTGGAAACGGTAACGGACATAACGCCTTATTATACGCCTGATTTGGTCTTTTTTCTCATTGGATGTAGTTTCTCATTTGAGACTGCACTCATTGAAAACGGGATGCCTCTACGCCACGTGGATGAGCAAAAAAATGTGGCGATGTACCGCACCACTATTGCACTCAAGCCCGTGGGAGGCTTTAGCGGTGAAATGGTGGTGAGTATGCGCCCGATTAAAAAAGAAAAAGTCGCCGATGCGTGTGTCGTGACCAGTCATTTTCCTAGAATGCACGGTTCACCCATTCAAGTGGGCTATCCTGAGATGATAGGTATTAACGATGTTACACATCCTGATTATGGCGATGCTATTGTCATTAAAGAAGATGAAATTCCACTTTTTTGGCCGTGTGGTGTGACCCCTCAAAATGTGATTACACAGATGAAACTTCCTTTTGCCATCACGCATGCCCCTGGGCACATGTTTGTTACCGATAAAAAAGATAGCGAATATTATGAATAGATTGAGGTAATTTTTAGGTTTTTTTTGAAAAAAAATGATTATAATTTCGCTACGTTATAGTAAGGGTGTAGTGGCGGTGTTTGAATGAGAGTTCAGACGGTAAATGACCCTAGCGTTTTAGGGCTATTTTTTTGAACGAGAAAGAGATAATGACGGCTAACGAAGCAGTTTTAGAGATGCGTTACAGTGGCATTCCTGAGGAAGACATTGAAGAGATTCTTGAAATTTGCAAGAAAAAAGGGCTCACGCCTCAAAACCTTGATGGTGAGTTAGAAAAAAAAGGTTTTGATAAGGTATTTGAATTTGAATACGATGCGAGTGAGAGTTGGTTTGAGAGTGGCGTAAGTGCAACCGCTTCAAAATCTACGGTAAAACAGGCACCAGAAAAAGGAAAAAAAGCCAATGGCAAAACAACTACGTCAGATTATTGAAGAGTATTATGAAGTGGTTTGGAACGAGCAAAAGCTTGACCAAGCGCATCATTTTTTAAGCCCTACTATTAATTTTAGAGGCTCATTGGGTATGAAAGTAGAGGGTATTAATGGCTTTTGTGATTATGCCAAAATGCTTTTTGGTGCGTTTTCAAATCTGTACCATGTGATTGAAGATGTGGTCGTTGAAGGCGATAAAGCCGCTGTACGATTGGTTTACACAGGCTCACATACCGGCAAACTGTTTGGGTTTGAACCCACCGGAAATCGTATTCGTTACTCAGGGGCTTGTTTTTTCAAATTTGAAAATGATAAGATTGTTGATGCATGGGTTTTAGGTGATTTGAATGTACTTTATGGACAGTTGACTGCCTCAGACCATTAGTCTTTTTGATGCGCTTGATGTGTTTTAATCGAGTGAATGATTAAGGTTGTCACAATGATAGCACCGCCTAAGAGTGTATTTGGATGCGGTGCTTCCTTCAATAAAATCCAGACCCAAAATGGGGCAAGAACAGGTTCAATAATCGTTAAGAGGGCTACTTCTACTGAAGATAAGAATCTCGTTCCTATGCCTATGAACGCACGAGAAAGCGGTGTTAGAAAAGCTCCAACCCCTACAATAATACTCAGCGAATAACTATCTGGCAGAACAATAGGCGCACTCAGTGCGGCCAGACAAGAAGCCAAAAGCGCTCCCGTTCCAAAGCATGCGAGTCGATTTGCTTCTTTGTTGCGTTCTAAAATAGTTAGCATCGATACAAAAGAAAAAACACAGCCAAACGCGTAAAGATTGCCTTTCATATTGCCAAGAGCCACATCATGAAAGAGGATAAAACTCAATCCAATAAAAACAAAAAAGATAGCGATGAAAGTGCGCAAAGGCGTTTTTTGTTTGAAAAAGAGAAACCCAATTCCCGCACTAATCAGTGGTCCTGTACTTAAAATAAAAACAGCACTTGCCACACTGGTGTGCTTGATCGCCAGAATAAAAAAAAGATTACTCAGCGCAATACAAAAACCACTGGCAAAAATAATCAAAAAATCTTTTTTATAAAGCGCAAAAAAGGCTGTTTTGTGTTTCAAAAAAAGGGTGAGATTCATTGTCGTAAACATACATAAACCAAAGTAAAACGTAAAATTTTGAGCACTTACAAGGGTCATTTTAATAAGAGGGGATTCAAAACTCATCAAAATCATCCCCATTGCGGTAATGCCAAAAGCCTTTGCGTATGTCACTGGTTTACTTTGTTGTTTGTGTGCGAAAGTGAAGGTAGAGCTTTTCTATTTTTGTGCGTGCCCAAGGGGTTTTTCTAAAAAATTTCAAGCACGATTTGATGCTAGGATTTTCATGAAAGCAATTCATACGCATCATCTCATCAAGTTTCTCCCAACCATAGTGTGCGTGCAATTCACTCAACATCTTCTCTAAGGTAATGCCATGCAAAGGATTGTTTTTGTGTTCGTTTGGATTCATTGGTTCCTCAAAATAAGATTTACATGTAAGAAAATTCTTACATGTAAAAAGATTTAACTCTTCTTCTCAACCACAAGACCGGCATAACTTTGACATGTCGGCATAATTTCAATGCGATTGACATTAACATGCGCAGGAAGTTCTGCAAGGGTAAAAATAGTCTGAGCGATATCTTCTGCTAAAAGGGGTATGGTATTTTCATAGAGTTGGTGTGCTTTTTGCGTATCACCTTTAAAGCGTACATCTGAAAACTCTGTCTGTGAAAATCCAGGCTCAATGTTTGTTACACGCACATGTGTTCCTTTTAAATCGGTTCGAAGGTTCAGGGAAAACTGCTTGACAAACGCTTTGGTTGCACCATAAACATTGCCCCCTTCATACGGCCAACTGGCTGCTGTTGAGCTGAGGTTGAAAATATAGCCTGTTTTTCGTTTGACCATCGTAGGAAGTACGGCTTTAGTGACATATAAAAGCCCTTTGATGTTTGTGTCGATCATCTGTTCCCAATCTTCCAAATGCGCATCATTGGCTCTCTCTAAGCCCAATGCAAGTCCCGCATTATTGACCAAAATATCAATATTTTTATAGGCTTGAGGGAGCGAAGCAATGGCTTGAAAAACCTCTTCTTTATTTTGGACGTCAAAACACAAAGGTAAAATATCTGCGTGTGGAAGTTTTGCTTTTAATGCGTCTAATCGCTCACGTCTTCGACCTGTAATAATAACTTTATAACCTACCATAGCAAATTTGATTGCGGTTGCTTCTCCAAAACCTGATGTTGCACCTGTAATAAAAACAATTTTTGACATAGAAATCCTTTGTTTGAAATCTGTTGAAATGGAGTAAAAATGAAGAAAAATAATCTTTTCATGGTTATTTGAAAAAAACAGGAGAAGAGATTCTCCTGCGGATTATTGTATTTGCTCAATTTTTTCTTTATTAGCATTAACGCCTTCAGCATTTTTTTGAATATTGTTTTTGTTTTTATTGATTTCTTCACGATTGAGTTCAATCAAACGTGTAAGCTCATCAACCCTTCTTTCATATTTATTAATTAAATAATAAATAATGTAAACCAAAACACCAATGACAATCCATTGCAAAATTTCCATAGTTTCCCTTTGTGCGTGCAAATTTCGCACCATTGTATCCTATTTTGTGACAATCAATCAATACTCTCAAAGATGTATTCGTATTTGTATTTTGAAAGAAGAATTTCTTTAATTTTTAAACCAGAAAAAGGAATGTTTTGCAATTCTGCTTCTGTGCTAGGACGATGCTGTGCGAGGGCTCGCACAACCATTCCCCTGTAAGCTTTTGCAAAATGGCTGACATTTTTACCATTTTTGAGAAACTTCATGGTAATGTAAGGCTGTTTGAGGGTGAAAAATTTTTCATAAAATCCAGCACGCAGGTCAATAACCATCTCGCCATCAAGCCATGTGTGCAGTACATCTTGAAAAGTCTCTTTATAAAAAGGTTCTATTTTAAATCCGTTAAGGCTTTGACCTTGATGTACTTTATAAACAGGAATAAGGTCTTTTGCTAAAATAGGACCAAAGAGATTGGAAAAGATGAGTAGATTTTCCTCAAGAAAGTGTTGTGATATTTCATCTAATGTGCGAAAATCCAGATAGTCATACGCAACGCCACTGTAGCGTTCAATGGCTTTACATGTAAGAGCTTTTAAAGGATCTATCGCTGCGTGTGCTATCACTTTTTCCTCTTCTTTGTAACCAAAAAGTGTTTGTAAAGTCGAAAGATTAGCTTCTTGCAGTAAAGAGCGGTACTGTTCTACAACAAAAAGGCGTTTTTGATAGAGTTCTGGAAAGATAAAACTCTTCTCATGAAGAGGAGCCTCTGAGGCATATGTTGTTTTTGTTTCGCTTGGTGAAAAGAGAATTTTCATCACTAAAGCCTTTTTGATTTCAATTTAGGAACGAATTTTATCTTATTCTTCAAAAATATTCCAAAAAGTATTGACTTTGAAAATATTTTGAGATATACTTTCACCTCACAATCACAGGATGCTGGTGTAGCTCAGTTGGTAGAGCAACTGCCTTGTAAGCAGTAGGTCGGCGGTTCGATTCCGTTCACCAGCTCCATTTTTTTGTTTGTGAAAGACAGTGTTTGACCAGCAATGAAAATGGTAAAAAATACGGTGAGATACTCAAGTGGCCAACGAGGGCAGACTGTAAATCTGCTGACTATGTCTTCGAAGGTTCGAATCCTTCTCTCACCACCATTGCGGGAGTAGCTCAGTTGGCTAGAGCATTAGCCTTCCAAGCTGGGGGTCGCGGGTTCGAGTCCCGTCTCCCGCTCCAAGATTTTTATAAGCTAACTGGGAGCTGTTGAATTTCTTCCGCTTTAGGGCGCTACAGAGCAAGTTCAGTAGTCTTTCCTTTCCTTCCTTATAAATTTCATTAGTGGCATTTTCGATACAGTTCGGCTTACCTTTTACAGTTGGCTCATATGGCTCAGGGGTAGAGCACTTCCTTGGTAAGGAAGAGGTCGAGGGTTCAAGTCCCTCTATGAGCTCCATCACTTAAAAGTTTTAAACAACTTTGACAAATTGAAATGTATTAAAAACAAAACTCATTACGGAGGAAAAAATGGCAAAAGAAAAGTTCTCTAGAACCAAGCCACACGTTAACATTGGAACCATCGGTCACGTTGATCATGGTAAAACTACATTGACAGCTGCAATTTCTGCTGTTCTTGCTACAAAAGGTCTTTGTGAATTTAAAGATTATGATGGTATTGATAACGCTCCTGAAGAGAGAGAGCGTGGTATTACTATTGCAACTTCACACATTGAATATGAAACAGAAAATCGCCATTACGCTCACGTAGATTGTCCAGGCCACGCCGATTACGTTAAAAACATGATTACAGGTGCTGCACAAATGGACGGTGCTATTCTTGTTGTTTCTGCAGCAGATGGTCCTATGCCACAAACTCGTGAGCACATTCTTCTTTCTCGTCAAGTAGGTGTTCCTTATATTGTTGTATTCATGAACAAAGCAGATATGGTTGATGATGAAGAACTTCTTGAACTCGTTGAAATGGAAATTCGTGAACTTCTTAGCTCATACGACTTCCCAGGTGACGATACTCCAATCATTGCAGGTTCTGCGCTTAAAGCATTAGAAGAAGCAAAAGCAGGTGCTGTTGGACCATGGGGTGAAAAAATTCTTGCTCTTATGGCAGCAGTTGATGCGTATATTCCAGAGCCAGTTCGTGAGACAGATAAAGACTTCTTGATGCCAATCGAAGACGTATTCTCAATCTCAGGTCGTGGCACCGTTGTTACAGGTAAAATCGACAGAGGTTCTGTTAAAATTGGTGAGACTATCGAAATCGTAGGTATTAAAGATACAAAAACAACAACAGTAACTGGTGTTGAAATGTTCCGTAAAGAGATGGAACAAGGTCAAGCAGGCGATAACTGCGGTATCTTGTTACGTGGTATCAAAAAAGAAGAAGTTGAGCGTGGTATGGTTCTTTGTAAACCAAAATCAATCACTCCTCATACTGATTTTGAAGCTGAAATCTATGTTCTTTCAAAAGAAGAGGGTGGTAGACATACTCCATTCTTTAACAACTATAGACCACAATTCTATGTACGTACAACAGACGTAACAGGTTCTATTTCATTGCCAGAAGGTACTGAGATGGTTATGCCTGGTGATAACGTTAAAATTAAAGTTGCACTTATCGCACCTATCGCTCTTGAAGAGGGTACTCGTTTTGCAATCCGTGAGGGTGGTAGAACTGTTGGTGCGGGTGTTGTTTCTGCAATCATCAAGTAATTTTAACATGTAAGGGGTTTGCCCCTTACATGTAATTAAGTCAAGGAAAATAGTATGACCGTTAAAATCGGACTAAAGTGTTCTGAATGTGGTGACATTAATTACACAACAACCAAAAATAGCAAGACAGTTACTGAAAAAGTTGAACTTAGCAAGTATTGTCCTCGTTTGAAAAAACACACCGTTCACAAAGAAGTGAAATTAAAAAGTTAAGTCGTTTTCTGACTTAACTTTACATGCAGGGTAGTAGCTCCAACGGTAGAGCGTCGGTCTCCAAAACCGCAGGTTGGGGGTTCGAGTCCCTCCTACCCTGCCACTAGTCGAGGTAATATATGGAAAAATTAAAAGCTTATTATCATCATTCTAAAGCTGAATTATCGAAAGTCATTTTTCCGATTAAAGAACAGATTCGGAATGCTTTCATCTCTGTTTTTGTCGTTGTAACTGTCATTTCTCTCTTCTTAGCATTGATTGATGCCATTATGTCTTTTTCTCTATCTTCTTTGGTTTAAGGAGAACAGATGGCACATAAATGGTATGCAATTCAAACCTATGCAGGGAGTGAACAAGCAGTTAAAAAAGGAATCATTACGCTCGTTAATGATCATGGCATTGCTGAGAAGTTAGAACAAATTGTTGTTCCAACAGAAGATGTTATTGAAGTGAAGAATGGTAAGAAAAAGATTAGTGAGAGAAGCTTGTATCCTGGTTATGCTTTTGCAAAACTAGATTTAGATACAGCGTTATGGCATCTTATTCAATCATTGCCAAAAGTTGGAAGATTTATTGGTGAGTCCAAGAAGCCTACGCCTTTAACCGAAAAAGACATTGCGCTTATTTTGGAAAAGGCAGAGAAAAAAGGTGCTCCAAAACCAAAGATTTTCTTTGAGACGGGTGAGAGCGTTAGGATTACAGAAGGTCCTTTTGCAAACTTCACAGGAAGTGTCGAAGAGTATGATATGGTGCATGGTAAACTCACACTTAATGTTTCAATCTTTGGTAGAAGTACACCAGTCGAGATTCTTTATTCACAAGTTGAAAAAATAGTTTAAGCGTAAAGGAAAAGAAATGGCAAAAAAGGTCATTGGCGAAATTAAATTACAAATTGAAGCCGCAAAAGCAAATCCATCACCTCCAGTAGGACCAGCCCTTGGTCAACGTGGTGTTAATATTATGGAGTTTTGTAAAGCATTTAATGAAAGAACAAAAGATTTGGCAGGTTTTAAAATTCCTGTTGTAATCACAGTTTATGCAGATAAAAGTTTTACATTTATCACAAAACAGCCTCCTGCAACAGATTTAATCAAAAAAGCAGCAGGTATTAAAAGTGGTTCAAGCAATCCTTTGAAAAACAAAGTTGCAACATTGAACAAATCTCAAATTCTTGAGATTGTTGAGAGAAAAATTGTAGATCTGAATACAAATGATAAAGAGCAAGCTGCAAAAATTATTGCGGGTTCTGCTAGAAGTATCGGTATTACTGTCGTCGATTAATCTTATCCCTTTACCGCTAGGGACATAAAAAGCGGAAGCAAAATTATGCGGAGATAGAGAATGTCAAAAAGAGTTAATAAGCGTTTTCAAGAACTTTTAAAAAAAGTTGATAAAGAGAAAAAATATTCAGTTGATGAAGCATTGGCAAACATCAAAAATTTAGCTTCTGCGAAATTCGATGAGACGATTGAAGTCGCATTAAAACTTAATGTGGATCCACGTCATGCGGATCAAATGGTAAGAGGTTCTGTTGTACTTCCTGCTGGAACTGGTAAAACAGTACGTGTTGCGGTTATTGCAAAAGATGAGAAAGCAGATGAAGCAAAAGCAGCAGGTGCAGATATTGTAGGAAGTGATGATTTGATTGAAGAGATTCAAGCAGGTCGCATCAATTTTGATGTTTTAATTGCTACACCAAACATGATGGGTTTAGTTGGTAAAGTTGGTCGTATTTTAGGACCAAAAGGTATTATGCCAAATCCAAAGACAGGGACTGTAACTATGGATGTTGCAAAAGCTGTTGAAAACAATAAGGGTGGTCAAGTTAATTTCCGTGTTGATAAACAAGGAAATATCCATGCAGGTATTGGTAAAATTAGTTTTTCTGATGCTCAAATTAGAGAAAACTTTGAATCATTTATTAAAGCCATCAATAAACATAAGCCTGCCGCTGCAAAAGGTAAATATATTAAGAGTGCAGCACTTTCATTGACTATGAGTCCATCAATGAATCTTGAAAACCAAGAGTTAATTGATCTTAAGTAATCGCAATACTATTAAAATAAAACGTGTTTAATCTTTGATTGGAGATAGTGGAGGCGCAAGCTTAATTTGAGGTAACTCAGCTCTACTTGAAATCGCCAGTTGGAAAGGAGAAAAATTGACAAGAACAGAAAAAGCCGAATTTATTAGTTCGCTAACTGAAGAGTTTAAAGCTTCCGACGGTTTGATTGTTTGTGACTATAAAGGTCTTAAAACAAAAGCACTAGAGACATTGAGAAATGCTTCTAGACCTGATGCTATTAAAGTGAAAGTTATTAAAAATACTCTCGCTTCTATCGCAATGACCAATGCAGGTATTGAAGGACTTGAACTTAAAGATACCAACATTTTTGTTTGGGGTGATGATCAGTTATTGGTAACTAAAGTCGTTGCAGACTTCGCTAAAACAAATCAAAATTTTGTTATTAAAAGCGGTTTCTGTGCTGGTGAAGTTGTTGATGCCACTAAAATTGAAGCACTTTCTAAAATGCCATCTCGTAATGAGCTTATTGGAATGCTTCTTTCAACTTGGATGGCACCTATTACAAACTTTACCATTGGTCTTGATGCACTTCGTGCTAAAAAACAAGATTCAGAATAGTCATACCTTAACAAAGGTTCCATAATCTTACATGTAAGGTTACATGTAAATATCCAAAAGAGCTTAGGTTCTTTTTTAAACTTTTAAATATTAAAGAGGAGATTTGAAATGGCAATTTCAAAAGAAGATGTATTAGAGTATATTTCAGGTCTTAGCGTACTTGAATTGAGTCAACTTGTTAAAGATTTCGAAGAAAAATTTGGTGTTTCTGCTGCTCCTGTTATGGTAGCTGGTGCTGGTGCTGGTGTTGCAGCAGCAGCAGTTGAAGAAAAAACTGAATTTGATGTTATCCTTAAAGATGGTGGCGAGAAGAAAATTAACGCTATTAAAGTTGTTAGAGAGATTACTGGTCTTGGTCTTAAAGAGGCTAAAGATGCAGTTGAGGGTGCACCTACAACTATTAAAGAGGGTGTATCTAAAGAGCTTGCTGAAGAGATCAAAAAGAAACTTGAAGAAGCTGGCGCTGTCGCTGAAGTTAAGTAATACAATTATTTTAAGAGAAGCCTTGTGCTTCTCTTTTTAAACTTTCCCTGGTATTTTAGTCGTTACAACATCTATAGAATTTATAGATGAACCCACTGCCCTTTTCAAACAACTACACGAGGTAGACTCATGTTAAATAGCTTAAAATCTGGAAATCGCCTTAGAGTCGATTTTTCCAAAGTCCCTAAAAAAATTGATGTCCCCAATCTACTCCAACTTCAACAAAAGAGTTATGAACAATTTTTGAATGTTGAAAATCTCAAAGATGAGAGTGGTGTAGAGAAGGTTTTTAAATCTATTTTTCCTATTCATGATCCCCAAAACAGAATTACTTTAGAATATGCTGGATCTGAAATTGGAAAACCAAGATACACAGTCCGTGAATGTATGGAGCGAGGACTGACGTACTCTGTTAGCATAAAAATGAATATTCGTCTTATCTTATGGGATAAAGATGAAAAAACTGGTGAAAAAACTGGTGTAAAAGATATTAAAGAACAAGCAATTTTTATTCGTGAAATTCCTTTGATGACGGATAGAACCTCTTTTGTGATTAACGGCGTTGAAAGAGTTGTTGTTAATCAGCTTCACAGAAGCCCTGGTGTTATTTTCAAAGAAGAAGAGAGTCCAACGGTTGCCAATAAATTGATTTACAACGCTCAAATCATTCCAGATCGTGGTTCGTGGTTGTATTTTGAGTATGATGCAAAAGATACACTTTTTGTGAGAATTAATAAACGCAGAAAAGTTCCTATTACGATTCTATTCCGCGCACTTGGATACAGCAAACAAGATATTTTAAAACTTTTTTATCCTGTGCTTAATATTATGATTCGTGAAAATAAATTTTTAATTGAGTTCTCAGCAGATAACTTCTTGGGTCGTGTTGATTTTGACCTTAAAGATGAGCATGGAAACCTTCTTTTAGCGGCAGGTAAACGTCTTGCACGTAAAAAAGCAGAAAAATTTATTGAAGATGGTGTGAAATTTATTGAATATCCTGTTGAAATTCTTGTCAATCGCTTTTTATCTTCTCCAATTATTGACCAAGAGAGTGGTGAAGTTTTATACGATACCTTAGCGCAACTTGATGAAGGTAAATTGGCAAAAATTATTGAGCAAAAATGTGAAACGATTGAGATTGCTAATGACCTTGCAAGTGGTGTGGATGATGCGATTATTAACTCTTTTATTGCCGATACAGAAACACTAAAACTACTTCGTCAAACAGAAAATGTTGAGGATGAGAACGATTTAGCAGCCATTCGTATTTATAAAGTCATGAGACCAGGTGAGCCTGTGACCAAAGAAGCCGCAAAGTTATTTGTGAAAGATCTTTTCTTCAATTCAGAGCGTTATGACTTAACAAAAGTTGGTCGTATGAAAATGAATCATAAACTAGGGTTATCCGTACCTGAGTATGTGACCATTATGACCAGCGAAGATATTATTAAAACAGCGAAGTATTTGATTAAAGTTAAAAATGGTCAAGGACACATTGATGATAGAGACCATTTGGGTAATAGAAGAATTCGTGCCATTGGAGAGCTTTTAGCGAATGAATTGCATTCTGGTTTGATAAAAATGCAAAAAGCTATTCGTGATAAATTTACAGCGCTAAGTGGTAGTGTTGAAGAGTTAATGCCTCATGATTTAATTAACTCAAAAATGATTACTTCTACGATTGCAGAGTTTTTCTCCAGCGGACAATTATCTCAATTTATGGATCAAACCAATCCACTCAGTGAGATTACCCATAAACGTCGTCTCTCAGCATTAGGTGAAGGTGGTTTAGTTAAAGAGCGTGCAGGTTTTGAAGTGCGTGACGTTCATCCAACCCATTATGGAAGAATTTGTCCTGTTGAAACACCTGAGGGTCAAAATATTGGTTTGATCAATACCCTGTCGATGTATGCAAAAGTAAATGATTTAGGTTTTGTGGAAGCACCGTATCGTAAAGTTGAAAATGCGACGATTACAGATGAGATTATTTACATCACCGCAACGCAAGAAGAGGGTTTAGTTATTGCCCCTGCGAGTACTAAAATCAATGAAAACAATGAAATTGTTGAAGATTTGATTGAAGTAAGAGTTGATGGCGAAACGGTTATGATCGAAAAAGAGAAAGTTGATTTGATCGACCTCTCTTCCATGATGATTGCAGGTGTTGCAGCTTCGTTGATTCCTTTCTTGGAACATGATGACGCCAACCGTGCGTTGATGGGTTCAAACATGCAACGTCAAGCCGTTCCATTGGTAAAATCAGATGCTCCAATTGTAGGAACAGGTGTTGAAAAAATTGCCGCTCGTGATTCATGGGAAGCGATTAAAGCAAGACGTGCAGGTATCGTTGAAAAAGTTGACAATAAAAATATTTATATTTTGGGTGAAGATGAAGATGGTGCATTTATTGACCATTATGCATTGCAAAAAAATCTTAGAACAAACCAAAATACAACGTTTACACAAAAAGTGATTGTAAGACGTGGTGATTTTGTTGAAAAAGGCGGTGTGATCGCTGATGGTCCAAGTATGGATCAAGGTGAGCTTGCTATTGGTAAAAATGCCATGGTTGCGTTTATGCCATGGAATGGTTATAACTACGAAGATGCGATTATTATTAGTGAGCGTATGATTCGTGAAGATGCGTTTACCAGTGTTCATATCTATGAAAAAGAGGTTGAGGCACGAGAACTTAAAGACGGTGTGGAAGAAATCACAAAAGATATTCCAAACGTTAAAGAAGAAGAGTTAGCGCATTTGGATGATAGTGGTATTGTCAAAGTAGGTACTTACATTACTCCAGGGATGATTTTAGTCGGTAAAGTATCTCCCAAAGGTGAGGTAAAGCCAACGCCTGAAGAGAGACTTTTACGTGCTATTTTTGGTGAAAAAGCAGGACATGTTGTCAATAAATCACTTTATGCTTCCCCTTCGCTTGAGGGTATTATTGTGGATGTTAAAATCTTCACGAAAAAAGGGTATGACAAAGATCCAAGAGCCGTTCAAGCTTATGAGCAAGAAAAAGAGATTTTAGATCGTGAACACCATGATAAATTACTTATGTTAGATCGTGAAGAGATGTTGCGTATTAATGCACTTCTTCTTAAAAATCCATTGCAAGAAGATCAAGAAATTAATAAACAAAGCTATAAAAAAGGTCAGTTTATTAAGGCAGAAGATTTGCAAAACGTTAATCGTTTCTCCATTAACTCGATTGTTAAAGCATTTGATGATGGCGTGCAAGATGCGTATAAAGATCTAAAAGCCTATTTCCAAAATGAGAAAAAGAAACTCAAAGAGGAACATGATGAAAAGCTTAATATCTTAGAAAAAGATGACATTTTGCCAAGCGGTGTTGTGAAACTTGTTAAAGTTTACATTGCGACAAAACGAAAGCTTAAAGTCGGTGATAAAATGGCGGGACGTCATGGTAACAAAGGTATTGTTTCTAATATCGTTCGTGAAGTTGATATGCCATATCTCAAAAATGGTGAGATTGTTGATATTGTTTTAAATCCACTGGGTGTTCCAAGTCGTATGAATATTGGACAAATTCTAGAAGTTCACTTAGGACTCATTGGTAAAAGACTCGGCGATCAAATTGAAGATATTTTTAAAGAAAAGCAAGGTGATTGGATCAAGTCACTTCGTGAAAAAATGATTAGCATTGCGGATGTTGCAAAACTGATGGATTCACGTAATTTCATGGATACTTTAAATGATGAGCAACTTTTAGGTTATGCACGTGATTGGAGTAAGGGTGTGCGTTTTGCAAGCCCAATCTTTGAAGGTGTCAATACAGAAGAATTTGCAAAACTCTTTGAGATGGCAAAAATTGATATGGATGGAAAGACGGATTTATATGATGGTATGACCGGTCAAAAAATGCATGAAAAAGTTAACGTGGGTTACATGTACATGTTAAAACTCCACCACTTGGTTGACGAAAAAGTGCATGCACGAAGTACAGGACCTTACTCTTTGGTCACACAACAGCCAGTGGGTGGTAAAGCACTTTTTGGTGGTCAAAGATTTGGTGAGATGGAGGTTTGGGCTCTTGAAGCATACGGTGCAGCTCATACCCTAAGAGAGATGTTAACTGTTAAATCAGATGATGTTGAAGGACGTATTTTGGCGTACAAAGCGCTTACTCGTGGGGAGAATGTTCCACAAACGGGTATTCCAGAAACATTCTACGTTTTAACGAATGAGTTGAAGTCTTTGGCTTTAGATGTTGAGATTTATGATGAGGTGGAAGAAGATGACACGACTAGAACCAATTGAGATTCACGAAGAGAGCCGTCCTAGGGATTTTAAAGCATTTCAATTAAGACTTGCGAGCCCTGAAAAAATTCGTTCATGGAGTTATGGTGAGGTTAAAAAGCCTGAAACGATCAATTATCGTACATTAAAACCAGAACGAGATGGTCTCTTTTGTGCGAAAATTTTTGGACCAGTACGTGACTATGAGTGTCTGTGCGGTAAATATAAAAAGATGCGTTATAAAGGCATTAAGTGCGAAAAATGTGGTGTTGAAGTTACCAGCACCAAAGTTCGCCGTTCACGTATGGGACACATTGAACTCGTTACTCCTGTGGCACATATTTGGTATGTCAATTCTCTTCCAAGTCGTATTGGTACACTGCTTGGTGTTAAAATGAAAGATTTAGAGCGCGTACTTTACTATGAGGCATATATTGTAGAACACGCAGGTGAAGCCTATTATGATGCTGAAAATAAAAATAAAGTAGTGGCGTATGATGTTTTAAATGAAGAGCAGTATCAATCTTTACAACAACGTTTTGGTGACACAGGTTTTGTGGCTAAAATGGGTGGTGAAGTGATTCGTGATTTGTTGGCAAGTATTGATCTTGTAGAAGTTTTAAGTCAACTTAAAGATGAAATCAATCAAACCAGCTCAGAAGCAAAGAAAAAAACGATTGTTAAACGTCTTAAAGTGGTTGAAGCATTTTTAAACAGCGGCAACCGTCCAGAGTGGATGATGATCACGATGTTACCAGTATTGCCACCTGATTTAAGACCACTTGTCGCACTGGATGGCGGAAAATTTGCGGTCAGTGACGTAAACGATTTGTATCGTCGTGTTATCAACAGAAACGCCCGTTTGAAGCGTTTGATGGAACTTGATGCTCCTGAGATTATTATTCGTAATGAAAAGCGTATGTTACAAGAGGCAGTTGATGCGTTGTTTGATAATGGTCGTCGTGCCAATGCCGTTAAAGGGGCTAACAAGCGTCCTTTAAAATCACTTTCAGAAATCATTAAAGGTAAACAAGGTCGTTTCCGTCAAAACTTGCTTGGTAAAAGGGTTGACTTTTCAGGTCGTTCGGTTATCGTTGTGGGACCAAATTTGAGAATGGATCAATGTGGTCTTCCAAAGCAAATGGCTTTAGAATTGTTTAAACCGCATTTGTTAGCACGTCTTGAAGAAAAAGGGTACGCAACAACGGTTAAACAAGCAAAGAAAATGATTGACATGAAAACCAATGAGGTTTGGGAATGTTTGGCGGAAGTGGTTAAAGGACATCCTGTGATGCTTAACCGTGCGCCGACACTTCACAAGCTCTCCATTCAGGCGTTTCACCCTGTTTTGATTGATGGTAAAGCGATTCGTTTGCATCCACTCGTATGTTCGGCATTTAATGCGGACTTCGATGGTGATCAGATGGCGGTTCACGTTCCTTTATCACAAGAAGCGATTGCTGAGTGTAAGATTTTGATGCTTAGTTCTATGAATATCTTGCTTCCAGCTTCCGGTAAAGCGGTTACTGTTCCAACACAAGATATGGTTTTGGGTCTGTACTATCTTACTTTAGAGAAGAAAGATGCTAAAGGTAGCAATAAAATTTTTGCCAACATTGATGAAGTGCATATTGCTATTGATTCAGGATTTTTAGATATTCATGCAAAAATTAAGACACGTATTGGTGATAGAGTTCTTTTTACGACAGCGGGTCGTTTAATTTTAAAATCAATCTTGCCTGAATTTGTACCAGAAGAACTTTGGAATAGAATTTTAAAGAAGAAAAATATTGGTGGATTGGTTGACTTTATCTTTAAAGAGGGCGGCATTGGTATTACAGCAGGATTTTTGGATAACCTTAAAAATCTTGGTTTCAAATACGCAACACAAGCGGGAATCTCAGTCTCTATTGACGATATTCGTGTTCCTGATACCAAAGTGAAAAAGATCAAAGAAGCGAAGAAAAAAGTACGTGAGATTCAAAAACAGTTCAGCTCGGGTTTATTGACCGAACAAGAGCGTTATAACAAAATTATTGATATCTGGACTGATACGAACAATGATGTGGCATCAGAGATGATGAAGCTTACCGAGAGCCATAAAGGTGGATTTAACTCTATTTATATGATGGCAGACTCTGGTGCGCGTGGTTCTGCTGCACAGATTCGTCAGTTAGCAGGTATGCGTGGTTTGATGGCAAAGCCAGATGGAAGTATTATTGAAACACCAATTATTTCAAACTTCCGTGAAGGTCTCAATGTTCTTGAGTACTTTATTTCAACGCACGGTGCACGTAAAGGTTTGGCGGATACCGCTCTTAAAACAGCGAATGCGGGTTACTTGACACGTAAATTGATTGACGTTGCACAAAATGTTAAAGTCACGATGGATGATTGTGGAACACATGAAGGTGTTGAAATCACAGAAATCAGTGAAAGCGGCGAGTTGGTTGAATCCTTGTATGAGCGAGCAACGGGTCGTGTGTTAGCAGAAGATGTGATTGATACCATTACCAATGAGGTTCTTTTTACTGAGGGAACATTGATTGATGAGAAAAAAGCACAAGCACTTAAAGATGCAAGTATCAAGTCTGTTGTGATTCGAACACCGATTACATGTAAAGCTAAAAAAGGTGTGTGTGCGAAGTGTTATGGTACAAACTTAGCTGAGGGAACATTGGTTCGTCCTGGTGAAGCAGTAGGTATTATTTCAGCTCAATCCATTGGTGAACCAGGTACGCAGTTGACCCTTCGAACATTCCACATTGGTGGTACCGCTTCGACTGAGTCACAAGATCGTCAAATTATCGCTCAAAAAGAGGGTTTCATCCGTTATTACAATGTGAAAACGTATGTTACCAAAGAGGGTAAAAATATTGTTGCTAATCGAAGAAATGCAGCTGTTTTATTGGTTGAACCAAAAATCAAGTCGCCAATCAAAGGTATTATTGAAATTGATACTGCGCATGAAGAGACAGTTATTTCTATTGTCGGAAACGGTGAAAATGTAAAATATACCCTACGAAAGAGTGACTTTGCTAAGCCAAATGAATTAGCAGGCGTAAGTGGTAAAATTGAGGGTAAATTTTATATTCCTTACGTCAATGGTGATAGTGTTGAAGTCAATGAGAGTATTGTTGAGGTCATTAAAGAGGGTTGGAATGTTCCAAGCCGTATTCCTTACGCCAGCGAACTTAAAGTGAAAAACGGTGAGCCTATCATCCAAAAAATTAATGCGGATGCCAAGGGTATTGTAAAATACTATAAGCTTAGAGGGGATTATTTAGAGCGTATTCATGATATCGTTAAAGGTCATGTTGTCAAGGAAAAAGGTATTTTTGCTGTCATTGCAGATGATGATGATAGAGAAGCAATTCGTCATTATATCCCTCGTGATTCTATTATTGATATTAATGATAACAGTGTGGTCGATACTAAAACCTTGTTAGCGTATCCATCCAATAATGAGCAAATTACCATTGCTGATTGGGATCCGTATTCTACACCGATTATTGCTGAAGATGCGAGTACGGTTACATTTGAAGATATTGAACCTGGTATTAGTGCGACAGAGCAGTTCGATGAGATGACAGGTCAAAGCAGATTGGTGATTAATGAATATTTGCCAAGCGGAATGAAGCCGACCATTGTTATTGTCAATAAATTAGGTGAAATTATTAAGTATCAATTAGAGCCAAAAACAGCGATTTTCGTTCAAAATGGTACGGTTGTAGGTTTGGCTGATTTAATTGGTAGAACACCAAAAGCGATTGCAAAATCAAAAGATATTACCGGAGGTCTACCTCGTATTAGTGAGCTTTTTGAAGCACGTCGTCCTAAAAATGCAACCGTGATTGCTGAGATTGATGGAACAATTCGTTTTGGTAAGCCTCTTCGTTCAAAAGAGCGTATTATCATCGAAGCAAAAGACGGTACAAGTGTTGAGTATTTAGTGGATAAAAATACACAAATTCATGTTCAATCAGGCGAATTTGTCCATGCGGGCGAGAGACTGACTGATGGTGTGATTTCAAGTCATGATATCTTACGTATTATGGGTGAAAAAGCATTGCATTATTATCTAATCAGCGAAATTCAACAAGTTTACCGTGGTCAAGGTGTTGCGATTAACGATAAACATATTGAAGTTATTGTTTCTCAAATGCTTCGACAAGTAAGAATTGTTGATAGTGGTGATACGAAGTTCATCATGGGTGATCTTATCAGCCGAAGACGATTCCGTGAAGAGAATGAAGCGGTCATGAAAATGGGTGGAGAACCAGCCATTGCCGAACCAACTCTTTTAGGTGTAACTCGTGCGGCTGTTGGTAGTGACAGTGTTATCTCAGCAGCGTCGTTCCAAGAAACAACCAAAGTTCTTACAGAAGCAAGTATCGCAGGAAAAATGGATATGCTTGAAGATCTTAAAGAAAATGTTATTTTAGGACGTATGATTCCTGTTGGAACAGGCTTATACCAAAATAAGCAGTTTAATATTGAATTGAACCCAAGTAGAGGTTAAGTTAAGGTTCCCTTAACTTAACCTTTTTTTAAGCTATTTTTAAATAAAATTAGCACCTATTTTTTACAAAATAAAGGAAATAATGTGCCAACCATTAACCAACTCGTCAGAAATGAGAGAAAAAAGGTGATTAAAAAATCAAAATCACCTGCACTTGATAAGTGCCCTCAAAGAAGAGGCGTTTGTACAAGAGTTTATACCACAACTCCTAAGAAACCAAACTCAGCTTTGAGAAAAGTTGCCAAAGTCAAATTGACAAGCGGTTTTGAAGTCATTAGCTACATCGGTGGCGAGGGACATAACCTACAAGAACACTCCATTGTATTGGTACGTGGCGGTAGGGTAAAAGATTTACCAGGTGTTAAGTACCATATCGTACGTGGTGCGCTTGATACATCAGGTGTTGCAAAAAGAACGGTGTCTAGAAGTAAATACGGTACAAAAAGACCAAAAGCTAAATAAATTTAACCACAGGTGATGTCCTTGTTTTTTGACATCATTTGAGTAAAATTTTCAAAAATTTGAAGGAAAAATAATGAGAAGAAGAAAAGCTCCCGTAAGAGAAGTACTACCTGATCCAATTTATAATAACAAAGTTATTACAAAGTTCATCAATGCGTTGATGTTTGATGGTAAAAAAAGTGTAGCAACCAAAGTATTTTATGGTGCATTAGAATTAGCTGAAAAAAGAAGTGGAACTTTAAAAGGTATTGAGATTTTTAATACAGCTATGGATAATGTAAAGCCTGTTATGGAAGTAAAAAGCAGACGTGTTGGTGGTGCAACATATCAGGTTCCAGTAGAAGTTAGACCAGCAAGACAACAAGCATTGGCTCTTAGATGGTTGGTTTCTTATGCTCGTAAGAGAAGTGAGAGAACCATGATCGAGAGGTTGGCAAATGAACTTTTAGATGCGGCTAATAGCAGAGGCGCAACTTTCAAGAAAAAAGAAGATACTTATAAAATGGCAGAAGCAAACAAAGCGTTTGCTCACTATCGCTGGTAGAATGATGATAAGAGCGGAACTTTTGTTTACGCTCTTTCTCATTTCTCAATTTTTACTCCTACTACATTTAAGGAAACGACAATGGCAAGAAATACCCCTATAAGCATGGTACGTAATATCGGTATTGCTGCGCATATTGATGCGGGTAAGACGACAACAACCGAAAGAATTCTATTTTACACTGGCATCTCTCACAAAATTGGTGAGGTACATGACGGTGCTGCAACTATGGACTGGATGGAGCAAGAAAAAGAGAGAGGTATCACCATTACTTCTGCTGCGACAACATGTACATGGAAAGATCACCAAATTAATATCATCGACACCCCAGGTCACGTTGACTTTACTATTGAAGTTGAACGTTCTATGCGTGTTTTAGATGGTGCAGTTGCTGTATTTTGTGCGGTAGGGGGTGTTCAACCCCAATCAGAAACCGTATGGAGACAAGCAAATCGTTACCATGTTCCACGCATGGTTTATGTTAATAAGATGGACCGTGTTGGTGCGAATTTTTATAACGTAGAAGCACAAATTAAAACTCGTTTAAAAGCCAATCCTGTGCCTATTCAAATTCCTATTGGCGCAGAAGATACCTTTAAAGGTGTTGTTGATCTCGTTGAGATGAAAGCACTGGTTTGGGATGATGATGCTGCAATGGGTTCAAACTATCAAGTGGTTGAGATTCCAGCAGAGCTTGCGGATAAAGCAAAAGAATACCGTGAAAAAATGATTGAAGCTGTTTCTGAAACCAGCGATGTTTTAATGGAAAAATATCTTGGTGGCGAAGAGCTTACTAAAGAAGAGATTAAAGCAGGTATTAAAGCGGGATGTTTAGCAATGACATTTATCCCTATGATTTGTGGAACATCGTTTAAAAATAAAGGTGTTCAACCGATGCTAGATGCGGTTGTAGATTATATGCCAGCACCTACGGAAGTACATGCGATTAAAGGTGAGTACGAAGATGGACGTGAGTGTGTCGTTGATTCAACCGATGAGGGTGAGTTTGCGGCACTTGCATTTAAAATTATGACCGATCCATTCGTTGGTCAGTTAACCTTCGTTCGTGTTTACCGTGGTTCATTGGAAAGCGGAAGTTACGCCTACAATACTACTAAAGATAAAAAAGAGAGAATTGGTCGTCTTCTTAAAATGCATGCAAACAAAAGAGAAGAGATTAAAGTTCTTCACTCAGGTGAAATTGGTGCGGTTGTAGGTCTTAAAGACACACTTACTGGTGATACACTTGCCAGTGAAAAAGATCCTGTAATTTTAGAGAGAATGGTATTTCCAGACCCTGTTATCTCTGTAGCCGTTGAGCCTAAAACGAAAGCGGATCAAGAGAAAATGGGTATTGCGCTTCAAAAATTGGCGCAAGAAGATCCAAGCTTTAGAGTTGAAACCGATGAAGAGAGTGGTCAAACGATTATCTCTGGTATGGGAGAGCTTCACTTAGAAATTCTTGTTGATCGTATGCTTAGAGAGTTTAAAGTAAGTGCGGAAGTGGGTCAACCACAAGTTGCTTACCGTGAAACTATCCGTGCAACCGTTAATCAAGAGTACAAATACGCAAAACAATCAGGTGGTCGTGGTCAGTATGGTCACGTTTATCTTAAACTTGAGCCACAAGAGCCTGGTTCTGGTTATGAATTTGTTAACGATATCAAAGGTGGTTCTGTTCCAAAAGAATATATCCCAGCGGTTGATAAAGGTATTAAAGAAGCGCTTCAAAGCGGTGTTCTTGCAGGTTATAAAGTGGAAGACGTTAAAGTTACCCTTTATGATGGAAGTTACCATGAGGTTGACTCTTCTGAGATGGCGTTTAAACTTGCTGCTTCAATGGGCTTTAAAGAGGGTGCAAGAAAAGCAAAACCTGTTATTCTTGAGCCAATTATGAAAGTTGAAGTTGAAACACCTGAAGACTTTATGGGTGATGTTATCGGTGACTTGAACCGTAGACGTGGACAAATTAACTCTATGGATGATAGAAGTGGTAACAAAATTGTTAATGCATTTTGTCCTCTTGCCGAGATGTTTGGTTACTCAACAGATCTACGTTCACAAACACAAGGTCGTGCGTCTTACTCTATGGAATTTGATCATTATGATGAAGTTCCTAGAAACGTTGCAGACGAAATTATTAAAAAACGTAACGGTTAATCTTTTACATGTAAAGAGTCTTCGGGCTCTTTACATCTCTTTTTTCGCTACTATCTCCTAAACGCATTTTTTACTCAATGAACGAAAAATAATATTTTGACTCACAACGATTAACAATAAATCGCTATAATCTCGCGTTTTGGATTAGACTACTTTTTGTAAAGGTTAAAATGTGATAGATATAAAACACCTCAGTAAATACTTTAACGATCAAAAAGTTTTAGATGACATCACTTTACATGTAAACACAGGTGAAATATTTGCTATTGTTGGGCACAGCGGTGCTGGAAAATCAACACTACTTCGTTGCATTAATGGATTGGAAGGTTTTAGTGAGGGTAGCGTGAATGTATTGGGGCAAGAAGTTAAACACTTAAACGAAAGTGGTCTTGGAGCATTACGCAGTCAGATTGGTATGATTTTTCAAAACTTCTCTTTACTCAATCAAAAAAATGTGTATGACAATATCGCACTTCCAATGAAAGTCTGGGGATATAGTAAAGAGAAGATTCAAGGAAGAGTCGATGAACTTTTGAAACTTGTAGGGCTAGAAGCCAAAAAATGTGTTTACCCTAAAGAGCTCAGTGGTGGACAAAAACAGCGTGTTGCGATTGCAAGAGCATTAACTTTAAATCCCAAAATTCTTCTCAGTGATGAAGCAACATCAGCACTTGATCCTAATACCACTAAATCCATTTTAGAGCTTTTACAAGAGATCAACATTAAACTGGGCGTTACCATCATCATTGTTACGCATGAAATGGATGTTGTTAAACGAGTTGCATCGCGTGCGCTACTTTTAGAAGATGGCAAAGTGATTGGACTTGGGCGTATTGAGGAACTCTTTTTGAGACCCGATGAAAAGATGATGCGGTTTTTAGGTGAGGATGAAGAACTCCCGCAAGAAGGGGTCAATATAAGGCTCTTTTTCCCAAGCAATGTCTCGTATCAGCCTATTGTAACAAAGATGGCAAGAGAACTTAACCTTAATTTTAACATTGTGTGGGGAAAACTTGAAAAACTCAATGACCATGTGGTTGGCTCACTGGTTATTAATATCGATGAACAAAATGCAACTTCAATTACTGCCTATTTACAAGAGAAAACTGAAGTGATCTGGGAGGTACTTTAATATGGAACAATCTATCCTCAATTTTTATGAAAAATCAATCAGTATGAAACAGGTTTTGATAGATGCTGTGATTGAGACACTTACGATGAGTCTTGTTTCAACCCTTCTTGCTACACTGATTGGGTTTGCGTTGGCTATTGTTCTCATTGTTACAGATAAAAATGGGATATCTCCGCATCGTTATACCTATAAAATTTTAGATGTCGCAATCAATATGCTACGATCCTTCCCTTTTATTATCTTGATTATTGTCCTCTTCCCTGTGACAAAATTTTTGGTAGGGAAGCATACTGGAACCTTTGCCATGATTGTTCCGCTTACCATTGGAACAGCGCCTTTTATTGCACGAATGATTGAAGGGGCTTTTAAAGAGGTGGACAGAAGTGTCATTGAAGCGGCAAAGTCTTTTGGTACCAGCAAGGTGCAAATTATTTTTAGGGTTTTATTGCCTGAGGCATTTCCTAGTATTATTTCTGCCATTACACTCTCGTTAATTATCATTATTGGTTTTTCAGCCATGGCAGGAACCGTTGGCGGAGGCGGTCTTGGTGCGGTGGCGATGAATTATGGCTATTATCGTTTTGATGGTACGTATATCTTTTGGACGGTTTTTATTCTGATTGTATTGGTTCAGATATTTCAAAGTCTAGGGGATTTTCTCTATAAAATAGTAAAGCATTGATTTTTAAATAGCATACACAATTCAGTCTCTTTTAATGCGAAAGAGGTTACGATTTTATAAATGTTTAGTAAGTAAAGAGATTTACTAAACATTTAGTTATTTTAAGGAGTACAGATGTATAAACATTTAGGCGTGATTTTAGTAGGAGCATTATTGACATTCAGTGGTTGCAGTGGCGATAAAAAAGTTGAAGAAAAAGCAGTTGCAAAAGAAGATAAAAGTGCAAAAACAATTATTGTAGGTGCGACTCCCGTGCCACATTCTGAGATATTGGAAATCGTAAAACCTCTTTTAGCCAAAGAAGGGTATACGCTTGAGATTAAAGTGTTTAATGATTATGTTATTCCCAATAAAGTCACAGACACTGGTGAAATTGATGCAAATTTCTTTCAACACACACCGTACCTTGTTGAGTTTAATAAAAATCAAGGCACAAAGCTTGTGAGCGTTGGTAATATTCATATTGAACCCATTGGTATCTATTCTAAAAAAATTAAATCACTCTCTGAGCTTAAAGATGGTGATAGCGTCGCGATTCCCAATGACCCAAGCAATGGGGGACGTGCTTTAGATGTTTTAGCCAGTGCTGGATTGATTAAACTCAAAGATGTTGAATTCAAAACAAAGCTTGACATTGTTGAAAATCCAAAAAATCTTACCTTTACAGAGCTTGAAGCAGCACAACTTCCCCGTGTGATTGAAGATTTTACCCTTGCGGTTATTAACACCAACTACGCACTTCCCGCAGGGCTTAATCCTAGCACGGATGCGCTAGCGCTTGAGTCTGCGAATTCTCCGTACGCCAATATTTTGGTTGTCAAAGCGGGCAATGAGAACAGCGACAAAACCAAAGCACTGCTTAAAGCGGTTCAATCCGATGAAGTGAAGAAATTTATCACTGAAAAATACAAAGGTGCTATCGTTCCAGCATTTTAGTCAACAAAGACTCTTGCTTAAAGTGTATCTTTGGTACACTTTAAGCCTTCTTCTTTTAGGTTTCCTAAGTCTATTTTTGGTATAATTCCCGCCATTTAAAATCTCTTCAATGTCCTCATAGCTCAGCAGGATAGAGCACAGAATTCCTAATTCTGAGGTCGTGCGTTCGAATCGCGCTGGGGACACCACGTTTCATTTTAAACTTACATGTAAATCTTTTTTATAAAATCCACACGTCATCTTTTTACCTCATTAATTCCTCATTTTTTTTCGTTAAGCTTCATTCATAAAAGATAAAAATTATACTTTTAATTTAATTTTTATCTCAGTTTTTGTTTATAACAGAGTAAAACTATTTACAATAAGGAGTCAACAATGACAAAGAAAATGGATCGAAGATCCTTTTTGAAGGCAAGTGGAGCAACCGCAGGTGCAGTTGTTGCAACGATACAAGCGGAAGCTATTCCTTTGGTGGGAGATTCCCTGCTTAATGATCATGAAAAAGGATTTAGTGCTTCTCACTTTGGTGCCGTTGTTACGCACACGAGAAACTCACGTTTTGAGAGTGCGACACCCTTTGAGGGTGATGCTCACCCTGTGACATTAGTAGAGGGCTTAGCCGCACGGACCTATGCAGAAGATCGTATTTTATATCCTTGTGTGCGTGAGGATTATCTTAAACATGGCTATAAAAGTGATAAAAGTAAGCGAGGCAATGATACGTTTGTGCGTGTTTCGTGGGAGACTGCTTTTGATTTGGTTGCCAATGAAATCAAGAGGGTGAACACTACTTATGGTCCAACGGCGATTTATGGTGGAAGTTATGGATGGTTTTGTGTAGGAAGTCTTAACAATCCACAAGCACTTTTGAACAGAATGTTAGGCATTACAGGAGGATATACAGGGCGTACATGTACGTATTCAACCCATGCAATTCGCCAAATTACGCCTTATGTTGGAGGAACAGATGAATCCAGCGCTCAACCTACGGTTTATCCTGTTTTGATTGAACATTCTGAATGTATCGTTTTTTGGGGATGTGATCCTATTAATACCAATCAAATTGCATGGGGTGTCCCAACACATGGCGTTTATAAATACCTTAAAGAGTTGAAAGAAGAAGGTAAAAAACGAGGGGTTAAATTTTATGTGATTGATCCTGTGTACAACAACACAGGCATGTATTTCGGTGCGGAGCATATTCAAATTCGCCCTACAACAGATGTGGCGATGATGCTAGGAATGGCGCATTACCTCTATAAAGAAAAACTGTATAACGCAGATTTTATTAAAAAATATACCATAGGTTTTGATCAGTTTAAACAATACCTTTTAGGTGAGAGTGAAGATATGGTGGCAAAAACACCAGAGTGGGCAGCCTCTATTTGTGGTGTGCCTGTAGAAGTGATTAAAATGCTTGCAAAAGAGTGTGTTTCTAAACGTACGATGCTCATGGGTGGATGGTCAACCCAACGGGCACATCATGGTGAACAACCTAACTGGATGCTTATTACGCTTGCAAGTATGTTAGGTCAAATTGGACTTCCAGGAGGAGGGTACGGTTGTAATTATCACTACTCTTCAAATGGCGTTCCTATGCCTGCGGCCGCAACGGGTAATCCTTTGACAAAAGCTGATGCGGATGCTAAAGATTTTGCGAGTGCATCTCCAGGACTTTCAGGTATTAGTATCAAGTCTAAAATTAAAGGACCTTGGGATAAAGCGAAAATGGAAATTATCCCTGTATCTCGCATTGTTGAGTGTTTAGAAAACGCAGGAAAAGAGTATAACTTTGATGGGCATACCAAAAAATGGCCTGAATTAAAAATGGCGTATTGGGCGGGTGGAAATCCATTTCATCACCATCAAGACAGAAACCGCATGATAAAAGCATGGCAAAAACTAGAGACCTTTGTGGTTCAAGATAATTTCTGGACGGCGAGTGCAAGAATGGCAGATATTATTCTTCCGGCAACGACAGAGCAAGAACGCAATGATATTACCAAAGCGCACACGAATGAATACATTTTTGCGATGAAACAAGCCGTGGCTCCAGCAGGAGAGGCGATGGATGATTTTGATATTTTTGTCAATATTTTAAGACGTTTTACCGCAGAGCAAGTTTTAGCCTTTACTGAGGGAAAAAGTAAAATGGAATGGATCAAATCTTTTTACCAAGCCTCGTTTGATAAAGCGGCTAAATCAGGTGTTAAAATGCCAACATTTGATGCGTTTTGGGAGAAAGGGTATGTTTATTTTGAGACACCTGAGAGTGCTAAGAAGTTTATTAAACATGAAAAATTCAGAGCAAATCCTGTGGTCAATCGTTTAGGTACGCCTTCGGGAAAAATCGAGATTTTCTCCAAAAAAATAGCAGGGTATAACTACAAAGAGTGTAAAGGTCATCCTATGTGGTTTGAACCTATGGAGTGGGCAGGAAGTAAGGTGGCTAAAGAATTTCCTTTAAGTCTGGTTTCTCCCCATCCCAAATACCGTCTACACTCTCAGCTCAATAATACATGGCTTCGCCACCTTGAAGAGGTCAATGGTCGTGAGCCGATTTGGATGCACCCTAATGATGCGAAAAAAAGAGGCATTAAAAATGGGGATGTCGTTAGGGTCTTTAATAAACGTGGACAGGTTTTAGCAGGAGCCGTAGTGACAGAAGCCATTATGGAAGGGGCGGTGAGAATGCAAGAGGGCGCATGGTATGACCCAAAAGAAGCAGGAAAGGTTGGTACATTGTGTGTGCACGGTGATGTCAATGTATTAATTCCTGATGTGGGAACGTCAGAACTTGCGCAAGGTAATCAAGCAACAGCGTTGGTGGAAATTGAAAAATTCAAGGGCGAAGTACCTGCCATTAGCATTTTTAAAGCACCAAAGATAAAGGGCGCCTAATGAAACCATTCAAAGCAATAGCACCCTTGTGTATCGTAGCAACGTTGGTATGCGCACAAAGTGCCTTTGTTGCTCAAAATGTGCCTTTGTTCGCAACGGCGAGTGACGGATCAGCTCTAGGGGAGCTGATCGTTGCTTCCCAAGTGAATGTGCTCTCTCAAAAAGGAGAGTTTACTGAAGTTGAGTTTGTCGGATTTATGCCTGAGGGAAGCACAAAAGCTTATGAAAAAATAGGGATGTTAATGGTGGGTTTTGAAGCACCCACACCTTCAACCTATAAAGTCATAGGGCAAAAAAAAGATGAGTATGAGAGCATATGGCTGAATGTATCGGTAAAAGGATTTGTGAAAACAAAAGCCCTCAAAGAGACAAAAGCGTCTATTTTAGAAGAGGGTAAGGCAGCGTTTCAAGCCAAGTGTGGGACCTGTCATGCCCTGCATCCTGAGGGTGAGTTTGATGCCAATGTTTGGCCGAGCATTTTAGAAGCAATGAGTCCGCAAGCGGGACTTTCAAGTGCGGAGCGTTACAGTATTGAAAAATACCTGCAAAATTATCAGCACTAAGAAATTTACGCCTCCTAAAGAGGGGTAAATTTCCCTTTTTTTGTTTAATCTTAGAGAAGAAAACTTTCGTTACAATCTTTACATGTAAACTTTTTCAAGGAGCAATGTGTGGATATTTGGCTTGAAAAATTGAAAGATTTGAGGCTTCTGTACGCAGAAGATGAAGAGGGGATTCGCAAACCGATGGCAAACTCTTTGGGGTACTATTTCAAAGAGGTGTTTGAGGTTAAAAATGGCGAAGAAGCTCTGGATTGCTACTATGAACACCATCCTGATATTATTTTAACCGATTTGCGAATGCCCCGAAAAGATGGCTTAGAGATGGCAAAAGAGATTCGTCATAACGATAAAAAAATTCCTATTATTATGATTACGGCGCATACCGATAAAGAGTATTTGCTCAGTGCTATTGATCTTAAGATTGAAAAATATCTTATTAAACCAGTTGCGTTAGATGAATTGCTTAGTGCTTTAAAAGTGTGTGTTGAAGAGATAGAAGCGGATAAACCTTTGTATGTGGAGTATGCGGAGTATCGCTTTGATTTTAAAAATCGTCTGGCAATGCCCAAAGAAGGTGAAAAGATAGAGTTAACGCAAAAAGAGGCTGATTTTTTACTGCTTCTCATCGGTAAAAAAGGACTCATTGTAAGTTACGAAGAGA
The DNA here is from genome assembly GCF_000024885.1 of Sulfurospirillum deleyianum DSM 6946. Taxonomy (NCBI): domain Bacteria; kingdom Pseudomonadati; phylum Campylobacterota; class Epsilonproteobacteria; order Campylobacterales; family Sulfurospirillaceae; genus Sulfurospirillum; species Sulfurospirillum deleyianum. The sequence goes on from NC_013512.1 coordinate 348,864, forward strand.
TTGAGATACGTGTATGGAAAGAGGAGTTTATGAGTATTGCGGCTCTTCGTACGTTAGTCAAAACTTTGCGTAAAAAACTTGAGGGTTTAGCCTTGAAAAACCATTCTCAAATGGGGTATAGCCTTGTGTTTTAAAAAACTGATTGTTTTGGTGATTTATTTTTTAGGGATGGCTTTGCATGCCAATGAGTATCAAGAAGATAATCGGGCGCAAAGAGCTTTACATGTAAAAGACCCTCGCTCACACATCAAAGTTTTTTTCCCCTCTATGCCATACAATTATGTCTCCCGTTTGGTCAATGAAAGTCTGGTACGATTGGCTGAAAATGAACAAGGATGGGAGTATGCATTGGCGATTTCAAGCAAAAAACTCTCCCCTCTTTTGTATGAGTTTGAGTTACGTCCTCATGTGCGTTTTCAAGATGGTACGCCTTTTAACGCCGATTCGGTGATTCACAATTTTGAGTATTTCCTCAAACAGCCTTTTAACTATACCCATATTGATAAAACACTAAAACGGGTTGAAAAAATTTCTGATTTGAAAGTTCGCATCCATTTGCATAAACCCTATGGGATGCTTTTTCGTGATTTGGCACGTATTTATTTCTATTCAGAAGCTTATTTACGCCAATATGGCTGGGCTGGAGGGGATACGGGAGCGAATATCCAAAGTGCAGGACCTTATGGATTAGGTCCTTATCTTTTAGTAGAGGGCATGGTTACGGGGAGAAAACAGACTCCCAAAGTTATCCTCAAGGCGAATCCTTATTATTGGGAAGAGGGATTGCCTAAGATTGAGACGATAACCCTGTTTACAGAACTGAGTATGCAAGAGGCGTTGGATTTGGCGCTTTTTAAAGATGGGGGGTTGGATTTTATGCAGATTCCTTTTAATAAAAAAGTAGAAACCATGCTCTCCCCTTATGCAAAACTCATCTCCATGCCCTCAAGTCACAATTTTACAATCTATTTTAATTTAAAAAAGAGCAATGCGCCCATTGCCCGTAAAGAGGTGCGTCAAGCCCTTAATTGTGCGCTCAATCAACAAAATCTTCTCAATTTTACCTACAAAAAAGAGGGACAGCTTAATCCCAACGCCATGAAGCCTTATGAATGTCCTCTAAGCCAAGAGGCGATTTATGCACTTTTGAACGATATTGAATTTGAAGTAGCCACACAAGACGCTCTGCTTTTTTTATGGAAGGGCATTGAGTATCAGCTCTCTTCATACGGGGTTCGGTTGCGGTACAAAACGACAACGAGTGAAAAAGAGATTTACAATGTGATGCAAAAAAATCATACCCAAGTTCAATCGTGGGATATGCTGGTGCAAGGAACACAGGATTATTACGGTAGGCATCCGTGGCCTATTTTTATTCGCTATCACGAAAACAATCCCTGGAGTTTTGTGAAAGGTGATACGTTGATGCGTCAGTGCATTGAAGCGTTTTTTGAGGCAGAACAGGGAAGTGAAGCGTTTATTTCTTTGTATGAACGTATTCAAAAACGAGCAAAAGGAGAAGCTTACATGCTTTTTGTTCCTATTCCTAACGCAGTCTTTGCGATGAATAAAGAGTTGATTTTTGAGCCTTTAGGGATTGGAATGCAGCCTTTTTGGAAGGCAAATATTACCCCTGAACATTGGTCGATACGAGGAGAAGCTCCCTATCCTGAAAACCTTCAAGCGCCTATCTTGCCCAAGAGGATTCCATGAAAAATATTCCCATCAAATACAAATTGCTCTTTTTATTCAGTTTTTCCTTTATTGGAATGCTCATCTTAGCAGAGCGTTCTTTTGCGCTTTCCAAAGAGAATATCCGCAATGCGGCTATGATTTTTGACAATGCAAAAAGTACACAGCATTTGCAAGAAAATTATATAGAGCCTTTAAATGTGCTTCATGAAAAAAGTCTTTCTTTGGTGCTTTCTCCTAATGAGGATTATCGAAAGAGCATTGAAGTTGAGATTTTGGAGCAACGCCAGAGATTAGAGGAGCGGTTTAAGGCATTGGATGAGAAGAGTTATGCTATTTGGCAAGCCTATCTTAAAAGCGTTGAGAAGACATGTGCGTATGTGGCATCTTCCTTTGAAGAGGGGGCATTTGTTTATGTGACGTCTGTGGAGAGAGAACGTTACTATGCTTTGCTGAAGCAACTTAAAATTTTACAGCACACTGCCGTACAGTATATGGAATCCAATTTTGAAGATATTCAAAGTCGCTCTCAAGCACTGAAGTATGAATTAGCCGTTTTGGTGATTTTACTAGCAACATTGGTGTTTATTGCGGGGTATTCTCTCTCAGGGCATATCGTCTCATCCATTCATCGCCTTCAAGAGGGATTGCAAGAGTTCTTTGCGTATTTGCAAACCAGACAAAGTGAACCCAAACCCATTGCACTTTCAAGCAAAGATGAGTTAGAAACAATGTCCAAACTGCTCAATCAAAGTATCTCAAAAGCGACATCGGATATTCAGCAAGACAATGAGTTTATTGAGGATGCCATTAGTGTTGTTAATGATTTGCAACAGGGGATTCTCTCCTCAAGGCTGCACTCTTTTCCTCAAGCAGATAAATTACAGCGTCTTAAAGATGTTATTAATACCATGATTGACAATTTAGAGTCAAAAATCAATGAAGAAATTTTAAAGCGAACCGAACAAGAAAAATTACTCATTCAGCAGAGTAAACTGGCGAGTATGGGTGAAATGATAGGCAACATCGCCCACCAATGGAGACAACCCCTAGGAGAGTTGAGTGCTATTTTGATTAATCTTCAAGTTAAACATTCGTTTCATGATTTGGATGATGCGACCCTTTTAAACAGTATCCAGCAGTGCAATAAGCTCAACGCGTATATGTCAAGTACCATCAGTGATTTTCAAAACTTTTTCAAACCCTCTAAAGATAAAGAGGTCTTTGAAATATCAGAGGCGTGTCAAAAAGCTATTTCGATGCTCAAAGCGTCCTTGAATTATCATGGTATAGAACTTTGTTTTGATATTTCAGCGAAGGTTGAGGTTTTAGGCTATCCTAATGAGTTTGCTCAAGCGCTTTTAAATATTCTCTCCAATGCCAAAGATGTCCTGAGTGAGCGTGAAATCAGTAATCCTTTTATTCGATTGGAGCTGAAAAAAGGGTACAAATACACACTGATTGTGATTGAGGATAATGGTGGAGGCATCGCAGAAGAGTATGTGGATAGAATTTTTGAGCCTTATTTTACGACTAAGTATGCCAAACAAGGAACGGGTATTGGGCTTTATATGACGAAGATGATTATTGAGAACAATATGGGTGGGGTCATTAATGTTAAAAACACTCCTTTGGGGGCTATTTTTACCATTAAATTACCCAGCGTGGCGAGTGCGTAACCATCTTTACATGTAAAGATGGTTACATGTAAAAGTTTTTAGGGTTGAGTGTTTTGGTTGATTTATTGGCAATATGATAAAGGGTGTTAAAAGCATCTCAAGGCTTGAAGGGATAGCGAGTTTGCGTAGAAGGTTCTAAAAAAAAGTTACAAAAAAGTAATAAAAGAGCGGTTGATGCACAATGATTACAGAGGCATTACGAAGCGGTTACAAAAAGGGTGTATTCTTAATTTTTACTGATAAAACGTATTGTCATGCTTTGAGGCTTTTTGTTAAACTCTCCTCGCCTTCAAAACAAATTTTCAGGAGAGAAGAGATGAAATTAGCTAAACTTAGCTTGGCGGCCATTGTAGTTGCAGGACTTGCTTCCCATTCATTCGCAGCAGATAGCTTAGCGGATGCCTTTAAAAACGGTAAAGTAAAAGGTGAATTAAGAGCGTGGTATTTTGATAGAGATACCGATGCACCTGCTGCTGCGGGTGGTGCTTGGGATAGAAAAAAAGGTGATGCTGATATTATTAATATGGGCGTTATTTTAAACTATGTGACTGATTCGTTTTATGGTTTTAAAATGGGCGCAACTTTCCAATCTAACTATGCTCCGTTTGCAGATGATGATGCAAAAGCATTGTTTTATAACGACATGTATGGTTCAGGCGCTGTTCTTTCTGAGATGTATGTTCAATACACCATTGATAAAACAACCGCAAAAGTGGGTCGTCAATTTATCGATACACCGCTTATCAAAGGGAGTAGTTCTCGTATGATCAAACAATCCTTTGAAGGAGCGTTAATCACGAACACAAACCTTCCTGATACCACCTTAGCAGCAGGTTACATCAGTAAATGGCAAAACAGAACATCCTCTGATACGGACGCTCAAAAATCAGATGTAGCGGATTTTGAAAAATTTAACGATGATGGTGCGTATACCTTTCTTGCGATTAATAAATCAATTCCAGGGCTTACCATCACAGGTCAGTGGGCACAAGTGGTTGATGTAGCCGATGTATATTATACAGAACTTGCGTATGCGGCTAAGATAAATGATTTTCGTTATGGTCTAGCAGGTCAATACCTGATTACAGATTATGATGAATCAGGTGAAGATGATGGTAGCTTTTATGGTGTAAAAGCTAGTTTTGGTGTAGGTGCGTTTAATATGTATGCGGCATATGCTGAGGTGGATGATGACAATGATGCCAGTGTGAGTGCAGATGTAGGTGGTGCAGATCCAATTTACACCGCCAATGTGATTCATAGTGGTGATTACACAGCAGGAAGTAAAGGGTATGCGATTGATGCCAATTATGAAGTGGTTAAGGGTGCAAAAATTGGTGCACGTTACTCCGATATTAATCTAAAAGCAGCTAACAGTGATTATGATGTGATTGACGTTTATGCCAATTACGCATTTGATGGCGCACTTAAAGGATTTGGTGTTGAAGTTCAATACGAAACCAAAGACAAAGATGCTTCAACAGGAAGTAGCAACGAGTTACGTTTTAGAGCAAATTATAAGTTCTAAGAGTTTAAGCTCAAATGAGAGCGTGCCTAGAGTATGAATAGGCACGCTCGTTTATAGGTCATGAAGCGATACTTTTTTCTTCTATCATCGCATCTAGGGTTACAAAGAGGGATCTGCTCTCTTTTTCAACCTCATGAAACGCCTCAATAATACGCTCTTTTTCTTCTAAAAGATTGGATGAAGTGGTTCGAATCAGTCCAAGAATCTCTAAAACACGTTCATGGAAATGTTTGTGCGGGATATAAAGGGCTTTGAAACTTTGTGTATTTCCAAAGATTTTTTCGCCATCTTTTTCGTACCATTCCCCTAAGCTACAGCGTTCATGGGTTTGGAATTGTGTCTCTTTATCGTTGACATACACTGCACTGTAAGCGTTAGATTTAAAGATTGCGTGATTCATTTTGGCTAAGGTGATGAAAATCGTTTGTTGAATGGTGGTAATGTTGTAAGATGTAATGTCTGAGTGTTCAATCAAACTGTTAAAGGTTGTGCTTAATTTATCAAGTGTTTTGGTTGATTCATCAGCATTTTGTTTCATAGAGTTTGCATTGCTCTCAAGTCCTGAAGTCTCTTGCTGGAGCATTTTAATGGAAATTGCAATCTCTGCGGTGGCTTTTTGTGTGGTTTCTGCCAGTTTTCGTACTTCATCTGCCACGACGGCAAAGCCACGACCATGCTCACCCGCACGGGCTGCTTCAATGGCGGCATTGAGGGCTAAAAGGTTCGTTTTATCGGCAATATCGTTAATCATATCGACCACAGCGCTGATGTCTCGTGTACGTTGTACCAAAATACCAATACTTTGTTCATTTTGATTGACAAACTCAATTAAAGAGGTGATTTTAGTAATCGTATCACGTAAGTTATGGTAACTTCCTTTGGTCTCTTCTGCGTAAATCTCCCCATCTTTGGCAATCTCTTTTAAACGCTCCACAATGGTAGTTAAGTTGGATTGTACGGTGGTAAAGTCATTGGATTCACTGCTAATTTGCGCTAATTCCGCATTGAGCGTATTTCTCGCAATAAAATCATGCGTTTGTTTCATCGCATAGACGGCTTGATTGACCATTTCTACTTGTTCTTTAAACTCTCCGTGCATCCCTTTTGGGAGAATTTTACGGCTAAAATCTTCATGCGAGGCTGAGAGAATCGTAGATTTAATCTCTTTGGTGACCAATTCAAAATTATCCAATAGGGAGTTCATGTTTGAGCAGAGCATTTTAAGCTCTCCGCCATCATTGACATTGACAATGCGTCCATGCAAATGACCATGCTCACTCTCTTTGACAATGTCTGCGAGTGCGTGAATCGTTTTTTGCACTTTACGAATATTGATAAACATAAACCATGCTAACGCAAAATTGGTCAAATTAATCACTTGAATCCAGTGAAAGCCATTAAAAGAGACTTCTAATACAAAGGCAAAAGAGAAGGCAACTAATGAGAGAATATTGGCGTCTTGAACTTTTGCGAGAGAGGATCTATTCATGCGAGAGTATGAAGGCATCATAGCTAACCTTTAACTGAGATAGGGTGGTGTCTAAGAGTGCGAGTGAGGCTTGTACGCCACTCTCTTTTTCAGCTTTCATCATTTTGTCATACAGAGGCTCTATGACGCTTAGTCCTTTTGAACTAGGAGAGCGTCTAACCGAGTGGTAACCGATAATTGTATTGGTTTTTGTATCAGTCATGGGTGTAATATAGGCATGAACCCAGTAGTATTTGTTTTGTTTGGTACGATTTTTTACGTAGGCAAAGACCTCTTTTCCCGCTTGTATCCGTTCCCACAAAAGTTTAAAAATAGCTTTTGGCATATCAGGATGGCGTAAAATATTATGAGGAGAACCAAGTAACTCTTTTTCTTTATAGCCAGAAATTTCTATAAAAAAATCATTAGCATACGTAATTCTACCTTTAAGGTCTGTTTTAGAGACGATAAAAAGGTTTTCATCGAATGTAAGCGCATCGCCTTTTTGACTAATAGACATGAGGGCTCCTTTTCGTAATCATAAAATGGACAGTATAACGAAAAAAGTATGAGCTCTCTTTTTATGGAAGATGAAAGTGCAAAGTGGCATGAAAAAATTACAGATGGTAACACTCCTTTTTTTCAAGCGCTCTAGGGTGTTATTTATCCGTCTGGAAAGTAAAAATTGCTCCTTGACTTTGATGCGGTTGGTTGAGAATGACATTGCTTTGCCAAATCATATTTCCCACAACACATGTGGGCAAAACACCTTCTCCTTCATAAACCCCTTCAGCCTTTTTTTGAAGACTAAAGGCATGAAAGCCCATATTCATATTGGTTGCAAAAATCTTAAGTTCGATAGCGGGTAGATCAATCGTAGAAGTGACTCTAAAGCGAAGCGGTTGCATTAATGGAATGCTTTTAGGTTCAATATCGAGTGTAAGAGGTGTTCCATCTTTTAAAAGAACCTCGCAGCGTTTTACATGTAAATCACACGTTGGATCCGCATGTACAAAATGGGTATCGCCTACCCACCAACGATAGACATCATGCGAGTCAATAAAAAGATAAGCTCCAATGGAACCAATGACAAGAATTTCAATAATGAGCCATTTAAAAAAGCGTGGAGTAAGCATAGATTTCCTTTGAAAAAAGTCTCTGAGTTTAACATCAAAGCTTTAAATTTTTATTAAATTGCTATTTTTGCATGACGGTTTTTAACAAAGGGAGCTATTAAGGGATTTTTGTATAAAATACTTCCTTAAAAATTGAGAGTAGAAGAGGGATATATGCGTTATTTGGTCTTTTTGTCGTTATGTGCACTCGCCTTGTATGCGGCAACCGCTGAGGATATTTATCGTATTTATAAAACAAAAGGTATTGATGCGGTAGAGGATTTTTTAAAACAAGAGTTTGAATCCAAAGAGGTAAAAACCTTTCAAAAGCCTGTGGTGAGTAAAACACCTGTTGAACCAAAAGTGATCAAAAAAGAGCCAAAAGTAAAAGTAGTCAAAGCTAAAAATCCAACTGAAAAAGAGCTCATCTCTAAAGATTTCTGGCTCAAACAGATTCGAGGCATGGATGTTGCGTATGGTTATTATGAAGATTTAGATTCTTTGATTGTATGTGAAAAAGAGAGAAAACGCTGTGAAGTGTATCGCAACAGTGAAGATGAAGGTTTAGAGCTCATTAAAGGGCATGATGTCATTATGGGTAAAAATGGAGATAAGATTAAACGAGGGGATTTGAAAACGCCTGTGGGTGTGTATGAAATTACCAAGCGCTTTAAGCCAAGTGACCCTTTTTATGGACCTTTAGCGTTTTCGCTCTCCTATCCAAATTTGTTTGATGTTTTGCGTGGAAAAAATGGGAGTGGCATTTGGATTCATGGGATGCCTTTGGATGGCAAAGATAGAGAAGATTTGAGTAAAGGGTGTGTGGTCATGGAAAATGATGCCATCCAAGTTCTCGATACTGAAATTAATGCAAATAAAACCATGACAATTATTGGAGAGAATAAAGTCCCTCCAATGAGCAAAGAAGTGGTAGCGACACTCTTAAGTGAAGTTTATAAATGGCAACGTGCATGGAAAGTCAATGATATAAATATGTACCTAAATTACTACTCTAACGATTTTAAAAAGGTCGATGGTTCACGCAAAGAGCAGTTTGCAGCGATGAAAAAGCAGATTTTTTCACGCAAAGAAAAGAAGACGATTACATTTGAGCATATGAATATTGCGCCTTATCCAACATTGGATAATCGTAAAGTATTTAAGATTTCCTATTATCAAACGTATAAAAGTCCTTCGTTCGCTTCTAAAGGCGAAAAAGAGTTGTATGTAGAACTTGTGGGTAAAAAAATGATGATTTTGGCTGAAAAGTAAGGGGTCATGATGGTCGATGAAAAAGAGATGCTTGAACAAGAGTTAGAAAAACTGATAGAGACACGTGATGCTTTTTTAGCTTATTTGGATGTAAAGATTCCTAAAGATGAGAAAGGGTTGAATTTTGATTTTTCAACAGATCCTATGCTGGATGCTAAAAGTGTGTATGAGCATTTTTATAAATTAGATTATCAAGCCCGTAAAATTCGTGGTTTCTTAGTAGGAAAATTTGGGTTAAAGGCGTAATATGGCTTTTATTACACTGAACAAGGCGAATCTTTTTCATAACTTAGCGCTTTTGAGCACGAAAGCGGGTGGGAAAGAGAGAGTGATGGCGGTTTTAAAAGACAATGCTTATGGTCATGGGCTTAGAGAAATGGCACAGTTGTGTTGTGAATTTGGTATTAAAAAAGCCGCCGTTAAAAATGTGGAAGAAGCGGGGGTGATTGCTGATCTTTTTGAGGAAGTGCTGATTTTGGTTGATCAGGTTCCTTTAGAGCCTTTAGCACCAAACCTCTCCTTTGCTGCGCACTCGTGTGAAATGCTTGAAGCACTCCGTGAGGGGAGCTCTATTCATTTGAGTATAGATACAGGTATGCATCGCAATGGGATTAAAGAGCATGAAATCGACAGAGCAATGGCATTGATTCTAAAAAAACGTTTGGTGTTTAAGGGTGTTTTTACCCATTTTAGAAGTGCTGATGAGTTAAGTACCGCATTTTTTTGGCAACGCTCTTTGTTTGAGAGGGCTAAACAACGTATCAAAGCGTTTGTTTTAGCACATCATTTACCCGAAGTTGCTTTTCATTCATGCAACTCTGCTGGGCTACTGCGTACCAACAGTTTAGGGGATGACGCTTATGCACGTGTGGGAATTGCAATGTATGGATACAACACGTTACATCCCTCTTTTAAAGCGTACGAGCTCAAGCCTGTTTTAGCCCTTTGGGCGGAGAAACTTAGTACACGTATTTTGAAAAGAGGGGAGCGTGTGGGATATGGTGGCGTGTATGAAGCCCCGTGCGATGAGTTAATCTCTACCTATGACATTGGTTATGGAGATGGGTTCTTCCGTTTTGATGGGATAGCGTCTCTTGCGATGGCAGATGGGCGTTTGAGTAAGGGACGTATGTCTATGGATAGTTTTTGTTTAGAGGGCGATGCGCCAAAGGTCTGCATGTTTGAAAATGCTACGGCTTTGGCGGAGCGGTTTCAAACGATTTGTTATGAAATTCCCACCAAACTTTCACCCTCACTCAAGCGTATCGTCGTTTGAAACCCCATGTTGGAGTTTCACCTCAATCGCATTTCCTTGATGAATCGTTGCTCTAACTAACGCATTTTCAGCACGTGATTTGAGGCTTCCAAGGGTATCTTTGGGGGCGAGTGAGGTAATGCCATAACTGCATGAAATCGTGCCGATTTTAGCAAATTTGGTTGTCTCTAGGATGCCTTGTAACTTCTTTGCGAGTCCAACAGCTGCTCTAAAATCACTATCAGGAATAATAATCGCAAAACGATTTTGTGTCCATTTTCCAAAGATGTCAACTTCTCGGATATATTTGTGAATGAGTTGAACGAACTCTTTTTTAAATGTGGTAACGGTCTCTGTGGGAAAAACCTTACTTAAATTTTCCAGCATATTGATTTCAACCAGCATCAGTGTGAGTTCCGTGTGATAGCGTTTATGACGTTTAAACTCATAGAAGAGATGTTCATCTAATTTTTCATAATTAAAGACATTAAGTAGTTTATCAAAACTTCCATTCTCGTTACTGTATTGTTCATCGAGTTTTTGGAGTTGCTCTTTTTTAAAAGCTAGGGAGAGAGCAAAGGTGAGCATTAAAAGGTATTTTTGAATCAAAAGAAGATGTGCTTCAATCAACGCAGGATCGCTGGTCGCAAGCATTAAACTTCCAAGAATGCGCCCCTCTTCTTCTGTTTTAAGTAGAAAAGTAAACAGAGTTATTGTTTTTTTATCGACTTTGATATGCTCTTGTGTAAAACTACTTTTATCAATAAAACAGCGTATCGCAATCTCTTCGACAGGGCTTCTTTCATAGTTGGTACGAAAAGGAAAAATATCTTTGGAGCGAAACATCGTTTTAATAAAGGCATTTTCATTGTAAAGAGAAAAGCTCTCTTTTTCATAGATAAAAAGTAAGCTACCTTCAAGATGTAAAAGGGCTTCTAGTTTCTCTTGCGCTTTGATAATATTGAACTTAAGAGCAAGAGAAGAAAAGAGAGTATTGGAAAGTGTTTCCAGAGTTCTTACTTCTTCTAAGTCAACAGGGGGCTTTTTTTCTTTGAAAAAAAGAGGCAGAAGGGTTGTGAAAAATAAAAAAGAGGCGATAAAAAGTGTGTGCAAAAAGAGTGAATGGGGTGTTTGAAAGAGAAGTTCTTCTAAAAAAGAGGTGTTGTAACGAACGGTGAGTGTATATGCATTGAAGAGCAGATACACCAACGTGATACCAAAAGCTAAAAAAAGATAAAACGATTTTTTCATAAGTTCTTCCTTGCGCATCAAACGTGGCGGATTCCGCTCTCAAACAAAATCCCATCAATGCCATGCAATGCGGCAAACTCAATATCATTTTCATCGTTGCTTAAAAGTAATACTTTTCCATCAAAAAGATAGGTGTCTGCAATTTTTTGGGCATGGAGTGCAATATCTTTTGTCACAACAAAATAAGAAGCACCCAAAGCGTTTGCTAAAATAAGCTCTTTAATCTGTTTTACATGTAAGGCAAAACAAATCTTTTCGGCATGGCATTTTTGTGCCAATGTGACGTCAAAAGCTGATAAAATAACGCTATTAGGAGCAGTTTTTGCAATATCTTCATAGACGTGAATCGCATAAAAAGGCTCACTCGCAATAGCACTATGCCCCCATAACATCATAAAGGCAACCTTGCACATTCTTTGGAACAAAAGAAGTGACCATCTTTAATAATCGCTTCATCGTAGCTGATAAAGGTTGAACACGCATGGCACTCTACCATGGTTTCTCCCTCCAATACTTTCGTTTTGGGTTGATTTTGTTTGACTTCTTCTTGACGTTTGCCCTTAAAGAAAAAAAGATAAATAAGAAAAAGGACACCAATAAATACAGCGATTTTAAGCAACATTGACCTGCTCCATAATGAGATAGTAACGTTTGTCACGCTGATAAACATGACAATTCGATAAACCTTTAATCTCCTCTTCTACATATTCTCCTTTATAAAAAAGAAGCGTGGTATGAGGAGCGATAAAATTATGACACAATTTTATTAACACCTTTGTATTGGTCACAGCGCGTGAGCTAATTAGGTCTGCTTCAAAAGAGGGTGCTTTTTCAACACGGTTAGTACAGACATCAACATTGTACAACTCCAATGCGGATTTGGCGAGATGTAAAAAAGCACTTTTTTTAGCGATAGGTTCAAAGAGGGTAAAATGCATGTGTGGAAGGGCTAGGGCAAGGAGTAAACCTGGGAACCCAGCCCCCGTTCCAACATCAATACCTCGCTTCATCGTTGTTACATGTAAGAATTGTAAGGGGTAAATACTATCCTCAATATTTTTCATGACGGCTTCTTTGGTTTTTGCCCCTGAGATATTGTGGGTTTGGTTGTACTGTAACAAAAGGGTTGCAAACTGTTCTGCTGCGTCCCAAAAATGTGCAGGAAGGGTATAAGAAGCCATAAAATGAACCTTTGGGAGATTTTATGCGTATGGTATCCAAAGGGCGATTAATGGGCGATTAATTACATGTAAACCTGTGTGAGAGGTTTACATGTAAAAGAGACTATTCAATACGAAAGCGTTTAAGTTCCACATTGGCACTTTCTGCTTTAGAAGAGAGATTAGCGGAAATCTCTTTAACCGTTTCACCTAACGTGTTGTTTTTCTCCGATAACGTCGTGACTTCATTGATATGTTTCATAAAGAGTTCCACAGTTTTTTCGACATCGGTATGCTTTGTACTCTGTTCATTGGAGATGTGAATGGTGTTGCTTAGGGTTTGAGAGGTGTGTTGAGACTGTTCAATGAGCGTGTTGGTCTCTTTGGAAAGTTGGTAAAATGACTGTGAAATATGTTCCGTTTCGCCTGTTACCTCATGAATGGTTTGCACAATCACATTGGTGGTGGTGCTAATATCGCTCAAAGAAGTTTGGGTACGTTCTGCTAGTTTTCTCACTTCATCGGCAACCACGGCAAAGCCACGTCCATGTTCCCCCGCACGTGCCGCTTCAATCGCCGCATTGAGCGCTAAGAGATTGGTTTGATCCGCAATATCCCCGATAATAGCCAACACATTTTTAATATCGGTTGCTTGTTGGGCAAGGGAGTTGGCTTTACTCCCTAATTCGTGCTGTTTTTGAGCGCCAATCGAAATCATTTCAACAACCCTACTCATACTCGTGACAAAAGTTTCAAGTACCGCTTTGGTTTGCTCTAAATCGTCTAAAGTTTTAAAAGACATGTTTTGCATTTCATGCTCTTTTTCAAGAAGAAGACGCATCTCTTCTTGAATGCCATGAATAAATCTGTTTTGTTCGGTAATGTTGTTGGCAAGGTTGGAAGCAACATCACTAAGGGAGCTACTCGCTTTTACACTATCGTTGGATGTCTCAAACGCTTTGGCGATAGAGTCTTTAAAATTATGAATCAGTTTTTGTGCTTCTTGCATCGTATCGGAGATTTCGTTATCACTTTTGAGCAGAAGCGGATAGGTTAAATCCAGCGTGGAGGAGACGTGTGAGAGCTTTTGCCCTGAGAGGGTAATGGCTTGGAGAATATCTTTAATGGTCGTGTACAATAAAACAAGAATCAAAAATGTGACAATAATCAATCCAGAACTTTCAATCATCATCTGTTTTTTTGTCGCCTTCTCAAGGGACTGGAGGGTTTCTAAATTTTCATTTGCAAGGGCGTCATCCACCTCTTTAAGAAGATTTATTTTTTTTGTAATCGTATCAAACCAATGGGTCGCATCGACTCCAAAACTACCCGTGGTTGCTTTTTCAATGGCGACATTGCGCATTTTTTCAACCTCTTGGACGATAGGCGATTGCATCGTTTGGTTATAAAACGCGATAGATTTAGGGGAAGCGGTACTGAAAAATGCATCAATATAAGAGGTTTGTTCTGAAATGAGCGTAATCAGTTTAACGAACATATTGGGGGCAAATTTATCGGCAGCAAAGGTGTTGGAGAGGACAGCTCGCTCAATGCCTGAGCGCTCTTTGGATTTTAGAAAGTTCGCATACGCACTGAGTTGCTTGACAATTTCTGGTTCTCCAGAAAGAACGGCAGTGGATGCAACAATATCCAAAAGATGTTGATTGAGCAAAGTGTAATACTCTACCTCTTCTGCAACGCTGATACTAAGAGCATCCACACGACTTCTAATGGAAGGCAGTTTTTGCAAAAAACTTTCAATCGTCGCTATTTTGTCTTTAAGTGTTTGAGGATAGCGCTCTAGTGCAATGGATTGAAGAGCTGTTTTGTAGCGCTGATGCTCTTTATCGGTGAGTTTTCGCTGTGGAGGAACTTTATCACTAAATTTTTGACCTTTTGAACCAATAAATCCAGCACTTGCACCTCTCTCTTTTTGGCTTTCATGTACCAAAAGACTAATACTACTTGAGAGAGTCACCATGGCTTGAAGGTCATCAACATTTCGAAGTTTTTCTCTGCCCTCCATAAGGGTTTTAAATCCTAAAACAAGCGCAAAAAGCACCACAACACAACACACTAGACCTAATTGAAATTTTATGGTTCGACGCATTTTTCAAGCTCCTTTGACGTTAAAACTCCAAATAGTCTACTTAATATTACGTTCAAAAAGCTATGACTTATGTCAAAATATTAGCTTAAAGATATAAGATTAAAAAAAGTATTCTATTTAGGTTTTGTTTACTAGGGATGGAGTAGAATAAACCTGTTCAATCATTTATTAAAGGAGACGATTATGGCGATTACTTTACCACCACTTCCGTACGAAGCAAGTGCCCTTGAGCCTTATATCAGTGCGAATACATTGGGTTATCATCATGGAAAGCACCATCAAACGTATGTGAACAATCTTAATAATTTGATTCAAAGTACACCTTTGGCAGATGAAGCGTTGGAAGCGATTATTTTTGCCTCAGCGAATGTACCTGAAAAAGTAGGTATTTTTAACAATGCGGCGCAAGTTTGGAATCACACCTTCTACTGGAGTTGTATGAAAAAAGGTGGCGGTGGCGTACCAAGTGGTGCTGTTGCTGCAAAAATAATAGAAGATTTTGGTAGTTTTGAAGCCTTTATCGAAGCCTTTAAAAATGCGGGGCTTACCCAATTTGGTAGTGGTTGGGCATGGTTAGTCTTAGACAATGGAAAACTAAAAATTACTAAAACGAGTAACGCTGATACCCCAATGGTGCATCAGCAAAAAGCACTTTTAACCGTGGATGTTTGGGAGCATGCGTATTATTTGGATTACCAAAACAAACGGGCAGATTATATTGATATTTTTCTCAAACATTTAGTGAATTGGGATTTTGTCAACGCCAATTTAAAAGCGTAAGTCTGTAAGAAGAAGAGGAAGAAAGGCTCTTCCTCTTTTACATGTAAAGCATTTCTAGGCTTGTTCACTCAAACAGTGAGGGCATTTTTTAGCACCCAAAGGAATGCTCATCGCACATTCAGCGCAGACTTTGGTTGTGGGCAAAGGCTCTTCTTTAGGGGCTATTTTTGCATACCCCTTAATCATCATAAACATGACAAATCCTAGAATGATAAAAGAGGTGAAATCGTTAAAAAAAACACCTAACTTAATCGCTGGAGCACCCGCTTTTTCCAAATCGGCTAAGGAAACATACTCTTTTCCATCTAAAGCAATAAATAAAGACGAAAAATCGACATTGCCAAGCAGTAGACCTACTGGTGGCATAATGATATTACTCACCAAAGATTTCACAACCGTTGCAAACGCTGCACCAAAAATAAACCCCACTGCCATATCAATGACATTGCCCTTGATGAGAAAGTTTTTAAACTCTTTTAACATGGCAACTCCTTTGTGTTAAAGTAGATGTCCCATTTGCTCTTTTTTCGTCTTCAAATAGTGTTCATTAAAAGGATTTGGCTCAATAATAATAGGCACACGTTCAACAATTTCAACACCTTTTAATCCGCTAAGCTTTAGAGGATTGTTGGTTAAAAGTTTGATTTTAGAGATACCAAAATGCGCCAAAATAAACTCAACAACTTCATAGGTACGCTCATCAGCTTTAAAGCCTAATTGATGGTTGGCTTCTACGGTATCGAAACCTTTGTCTTGCAGTGCGTAAGCGTTGACTTTATTTAACAGACCGATATTTCGACCCTCTTGACGAAGATAAATGACCATGCCTCGCTCTTTGCCAATAATCTTAAGGGCGGCTTCAAGTTGGTCACGACAGTCGCATTTAAGACTTCCGATAGTGTCTCCTGTAAGACACTCACTGTGAATGCGAACCAAAGGCGCTTCATCTAAAGGCTCGTTGAAAATAACCAAA
Organism: Sulfurospirillum deleyianum DSM 6946; assembly: GCF_000024885.1. Taxonomy (NCBI): domain Bacteria; kingdom Pseudomonadati; phylum Campylobacterota; class Epsilonproteobacteria; order Campylobacterales; family Sulfurospirillaceae; genus Sulfurospirillum; species Sulfurospirillum deleyianum. The sequence goes on from NC_013512.1 coordinate 365,147, forward strand.
TGCTCTTTAATTCCCTCTTTGAAAGATTGAATTTTAAAGGCTCCAAAACGTGATGGGAGGTTTGCTACCTCAGAAATTTCTATTTTCATTTTCTTTTATATCCACTTATGGTAAAATCGTAATTTTTTAACACAAAAACGTCATTTTAACGAAGATAAGGCAAAAGAATGTTTAAAAGATTTAGAAGACTCAGGATGAATGCAACGCTTCGCTCATTGGTGAGAGAAACAAGCCTCAGTATGGATGATTTTATCTATCCTTTGTTTGTCAAAAGTGGGGAAGGTATTAAAAAAGAGATAAGCTCTATGCCAGGGGTTTATCAGATGAGTTTGGATGAAATTTTAAAGGAGTGTCACAGCCTTCAAGACCTTGGCATTAACTCAATTATTTTATTTGGAATCCCAGATGTCAAGGATAGTATCGGAAGTGATGCTTTGTGTGAACATGGCATTATTGCCTCTGCCCTGCGTGCGATTAAGAAAGCTTATCCAAATATGTTTGTGGTAACCGATTTGTGTTTTTGTGAATTCACTGACCATGGGCATTGTGGTATTTTAGATATGGAACATGAGAGTGTCAATAACGATGCGACGTTAGAGATTTTAGCCAAACAAGCCCTCATCCACGCCCATGCGGGAGTGGATATGATAGCACCAAGCGGCATGATGGATGGTATGATTGAAGTTTTGCGTGAAGCCTTAGATGTTGAGGGGTTTGTGAATTTACCGATTATGAGCTACTCCACTAAATTTGCCAGTGCCTATTATGGACCGTTTCGTGATGTGGCAGAATCAGCTCCCTCTTTTGGCGATCGAAAAACCTACCAAATGGATCCTGCCAATCGTAGAGAAGCCATTAATGAGTCTATTGAAGATGAGGTGCAAGGGGCGGATATTTTGATGGTGAAACCAGCCCTTGCGTATCTGGATGTGATTCGTGATGTGCGCAATGCCACCTCGACTCCTTTGTGTGTCTACAACGTGAGTGGTGAATATGCGATGCTAAAAGCTGCTGGGAAGGCAGGCGTGATTGATTATGAGCGTGTGATGATGGAAACGATGTTGGCGTTTAAACGTGCGGGAGCAGATATTATCATCAGTTACCATGCTAAAGAAGTAGCAGAAATTTTAAAGAGAACAAAGTAAAAATTCTACGCAAGGCGTAAGCTTTAGTGCGAGGAATTTTATATGGGCTTTGCCCAAATAAAAGGAGATATTGAATATGAGACATTTTTTAACCCTGAAAGATTTTAGTAAAGAAGAAATTTTAGAAATCATTGACTTAGCACTGAAAATTAAGAAGCAGACAAAAAAAGGTAAACTCAAACCTTATTTAAAAGATCAAACGCTAGGAATGATTTTTGAAAAAAGCTCAACTCGTACACGGGTGAGTTTTGAGGTGGGCATTCATCAACTGGGTGGGAAAGGACTCTTTTTATCCTCGAACGATTTGCAACTAGGACGGGGTGAGCCGATGAAAGATACCGCACGTGTGATTAGCCGTATGGTGGACATGGTGATGATTCGTACCTTTGCGCAAAGCACACTTGAAGAGTTTGCGGCGTATTCGAAAGTGCCTGTGATTAGTGGTTTGAGTGATAGCTACCATCCTGTGCAACTGATGGCGGATTATCTGACGATGGTGGAGTATGGTAAAGATAAAAACCCTATCGTGGCGTATGTGGGCGATGGCAATAATATGACCCATTCATGGCTCATGATGGCATCAAAATTAGGTTTTGAGCTTCGCATTGCAACGCCTAAGGGGTATGAAGTGGATGCGAGTATTTTAGCCGACGCCTTAGCATTTGCGAAAGAAAGCGGTGCGGTGATTAAGATTGGCAATGACCCCAAAGAAGCAATTTCTGGAGCAACCGTGGTGACGACTGATACGTGGGTTTCTATGGGACAGGAGAGTGAAAAAGCTAAACGTGTGAGTGATTTTCAAGGCTACATGGTCGATGAAGCGATGATGGCTTTGGCGCAAAAAGATGCGATGTTTTTACACTGCCTGCCAGCGTATCGTGATTATGAAGTGAGTGAAGCGGTGTTTGAAGCACACGCAGATGAAATTTTTGATGAAGCAGAAAACCGTTTACATGCCCAAAAAGCGGTGATGGTTTGGCTTGATAAACACAGAGAGTCTTAATGGAATTTAAAAGAAAAAAAGAGTTCAAAATGATAGAGAAGATTTCTAAAGGCTTAAGCCTCAACAAGCAAAAAGAGCAAACCGTTTTAGAGATTCTCCCTCATGAAGATGAAAACAGTAAGCTTTTGCGTTTAAAACGTGGTTCATGGGAGAGTCAAAAAGAGCCATGGTTAGTGTACGATGAAAAAGGAAAATTGCATGCGCTTCTTTCTATCGAGACACTCAGTAAAATGATAGAACATTTTAAAAATGCAGAGAAAGAGACACTCTTTTTAAAGCTTGAAAAGAGTATTTTGCAACATTTGCCCCTTGATTTTCACGATGTATGGACAGTAGCAATGGAAGAGATAAAAAAGAGTAAGAAAAGCGATATGGATTTTGATGCCTTGATAAAAAAGATTAAGACAGAGCATCCCAATCTTTTCTTAGATTTAAAAGACCTCTATTTACCAGAGGGTGCGAGTGTGATAAGTACCATAGAGCGTTAAGGACAGCCATGATTGATTTTGAAAAGTTTGCCAAATACTCCAAAGCGGGACCACGCTATACGAGTTATCCCACAGCTCCTGAGTTTAATGAAGGGTTTACATGTAAAAGCTACGAGGAGGTTTTAGCACACCAAGACTCCTCTCGCCCTCTCTCTTTGTATTTTCACCTTCCTTTTTGCAGAAGTGCCTGTTATTTTTGTGGGTGTAACGTGGTTTATACCAGCAAGGAAGATAAAAAAGAGCGCTACATTGCTTATTTAGAGCGTGAGTTAGAACTGCTAAGCCAGCATCTTGACACATCCCGTGAAGTGATTCAGATGCACTTTGGTGGCGGAACACCGACATTTTTTAGTACTGAGCAGTTGGAGCGCATTTTAAAGGCGATTAAAAAGCATTTTAAACATTTTGCCAAAGATGCGGAAATTAGCTGTGAAATTGACCCTCGTTTTTTAAGTAAAGAGCAGTTAGATGTGCTGACATCTAACGGGTTTAATCGCGTTAGTTATGGGGTTCAAGATTTTAACGATGAGGTGCAAAAGGCGATTCACCGTATTCAGCCTTATGATGTTACGCAAAATGCGGTTACCATGGCAAAAAGCTCAGGCATTAAGTCGATTAATATGGACTTGATTTATGGGCTTCCTTACCAAAGTTTTGAGACGTTTCAAGAGACCTTACGCCTAGCTGTTTCGCTTGATCCTACTCGTCTAGCCGTCTTTAACTACGCTCATGTACCGTGGATGAAAAAATCGATGCGAAAGATTGATGAAACCACGCTTCCGCATCCAAGTGTCAAGCTAGCGATTATGCGCTATACCATTGATTATTTGGAGTCCAATGGCTATAAAATGATTGGCATGGATCACTTCGCTAAACCTGATGATGAGCTGTTTCTTGCCATTGAAAAAGGGGAGTTGCACCGTAATTTTCAGGGCTACACGACCAAAGGTGGGGCGGATTTGATTGGGATTGGCCTCACCAGCATTGGTGAGGGTGTGCGCCATTATGTGCAAAACTTTAAAGAGATGGATGCGTATGAAAATGCCATTGATGCGGGGAAATTGCCTGTACATCGAGGGTTGATTTTAAGTGAGGATGATGTGCTTCGAAAAGCGGTCATTATGGAGATGATGAGTAACTTTAAACTCAACATTGCGGGCATTGAAGAAGCTTTTGGCATTGATTTCTTTGACTATTTTGCCGATGCCATCGAAGCGTTAAAACCTTTTGAGGCAGAGGAGCTTGTCGTTGTGGATAAAGTGGGTAAAAAGATTTTGGTCAATCCCACAGGTACACTGCTGATTCGTAATATTGTGATGCCTTTTGATGCCTATTTACAAAAAATCCCTGAAGATAAACGACGCTTCAGTAAAACGGTGTAAAACATGTTTCAATTTAATGTAACCAGCGATGCCTGTGTCAAGTGCGGTAAATGTATTCCTGTGTGTACGATTCACGAAATTAACCGTGATGAAGTCACCAGTCCTAGAGGTTTTTTAGACCTTTTAAGCGCCTATCAGCGTGGCGATTTGGAGCTGGATAAAAACGCAAAAAACATTTTTGAGAGCTGTTTTTTGTGTACGAATTGTACTTCTGTGTGTCCTAATGATTTGCCTGTGGATATGGTCATTGAGCAGGTGCGCAATGACATTCGCAAAAAGTTTGGTTTAGCGTGGTATAAAAAACTCGCCTTTTTCTTACTTCGAAATCGTAAGATTATGGATATTTTGGCACGTTTTGGGTACATGTTTCAAACCTGTGGATTTAAGATGGTGGAGAAGCAAAAGTCGATGTATCTTAGAGACTTTCCACTCATCAAGATGGACAGACTTTTTCCAAGTCTTGCGAAAAAGACCTTTTTAAACTCCCATCCTGATGTGGTGTATCATGGTGGTAAGGGAAAAGTAGGTATCTTCATTGGGTGTTTGGCCAATTACATGTACACCGATGTGGGCAAAACGCTTTTGGAGATTTTAAAAGAGTTACAAATAGACGCTTACCTCATAAAACAACAAAAATGCTGTGGCGCTCCTCAATACTTTACGGGTGATTTTGACAGTGTGGATGCTTTGGCAAAATTTAATATCGAGTATATTGAAGGCTTCAAAGATGAGTTAGACGCCATCATTATTCCTGAGGCGACCTGTAGTGCGATGATTAAAGAGGACTATGCGAAGTTTTTTCACGACCAGCCTGAGTGGAAAGAGCGTGCAGAGGCGATTAGTCCGCATATTTTTATGGCGACGGAGTATTTGGAGAAAAAAACAAACCTCGCTGAAATCTTAGCGACCAAAGCACGTAAAAGTGAAGTCGTTACGTATCATGACCCATGCCACGCACGCAAAATGCAAGGTGTTTGGAAAGAACCACGCAATCTTATTTCCCAAAACTACACCATCAAAGAGATGAGTGACCCGAATCGCTGTTGTGGTTTTGGTGGTGTTACGATGCAAACCGAAAAATACCACTTCGCCAAAGCCGCTGGAATTCCAAAGGCTGCGATGATTAAAGAAACAGAGGCTGTGTACGTAAGTGCAGAGTGCAGTGCGTGTCGTATGCAACTGAGTGATGCGATGCATCAGCAAAAAGTCGATGTTATCTTCAAAAACCCGATTGAATTGATTGCTAAGGCGTTAAGAGAAGGGTAAATTCTTTTTACATGTAAAGTAAGTGAAGATTGTGTACTACTTGTTAAAATATTCAGGTATAGTGTATGAATAAAAATTAAAAAAAGTATGTCTTTTGGAAAAATTTACAATTTTTGAAATTCCTTCTCATAAATATGAGTCGATAGAGCAACTTGGAACGAAACGTAAGTTTTGGTTTATAGACGATACTGATGAAAAATTAAAACTTTTTAAAATTGGTAGAGAAGGTACAGGAGAAAATTGGGTTGAAGTAGTGGTTTCACATATTTGTGAATTATTAGACATCCCACATGCAAAATATGAATTTGCGATATGGGATGAAAAATTAGGAACGATAACTGAAAGTTTTGTTCCAGAAAATGGTAGGCTTATTCATGGCAATGAGTTGCTTGCAAAAATTCATAATAACTACCCAATTAATGAGTATAAAGTAAGAGATTATTTACTAAAACGAGTTTTAGTAATTATAAAATATATAAAAGCAGAATTGCCATTAGGCTATAGTAATGAAATGTGTAATTCTTGCTTGGATGTCTTTATTAGTTATATTTTGTTAGATTGTTTAATTTCTAATGGTGACAGACACCATGAAAATTGGGGATTTATTGTTTATGAGTCAAAAGTATATTTAGCGCCAACATACGATCATGCATCGGGTCTTGGGTGTAGAGAATCTGATGAAATAAAAACTAAAAGACTTCAAACAAAAGATCAGAATTATCAAGTTAAAAGTTTTGTAAAAAGAGCGCGAACACCTTTTTTCAATAAAGATAAAATGTTAACAACATTGGAAGCATTTGAATTATGTGCTAATTTTGATAAAGAAATTGTATTGTTTTGGCTAGTAAAGTTAGAAGCTTTAGATTTAGAAAACGTTAGAAATATTTTTGATAAGATACCACCAGATTTAATAAGTAATATATCTATTGAGTTTGCTATAAAAGTGTTAGAAGAAAATAAAAAGAGATTATTAGAAGTGAAAGAGGCATTGTTAAATGATTGAAAAATTAAGTTTAGTATGGCGAAATCCGCAGACAAGAACATGGACTCCTGTCGCTTGCATTGAGTATAAAGATAATACTTATTTTTTTAATTATACGAATGGAGCAAAAGATAAAAATTTTGTGCCATTTGGTCAAATGAATGACTTAACTAAAAAATATTCTTCAAATGAACTATTTCCAATTTTTAAAAATAGGCTTCTTTCAAAGTCGAGACCTGAGTATGAAGATTATTTAAATTGGTTAGATATTCAGGGTGAATACAATGATTTTTTGGAACTATCACGCAGTAGAGGCATCAGAGCCACTGATGAGCTACAATTATTTCCTATCCCTACAAAAAATGGGGCTGGAGATTATGAAGTATTGTTTTTTTCTCATGGAATCAGTCATATTGCTCCTGGATATGTTAATAGGTTAGAAAGCTTACAGAAAAATGATTCATTGTTATTATTGCAGGATATTCAAAATGAAGCTGATCCATTTGCTTTAGCACTAAGAACAAAAGATGATCCTGTTGAATTGCTAGGGTATTGTCCTGCGTTTTTTGCAAAAGATTTCAACAAGTTATTAGATCTAAATGGTAAAGATTATGTGCATGTTTATGTACAGAAGGTTAATTTAACAGCGCCATTACAACTAAAGTTATTATGTAAATTAGTGACAAAATGGCATAATGATTTTATTCCTTTTGATGAAGAAGAATTTCAACCATATCTTTAATAATAAAAAAAGAAGCTAAACTTTAAATTCTTTACATGTAAAACTCTCATTTGAGAAAACTCCTTCCATTATTTATTATAGAACTTAAAAATTAACCACACAAATTCTAGAAAATGTAGGCGATGAGAAGTAAAAAATACCTTTACATATAAAGATGTTTTAAGCGATTAAATAGCGTTTCCAAATCCAAATCGCAAGACTTAACGCTAGTGCACCAAATAAAGCACCCACGTATCCGATACTTTGCATCCCAAGCGAGTTGATGACCCATCCCCCAATGAACGCTCCACCGCCAATCCCAATGTTATAAATACCCGAATACAAAGACATCGCAACATCGGTGGCATCGGGGGCGAGTTCTAAAACACTCACCTGCAAAATTAAACTAATCAAACAAATAGCAATGCCCCAAAAGAGCGATAAAATACTAAAAGAGAGAACATGAAAAGAGAGCATCATCATGAAAGCTTCAGCGAAAATAAGCGCACTCAACGCAAAAAGTACCAGTCCAAAGGGGTGTTTGTGTCGTAGTCGTGCAAAGAGCATACTTCCCAAAAGCCCTGCAATTCCAAAAAGAAAAAGAACCGCCGTGGCAAAGCGCTCTCCTAGGTGTGCGACATGGATAACAAACGGCTCGATGTAGGAGTAGGCGGTAAAATGAGCACTAATGGCTAAAATCGTGAGCAGATACGTGCCCATCAGTGCGGGGCGTTTCATGAGGATGGGCAAACTTTTCAGTGAGCCCGCATTTTGGCTCGGCAGTGTGGGCAGGGTTTTAAAGAGGAAATAGAACATCAATACGCCTAGCAAGGCAATCACTCCAAACGTAGAGCGCCAACCCCATGCTTGACCGATAATACGTCCTAGCGGTAAGCCTAAAACAATCGCCAAAGCGCTTCCCGTGGCTAAAAAACTAAGTGCCTTCGTGGTTTGTCCTTTGGGGGCTAAACGGTAAACCAATGAAGCAGTGATTGCCCAAAAAATAGCGTGTGAAAAAGCAATGCCTATGCGTGAGAGCATTAAGATAGTGTAATTCCATGCGAAGGCGGAGAGCAGATGCGAGAGAATGAAAAAAAACAAAATCCCTAGTAAGAGCGATTTGCGCTCCACATTTTTGCTTAAAAGCATTAAGGGGAGTGAGATGGTCGCAACAATCCATGCGTAGATGGTCATCATCATGCCTGTTTGCGCTTCGCTGATGTTAAAATCTGTCGCGATGGTGGTGAGTAAGCTAATGGGCGCAAATTCGGTGGTGTTAAAAATAAACGCGCAAATGCTCAGCCCCATAATGGGAAGCCATGCATGCAGTGAAGTGTGAAAGCGTAAAAACATCAAAAGACCTAGTACAAAAATAAGCGAGTATTGTACCTAAGCAAAGAATAGAAGTGGTTGAAAACCAAAAAATTTGTATAATTCATACTAATTTACATGTAAAGAGTTGAAATGATAAAAAATATGTGCCCTTGTGGCTCTGAAAAATCCTACGAAGCGTGTTGTGAAGTCTATCATAAACACCTTAACGCCCCAACCTGCGAAGCGCTGATGCGTTCTCGTTACAGTGCGTTTGTCTTTTCATTAGTCGATTATCTCTTTGAAACCACGCATCCAAGCTATCGAAGTAAAACGCTAAAAGAAGAGATTGCTTTTACATGTAAAGGCTTAGCGTGGACAGGTTTGAGCGTTTTAGAGACGTGGCAAGGTGGACTTAGCGATAAAGTGGGCAAAGTCTCTTTTCGTGCCACGTTTGTGCAAGAGGGACGTGAGGGTGTGCACGTTGAGCATTCTCGTTTTAAACGCTTTGGTAAGGCGTGGATGTATGTGGATGGAAAGGTGGAGTAGATGTATGCTTTAGAGGTGATTCAGCAAGAGTTGCAAGAGGACATTGCCCGTTTTGGGCGCATGAGTTTTGTGAAAAAAGGCGAAGTACTGATGCGACCTGAGGAGTGTTTGGAGCACTTTTTTGTTCTTTTAGAAGGGCGGGTGAAAGTCTCTCAAATTAACTTTGAAAATGGCAAAGAGCAGATTTTGTATCTTTTATCCAAAGGCGATATGTACGATGTGGTCAGCCTTTTGGATGGAAAAATGCATGAAAATATGGCGATGGCGTTAGATGATGTGAAACTGCTGGTATTTCCCATTGAGCTGTTTCGTGAGTGGATAGAAACGAAGCCCTCGTTTAACAAACTCTTTTTTCCTTACGTGGCAAAACAGCTACGAGAGATGGAGAATTTAGCGAGTGATTTATCCTTGTATGACACGACCACACGGTTGGTGAAGCTCATTGCGAAAAACATTGAAAAAGAGGGTGACAAACAAACCCTCAAACTCATCAATAATCTTTCCCATGATGAACTCGCCAACCTCATAGGCACGGTTCGTAAAGTGCTCAACCGAAACCTCCAATCGCTTAAAAAAGAGGGGCTTATTGATATTAAGCGTAAAGAGATTTACATTAAAGATTCTCAAAACCTGCTGGAGCATCTGCCTTTAGAGTAACTGTGCTACTTAAGTGGCAGACATATTTTTTTACATGTAATAGACTTCCGCTATCAAAAAAAGAAAAGGAGTCCATCATGTTAGTCACACGTTACAATCCCTTTAAAGAGTTACGAGAACTTGAAAGTAGGCTTTTTAATTACTACCCGAGCACTCAAAGTGAAGAGGGTGACATCTCTGCGTTTCGTCCCAGTGTCAGTACCCGTGAGGGTGAGTTTGCCTACCATATTGAGGTGGATTTGCCAGGGGTGAAAAAAGAGGATATTCACATCGACCTTAAAGAAAATCAGATTATTATCTCAGGAGAGCGAAGCTTCAAAGAGGAGCGCAAAGAGAATGACTATTACAAAGTAGAAAGCAGTTATGGAAAATTCCAACGCTCGTTTGCTCTGCCTGAAAATGTAGATGTTGAAAATATTGAAGCCAGTAGCGAAAATGGCGTATTGGAAGTCGTACTTCCAAAGCTTAAAATCGAAAAAGCTGAAGTGAAAAAAATTCAGGTGAAATAAGCTTTACATGTAAGGAGTTTTAACGCTCCTTACCCTCTTTACTGCGTTGTTTTTCTTCTTTTGTGATACAATCGCTTAACGGACTTTTGAGGAGCGATGGTGCAAACATTGAAGCGCTTGTATACTTTTTCATTTCTACCCTTAGTTGTGTTATTGGTGGGCGTGTTTTTCTCCGTATTGATTGCATGGAAAAGTGATCAATGGATTGATAAGATTGAAGCGATACGGTTTGATGCTGCCTCAAAAGAGATAACCGCTTTAATTCAAAAAGAACTCGACTCCCATGTTCAGCTTTTAAACAGCAGTGCGGCGTTTATCTTGTCTTCAGAAAATATGACTCGCAATGAGTGGCAGACCTTTGCAAAGATGCATGGATTAGCCCTTAATTTTCCAAGTCTTTATGCTTTAGGGTATGTGCCTTTGGTAGAAGCTTCAAAAAAAGAGGCATACGAAAAAAAGATGGCAGAAGACAGTGCTATGGCACAGTATAAGATTTTCCCTTCATCTTCTCATTCAACACTCTTTCCCATTACGTATATTGAGCCTTTTACGGAACAAACTGCACAGATTTTAGGGTATGACATGGGTTCTGAAGCGATGCGCAGGCAAAAAATCGAAAAGGCTTTAAAAAAAGGTTCTGTAACCATTACGCCAAAAATTGAATTTGTGAAACAAGCTCAAGCTTCCGAAAAAAAAGGGTTTATTATTTACATGCCTTTTTACTATCGTCATCATTCGCTTCAAAATGAGGCAGAGCGTTTAGCTGCTGCAAAAGGGGTTATTTACAGCGCCATAAAAGTCAATACCTTTTTTGAAAATATTTTAAAAGCGAATGATGGGTTAGTGAGTTTTGAAGTGTATGATTGTGAATCTTTAAGCGAGGAGACGCTGTTATATAATTCAAATCCAACACTAACCGCACCTCGATTAGAGCGTTCCGTTGTATTTAGCTCAAATGATACCCATTGGACACTCTATTTTAAAGCCAATAGCGTATTGCATAATCAATTAAATCATTATTTCCCTCATATTCAAGTCTTTATTGGCATACTTTTTTCCATACTATTGAGTGGATGGGTGTATGCTTTGCAACGTACACGTAGCCGTGCGTATGAGATTGCGGAAGAAAAAACAAAACAGCTTTCTGAATCTGAAGCATGGGTGCGTCTTCTTTTTAAAACGATGCAAGAAGGCGTTATGGTGATTAATCGTGAAGGGGTCATAACAGAGTGCAACGATACTGCAAAAAAGATATTACCTTCTTTTAATAAGACGCTGATTGGAACACTTAATAGTGAGCTTCCATGGAAAGCCCTTCATGAGGATGGTTCTTCTTTTTTACCAGAAGAGCTTCCTTTTATGAAGGTTTTGCGATCGGGTGAGTCACAAAATGGCATTATTATGGGGATTCAAAGAGAGGGGTATCCTCTTGTGTGGATGCAAATGAATGCAGCACCTCTTTATTTGCATGATAACGATAATGTCAGTGCAGTAGTGTTAACCTTGAGTGATATTACAAATTATCGAAGATCAAAATATAAATTGGAAAAATATTTAAGTATGATTGATAAACATGTGATTATCTCAACCACCGATTTAAAGGGTGTGATTACCGAGGTCAGTGAGGCATTTTGTAAGATTTCAGGGTACTCTAAAGAAGAACTCATTGGTGCCAATCATTCGATTGTACGTCATGCGGATGTTCCTTCCTCGGTGTATGAAGAGATGTGGAAGGCGATTAAAAGTGGCTTGATTTGGAGAGGTGAGCTTAAAAATAGACATAAAGATGGCAGTGCGTATTGGGTCGAGACGATTATTGCGCCACGGTATGATGAAGATTACTCTTTAATTGGATATACCGCTATTCGAACGGATATTACCGATAAAAAACGGGTTGAAGAACTCTCTATCACCGATAGACTCACAGGACTTTACAATCGTTTGAAATTGGATGAACTCTTTGCGCACCATCTTTCGATTGCAAGGCGACATCACACGCCTTTTTCAATTATCTTGCTTGATATTGATAAATTTAAATCGGTCAATGATACCTATGGGCATCAAGTGGGAGACACGATTTTGCAAGAGTTTGCTTTATGCGTTAAAGCACAGATTCGCTCTGAAGATATTTTTGGGCGTTGGGGTGGGGAGGAGTTTTTACTTTTATTGCCCAACAGTCCCCTTGAAAACGCCTCTTTGTTAGCAGAAAAATTGCGTTTATGCGTTGCATCGTTTTCCTTTTCACAGGTTGGGATGAAAACAGCCAGTTTTGGGGTGGCAACTTTTCATGAGGGAGATGATGAAAAGAGCATGATGGTACGTGTGGATGAGGCATTGTACCGTGCTAAAGAGAATGGGCGTAATCAAGTTGTGCTTGAGCGATTAAACTTCAAAGAGAGCCTCTAAAGACTTTCTCAACCTTCTTCGGGTAGAATTTTCCTTTTACATGTAAGGATTTTTATGCTTTTTTGGAATGAAATTTATACACATTTTGACCCTGTTGCTTTTAAAGTAGGCGGTTTTGCCGTGCATTGGTATGGCTTGATGTATATGCTAGCGCTCCTTGGGGCACTTTATACTGCTAAGTGGTACGTTAAACGTGAAAACGTAGGCTTTAGCAACCAGATTTTAGAGAGTTATTTTATCTGGATAGAAATTGGCATTGTGCTAGGCGCACGGATTGGCTACATTCTTTTTTATGATCCGCATGTGGATTATTATCTAACCCATCCGTGGCAGATGTTTAACCCTTTTATGGATGGTACGTTTGTGGGGATTCGAGGGATGAGCTATCATGGTGCGATTGTGGGCTTTTTCCTAGGGACATGGTTTTTTAACTTAAAATATAAAATTAATGTCTGGAAGCTACTGGATGTGGTCGCCATTAGTGTACCTGTGGGGTATATTTTTGGACGGATTGGCAACTTTTTAAATCAAGAACTTATCGGTAGACCCACAGAGGTTTCATGGGGGATTTATGTCGATGGGGTATTGCGTCATCCTTCCCAATTATACGAGGCTGTGCTAGAAGGTTTGATGGTTTTTGTGCTCCTTTATTTTTACAGAAATTACAAAAAATATGACGGTGAATTGATTGCACTTTATGGCTTTTTGTACTCTATAGGACGCTTTGTTGCAGAGTTTTTTAGAGAGCCTGATTTTCAAATTGGGTTTGTGTATGGAAATTGGATGAGTAAAGGACAAGCACTTTCGATTGTAATGGCTTTTTGTGGGCTTTTACTCTACTTTTTTATTATCAAACGAGGTCAAAAGGGATAAAAAAATCCCTTTTAAATCCCCCTGCATATATTATAATTTCACTCATTAAGAATGAAGTAAGTGTTGAGCGTGAGTGAGCATCTGCGTTGCGGTGGCTAGAAACAAGAAAATTTCAAAGAAGATGTGACCACCCATAAAGATACGTTGAGGTATTTTTATGGGTGTTTACCAAACTTCACAAAAAGGATAAAATGTGAATGACCTACTTGAAGGTTTCTTAGGTACAAGTATTGAGGGGAAAAAGAGTAGAGTTCCAGCGAAGCTTGATTATATTCAAAGTGCGACTGGTCTATTCTTAGGTTTGTTTATGTGGGGACATATGTTCTTTGTTTCAACTATTTTGATTAGCAAAGATTTTATGCACACGATAACCAAAATGTTTGAAGGTAGTATGTTCTTTAGTGAACCACAACCTTGGGTTGTTTCTGCGATTGTATTGTTCGTATTTGCTATCTTTATCGTACACGCTATGCTTGGTATGAGAAAATTGCCTATTACATTTAGACAATATCAAGCGTATAAAACACACATGGGCATGATGAAACATGATGACACAACGATGTGGTTTACACAAGCGTTTACTGGTTTTGCAATGTTCTTCTTAGGTTCTGCTCACCTTTTAATGATGGCAGTGAAAGCAGATGAGATTGGACCATACGGTTCATCTGAGAGAATGTACGCTGATGTGATGTGGCCATTTTATCTTCTTCTTCTTTTAGCCGTTGAATTTCACGGTGGTATTGGTTTGTATCGTCTTTGTGTTAAATGGGGTTGGTTTGAAGGTGAGAACGTCAAAGAATCTCGTAAAAAATTGAAAAAAGTTAAATGGGCTGTAACAACATTTTTCTTAGCACTAGGACTTTTAACACTTGCTGCATATGTGAAATATGGTTATGAATATAGCAATGGTCATGTTGATGAATTTAAACCAACAGCACAACTAGAACTAAGAATTGATCAGAAGGTTAGGGCGTAATTATGAACGTAAAATATTGTGATGCACTGGTTATCGGTGGTGGTTTAGCGGGTCTTAGAGCGGCGATTGCAACGCAATCAAAAGGTCTTAGCACAACAGTTTTAAGTCTTTGTCCAGTTAAGAGATCACACTCTGCTGCGGCACAAGGTGGTATGCAAGCAAGTATTGGTAACTCAAAAATGAGCCGTGGAGACAACGAAGATGTTCACTTCGCAGATACTGTAAAAGGTAGTGACTGGGGTTGTGATCAAGACGTTGCACGTATGTTCGTAACCGTAGCACCTAAAGCGATTCGTGAACTTGCTGGTTGGGGCGTGCCTTGGACTAGAATTTCAAAAGGTCCTCGTGAAGCAATTATCAATGCTGAGAGAACAACCATTGTAGAAGATGAAGAAGTTCATGGCATGATTCACTCACGTGACTTTGGTGGTACCAAAAAATGGAGAACCTGTTATACCGCAGATGCAACAGGTCACACCATGTTGTTTGCGGTTGCGAATGAGTCTTTAAAACACGGTGTTAACATTGAAGATAGAAAAGAAGCGATTGCTTTAATTCATGAAAACAACCGTTGTTACGGTGCTGTTGTAAGAGACCTTGTGACAGGTGAGCTTTGGGCGTACGTCGCTAAAGGTACCCTAATCGCAACGGGAGGTTACGGCAGACTTTACAAACAAACAACCAATGCGGTTATTTGTGATGGTATCGGTGCTGCGATTGCTCTTGAAACGGGTGTCGCAAAACTCGGTAACATGGAAGCGGTACAGTTCCACCCAACCCCAATCGTTCCATCAGGTATCCTTTTAACAGAAGGTTGTCGTGGAGATGGTGGAATTTTGCGTGACGTTGATGGTCACCGTTTTATGCCAGATTATGAGCCAGAGAAAAAAGAATTAGCAAGCCGTGACGTTGTAAGCCGTCGTATGATGGAACACATCCGTAAAGGTAAAGGTGTTAAATCTCCATACGGTGAGCATTTATGGTTAGATATCTCTATCCTTGGTCGTGCACACATTGAGAGAAACCTAAGAGATGTACAAGAAATTTGTCAAATCTTTAATGGTATTGACCCTGCGGATGAAGGTCCAAAAGGTTGGGCGCCTGTTCTTCCAATGCAACACTACTCCATGGGTGGTATTAGAACTAAAGCAACCGGTGAGTCTCCAACCCTTGCAGGTCTTTTCTCAGCAGGAGAAGCGGCATGTTGGGATATGCACGGATTTAACCGTCTTGGTGGTAACTCAGTTAGTGAGACCGTTGTTGCGGGTATGATCGTAGGTGATTATTTTGCTGAGTATTGTTTGGCAAATGAAGTCAATGTCAATACTGCGACTATTGAAAAAGCATTGAAAAAACAGAGTGATTTTATTGACCATTTGTTAAATAACAAAGGTAAATACAACATTTTTGAAATCAAAAACAGAATGCGTGACGTTATGTGGGAAAAATGTGCGATTTTCCGTGATGGTAAAGGTTTGGCTGAGGCAGTGAATGAGCTTGAAGAGCTTCTTAAAAAATCTCACGATGTTACTATCAAATCTAAAACACGTTCAGCGAACCCTGAATTAGAAGAAGCGTACCGTGTTCCTATGATGCTTAAATTGGCATTGTGTGTTGCTGTGGGCGCACGTGATAGAACTGAGAGCCGTGGTGCACACTATAGAGAAGATTACTTGAAGCGTGATGACGTGAATTGGTTGAAACGTACATTGACATCATGGAAAGATGGCGATACATTGCCTGTTGTCGAGTATGAAGACCTTGACATTATGAAAATGGAAATCCCACCAGCATTCCGTGGTTATGGTGTTAAAGGTAACATCATTGAAAACCCAATCAGTGCACAAAGACAAGAGCAAGTGGATAAAATTCGTGAAGAGATGGAAGCTGCTGGTAAAGACAGACACGCAATTCAAGAAGCGCTTATGCCATTTGAGCTTCAACCATACTATAAAGCTAAAAATGAGAGATTTGGAGATGCAAAATGAGTAGAACTATTACCATAAGGGCTATGAAATATAACCCACAATCAAAACTTTCCAAAGCGCACTTTGCAGAGTACAAACTTGAAGAAACGGATGGTATGACTCTTTTTATTGCGCTGACAAAAATTCGTGAGACAATGGATGCTGATCTTTCTTTTGACTTCGTATGCCGTGCAGGTATCTGCGGTAGTTGTGGTATGATGGTGAACGGTACTCCAAAATTGGCGTGCCGTACGTTAACGAAAGATTTTAAAGATGGTATTATTCAGCTTATGCCTATGCCAGCGTTTAAATTGATTAAAGATTTATCTGTTGATACAGGTAACTGGATGAACGATATGAGTAAACGTGTTGAGAGTTGGATTCATACCAATCATCAACCAGACATCTCTAAACTTGAAGCACCAATGGATCCAAAACTTGCTGATGAGACCTTTGAGCTTGATCGTTGTATTGAGTGTGGTATTTGTGTGGCAGCGTGTGGTACAAAATTGATGCGTCCAAACTTTATTGGTGCCGTTGGTTTGAACCGTGTAGCTCGTTTTGCAATGGATCCACATGATGAGAGAACCGATGAAGACTTCTACGAGCTTGTAGGTGATGATGATGGTGTTTTTGGTTGTATGAGCCTTGTGGCATGTGAAGACAACTGTCCAAAACACTTACCACTTCAAACTAAAATTGCTTATATGAGAAGAAAACTCGTTGCGCTTCGCAAGTAAGGTTTCTTTTTAAATAAACAAGGGGTAAGACACCTGTCTTATCCCTTAACATCGACGATTTAATCTTATATTTTTGCTTTAATTACGAACTAGACAGCTATAATACCAAGGCTCTTTTAAAACCAACCAGTGTTATAGAGTCTCAACAAAACTTTAAAGATAGTATCCCATGCATATCATTAATGATTTTTTCTTACTCGTTTGGAACGAAAAACCTGCTAAAAATGTTGTTTTTGATGAGAATGACATGCTCAAACTCAATCAAAATCTCTCCAAGACGTTTGATAATTTTTGTGATGGTGTTGTCATTTTATTGATTATTAATTCGCAGAATTTTGCCAATATGGCACTCCTTGAAGAACCAAAATCTCTTTTGAAAACATGGTTTGAAGAAGCTGTCTTTAGCGATAAAAACCTACAAACTGCCCAATTTAAACTCCTCTCTTATTGTATTGCTTTAGGCAATCTACGGGTGAACGAAGCCATTGCGAAACGCTTGGATATTTTACAAAAAGAGGGGATTATCTCGTATGATACGATGCGTTTTCTCCAAGGACTCTTTGCATTGATTGAAGAGAAAAAGGTGGTGACAACATCTTTACATGTAAAGCGTGCGACTACCCATGAAAATTACTATAAAACCGCTATTAATGGACTTCATACCGCAATAGAAAATCTCCTGCTTTTAGTAGAAAATTCACGTTTAAAAGAGCGCTTACATGTAATCTCTGAGCGCTTAGAAGATCAGCGTTTTTCTATTGGTATTACGGGCGTGATGAATGCGGGCAAATCAACCATGCTCAATGCGCTTTTAGGGCAAGAGGTTTTAGGGACGGCGGTGGTGCCTGAAACGGCTAATTTAACGGTGATTAAATACGCCAAAGAGCCTTACGCTGTTGTGAATTTTTGGAATGAAAAAGAGTGGGCGAATATTGAGGAAAGCTCCAAAAGTCTTAAAAGCCTTGAAGCCTTTGTTAAAGAGAGTCAAGCGCATTTTGGAGAGAAACTTCATACCTTTGTAACCAAAGAAGGACAGAGTGAGCGCATTGGCGTTCATGATTTGGTCCTTTATACCTCTGCGAAACATTCTGATAAAAAGTGCAATTTAGTGAAAAGCGTTGAGCTTTATACCGACCTTAAGTTTGTGCAAGATGGGGTGCAAATTGTCGATACCCCTGGCTTAGATGACCCTGTGATTCAGCGTGAAGAGATTACCTTAGAGTATTTAAGCGAATGTGATTTGATGATTCATTTGATGAATGCTGCACAAGCGGCAACGCAAAAAGATGTTGATTTTATCATTGACGCACTTTTATACCGTAATGTAGCACAACTGTTGGTGGTGATTACCCGTATTGATGTCATTACGCAAAAAGAGTTACAAGAGGTCATTGCGTATACCAAATGTAGTATAGAGGCACGTTTAAAAGAGCAAAATAAAGGCGCTAAACTTGATGAAGTGATTGCTAAAATTGTTTTTATTCCTATTGCTGGGAAATTGGCGTTAATGCATAAATTAGGACATGCTGAGGAGGCGTTAAAGCTAGGCTATGATATGGAGCAAACAGGCTTACCGCTCGTAGAATCTTATCTTGAAGAGGTTCTCTTTGGTAGTAACAGCCAAAAAGCGCATTTGATTATCGCTTCGAATCAAAAAGAGATAGAATCCATCATGGATGAAACGCTTAAAGCGTTTGAAGAAGAGCAGCATTTTTTAACGCTTTCGCAAGAAGAAATAGAAAGAGCGTATCTCAAACATCAAGAAGATAAAAAGGCGATGATGCACTTTTTAGAGCAGATTAAAAGCAGTGTTGCTCAAAGTCAAGAGGAGATGCGTCATTATTTTATGACCCTACAAACTTTTGCGACTCATCGTTTAAGCACATTGCAAAATGTCCTTAAACGTCGCATCAGTGATGATGTTAGTTATGAAGTGAGTAAGCATAAAAAATTGCCTAAAGAGGAGCGCATTGGCTCCATTATTGAAACGGCAATGAAAGATGGCATGATTGATTTGATGCGGGATTATCGTTATGAGTTTCAAAAAAAGATGCAAAATATCGTGGAGTATTTGGATACCAAATACGGAGAATTTAAAGAAGAAGAGGGAGTTTTCCTTGATGCGCAAGCGTTTTGCGAAGCCCATTTATCTTCTTTATCACTTTTTAAAAACAGCGCAGTGTTGATTGCGGAGGTGAATGATGCGATTAGAGCCTACGGAAAAAGCGATGGGAGTGCTTTAAATGTAGCGTTGGATGAACGCTTAGGCAAAGAGTTCTCACACTTAAAAGAACGGGTCATGGAAAAAATTCAAAGTATCAATCAAGGGCTATTAAGCTCTTTTCTTAAGGTTTCTCAAGCCCCTGCGGTGCGTATTGAAGAGCATTTTTTAAGCAAAGAGGCATTGATTGAAACGGCGATGGCTCAGATGCAAGATGTAACGCACACTAAAGAGGCTCGTATTGGGGAGATTCAGGAAAAAGAGCGAGTGATGGGCGTTGTGTTAGAAGATTTGCGCAGACTTAAGGAGGAAAAATGAGCCTTTTAGAAACGTTTATCGAAGCGTATAAAACACATTTTTTAAAGCCGATTCCACAGTTTGATACGACACTTCTAGGCTTACTTAAAAAAGCGCAGTATCTGCTTTTAGCAGAGCGTCATTCGCCTTCTTTGCAACTTAAAAAAGCGCTAGACCGTCTTCAAATGCGTTCCGAAGAACCGATGAAAGTGGCGATTACAGGGCAGTTTTCCAGTGGAAAATCGACTTTTTTAAATGCCTTACTTGCTAAAAGCATCTTACCCACAGGGATTACACCTGTAACATCTAAGGTCAATTATATCCGCTACGGGGAAGAGTTTAAAATTCGTGTGCGCTACAAAGATGGGAGGGATGAATACCACGATATTAGCAATATTTCTCATTTTACCGACCAAAGAGGCTCTGTGGAAGATATTGCTTATTTGGTCTTATATGCACCTTTGAATATTTTAAAAGATGTGGTTTTTGTCGATACTCCAGGGCTTAACTCACAAGCGGCGAGTGATACACAAACGACAGAAAAAGTGCTCAAAGAGGTCGATGGGATTATCTGGCTCACTTTGATTGATAATGCGGGAAAAATGAGTGAACTTCAGGTCTTAGAGGAGTATTTGGGTAAATATCAAAACAAATCATTGTGTGTTTTAAACCAAAAAGATAAATTTACCAAAGAGCAAGTGGAAGAGACAACCACCTATGTCAAAAGTGCTTTTCAAAAATTCTTTAGCGATGTGATTCCCATCTCCGCACGTCAAGCTTTAGAATCACGCAGTCATGATAAAAAAGTGATGATGCAAACGTGCTTAGATGACTTTATGAGTGAGTTACATGTAAAGCTAGAAAAAAGCGGTGAAACGATTGATTTTCAAATGATTGAAGATGATTTTAAGGCGTATCAACAAGGATTGGATACCATTTTGCAAAGCGATTTACGTGCCAATATGAAGCTTTTAGAAGCGTCTAATATTGATAAAGTTTTAGCGTTTATTCGAAATGAAATCCAACCCAAAGCGACCCAATCTAAAGAGTTTACCATCACCAAAGAGATGGAAGAGATAACTTCAAAATTGATGGCGCAACATGAGCTTTTCTTAGGGATTTATGATGAACTCTTAGAAGAGATTGTTCGGTTTGAAGCAGAGGCAAAAGGGTTGTTTGGTAATCTTAAAAGTCAATTTTCACATGATTTAAAGAGTGCGTTTATGCGCATTGAACAGATTATTGATACCATTGCGGATGCCATTTTCAATCAAATAACCACTGAGAAATTGGTACGTTACGAGGCGCACAAAGAGGGATTACTGAAAAAGCATGTGTGCTATACGCCTTTTGAGTATCAAGCGCCTAAGATTAACTCTGATTTGATTTATAAAAGCTTGTTTTACGAAGAGAATTTGATTGGTAAAATGTTTAAACAATACGTACGCAATTTAGGCGATATTCAAAACGAAGTGAATGAGAAAAATGCGCAGATTTATCGCTCGTTTGAAGCAGGTATTGTAGCGTGGCAAGCTCCCTACGAGGTGATTCGAAAACGTGAGGAGATTCACTCAGACATTGAGTTTGCCAATATGCGTCGTTTTGCTTCAAAAGCGTATGAGACCATTTTGAAAGCGTTTAGTGATGAGATAGCAAGTTCGTATGCCAAAATTAGCTCCGAATTTAACCACCTCTCCAGTGCCGTGAGCTTTAACTATCAGAATGCGACGGAAGTGTGTGTGGCATTTTTGGAAAATAAAATCGAAAAATCACGTAAACTCTACGAGGAAAATCCCACCAAGTTCTCTTTGTATCAGCCAAAATTAGATGAGATTAAAGAGCGTCTTCGAATGGCATTTCATCTCTACGAGCTTGAAAACATGATGAATACGAAACATACCTTTTTAAGCAAAGATTACGAGCGTTTGGTGAGTCAATTTACCAAAATCAAAGAGGAGAAGGTTGTCTTTTTAGAAGAAAAGAAACAACATCATTATGCTCTTATCGAGGAAATTAAAGCGCTACGCAGTGAAGTAAAATAGTCTTTGAATAAGATTACATGTAAAGAGAATTCTCTTTACATGTAACTCTTTTCTTTGAGCAGTTTGTAGAGTTTTAAGAGTGAAATAAAGAGCGTGGTAATCGCAGGCCCTAATATCATTCCCCAGAAGCCAAATGTCGTAAGTCCCGCAAAAATAGCAAAGAAAATCAAGAGTTCATTAACCATCGTGGGCGTTTTAACCATTTTATCGTTGATGTATTTGATAATCAACGGTTTGACAAAAGTATCAGCGATAATCGAAATGATAACAATCGAATAAAGCGCAATAATAATCGCAGACGTTGTATTGCCGTGCGCAATTTCAAGGGCACACAGAGGAATCCACATAAGCGCTCCTCCAATCACCGGAATCAAAGAGGCAAACCCGTAGAAAATCCCCAACAAAAGACCATCGTATCCAAAGTACATGCCGATAAACGAGAAAAGCATTCCTTGAAAAATAGCGCTAAATAAAATAGAGTACAACACCACACTCATCACACTGGTCACTTCTGCAAAGACCATATTGACCTCTTGTGCGCCAAGGGGCATGACACTTTTGATGTAATCAATCAAATCTTTGCCGTTTAAAAGCGCAAAAAAGAAAAAGACAACAATGAGAAGCATATCTTTTAAAAATCCCGCACTGTTTTTCCCTAAAGAGCCTAAATAAGAGAGCGCTGTGCTTGACATTTGGGCAATATTGAGCGTGTTAATAAACTCATCCAAAGAGGATTGCATAAAGGCAAAAGGGGTAGGTAGTTGATAATCGAGTGTTTTAAGATAGTGTTGTACTTTTTCAATCATCGCAAAATCAAAATTATTGGCAATAGACCCAATGGAGGTCAATGAATAAATCAAGGGTCCAAAGAGGAGTAAAGAGAGCAAGGATGTTGAAAGAATAGCCGCAATATGTCTATTTTTAGTGAGTTTATAGAGTTTAAAATTAATGGTATACGTTGCCATCGCAAGCAAGGAAGCAATGGCAATAATCATTAAAAAGGGTTGGTACAATTTTAGTAAAGAGACTAAAACCACTAAAAAAATAGCGGTTAAAAAAAAGCGATGTTCATTCATGCGTTATCCTCAAAGAGTGTGCTTTGCAATGTGGGTGGGGTAAGACGAAAGAGTTCGTACGTTTTAGGACTTGCAATGCGCCCACGAGCGGTGCGTTCAATGTAGCTATTTGCAAGCAAATAAGGCTCTATCACATCCTCAATCGTCCCCTCGTCTTCGCTTAGAGCTGCTGCAATCGTACTAAGACCCAAAGGACGACCTTTACTTTGAAGCAAAAGTTCTAAATATTTTAAATCCAATTCATCAAAGCCCAAATCATTTACACCCAGCTCATTTAAGCCATACTGGGCTCGTTCTTTATAAATTTCTGTTTCATCCACCACATCCGCATAATCACGAATACGTTTTAACAACCGTAATGCAATACGAGGTGTGCCACGTGAACGTCTTGCCATCTCAAATGCTGCATCGTTTAAACAGCGTTTTTCGAGTTTATAAGAGGCTTTGGTAATAATAAGCGCTAACTCCTCTTTGGTATAAAATTGTAGACGAAAATGCATACCAAAGCGATCTCGCAAAGGTGAGCTGATCATTCCCGCACGGGTGGTTGCTCCAATAAGCGTAAAATGAGGCAAGTCAATTTTAATCGTTTGTGCCGCAGGTCCTGAACCGATGATAATATCCAAACGAAAATCTTCCATCGCAGGATAGAGAATCTCCTCAATCGCAGGAGAGAGTCTATGAATTTCATCAATAAATAAAATATCTCCCTCTTGAAGATTGGTTAAAATCGCCGCTAAATCGCCACTTTTTTCAATCATAGGAGCAGCAGTAATTTTGATATTAGCACGCATTTCATTGGAAACAATATAGGCTAAGGTTGTTTTACCAAGACCTGGAGGACCAAAGAAAAGAATGTGGTCTAAACACTCTGAGCGTTTAAGGGCTGCTTGAATAAAGACTTGCAGATTTTTCTTGATTTTTTCTTGTCCAATATACTCTTCAAAAGAAGTGGGGCGAAGACTTTTTTCATACTCACTCTCAAAGGAGACTTTTTCGATTTCTACAATGCGTTCCATTCTCTCACTTTTGGTAGGTATATTCAGTCGTTGGAAATTGGCGTTCTTGAACCTCTTTGACATAGGAATCAACCGCTTCTTGAACGAGACTGGCTCCGTCTAAATAACGTTTGACAAATTTGGGTTTGAACGCTTGAAAAAAGCCTAGCATATCACTCCAAACTAAGACTTGACCGTCCGTATATTTGCCAGCACCAATACCAATCGTTGGAATGGAAATAGCGTCTGAAATCCGTTTGGCTGCCTCCTCCACAACTCCTTCAATGACAAGGCTAAAAGCACCCGCCTTCTCAACGGCTTTTGCATCTTCAATCAATGCTAAAATATCCTCTTCGCTGCGCCCTCTGACTTTGTACCCTCCCTCACTTCGTACATATTGAGGCATAAGTCCAATATGCCCCATGACAGCAATAGAGTTTTGAGTCAAGGCTTGAATGATAGGTGCACGAGCGACACCTCCTTCAATTTTAACGGCATGGGCATTGGTTTGAGCGTAGACAAGTGAAGCGTTGTGTAAGGCACTTTTTTCATCCGTGTAGGTTCCAAAAGGCATATCGCAGACAATAAAAGTCTCTTTTGCCCCCGCACAGACAGCTTTAGTATGGTAGAGCATCACGTCCATGCTCGCAGAGAGGGTATCTGGTTTGGCGTTGAAGCTCATATTAAGGCTATCGCCTACAAGAATGATGTCAACTTTTTGGTCAAACAAAGAAGCAAAAAGAGCATCATACGCAGTTATGACAGTCAGGGGTGTTTTTCCCTTGTGTTGTTTGATGGATGTAATTGTTTTCATGGTCGCATTATACCCTATTTTAAGACAAGAAAATTTTAGATTAAACATGGTACAATGAGCTACTTCGGAGGTATGCAAAATGGGTATTCTGAAACAATTAGAGGTTGATTTTGACATCGAAATTGTAGGAGATTTTCTTTCTCACTATGCCATTATGTGTGAAAATATGGAACCTTTGATTATTGGTTTGAGTAAAGAAGAACGCTATCCTGAAAATATTGGCGATTTGTTTCGTATTTTTCACAATATGAAATCCGCCGCAGGTTTTCTTAAACTCGATCCCATTATTAAACTTGCTGCCTTGTGTGAAGATATTGCTGAAGAAGCACGTATGTTAAAAGGACCGGCGAGTGAGTCGTTTATTGATTGGCTACTTTTAGTGAGTGATCAATTTGAAAAATACCGCAAAGACGTTGAAGAGGATGCCTCTTTTTTTACCGTCTTGAATCCTTTGATTATTAAAGTACCTCATATGTTGGAGAGAGCGTGAAACAACTAGTTGCCTATATTACAGCGGGATATCCCGATAAAAATTTTTCGTTAGATTTGGTTTTGGCATTAAAAGATGCAGGGGTTGATAAGTTAGAATTAGGTATTCCTTTTTCAGACCCCGTGGCAGATGGACCTATTATTGAGCAAGCAAATTTACAATCGTTGAATAATGGTTTTAAAATGCAAACTTTGTTTGATATCTCTTCTACAGCAGCACCTCTCTTAGAAACATATTGGATGGGGTATTTTAATCCTTTTTATCACAAAGGAATGGACTTTTTTATCCAACAAGCAACACAAAGTGGGGTTAAGGGATTTATTATTCCTGATTTACCGCATGAAGAAGCTTTACCTTATGCTTCGTTGATGCAACAACAAGGGCTCTCTTTAGTCAGTTTTGTTGCGCCTACGGACAGCAAAGAGCGTATTGCGCATATTGTTAAAGATGCTAAAGGTTTTATCTATTTAGTCGCTTATGCGGGTATAACAGGGGCGCATGCAAGTGAAGATTTGAGTCAAACGATTGCACAGATTAAAGCGCACAGTCAAACACCTCTTTTTGTAGGCTTTGGGGTAAATGAAAAAACAGCCAAAGAGCGTGTTCGTGGTGCTGATGGTGTGATTGTCGGGAGTGCGTTTGTAGAGATTTTACTTAATGATGCGCTGAGTTACTCAGATAAGATTTCTTCTATTGCTCAAAAAGCAAAAATAATCAAAGAAAAGATTAACGCTTAACAGTGAGTTTGAAACTCACTGTTTTTTTGATACGTTCTCGTCTTCTTTTTCTTCAGGCTCTTGTAATTTGGCAAGAAGGTTTTCAAATGGAGATTTTGCCAAGATATCTGCAAATTGCGTGCGATACGTTTGAATAATACTTACCCCTAAAATATCAACATCATAAATGCGCCAGTCACTCTTCTTATCTTTATAAAATTTATA
This sequence comes from Sulfurospirillum deleyianum DSM 6946, assembly GCF_000024885.1. Taxonomy (NCBI): domain Bacteria; kingdom Pseudomonadati; phylum Campylobacterota; class Epsilonproteobacteria; order Campylobacterales; family Sulfurospirillaceae; genus Sulfurospirillum; species Sulfurospirillum deleyianum. Next base: position 391,001 of record NC_013512.1, read on the forward strand.
GATAATTTCATACACTTCGCTGTTTTTCATCAGGTGTGTTGTGAGGTGAATACGCGTATTTTTAATCTTTTCAATGTTTTTAATCACAATCTTTTCATCGGTGTAAAGATCGAGTTTGTTCATATAAGAGTGTTTCAGTTTCTGTTCAAAAAGATGCGTAAACTCACTTTGTTTTGCAGTATCGAGCAAAGACCACTGTTTACTTCCAAGAGAGAGTTGCGCCATTAATTCATAATCAAAAATAGTGTCAAAAATAGTAAAAATCTGTTTGGAACGTTCCTCTTTTTGAAGGTTTTTATCTCGTAAAATCGTTGTGGCATGATCAATATTGGTTTGCATAAAGGTGCTGATTTTGCTTTCTTCGATGGCATGAAGTGATGAAGAGAGGCTTCCCCCCACAAAAAGCATAACGAGGAGAACCTTTTTAAGAAAATTATTCATGAATGAGCTTATCCCTTCGTGATTCATAGACATTGCGTAAAAAAGGATAAAGCTCAATCGCATCTTTTTTCAACTCTTCATATTCTTTTACATGTAAAGAAGTTTTATTGATGGTAGAAAGTGCCACAGCCCCGAGGGATTGCTCTTGATTTTTTAACAGATTGGCATGACGCGCTTCAATGTAGCTCAGAGGATTAAGCCACATGTCTCCAGCCAGTCCAACAACATCACGGGCATTTGAAGGACCTAAGAACGGAAGAACGATATGAAAACCATTGCCAACACCATAATGCCCCAATGTTTGTCCTAAATCTTCATCGTGAGGTTTTAATCCCAACTCGCTGTTTGCAAGATCATTAAATCCTACAATACCCATCGTTGAGTTGATGACAAAACGTTCAGTTTCTTCGAATGCATCAGTGAACTTCATTTGCAAAAGAGTGTTGGTGAATCGAATAGGGAAAAGAAGATTGTCAAAAAAGTTAGCAATGCCATTTCGTGCCATTTTTGGAACGAGATAAGCGTACCCTTCAGCAAGAGGTTTTAGGGCATATTCATAAAATGAATCATTAAATGTTGTCATCGCTTCATTGTAACTGCTCAGTGGATCAAAAAGTGTTTCATTAGATGTATTGTTAAATTCTGCATCAAACTCTTCTGTCACATTTTGCGCAGCAAAAAGAAGAGAGAAACTCAATAAATAGGCTAAAAATAGACGCAAATCATTACCTTGGTATAAAATTTTGTGCAATTATAGGATTTTTTTTGTTCAAAGTAAATTAAGCGATAGAACTATATTTTATAAGGAACAAGCAAAATTTAATTTTTTTTTGAATATAATCTGCGTCCTAATCTCACACACACCAATCCTTTATGGTTGCAGTTTTACTGTTGATGGGTGTGGAGGCTAAACCAAAAAAATTAAACAAAGGAGAGACTTCATGGTAACCATGAAAGACCTATTGGAGTGTGGTGTACACTTCGGACACCAAACAAGACGCTGGAATCCAAAGATGAAAAAATTCATCTTCGGTGAAAGAAAAAACATCTATATCGTAGATTTACAAAAAACCCTACGTTACTTTAGATATACCTACAATGTTGTTAAAGATGCAGCAGCTGAGGGTAAAACAATGTTGTTTGTTGGAACAAAAAAACAAGCAAGCCAAGCGATTAAAGAGTATGCAGAAAAATGTGGTATGCCATACGTTAACCACAGATGGTTAGGCGGAATGTTAACGAACTACCAAACCATTAGACAATCAATCCGTAAACTTGACATTATTGAAAAAATGGAAGAAGATGGACAAATTGACCTTCTAACGAAAAAAGAAGCGTTAATGCTTAGAAGAAAAAAAGAGAAACTTTTGGATTACCTAGGCGGTATCCGTAATATGAAAAATCTTCCTGATATGATTTTTGTTATTGACACTGTAAAAGAGAAAATTGCCGTTCAAGAAGCAAGACGTCTTGGAATTACAGTGGTTGCTCCATTGGATACCAACTGTGACCCAGATATGGTTGATCTTCCAATCCCTGGAAATGATGATGCGATTCGTTCGATTCAACTTTTCTGTAAAGAGATGTGTGAAGCAATGACAGAAGGATATGAAATTCGTTCAAAAGATGCTCCAGTTGAGCAAGACGTCGCAGAAATCAGTGAAGAAGAGAAAAAAGAGATTCTTGATGAAGCGATCAGTGAAGAAGACGTTTCCGTTGAGGAAGGTGAATAATGGCTGAGATTACCGCTGCTTTAGTAAAAGAATTACGCGAGTCCACAGGGGCTGGTATGATGGATTGTAAAAAAGCACTAGTCGATACTGATGGTGATTTTGAAGCGGCAAAAGACCTTTTAAGAGAAAAAGGTCTTGGTAAGGCAGCTAAAAAAGCTGATAGACTTGCTAGTGAAGGCTTGGTTGAAGTATATGTGGATGCAAGCTTAAAAAAAGCAACTATTACTGAAATCAATGCTGAAACAGACTTCGTTGCAAAAAATGAAGGATTTATCAATCTTACAAAAGATACAACAGCACATATTCAAGCAACAGATGTTCAAACAACAGAAGAGTTGATGAAAACAACGATTGATGGAACCGTGTTTGAAGAGTATTTTGCAAGTAAAGTTGCAACCATTGGTGAAAATCTTGTGGTCAGACGTTTTGCAACACTCAAAGCGGGTGCCAATGGCGTTGTTAATGGCTATGTTCACTCTAATGGACGTGTAGGTGTTTTAATTGCGGCTCATTGTGACAGTGAAGCAACTGCGCAAAAAGCAGGTGAATTTGTAAGAAATCTTTGTATGCATGCCGCTGCGATGAAACCTACTTTTTTAAGTTATACTGAACTTGATGCTGAATTTATCGAAAAAGAGACGATTGGTATTAAAGCAGATATTGAAAAAGAAAATGAGGAATTAGCACGTCTTAAGAAGCCTCTTAAACGTATGCCTCAATTTGTTTCTCGTGCGCAACTTACAGATGATGTACTTTTAGCTGCAAGAAAAGAGATGGAAGCTGAGCTTAAAGCACAGGGTAAACCTGAGCAAATCTGGGATAAAATTATTCCTGGTCAGATTGATCGTTTTATCGCTGATAACACACAACTTGATCAACAATATACGCTTTTAAGTCAATTCTATGTCATGGATGATAAAAAAACCATTGCACAAGTGGTTGAAGAAAAAGCAAAAGAGCTTGGTGGTAAAATTGAGCTTGTAGGCTATGTACGTTTTGAATTAGGTGAAGGCCTAGAGAAAAAAGCATGTGACTTCGCATCTGAAGTTGCAGCACAATTAAAATAAAAACTTTTGGGTGAAGGGTTCGCTCTTCACCTCTTCTTTTGAAGGACGTTAATGTCTTTACTTCATGTACGAAATGTTTCTCATCGTTTTGATTACCTTTTATTTGACAATGTTAATTTTGCACTTGCTCCCAAAGAGTCTATGGCAATTTTGGGTGTGAGCGGGAGCGGAAAATCAACGCTTATGCATATTTGTTCGACGCTTCTTAAACCGAACAAAGGAGATGTTGTTTTATGTGATCATCATATTTATGATGATAATGAGGATACACGTTTAAAGTTAAGACGGTATGATGTGGGGATTATTTTTCAGTCTCATTACCTTTTTAAAGGTTTTTTTGCGAATGAAAATGTTGAACTCGCCTCTGTTATTAGCGATAAAACAATGGATCACACTATTTTAGAACGTTTAGGTATTGCTGAGTTTATGCATTATCGTGTGGGCGATCTTTCAGGTGGTCAACAACAACGTGTTTCTATTGCGAGGGTTTTGGCGAAGAAACCAAAAATTATTTTTGCGGATGAACCTACCGGTAATTTGGATGATAAAACAGCACAAGAAGTAATGAATGTTCTATTTGAATATATTGAAAAAGAGAATGCCGCCCTTCTTTTGGTAACGCACAATCAACACTTAGCACAACAGTGTACGTATGTACGATATCTCCATGTGGATGGATTAAGTAAGGAAGGCTAAGATGGAGTCACTGGTCAAACTTTTTGGTGAACATCATGTGATTCTCTTTTTTCTTCTTTTTGCACGTTTAAGCGGTGTTTTTGCATTTTTTCCTTTCTTTTCTCATGCCAATATCCCTTTGAGCATTAAAACGTCTATTACCTTTTTCATGGTTGTTTTTTTATTTCCATTGTTGTCCCCTTTACATGTAACGCCAACCCTTCTGAATTTAACGTTAGCGATTGTTTCAGAATTGTTAATTGGGTTTATTGCAGGGCTTTTTTTAACTATTGCGCTTTCGATCTTACAAATGGCGGGGATGCAAATTTCCTTTGTTATGGGTTTTACAATGGCAAGTGTGGTTGACCCTCAAACGAGCACTTCCATTCCTGTCTTGTCTCAAATCTTTTCACTGATAGGACTCATGATCGTTTTGGCGTTTAATGGACACCATCAAATGCTTTTATTTATTGTGGACTCTTTATCGCTTCTTCCTTTAGGAACTTTTTATCCAGAGATGAGTGTTGTTGGGTATATTTTGAAGGCGACAACGGGGATGTTTGTTTATGGATTTATTCTCTCTTTTCCTGTGCTTGCTTTTTCACTTCTTATGGATGTTGTCTTTGGAATGCTGATGAAAACAATGCCTCAGTTTAATCTTTTGGTTGTTGGTTTTCCTATCCGTATCGCCGTTTCCTTAGTTGTCATTATTGTGACGTTAGCATCCACAATGCTTCTTTTCAAACGCGAGTTTATGGAAGCCATTAATCAATTAACACTTCTTTTCGCACGTTAAAGCAATCATAAATTTTTTTATACTACAATGAGAGATACTAATTCTCATTCAGGAGTGAGCATGCGCCTGTTACTACTCAATAATAATCCCGCCGTTTCAAGATTGATCAAACTTAGTGCTGAAAAGGCTGGGTATGAGTTAGATGAGTTTGAAGATTATGGCTTGGTTCCGTTAAATAGCTACGATGTGGTTCTTGTAGATAATGAAGTTTATGATGCTAGTGCGTTAAATGAACTCAAAGAAACGACAGGGTGTGAATATTGCATCTATATCTGTCAAAGGGGAGTCCAAAAGCCTGATGCTTTTAACGTTTCGCTTGAAAAGCCTTTTTTACCCACAGATTTTTTGGTATTGCTTGAAAAAGTTAAAAATGTATTGGGTTCTCAGCAACACTCTTTTGATGATAGCCCAGAGCAGCTCGATGAAGAAGAGGAAGAAAGTAAACACTTTGACATTGACCAAATTGATGCTTTAGAACCAGAAAAAGAGAGATCTTTTACAGAATTAGATGATATTTTACAGAGTAATCAAGAGGATGTTTTGGATAATCATCATGAAAATTTTGAATTTGACAATGTGAAATTTGAAGATCAATTACTAGATGAAGCCGTTGCGATGGATGAAATGATTGAAAGTGGGGAGTATACAAAAGATCATGAACCATCAGAAGAAAAAATGGACACTCCTTTTGAAGATTTTAATTTTGATACGGATGCTTCTGATGAAGAGGAAGAAAAATCTTTAGAAAAAGATGAAGAATCATTGGAAATGGCTCCATGTGTATTAGATAAAGATGATATTGATGAAGTGAAACAACTTTTAGATGAGAGTGAAGAAAGTGAAGAAGATGATTTGAGTTTTTTAGAAGCAGATAAAGTTGAGGAAGCCTTTGAAGATATTTCTGAAGAAAAAGAAGCCTCTTTGCCACGGTTAGAAGAGTTTGAGGAAGAACCACTTGACTTACATCTCTCCGATACATTGCCAGAGCCATTTTTAGAGGATGATTTGCTAGAAAAAGAGGACGAAGAGGAGGTGGATACGTTAGCTTTTGTTCCTTCTTTTGAAGCATACGAGGAAGAAGCAATCACTGAAGATTTAGAAGATTTGAAAGAAGAAGAGCAACCTTTTGCTATGGAGATGGATGAAAAAAGTGGTATAGATTCTTTGGACGATTTAAATGAAAATTTGATTAAAAAAGCTTTAGGTGAAGAAGTGGCTGATTTGGAAGAAGAGCCTTTGAGTGTTATTCAGCCTACGACACAAGAAGAGGAGATTGAAGTGATTCGTGGAGAGATAGAAAAAAGTATTTCACGAAGTATTTCAGGATTTGCACAAAGTGATATTTTAAGAGAAGCATTAAAAGGGATGCGCATTAATATCTCTATCTCTTTTGATGAAAATGAGGCAAAGTGAAGGGAAATCTTTTAGTTATTTCAGGACCGAGTGGTTCAGGTAAAAGTTCTTTAATGAAAGAGGTACTAAAAATTATCGATGATACCTACTTTTCAATTTCAAGTACAACCAGAGCGATTCGGGAAGGGGAAGAAGATGGTGTGAATTACCATTTTATTTCCAAAGAAGAGTTTGAAAAAGATATTGATGCAGGATTCTTTTTAGAGTGGGCAAAAGTACATGATCATTATTATGGAACTTCATTAAAGCCTATTCTCAAAGAGTTACAAAAAGGAAAATTGGTTATTTGTGATATTGATGTGCAAGGGCATAAAATTGCGCAGGAAAAATTTGGGCATTTAATTACGTCTGTTTTTGTAACAACGCCAGATCAGAAAAGTTTGCAAGAGCGTTTGATGAAACGAGGAACAGATAGTGTTGAAGTGATCGAAAAACGCTTAGCCAATGCTGTTTCTGAAATGACGTGTATGAATGAATATGACTATGTCGTTATTAACGATGATTTTGAGATGGCATTACATACCATCTTAGCGATTGCATATGCTTCGAGGCGAAAAATGTCTTTAATGGACACGAGCGAATTTATTAGTAGATGGGCAAATCTTGAATAAAATAAAGGAATAAACTTCATTTTTTGTTTACTAAAATCATGATACAATAATATAAATATTTAGAATTACAAAAGGAGAAAAAGTATGGGTTCATTTAGTATAGGTCATTGGTTAGTTATTTTAGCTGTTGTTGTGTTACTGTTTGGGGCTAAAAAGATACCAGAACTTGCCAAAGGAATTGGTCAAGGTATGAAGGATTTCAAAAAAGCAATTAAAGAAGATGAAGAAGTGAAAACGACTGTAGATAAGGTTGAAGCAAAGCCAGAAACAAGTGCAACGGTAACAACAGCAACACCTACAGATGAAAAAAAATCTGTGTAAGGTTTTGTGTTGAAAAAAACGGTTGTTCGTACGATTAAAGAAAAATTACAAAGAGAATTTGTTTTAGAAAAACCTGCAAATCTCTCTTTTGGTCATTATGCTACACCTATTGCTTTTTCGTTAGCAAAAGAGCTAAAAAAATCTCCTATTGCCATTGCTGAGGAGATTTGTTCTTCTTTTGACACAAATGATATCTTTCAAGAAGTTACTCCTATTAAAGGGTATATCAATTTTAAATTGAGTGAGCGTTTTTTAGATCAGTACGCTACATGGGCGATTCAAAATGAGGAGCAGTTTGGTCAAGATGAACAGCATGAAACCATTTTGTTAGAGTATGTGAGTGCTAATCCCACAGGACCATTGCACATTGGTCATGCCAGAGGTGCAGTGATTGGTGATGCGTTGGCTCGTATTGGAAAACATTTAGGGTATCAGATTACAACAGAGTATTATGTGAATGATGCAGGAAATCAGGTTGATCTTCTAGGTCTTTCGATCTATTTAGCGGGACGTGAGAACATCTTAGGTTTACATGTAACATGGCCAGAAGAGTTTTATCGTGGTGAGTATATTGTCGATTTGGCGCATGTCGCTCAAGCGGAGCTTGGAAGTGTGATTTTTGAGGATGAAGCCAATATCGCTGTGCTCTCAACGTGGGGCAAAGATAAGATGTTGGAGCTGATTAAATCGAATCTTGCTGATGTGGACATCTTCTTTGAACAGTTTGTCAGTGAAAAGTCGCTTTATGATAAGTGGGATGAAAGTTTTGCAAAACTTCAAAAAAATGATAAGACCTATGAAGAAGGCGGTAAAATTTGGATTCGATCCACTGAACTTGGTGATGAAAAAGACCGTGTGGTGGTGCGAGAAGATGGCAGACCGACCTATTTAGCAGGTGATATTATTTACCATGACAATAAATTTCAACGCAGTTATGACAAATACATTAATATTTGGGGTGCAGACCATCATGGTTACATTACCCGTGTTAAATCTGCGATTAATTTTTTAGGTTATGATGAGTCAAAACTTGAGGTTTTATTGGCGCAGATGGTTTCGCTTTTAAAAGGTGGTGAGCCTTATAAAATGAGCAAACGTGCAGGAAATTTTATTTTGATGAGTGATGTTGTGAGTGAAGTGGGAAGCGATGCTTTACGCTTTGTCTTTTTAAGTAAAAAATCTGATACGCATCTTGAATTTGATGTGGATGTTTTTAAACAAGAAGATAGCAATAACCCTATTTTTTATATCAACTATGCTCATGCACGCATCAATCAAATTTTTGCAAAAGCTGGAAAAAGTATCGCAGATGTAGAAAATGTCCCTCTTGAAAACATGAGTGAAGAGGCACAAAATCTTCTTTTTAGTGCTTTATTATTGCCTGAAGTACTCGAAGATGCGTTTCATTCAAGACAGGTTCAAAAAGTAACGGAATATCTCAAAAACCTTGCGGCTTCGTTGCATAAATTTTACAATGAAAATCGTGTCGTAGGAAGTGTAGATGAGGAAAAATTCTTGAAGCTTTTTGCGGTTGTTGCACTTTCCCTTCGTGTAGGCATGAAACTCATAGGCATTACAGCTAAAGAGAGAATGTAGAGTCTTTTTGTGAGAAAATCGCCTTTAGCCTACTCTTTTTTAACCCTTCTTATTAAATATCCAAAACTTCTTTTGATAGCTCTCCTTTTAGGAGGGCTCTCTTACACGTATGAGCTCTTTGTTGCTAGAGATACGATGGTGTTTCAAGGCATTCCCAAAGCAACCAGAGATGGTTTGCAAACCTTTACCCGTATCTTTCGTAATGATGCCTTCATGGTTGGGTATTCTGACATACGGGGAAATCCTTTGTGGGTTGTGTATAAATTGAGTGCTCCTAAAGCGTCACAGCCATTAAAGCGTCCTGAAAATTTTACTTCAGATTGGCGAAATTTTGGTGTGATTGGTACGTCTGATTATACCAATAGCGGGTATGATAGAGGACATATGGCTCCCAATCGAGCCATTGCGCAGCTCTATGGTAAAAAAGCACAAGAAGAGACCTTTTTAATGACCAATATCACGCCTCAAAAACCGTCTCTGAATCAAAAACTGTGGCAACGTTTAGAGAGCTTGGAATTTGAAGTGTTTACGCAAAAATTTAAGAGCGTATGGGTTTATACAGGACCATTGTTTAATAGAGATGTTAAACGTCTTAAGAGCTCGTATTGGGTTGAAATTCCTGATGCTTTTTATAAAATTTATGTGGGAATACAAGCCGATGGAAATTTGAAAACTTTAGCATTTGTGATACCTCAAAATGCAAAAGCCAATACACCTCTTGAGAAGTTTATCGTTAGTATTGATACGGTTGAAAAGCAAAGTGGATTTGATTTTTTACATACACTAGAAGATGGTATCGAAAAGGAGTTGGAAAAGCAGACTCAAAAAGAGGGTTGGTTTTAATCTTTACATGTAAAGATTAAAATGGCGTTTTTGTAGATGTGTCATCTGCGTTTGTGTAACATTTAATACAATTCCTTCCACTATTTTTAGCAGTATAAAGGGCTATATCTGCTTGTTTAAACGCTTCTTGAAAGTTTTGTGCTTGATGTGCTAAAAGATTGACCCCAATGGAAACACTTACCGAAATAGACTTCGTATCTGAAATAAAAAACTCTGCGGTTTGGATGGCATGAAAAACACGTTCAATGACGGCAAACGAGGCTGCATAGTTACTTTTTTTATCAACTTTTGCAAGGATAAGAAACTCTTCCCCTCCGTAGCGTATGACACTATCACCTTCACGAATCGTTTGCAAAAGGATATGCGCAATTTGTGTGAGGATTTTATCTCCCGCATCGTGTCCATAAGTATCATTAATTTTTTTAAAATAATCAATATCCAGTGCAGCAATAATGTACTCATTTAAGTTGATGAGTTTTTCATATTTTTGAAGGTAATTTCGGTTGTAAACATTTGTGAGTTTGTCAATAAACGCACTTTGATTAATGGAGCTAAAGCGTTTGGTTTGAATGCCAATGAAGAGAAGTACCAGTATGATAACACCCATCATGCCAAAAATGCCATTTTGTATGGTTTGAATGATACGATTAATCTCTTGAATTTTATTGATAGAAAAATCAATCGCTAAAATAAGTTCTACACGGTTGTTGTGAAGAATGGGAACTAAATAGCTAAGAGAGAGCTGATGCAAAAGGGTATGGTGGATAATCAGAGGCTCTTTTGTGCTATAAATGGTAAGCCATTCTGGGCTATCAACATCAAATTTTTGATCTATGAAGGATTTTTCTTCATTTAAAGAAGCATCACCTAAAAAGCGAAAAATACCTCTTTCGTCACGGTAGAGAAGATAGGCGTATTTGACATGAGACGTAAGCAGGACGTTTAGATGTTCTTCAATTTTTTGTTGTATCGATGCATATTTTTTAACACTTTGAACATAATCTTCACTCCCTTTTAAAAGTGATTCAATCGAGTGTGCGCTGTTGTGGGTGATAGAAAAAATATCTGAGGTTGCAATTTCAAAAATTTTTGCCTCGATATTCTTTTCTAAACGCATGGTTACAAACAATAAAAAAACTAAAATGAGTCCGATAAGTCCCAATGGTGCAAAGAGATAAAAACTATTTTGACGCATTAAAAATTCTCGATAAATTGCTGAAAAGTTTGGGGTAGGCTAATAGATTTTTCCTCAAGCCTTTGATGACTAAAGACAATATTAGGACGACTTTTATTCCAAAAAAGTGCTCCAAAAAACTTTTTATTTGAGAGGAACTTACGGTAATTATTGGTGAAGAAAAGAGTTTTTTTATCCGAAGAACACTCGATAATCTCCTCTTTTTTATTGATAAAGATAAAATTCGCTCTCTCGCAATCCTTCGTCAATGTAAAATAGTTTGCATAGACTTTCTCTTCAAGCGGTGATATATTTGGAATAAACAAGACAATATTTTCATCCAAAGAAGCGGTGGCAATTTCATAAATAATCTTTGCCTCTAACTCGACCTCTTTGGTATAGGGTTCAACCAAGAAGGTATAGTGTTCTGCATAAGAGAGACTCCAAAGGGTGAAGATGAAAAAGAATGTTTTCATTAGAAGACCCACTTCAATGAAACCATAATGCTTCTCTCGTTATCATCCAACGCAAAAAAAGTATTTCCAAAGTTCGTAAAATAGAGTGATTGTGTCGATTTATCAAGGATATTTGATGCTTTAATGCTGTAACTTAAATCTTTTGTCGCATGATAGGTTGCCCCTAAGCTGACATCAAAACTATCGGGAATCTCCAGCCCTAAGTAATCATAGCCGTTTCTGTAAATGAGGGAGGTAAAGTAATCAAATTTTTGATAACCGCCCATAAATTTGATAAATCCGCCTTTGGTCGAATTATTGATTTGTTCGCTTAGCGTGGAGGTGTAGTAGTTAAGATGGAGTTTATCTCGTTTGGAAAAAGAGTACTCGTAATCAAAAATAAGCCCATCGGTTTTAATCGTATGGTCAATATTGACAAAACCAACAGGTGTTTGATAGAGAAAATCATTAATTTCTACATGATCAAAGGTAATACCAAATTTTGAGTTTCCTTCTGTATAAACTGCCTCAAGGGTGTAAAAATGATACTCTTGGGATTTAAGGTTAGGTGTATTTTTGTTGGCATAATCTATGGTGTAAAAAGAAGGCGTTAGTGCTGTTTGGGTATAAAATGCTTTAAAACCAAAATGGGATGTGGGCGTGTAAATCGTACCGATGCGCAAAAGTTTTTCTGAGGTATCTTTAAGATAGGCATTACGGTCGTAATAATCAATTTTGGCATTTGCAACCAGTAAAAGTTCTGGATGTAAAGAGTAACTCTCTTGTAAAAGCATGGAAGAGGTAGTTTCACGCTTAAAGCTGTTGTAATGGTCTATCTCATTGGTTTGATTTAAAAAATTTGTGCTTTTTCTCTTTAAAACATCGTATGTTTTATGTTTAACATTGAGTGCTAGAATCAAAGCATTTTCATCACTTTCAAAGGACTTAGAGAGATACGCATTGCTTTTTGTAAACCGTAAATCTTCTTGAAAGTTTTTGGGGATACTCCATGGTATGCTAAGGTCTATTAAAGGGGTAATCGCAATGCCTTGATCATTTGCCTCTTCGTAGCTTCGCTCATTGATATCAAAGGAAAAATTGGCTTTGAGTGATTTATCTTCTAATAAAAAGTGTGTGTAATTGAGAAAAAAATCTTTTGAGAGATTTTCTCCATCATTGGGTGTGGCATCAAGTGCGAGTCCTGTATAGTTACTTTTTGTAACATCTGTGTAGCCTAAATTGATTTTGTTTGTTTCATTGCTTATCTCGGTAAAAAGATAATGTTTTGTTCCGTTACTGGTGAATTTTTGTTGGTTATAGAGGCTTGTTTTTTTGATTTTCTCTTGATTGGCAAAGAGTAGATAAGACCACCCATTTTCAAAAATGTGTGAATTTGTGATACTTTGTGAGTGCCCATTTTTAGATGAAAGCCATGCAGCAATTTTAGAACCATCTTCCCTGAGTGCTGATTTTGTGTAGATACGCACAAAATAGATTCCTGTTTCATTGCCAAAGGAGAAGGAGCTCTCTCCATAATAAATTTCAACATGATCAACAAAATCCAAAGGCAAATCACTCCATGAAAGCGAAGTAGATTGGTCATAGCCTGAGCTGATTTCGTGGTCGTTAATAAAAAAACGAAAGAAGCCACTGGTCGTTGTTTTAGAGCCTGTTAGAGAGTAGTTTGTAAGTCCAAATTGATTGGTATTGATGTTAAAGAGAGGCAACTCTTTGAGGATGTCATTGAGCGTGCGATACTGCATAAGACGAATCTCTTTTTGAGAGTAAACCACCACATGTCCAATTTTTTCATTGATGGTTTCCAATGAATTTTCAGTGGTTGCTTGGTACTCTTCAAGCAGTGTATCTAACGTGTCTGAGAGAAGTAGACGACTCAATAGTCCAAGAATAAGTATAGCTCTAAACAAGGGAATAAATGTCCTTACATGTAATTATGAGAACTATGAGTATAGGGAAGAGAAGCTTAAGAGCATCTATAAAAAAATAAGACGATGTAATCTAGTAGGTTTATATTTATTTTTTACCAGAACATCGTTTACAAATGCCATTCATGACGATAAAACTTTTTTGTATTTGAAAGCCACTCTGTGATGAAATGGTTTCTAAAAGGGATTTTGTTTCTATAAAAATATCTTCAATTCCACCACACTTTGTGCAGATGAGATGAACATGAGGTACTTTTTTTATCTCGTAATGTTGTTTTTGATGGGGTAATTTAACTTCTTCTAAAATAGAAAAACTCATCAAATCATTGATATTTCGATAAAGCGTAGCTTTGGACATGGTCGGATACTTTTGCGTAATAGTCGTATAGAGCGTATCGATGTCGATGTGTCCAAAACGTTCAATAGCTTCTAAAATCGCTAAACGTTGGTGGGTTGATTTAAGTTGATTGGCTTGTAAAAGCGCTTTGAAGTGTTCCATTGGTGTCACCACACTTTTGTAATGAGATTATGAAATTATAGCACAGTAATGCAAAAAAAACCTAAACAATATTTATTATTATTTAAGATAAATATTCTTATAATTTTTTACATTCTTAAAAAGGAGAATAAATGCAGATTTCTAAGGTTCTTAGTGTATGTGCTATGAGTGCAACAATGGTTTTTGGAGCAAGTAACTTGGTTCAAAAAGTAAAGGATAATGGTATTGAAGCCATTCCTACGAGTCAATTAGAGCTTTTAAAGTTGATCGATGATCCTAAAGACCCAATCACCGATGCCAAAGTAGAATTGGGCAAAAAACTCTACTTTGACCCTCGTATGTCCAAAAGTTCTTTAATTAGTTGTAATACCTGTCATAATTTAGGTTTGGGTGGAGCAGATGGGATTGCTGCGGCGATTGGGCATGGTTGGACAGCTAATCCTGCACATTTAAATTCACCAACGGTGTACAATTCTGCGTTTTTTAAAGCACAGTTTTGGGATGGTAGAAGTCCTCACTTAGCGGATCAAGCGCAAGGTCCCGTTCAAGCAGGTCCTGAGATGGCAGCGCCACCTAAGTTAGTCGAGCAACGTATTAATTCTATCCCTGAGTATGTGAATGAGTTTAAGTTTGCGTATGGTGATAATGTCAAAATTAGCTTTGAAAAAATCACATCAACGATTGCTATTTTTGAAAAAACACTCATTACTCCTTCACGCTTTGATGATTTTATGAATGGCAATGATAATGCTCTTAGTAAAGCAGAAAAAGAGGGGCTTGAAGTTTTTATGGATAAGGGATGTGCGGCATGTCACAACGGTGTGGCTTTAGGTGGAACCATGCAACCATTTGAAGTGGCAGGTAAATACAAATTTGCTTCTCTTGGTGGATTTGCGGGAGATAAAAACGGTATGGTTAAAACACCAACACTTCGAAATATTACGGAAACAGCACCGTACTATCACAATGGCGCAATTTGGACACTCAAAGAAGCGATTCAAGATATGGGAAGTACACAACTTGGTATTACGATTAATGATGCAGAAGCTGCAAAAATAGAGACATTTTTGAAAGCACTAAAAGGAAGAAAACCTGTAATCACCTATCCAGAATTACCAGAGAGTACAGCAAAAACACCAAAACCTGACGCTAAACTGTAAGGTCAATCAAACCTCTTAGGCAAGACCTAAGAGGTTTTTAACACGTTTTACTCAACGCCTCGTACTTTTTTCATCTCTTCTTCTCTCTCTTTCAAGAAAGTTTCTAAGTTATATTTTTGGCGATATTGTGGAGTCATAAGATGAATGAGCATATCTCCCATATCAATGACGGTCCAGTTATCGTCCGCATCGACATTTAAAAAGCTCTCGCCCGCACCTTTAAGTTCCGTTTTAAGGTGATCTAAGAGTGAAAGTCCGTGTCTCTCACCCATGGTTGTTGCAATAATGACGGTATTAACAAAATAGTCTTTGCCACTCATATCAAACACTTGAATATCTTCTGCTTTTTTATCACTTAACGCTGTGACAATTTTCTCAATTCTACTATCCATTGGATTCCTTGTATAAAACGCTATCACTTCATCTTCAATGGCTTTTGGAATAAAGCGCTTATCTAAAAATGAACGTAGCTTTGAAGAGCTGATATTAACATTAATTGGTAAAATTTTCAAGTCTTTGGGCGGGCTAAATGTTCCACGTGGTGCGACAACAAACTCAACAAGGTGTGATAGCTCCTCATAGCGATTCCAAAGTGGCAAAGAGAGAAAACTATCGCTTCCTACGATGAGATAGAGCTTTGCGTGAGGGTAAAGACTTTTTACATGTAAAACGGTTTCAACCGTTGGAACTTGACGTTTTTGATTGCATTCATAATCAAAAATTTCAACTTTTTTTTCATGCTCAAAGAGTTTGGAAAGCCATGCTTGACGCAAGGGGGCGGGCGCACAAAACGTTTCTTTAAATGGACTCAAATACGTAGGGACAACCAATAGCTTATCAATATCAAGTACCTCAAGGGCTTTGGTGACAATACGTTCATGTCCTGTATGCGGAGGGTCGAAAGAACCTCCAAAAATAGCAATATTCACAAAGATGCTCCAAAGAGTTTAAACTTTTTTATACAACATTTTCGCTAAAATAATCTGCTTTTCTCTCAAAGCACATTCACGATAAAAAATGACTATTATATCAAAAGGAAAACCTATGGCACTCAAAATTGCTATAAATGGATTTGGTCGCATTGGAAGATGCGTTGCAAGAATTATTGATTCAAGAGATGATGTTGAGTTGGTATGTGTCAATGATACAGCAGATCGCGCTACTACAAAACAGTTACTCAAATACGATAGCGTACATGGTGTTTTTGCTGGGCACGTTGAGTTGCTTGAAAATGATTATATGCAAATGGGTAAATCTAAAGTTAAAATGTTCTCTACACGTGACCCAAAAGAGCTTAATTTTGCAGATTACGGGGTGGATGTTGTTTTAGAGTGTACGGGTGCACTGCTCACACAAAAAGATACGCAAGTTTTTATTGATAATGGGATTAAAAAAGTAATTCTCTCAGCACCGGCAAAAGACGATACCCCAACGTTTGTGATTGGTGTGAATGAAGATCAATACGCAAATCAAGCGATTATCTCCAATGCGAGTTGTACCACAAACTGTTTAGGACCTGTGGCAAAAATTTTAGATGATGCGTTTGGGATTGAAAAAGGGTTGATGACCACCGTTCACTCTTATACCAATGATCAAAATATTTTGGACGTGAAGCATCGCAAAAACGATTTACGTCGTTCCCGTGCAGCTGCTGTTAATATGATTCCTACGACCACAGGTGCAGCCAAAGCGATAGGTCTTGTCCTTCCGCATCTTAAAGGCAAATTACACGGTCAAAGTGTGCGTGTTCCAACACCCAATGTTTCTATGGTAGATTTAAATGTGGTGGTAAAAAAAGCAACGACTAAAGAAGAGGTCAATGCGATTTTGAGCGAAAAAGCGCAGGGTGTGCTTAAAGGTATTTTGGAAGTGGATGTAGAACAAAGAGTTTCTCAAGACTTTTTAACCACTTCATGGAGTTCGATTGTAGCGGTGGATTTAACACAAGTGATTTGTGGTGATATGATTAAAATTATGGCATGGTATGACAATGAGTGGGGCTATTCAACCCGTTTAGTTGATATGGCATTGCACATTAGCAAGTAAAGGATAAGGCATGATTCGCTCGATTCGAGACCTCGATATTGCAGGAAAAAAAGTTTTTATTCGTTGTGATTTTAATGTCCCTTTGGATGAGTTTACCAATATTACCGATGATAGACGTGTGCGCTCAGCCATTCCTACGATTCGTTATTGTTTAGATCATGGCTGTTCCATTATTTTAGCAAGCCATTTAGGTCGCCCTAAGGGTGTTGTGGATGAAAAATACTCCCTCGCTCCTGTGCAGATGAGACTCAAACGCCTTTTAGATAAAGAGGTCATGTTGGCGAGTGATGTGATTGGTAAAGACGCGGTTGAAAAAGCGGCTGCTTTGCAATCAGGAGAGGTGCTGTTGCTTGAGAACTTACGTTTTCATAAAGGTGAAACAAGCAATGATGAAGAGTTTGCCAAAGCTTTAGCGGATATGGCGGATATTTATATTAACGATGCGTTTGGCGTTTGCCATAGAGCGCACGCTTCGGTTGAGGCGATTACACACTATTTCAATGAAAAAACATCGGCTGCTGGATTTTTGCTCCAGAAAGAGATAGAGTTTTCACGCAATCTCCTTCGCCGTCCAACACGTCCGTTTGTAGCGGTTGTAGGTGGAAGTAAAGTGAGTGGTAAGCTTCAAGCTTTGGTTAATTTATTGCCTCGTGTGGATAAACTTGTGATTGGTGGCGGTATGGCGTTTACCTTTTTAAAAGCACAAGGGCTTGATATTGGAAATTCCATTGTTGAGGATGATTTGCTGGATGAAGCGAATCGTGTGATGGAAGAGGCAAAACGTTTGGGCGTTAAGATTTATTTACCGGTGGATGTCGTTGCTGCACAAACCTGCTCACAAGATGCGACCATTAAATTTGTCACGGTTCAAGAGATTCCTAAGGGATGGATGGGGCTTGACATTGGACCTGCGACTTCACGTCTCTTTAGAGAAGCCTTAGCGGACGCTCAGACCATTTTGTGGAATGGACCGATGGGTGTGTTTGAGCTTGAGAAATTCTCCAAAGGAAGCTTTAAAATGTCCCATGTGATTGCAGAAGCGCATGCCACAACCGTTGTCGGTGGTGGCGATACGGCAGATGTGGTCGCCCGTGCGGGGGACGCCGATGAGATGACGTTTATCTCCACAGGTGGTGGGGCTAGTTTAGAGCTTATTGAAGGAAAAGAACTTCCTGGTGTTAAAGTCCTTGCAAAAAGTGAGAACCTCTAAGCATGATGATTGCCTCAAACTTCAAAACAAATTATACCCGTGCCAAAGCGGATAGTTTTATTAAGAGCATTCAAGCATGTATGACTCGCACAAAAAGTGAGCAAGAAGTTCGTATTTTTGCTCCTTTTACGGCATTAAACTCTTTTGATGAGGTCAAAAATCTCAAAGTGGGTGCGCAAAATTTTTACCCTGTGCAAAATGGTTCTTTTACAGGTGAAATCGGTTTTGAACAGCTTGAAGAGTTTGGGATTGAGACGGTATTGATTGGTCATAGTGAACGCCGTCATATTTTAAAAGAGTCCCATGCGTTCATTGCTCAAAAGTATGATTTTGCCAAAGCCAGAGATGCAGAAATTATTTATTGTGTGGGTGAGCCAGCAGAGGTTCGCATGCAAGGTATTGATGCTGTGATGAGCTATTTGTGGGAGCAGTTTGAGGGCATTGATATTCACTATGAAAAACTCATTATTGCCTACGAGCCTGTTTGGGCGATTGGTACGGGATTAAGTGCACGATTGGAAGATATAGAAGAGGTCTTAGAACGGTTGCGAGAAAAGCTTTCAAAACCTCTTTTGTACGGAGGAAGTGTAAAAGTAGAAAACATTGAATCTATTTTACATGTAAAAGAGTGTGATGGTGTTTTAGTAGGAACGGCGAGTTGGAATGAAGAAGCATTTTGTGAAATGATTCGCATTGCTGATAGTGTTAAAAAATAAGAGGAGTTTAGTAGATGTTTATGAAGGGCAAAAAAGGTCTTATTGTCGGAATTGCGAATAACAAGTCAATCGCATATGGCATTGCCAAAGCGTGTAAAGAACAAGGTGCAGAGTTAGCGTTTACCTATCTGAATGAGCAATTAGAAAAGCGGGTACGCCCTATTGCTGAAGAGTTTGGTTGCGATAAAGTGTATGAACTAGACATTAACAATCCAGCGCACTTAGAAGCACTGACAGCTTCTTTAGAAAAAGATTTTGGAAAGATTGATTTTGTGGTTCACTCTGTTGCGTATGCGCCCAAAGAGGCATTGAGTGGACATTTCGTCGATACGACGAAAGAAGCGTTTGATATTGCGCTTGGAACGTCTGCGTACTCATTGGTTGCTTTAACCCGTGCGTGTTTACCTGTTATGAATGACAATGCTTCGGTACTGACACTCTCGTATTTAGGTGGACCTCGTTATGTGCCTCATTACAATGTTATGGGTGTGGCAAAAGCAGCTCTTGAGTCATGTGTTCGCTATTTAGCGGTTGATTTAGGGAGCCGTGGTATTCGTGTGAATGCGATTAGTGCAGGGCCTATTAAAACCTTAGCTGCGAGTGGAATTGGTGACTTTAGAATGATTTTAAATTGGAATGAAGTCAATGCTCCTCTTCGTAAAAATGTAACAACCGATGAAGTAGGCAACAGTGGTATGTATCTGCTTAGTGACCTTGCGAGTGGGGTAACGGGTGAAATTCATTATGTAGATGCTGGGTATAATATTATGGGTATGGGCATGGATGAGACAGATGATGAAGGGCATACTGTTCTTGCTTGGGACAAGCAGAAGTAGGTGTGTGGATGAGGAGTTTGCTACAAAAAATTTTGTATCTTTTCCTCATGCTCTCTTTAATTTCTCTTATTTCTTTTGGAGCGATTCATTTAGCTCCAAACTCCTTTTTTGCCAGCGGTGATTTAAATCCAAATATTACACCAGAAGCCCTAGAACAACTCAAAAGGGTTTACGGGCTTGATCAGTCACGTGTCAGTCAGTTTTTTGCTTGGTTTAATGCTATTTTACACCTTGATTTTGGTATTTCGTTTGCCAGTGGAAAAGGCGTTCGTAGTGAGATTCTTGAGCGATTGCCCATTACCCTTTTAATGAACGGGGTGAGTATGGTTATTGTATTTGTCCTAGCGCTTTACTGGGGCATTAAATCTGCTATGCGTTTGGATTCGTGGTATGACAAAAGCATCAAACAACTCTCGCTCATCAGTTATGCCATGCCATCCTTTTATCTTTCGCTGTTGTTAGTGATTTTTTTTGCCGTGGAGTGGAAACTCTTTCCTATTTCTGGGCTTCATTCTCAGGGTATCAAGAGTGAGGGTTTAGCGTATCTATTAGACAGCGCATGGCATTTGGTATTGCCCATTTTTGTTATGGTTTTTGGTGGACTTGGAAGTTTAATTTTGTATGTGAGAAGTTTGACACTGAATATTTTAAAGAGTGATTATATCTTTTTTGCAAAAAGTAGAGGCATTGAGGGAGGCAATCTTTTGTGGCGTTTTATCCTTCCCAATCTTTCACCTCCTCTTATAACGATGTTAGGACTCTCTTTGCCTGGATTGATTGGCGGGAGTGTCATTTTAGAATCCATTTTTGCGATTAATGGTATGGGACTTTTGTTTTATCAAAGTGCGCTCAGTCGAGATTATCCTGTGATTATGGGTATTTTGATTATTTCCTCTTTTTTGACCTTACTTGGTAATATGCTTGCTGATATAATATTAACAAAACTCAATCCTCATTTTAAAAGGAGAACCGTATGATAAAGTCTCTCATAATACTCTTTTGTATTCTATGTTTTTCGGGATGTGCCACATGGGGTGGTATTAAAAAAGATACACGAGATGGTGCCGAATGGACAAAAGAGAAGATCAATCAAGGGGCGAATTACGTGAAAGAAAAGACAGATTAGGGGAAAGAAGAAGCTTACATGTAAAGCGTAGAAGCTTTACATGTAAGAAGTGTTAGAGTCCGCCAAAAAGGTTTTTAAGGGCGTTAGGATCACGTTCTGTTGCCAGTTCATCAGATGTATTTTCTGTGGATGATGTACCGCTTCCAGACTCAACCAACTCAATTTCAAATCCTGTGAGCATAGATGTCAAGCGAATATTGATACCATTTTTTCCAATAGCTTTAGATTTTTGATCGCTTGGAAGAGTGACGATTGCTTTGTTATTTTGAATTTTAACGTTCGAAATAATCGCAGGACTGAGTGCACGTGAGATAAAGATTTCAGGGACACTTGAAAACTCAATACAGTCAATATTTTCATTGTGTAACTCTTTACTGACCGCATTAATACGAGCTCCTTTGGTTCCAACGGTTGCACCAACGGCATCAATATTAGGATGAAAAGAGACTAAAGAAATTTTAGCCCGCTCCCCTGGAATACGTGCACTTCCCATGATTTTAATCAATCCATCTTTGATTTCAGGAACTTCTAATTCTAACAGTGACTCTAAAAATTTAGGGCTGGTACGGGAGAGTTCGACATACATCCCTTGCGCTTTATCGATGAGGACTTTTCGAATCACACTTTTAACCACATTGCCTACTTTGAATTTTTCACCTTTGATACGGTTTTTACGAGGTAAAACTGCTCTGATTTCATCAATTTCAATATAGGTGTTCTCATCATTATCGACACGTACAACGCTGCCAAAAACGGTTTTTCCGACCATTTTTTGGTATTTATCAAAAATGTTATGTTCTAAAAGGCGTTGAATGTGATACTCTAGCTCTCGCTGAAGCGTTGCCGCTGCAGTTCTACCCAAATTATCAAGGGGTAATTCATACGTAAGTTCATCCCCGATTTCAATTTCTGGGTCAACCTCTTTTGCCTCTTTAATAGCAATAAAATTTTCATTTCCATCCAATAAACGTTCATCATCAGGGCTGACAACAATGACTTTTTGATAGAGTTTAAGTGTTTTAGTTGCAGAATCAATTTCCGCACCGTATTCATACTCTGCGCCATAAATTTTTTTAGCTGTTTTAACCAGCGCCATGGTAACGGTGTTGCGAACTTCGTTAATATCTAAGCCTTTTTCATGGGCAATAGATTCTATAATATCTACAATTTTTTCCATAGAGTTCCTTAGTAAAGATACATAATTTTATATCATGATGTGATAATCGCAATGATGAAAAATCAAAAAAATGGAAATTTGAACGATTGCGAGGTGAAGAGTGTTATTATAGCTAAAATCTTCTTGCTTTTTTCTTTAGAAAGCTTTCATTTTTTACTCTTAATAAGGAATTTATTGAAAAAAAAGTATACTTCGCGATATATCTTTGTGCATTTTAGACACATACGATAACTTTCTCGAATAGAAAAGAGGTTTACGATGGAAATCAAATTAGCAAGAAATGAAATTAATGGAAAACCCAAGACAATTACTCTGGAAAAAATAACTGAAATTATTGAAAAAGAGGGGCAGAAAATTTTCTATTTTGACAAAGAAAATTCGCACAAAGACCTTGTGGCTTTAGTGGAGACATTTGAAACTAAAGGATTTAGCGTTTACCTCCGTGATATTAAATACGGTTTGGGTGAGGGTGATTACATGTACGAAGTACATATTTTGTAAGGCGAGATTTTGGGTATTCAAGAGGAGAAAAAGCTTTATATCGAGACTTTGGGTTGTGCGATGAATGTGCGTGATTCTGAGCATATCATCGCAGAGCTTGGTGATAAAGAAAATTATGTTTTAACCGACAATCTACAAGAGGCAGATTTGATTTTGGTCAATACCTGTAGTGTGCGTGAAAAGCCTGTGAGTAAACTTTTTTCAGAGATTGGCAAATACAATCTTCAAAAAAAAGAGGGTGCAAAAATAGGGGTTTGTGGGTGCACTGCGAGTCATTTAGGAAAAGAGATTTTTAAGCGTGCTCCTTATGTCAATTTTGTTGTGGGTGCTCGTAACGTTTCTAAAATCGCCACAGCTGTCAATACAGAGAAGTTTTTAAGCGTTGACATTGACTATGATGAGAGTGATTATGCGTTTGGTGATTATCGCAATAATCTTTATAAAGCGTATGTCAATATCTCCATTGGATGTGATAAAAAATGTACCTACTGCATTGTCCCTCACACCAGAGGTGATGAGATTTCTATTCCTGCGGATTTGATTATTAAAGAAGCTCAAAAAGCAGCCCAAAAGGGAGCAAAAGAGATTTTTTTATTGGGACAAAATGTCAATAACTACGGCAAACGTTTTAGTTCCAGCACACACGAAAAGATGGATTTTTCAGATTTATTGAACCGTGTCAGTGAGATTGAAGAGGTAGAGCGTATTCGATTTACCTCTCCGCATCCGTTGCACATGGACGATAAATTTTTAGAGACCTTTGCGCATAACCCTAAAGTTTGCAAATCAATGCATATGCCACTT
Source organism: Sulfurospirillum deleyianum DSM 6946 (assembly GCF_000024885.1). Lineage (NCBI taxonomy): Bacteria > Pseudomonadati > Campylobacterota > Epsilonproteobacteria > Campylobacterales > Sulfurospirillaceae > Sulfurospirillum > Sulfurospirillum deleyianum. The sequence goes on from NC_013512.1 coordinate 414,147, forward strand.
CAAAGTGGTTCAACACAGATTTTAGCGGCGATGAAGCGAGGTTATAGCAAAGAGTGGTTTTTGGATAGAGCATTAAAACTTCGTGCTATGATCCCTGATGTTTCTATTAGCACTGATATTATCGTAGGATTTCCTGGTGAGAGTGATGCTGATTTTGAAGATACCCTTGATGTGATGCGACAGGTTCGTTTTGAGCAAGTTTTTGCGTTTAAATATTCGGCTCGACCTTTAACCAAAGCAGCAGAATTTACCAATCAAGTTGACAATGAAGTCGCTTCGGAGCGTTTAGATCGTTTGCAAGTAATGCAAGATACTATTTTAGATGAAATTGCAACGAGTAGAACAGATAAAATTTATCCTGTCTATATTGATGAATTGCGCAACAGTGGCTTTTTAGCGGGACGTACGGATAATAATGCGCTCGTGCAAATTAAAGGTGATGAGAATTTATTGGGTCAAACCATTCCTATTAAAATCACCAATCCAAAAAGACTTTCATTGTATGGCGAAATTGTTCTCTAAGCCTTTTAAGCGGAAGCTTTTAGTGTGGTGTGTTCCACCTCTCGTTTATCTTTTTGTTAAACTTCTTTTCTTTACATGTAAAAAGAGATTTCATTTTTCTATCAATGGTTCACAGACGCCAAGTATTTATGCGATTTGGCACGGTGAGCTTTTGATGGCTGCGGCTGCTTATACGTACTATTCAAAACGGGTGAGCATTGATACGATTGTGAGTCATCATTTTGATGGTGAACTGGTGGCTAAACTGATGCAAATTTTTGGGGGTGGAACCATTCGGGGGAGTTCTTCAAAAGGGGGTGTCTCAGCATTACGTCAAGCCCTCAAAGCCCTTCAAAATGGTCGTGATATCGGCATTACTCCTGATGGTCCTAGAGGTCCTAGACACAGTGTGGCAAATGGTGTTGCGGCAATGGCGTGTATGAAACAGGTGCCTATTATTACGATGCACTGTGAGCCATCTGCTTCGTGGAAAATGAAAAGTTGGGATCGTTTTTGCATTCCCAAACCTTTTAGTACGCTCCATTTTTATTACAGTGATCCTTTTTATGTGCATGAACTCTCTTTGGAAGAGGCAAAAGCGCTCATACAAAAGCGACTCTTAGAACATGTACACGAATAAAGTGTATGAAAATGGTACTGCTTTTGCTTAATATTTTACGAAACTTAAGCAATAATAGTCTAATATATATTCAAATTCAAATCAACACAAGAGTAATGCAGTGAACAAAGAGTCAGTCGCATGGGCATGAGAGAACTTTTTCAAAAAAAATTCCAGAATCTTTTTGTCTCTATTGTTTTGCATGAAACAGAGTGTTTGCTCTATTGTAAAGTTTTCAAAAATGGAAAAATTGAGAAGAGCTTTACAAAGTCGTTTCTCTTAACCCCACCTACAGAAGCCCTTGATAAAGCGATTGAAAACTATCTGGTTGAACTTCAAGATGAGTATCGTTTTGTCTATGTCGCTTTATTGCTGAGTACGTTAGGACAAGGAGCGATTGAAGGCACTCAGAGTGTGGATTTTAACAAACATCATGTGGATATCTCCAGTGTACATTCTGTAAGTTTTGCGAAGCAGTGGTCTGCGTATGCTTCTTACATTGAAATCAAGTGGGCAAAGAATCTTTTTTCTGATGTCGGGCTGGATCTCATTTACTCTCCGTTTGTGGTTTTAAATGACTTTATCGTCAATGAAAAACTGCGCTCAAAACCAACCTGTTATATTTTAAATTGTCATGATTTTTTTGTGATTGGGGTTTTTGAGGGTAAACAGCTTCATTTTGGTGCTTTTTTTAAAACACAAAGCGATACCTCTTTTTCGCATACTGATGATGTGAGTGATTGGGAGCATGAAGAACAAGAGATGGGTCTTGCTTCTGATGAAGAGATGCCAGAGTTACAGATTGAGAAAGAAGATAAATCTGAAGAGTCAGAAGAGTTGGGTGAATTTGGAGAATTGAGTGAATTAGAAGATATTGATGCCCTGCCCAATGGTGATACCTTTTCAGATGTAGATACACGAACTTTAGGGCATTTTAGCGGTTTAGATGCTTTAAAAGAAGAAGATATCAGCCTAGAGCTTTATGGGCGTGATCTTTTGGTTTATAAGTACTTAAAATCAGCGCTTGAGGAGTATTATCATAATCCTTTGTATGTGAGTCAATTTATTGAGGAGATTGTGATTTTTGATGGATATGAAATCAGTTCTGATTTTATTCGTCAAATTCAAGATGAGCTGATGATGTCCGTGGAAGTGCACAAGGTGAATGTGGGTGAGCGTATTTGTGATATTGCAATCGAAGAGGTTTTTGGATGAGAAGTTTTATTGCTCCAAGACCTAAACCCTTTCTCTCTCTTTTTAGTAAGATGTGGATTGTTTTTATTACATTAATGACCCTGTTTATGGTGATGTTTAATTTTTATATTGTTTTTGAAATGCACTCTTTTAAAAAGGGAATGGTTAAATTGACCCAAGAGCGTGAGATGCTGGAGCAAAAAATTGATGAGGATGACCTCTTATTGGGGAGTATTTTACGTCAAAAGGCATTAGCAGAAGAGATTTTCTCTAACAATACCCTCTTAAAAGATAGTATGAATAACCTTTTTGATTTGGTGCCTGATCAAATTACCTTGAAAAAAGTTGAAATGGAGCGTAACTCTTTGATTTTATACGGGGTCTCTCCGACGCAAGATGCGTTTAATTTTCTCTTAGCGGCTCCTCTAAAATCTATTTTTCATACCAGTCAAACAACCTTTTATTTAACCAAAGAGGGATGGTACAATTTTGTGAGCACGAATAAAATCATTGAAGAGGATGGTTACAGTGAGTAATCTTGATCGAAGCCTCGATAAAATTGATCTTATGAAGTTGCTTCTTTTTTTATTGGTTTTTTTGGTGATTACTTTTAGTTTTGTCTTTGTCTTAATTATTCCCAATATTAAAGAACACCGTGTTATACAAGCAGAGTATAAACGGGTATTGGTTCATAAAACACGTGTTGAAAATCTCTTTTTAGAGCGTGAAGCAGAACTTTCTAAACTGAAAAAAGAGAATGCACACGTGATTATTGCGTTTAAACATCCTTTTTCTCAGGATGAATTTATGCGTTATGCCATGCAGTTTTTTAGTGATGTCTCTTTGGTAGAAATTTCAAAATCAGAGTATAAAAAAGAGTTTGTCGAATATGAACTGAATGTCACCTCCACCCTTCAAACACCAACAAATTTTTATCATTTTTTAGAGGGGCTTAATCGTTATAAGAACATTGTACAAGCTGATTTTCCTATTCACCTTGAAGCCGATAAAAAGAGTATTACATCAACATTTAAGATTAAAGTCTACGACCTTAACGCAACACAACCTCATTAATATCAATTTCCTCTGAAGCAAGATAGGCTCTTATTTTTGCTGGAATCTTGGCTTTTCGGTACATCTCTTTTTCGTTTTTTGTAAGAGGCGTTTTACGATAAGGCGCAATGTAGATAGCATTTTCACCAAAAACAACGGCTAGGGTATGTCCCACAACACAGTTGCGTGTCTGAAGGATTTCATGACGCTCTTTGCTAGAGGCTAAAAGACCTAAGATTTTTAACGCCTTGTCAATTTGGCGAATATTGATCAAATCATCATCGTGTAATGGGATGATAAAAAGCTCTTTAATGCGTTTAAATCTCTTGGGAAGAAGTCTTTGGGTATCTTCATCTAAATAGGCAAAACTCTTGGCAATACCTGCTTCATAGGCTTCTAAAAGTGGTGTAGCAAAGCGGTATCGAAATGTGTTACGAAGATGAGAAAAAGAGGCGTTGCTTTCATCTTCAAAAAAATGAATCTTCTCTTTTTCAAGGAAATCTTTGAGATGCGCTTTGCTGACATGTAACAGTGGACGAACGATGGTGTACGCTTCTCTTTTCTCCCACTCTCTCATGCCTATCATTTCAACCAATCCCGCTCCTTTGCAGAGTTGCATTAAAAACCACTCAAGTTGGTCTCCCAAATGGTGTGCCATAATAAGCGTTTCATAGCCATGTTCATGGATGAGCGATTCAAAAAATTCATAACGTACATGACGGGCATGGTGCTCAAAATTGCGCTCTTTTAGGTTACATGTAAAGGTGAAAAGGTTTTTGTTAAAGCGTAAAGAGAGCTCTTTTGCATAGGCTTCTTCTTCTTGACTTTGAGGACGTGTTTGGTAATTGACATGTGCGATGTCAAAAGAGATACCTTTTACATGTAATAAAAAGAAGAGAGCGGTAGAGTCTCCACCGCCAGAAAAAGCCAAAAGGTTTTTTGTATGTTGAAGAGACGCTAAGGTGCTCTCATGCAAGAGCGGTGATGGTTGCAACGAGTTTATCTCCCACAAGCTCTGTGATTTTAGCCCTATAAGATGCGCCAATAGAGACATTCTCCACCTCTGAGTCATTCACCAAAATTTCTCCATCGATCCCAGGCGCCCATAAAAGCTCTCTAGCTCCCATAAAGAGTTCATGTTCACTGCTTTCACCTTCAATCAAGATAAGAACTTCTTTTCCAACCTCTTTTTCAAAACTCTGTTTGGTTTTAGCTTGAACGATTTTATCGAGTTGTTTAATGCGTTTATTGATGGTTTTTGTATCAATTTTTCCATGCATTTCGTACGCACTTGTATCTTCTTCGTCGGAATAAGCAAAAATATTGACACGGTCAAAATCGAAACGTTTTGCAAAGCTCAAAAGCTCTTCAAACTCAGCATCACTCTCTTCTGGATGACCTACGATAAAACTGGTGCGAATAAAACTATTGGGTGCTTTACGCATCATCTCTAATTGTTCCATGATACGCTCACGTCCTGCTCCTCTTTTCATACGTTTAAGCATGGTATCACTGATGTGTTGGATAGGCATATCAAAGTAGTTGTGACAAAGTGGTGAAGCAATAATGCGCTCAATCAAAGCGTTGGAAGTGGTGGTTGGATAGAGATACAAGATACGTGCACTCTTGATTCCCTCAATCTTCTCAACCGCATCAATAAGCTTAATCAGTCCCTCTTTTTCGCCCATGTCTCTTAGGTATGAGCTACTATCTTGCGAGATAAAGCTAAAGTCATAAAAACCTTTAGACACTAAGGCTTTAACTTCTTTGATGAGAGATTCAAGGGTACGTGAGTGCAATTTACCTTTAAAACCGGGGATGGCGCAAAAACTACACGCTTGATTACACCCCTCTGAGAGTTTGACATAGGCATGGGCATTGGAGCCTGTAATGACACGCTCTTCTTCGTTCATTAAGTAGGTTGAAGGGGTGAAGCGGTTTTGGCGCAGGGCAATAATCTCATCAATTTTGTCATAATCGCCCACGCCTGTAAACAAGTCGACTTCTTTGAGTTCTTTGGTTAAATCCTCTTTGTAACGCTCACTTAAACAGCCCGCCATAACTAACAAAGAGCCTTTTTTACGAGCTTCATGCAGTGCAAAAATGGTGTTGAGACTCTCCTCTTTGGCAGGTCCGATAAATCCACAGGTATTGACAATGAGTACATCCGCTTGTGAAGCGTCGTCGCAGAGTTCATACGCACGCAATTTTCCTAACATCACTTCGCTATCCACGAGATTTTTGTTACAGCCCAGTGAGACTAAATGTAGTTTTTTCAAGCTTTTCCTTTGTTATATCCATAAATTATCAATGAGACGGGTGGTACCCACTTTTGCGCAGACTAAAATAATGCAGTTGCCTAATTCAATCGAAGGTATTGTATCAAAATCTCTATTTAAGATTTCCACATATTCTACATGTAAAGGAGATAGTACTTCTAACATTTCAGCTTTAATTATCTCACAATCTCTCTCTTTTCCCATGAGTGCACGAGAAGCAACTTTAAGGGATTTGGAGAGCAAAAGGGCTTCTTGACGCTCGTGTGCATTTAAATAGACATTGCGACTTGAAAGCGCTAGTCCATCATCCTCTCGTACAATTTCGCACGGAACAATCTCAAGGTCTAAAAAGAGTGTTTTGACCATATTTTGGATGAGATAAAGTTGCTGGGCATCTTTTTTTCCAAAGTAGGCACGATAGGGTTTGGTGAGGTTAAAGAGTTTTAAAACAACCCGTAAAACACCATCAAAATGCCCTGGACGTGCCAGTCCTTCTAGGATGTACGCTTTGGTGCTAGGCGCTATAATGCTTGGCTCACATGCGCCATACATCGCCTCTGCGTTGGGCATAAATAAAATATCAACCCCTGCGAGTTCACAGATTTTGATATCAGCTTGCGTGCGTTTGGGGTACGTTTCAAAATCTTCTCCCGCTAAAAATTGTGTAGGGTTTACAAACACAGAGACGATGGTATGGTCATTTTGAGCTGTTGATTTTTGAATGAGGCTTAGATGACCGTTGTGTAAAGCTCCCATAGTTGGTACAAAACCAACACTGTTTGAAAGCTCACCTCGTGCATGGCGTAATTCTTCAATGGTTGTTACTATTTTCATTTTAGGCACTTTAGAGTTTATTTGGAGTAAAATAGATACTTTTAAAAAGCGCATTATATCAAAAGGAAGATGTTTGGATAGTTACGAATATACGGAATTATTAAAAAAATTAACCACCAAAGTGGATAATATCGCTCAGATTATCAAACCTGAAGAGATTGCAAAAAGGCTTGGGGAGATTGAAGCCATCGAGCAAGACCCTGAATTTTGGAATGATGCCAAAAGAGCGGCTGAAATGCAAAAAGAAAAAACCGCACTCAACTCTCTTTTAAATCGTTATACCAAAGCTAAAAATGTCGTCAGTGATGCCGTTGATTTGTACGAGATGGCAAATGCTGAAAACGATGAGACGACCATAGAAGAGCTTTTTAACGATGCGCAGCGTGTGGAAGATCATATCACCAATCTTGAAATTGCGATGATGCTGAGCGGTGAAAATGATACGAAAAATGCTATCGTTTCTATTCACCCAGGGGCTGGTGGAACGGAGAGTCAAGATTGGGCGAGTATTTTGTATCGTATGTATTTGCGTTGGGCGGAACGCTCAGGCTTTAAAGTAGAAGTGCTTGATTATCAAGAAGGTGAAGAAGCGGGCATTAAGGATGTGAGTTTCATCATTAGCGGTGAAAATGCGTATGGGTATCTTAAAGTAGAAAATGGTATTCACCGATTGGTACGCATTAGCCCCTTTGATGCCAATGCAAAGCGCCATACATCGTTTAGTTCTGTGATGGTTTCACCTGAGGTGGATGATGATATTGACATTGTGCTTGAAGATAGAGATTTGAAGGTCGATACCTACCGAGCCAGCGGTGCAGGTGGTCAGCATGTCAATAAAACAGACAGTGCGATTCGTATTACCCATATGCCAACAGGTATTGTAGTACAGTGTCAAAATGATAGGTCTCAGCATAAAAATAGAGCTTCAGCAATGAAAATGCTCAAATCTCGTTTGTATGAACTCGAACTTGAAAAACAACAAGCGGAAAAAGATGGGATTGAAAAGAGTGAGATTGGATGGGGACACCAGATACGCTCTTATGTTCTAGCCCCTTATCAGCAAGTCAAAGACAACCGAAGCAATATTGCCTATTCTCAAGTCAATGCGATTTTAGATGGCGATATTTCAAAAGTGATTGAAGATGTGCTGATTGCACAAAAACGTTAAATTTTATCTTTACATGTAAAAGGAGAAACCATGCATAGACAAGCGATTTTAAATCAATTAGGTTACAGTGTCAGTGAGAATACCATAGCGCAACTTGAGCGTGTGATTGCCAATACTTCAGGATTTGAGCATGTTGAAAAGCATCTTATGGCATTGCATGATGCCCTTAAACCTTTTCATTCGTTTGTCGCACTTTCAAGCAATAAAGACTATTTTAAAATCAAAAATGAGGCAGGAGATGCCACGAGAGTCGATGAGGTCAATGAGATGATTGTTAAATGGGCTGAAAAATATAAAATTACTTTAGAAAAAGTTCCAAATAAAAACACCTATTATGTGATAGGGTATAAATTATAAAGGTCACAAATGACAAAACGTACGTATGGTATTATCGCTTCTGTGGTGGTGGTAACAGTATTGGCTGCTACGCCACTGGTTATTTCACAAAAAATTGATGCATCGCTTAAAAAAGAAGCAGACCATTTAGCAAAAAATGGTTTTAAAACAGAAGAGTTGAGCAAGAGCGGTTATTTTACAACGAAGAGAACGTTTAGCCTTGAAGTTACGGATGCAAGAAAAGCTCGTGATTTTTTATTGGCGCAGTTGGTGGAAAAAAACGCTCAATACAAACTCTTTGCGCAAAGCCTTCAACAAGGAAGCGAGGCGGAGATTAATGAGGCGATCAATGGTTTACAATTTAAAGGAGAGATGTCACACAGCAATCTTTTGCCACAAGATGTAAAAGTCTCTTTAAGTCTTAGTGCCCTGCCTACGTCTGTTCAGGAAAATCTTAAAACGGATGCAGCGCTTTTGGCTTTGCTCACGCCTCTGCTGACAAAAGGTGTTTTAGGGGCAGATATGCTTTTTGGAAGTGATGAAAAACTCAAAGCTTTTCATTTAAAAGATATTCAAGAAGAGCTGAGCATGGATGGGGGTAAGTTAATACTGAACACCAAAGACCATACGCTTAAATTGGATCATCGTGGTGAAGTTGTGGTGGGAAGCTTAGGGGTTGGACATCAGCTGATTGCCGCACAAGCGGAGATGATGGAGTCCAAAAGTGAGCTTAACTCGTTTTTGTATAATTTTACTTATCATGATGAGTTTAACAATCATGCAGATATGCGTATTGGAAACTATGCGCTTGAAATTAACGATGAGTTTACGGCACTTAAGGCTGGATTAGGTGGGCTTAAAGCGACCAGTAGCATTGAAGAGAAAAATCAAGAGCTTCTGATGAAAGCCGAATATACACTGGATAAAATAGCTCTTGAAGAGAGCGGTGAGAGCATCAAAATGGATACTTTCTTGACCAATTTCTTTTTAAGAGGTGTGGATGCCAATGCCATGCGAAAATTGCAAACAGATTATAATACCCTGTTGATAAGCCAAACACCTCCTTCTGATGAGGTTTTATTGGCAGATATTATGGCGTTGATTCAGCATGGGTTTACATTTGATTTGGGGCTTATCTTTAAAGGTATTGATTATGACACGATGCACTTCAAAGATATGAGTATCGATACGACGTTAGCCCTTGCAAAAAACAGTTACAGCAATCAGCAGAGTCCTCTGGCACTTTTAGGGCTTTTGGATATAAGCTCAAAGGTCAAAATTCACAAAGATGATCGTACGCTTTTGGAAAGTCTCCAGCTGACAGCAAAAAAGGATTTTGCTTTGGGCAAGGCTGAGGGAGACTATTTTATCTATGACATTAACATGAAAAATGGTGTGCTAAGTGTCAATAATCAAGCGATTCAATAAGCAATGACACCCAATACACCACAAACATCAACCAATATTTTTTTCTTATCTCTTGGCGATACTTTTTCGCCGAGGGTTCTGCTGGTTTCGCTTGTCTCCTTTCTTTTAACGCTGCTGGTTTTTGTAGGCATCATTTGGCTCTTTTTTGGAGGGATGGGTGCGCTGTCGCTTTGGTTAAGTGAAAGCGTGCAAAGTTTTGAGGGGAGTTTAGAACAGAGTTGGCTTTTTAGCGTTGTCTCGTTGATTTTTATCACCAAAACGGTGGTCTCCATCCTCTTCTTTTTTACGTCTGCTTTGGTGGTGTATTATCTTTTTTTAATGGTCTATTCTGTCATTGTAGGTTTTTTCTCAGGCTATTTTATCAGCGAAATCGCACGTAACTATTATCCTCATGTGGCATTAAAAGGGATTGGTTTTGTAGGTTATGTAGGCGTGATGCTTAAAAGTGTGCTTATCACCACGGTTTTATTTATTATCTTATCGCCGTTGGTGTTTATCCCTCTGCTGAATTTTCTTTTACTCTTACCCGTTTTTTATCTTTTTCATAAACTCTTAGTACTAGAAGTTTCCTCTATGGTTAATACCTCTTCTGAGTATAAAGTATTGAAACAACGCTATTCAGGAGGTATGAGGAGCATTTCACTGCTCTGTTTTGCCCTAACGTTTATCCCTTTTATAGGCGTTGTTATTTATCCTTATTATGTCATTGTGATGAGTCATTTTTTACTGCGTAAGACGGAGGCATTACGAGCTTAACAGCGCTCGAAAATGCCTTTTTCTCTGTTTTTATAAAGATGTGAATGTTCGGCAATAGCGCCATGCATCGCAATATAAATCCCTTTTTTTTCTGTTACATGTAAAGCGCCAAGGGCGAACATAAAGTTGGCGGTTGCCTCTGTGGTATCAATACTAAAAGGTACCATAGCGCCTGTAAGTATGACACATTTCTCTTTTACATGTAAAGCCAAAAAACGTGCTGTTTGATCCATCGTATCGGTTCCATGGACGATTAAAATTTTGTGAGAAGTAGAGGTTTGAATGGTATGTGCTATGTGGGCTCTATCCGCATCGTTCATCTCTAAACTGTCTTTGTGTAGGATAGAACGAAGCGTATAGTGTGTGTTAGAGCAGTGGTGTAAAATAGACTCTATGGCATTGCTATCTTTGGGAACTTCAAGTTCACCACGCAGAGGATTGTAGCGTTTGTTAAACGTCCCTCCGGTATTGAGGATAAGAATAGGCTCCATCTTAAATCTTCTGTTGAATTTGAATTTTTTTAGGTTCAAAAAGTTCAGTGGCTCGTTGAATAAAAGGAGTATTTAAAATCTCCGTAGCGTCAAACTCTTTTTGATTTGCCAATAAATCGCCTGTGGCGCAACTTTCGCTTTGAGGTTTTTCTTCAAATTCTAGATTTTCGATGGTGGAAGCACTTTGCGGGGCTTCTTCTTCAAAGGAAGGAGTCAAAGGTTGTGTTGTTGAAACTTCTAGCTCTTTTTTGATAATGTTAATCTTCGTTTCAAATCCAAAAATATCTTGTACAAAATGACGAATAATCGCAGAATTATGCTTTAAAATGGTTCCACTCTCACCCTGTGCCGTTGAATGGAGTGTTAAGGTGTTGTCTATAAAACTCTCAAACTGGATATGGTGTTGGAAACACTCCCCGAGTTCGACATTACGATCAAGCAGTTTATCGCACAAACGGCTAAAAAGCATTTGTGCTGTTACCCCTTGATCAGGAACATGCGCTGTTTCCATGGAAGTTTCAAGAAGGAGGGGATGCGCTGTTTCTTCTTCTTGCATGGGCGTATGCAAAGGCATTTGAAGCTTCTCATTTTCTAAAGAGTCTATCATCTCTTCTATCGTTTTAATGTGTGTTGCCTCAACCATTTTAAAGAGCACTAAAGAGAGGATAAAGCCGTTATTCGCATTAATGTAAAGGAGGCTTTTGGCTTCGCTTAAAATCTTAAAAAAACGTTCATAAAGTAGGGTTGAAAAGCGTCTGTCTTGCTCAAAAAAAGCGTTTTTCAAATAGGCAATTAACTCATCCATAACCACTTCACACTCATAACTCTCTAGCGTTTTAATCAGTCCTAATAGTTCTGTTTTATTGCCGTTTAAAATGGCACTAAAGAGGGTTTCTAACTGTTTGGGGTCTAACAGCCCTAGCATCGTTGCGACATGTTCAGGCGTAATGTAACCTTTAGAATAAATAATCGCTTGATCCAAAAGCGTTAAGGTATCACGCAGTGAACCATTTCCCGCACGAGAGAGCATCTCAAGGGCTTCTTTTTCATACTCAATTTTTTCCAAATTTAAAATGTGGCAGAGGTGATTGATGACATCACTTTGTTTAATTTGTTTAAAACGAAAGTGTTGCACTCTCGATAAAATCGTCGCAGGAAGTTTTAAAGGGTCGGTGGTTGCTAGGATAAATTTAACATACGAAGGAGGCTCTTCTAGCGTTTTTAAGAGGGCATTAAAGGCTTGAGTCGTGAGCATATGCACTTCATCAATAATAAAAATTTTAAATCGAGCAGAAGAGGGTTTGTATTTGGTACTTTCAATCAATTCACGAATATCATCAATGCCTCGATTGGACGCAGCATCCATCTCAATAATATCAATATGGCGATTTTCATTGGCACTTAAGCAGTGCTCACACACATCACAAGGGGTTGCGTTTGGTCCTTGCTCACATACTAGTGCTTTGGCAAAAATACGAGCCGTTGATGTTTTTCCACTGCCTCTGAGTCCTGAAAACAGATAGGCGTGTGAGAGCCTGTTTTGATTGAGGGCAGAAGAGAGCGTTTGTGTAATGGCTTCTTGACCAATGAGTTTATCAAAAGAAGAGGGACGGTATTTGAGAGCTAGAACTTGATGTGGCACGGCATAACCTTTTGATGTATTGGGAGGGAGGGTGCAAAGTTTTTTGCACCACTCTTACTCGTTCATAATAGAGAGTAACTCTTCGTTATCTTTGGTTTTAAGCATTTTTGCATACAAGAATTTCAAGGCTTCGATATCTTCCATTTGGTTAATAGCACTACGCAGTGCCCAAACTTTTTGAAGCGTATCAGGGCTTAAAAGAAGCTCTTCTTTTCTCGTTCCTGATTTCATAATATTAACAGCAGGATAGATTCTTCTATCAGAGATATTTCTATCTAAGACAATTTCACTGTTACCTGTACCTTTAAACTCTTCGAAGATAACCTCGTCCATACGACTGCCTGTCTCAATCAGTGCGGTTGAGATAATGGTCAAACTTCCGCCATCTTCAATGTTTCTAGCCGCTCCAAAGAAACGTTTTGGTTTGTGAAGAGCGTTGGCATCCACACCACCACTTAACACTTTACCGCTTGAAGGGGTGACGGTATTGTACGCACGGGCAAGTCTGGTGATAGAATCGAGCAAGATAATAACATCTTTACCCATCTCCACACGGCGTTTTGCTTTTTCAATGACAAGGTTTGCCACACGTACATGATTTGATGCTGGCATATCAAAGGTAGAGCTATACACTTCTCCTTGAACGCAGCGTTGCATATCGGTTACCTCTTCAGGTCTTTCATCCACAAGAAGGACAATGAGTTCTGCTTCGGGGTGATTGCGTGCGATACCGTGTGCTAACTCTTTCATCAGCTCTGTTTTACCGCTACGTGGTGGTGCTACGATAAGCCCACGCTGACCTTTGCCCAATGGGGTGAAGAGGTCTAACACACGTCCTGTGATTTTCATTGGGTCGTATTCGAGTTTAATTTTTTCAGTCGGATAAAGTGGCGTTAGGTTTTCAAAAAGAGGACGTTTTTTGCTCTCGGCTAAAGGTAAATAGTTAATTGCTTCAATTTTTAAAAGCGCATAGTAACGCTCTTGATCTTTTGGGGGACGTACCTGACCTGTGACGATGTCACCTGTACGAAGTGCAAATTTTTTCACTTGGGTGCTACTGACATAGGCATCATTCGCGCTGTCTGAAAAGTTAGCATCGGTGGCACGTAAAAAGCCATAGCCTTCACCCGCAATCTCTAAAATACCTGTAAAAAGGATGAACCCGCCTTGATTGACTTGGGATTTTAAAATTTCAAACATCAAATCTTGACGTTTGAGCTCATTTGGATTTTCAATGCCAAGTTCAGTGGCGATTTCTAAGAGTTTTTCTAAGGGAATGGTTCTTAGATTTTCAATTTTATAGCCATCTACTGGAACATGCGTTCGTGATTTGGTGTAGTGGGTAGGTTTGCTTTGTGCAGGGGTTTGGGTATTTGAGGTTGGAGTATTTCCGCTCATTGTGCCTTCTTTGTTGTGATGTATTCATTCATGAAGCTAGAGTCTCTGATAGGATGGAAAAATCCCAAAGTGATAGAGTAACTCGAGTCGATTTTTTATGAGACTACTTTGTGAGAATTCTAAAAGTAGTAATGGCGTAATTTTAGTCAAAGCAAGACATTTTGTCAAGTAAAGATAAAGCCAAAGAGGATAAAATGAGCGCATTAAAAATTGGATAGAAGAAGTAGAAGCATGAATGATTTGGTACATTTAGCGATGATTATGGATGGCAATGGAAGATGGGCAAAAAGGCAAGGTAAAGAGCGCTCTTTTGGGCATAAAGAGGGAGCAAAAAAAGTCAGAGAAATCACCAAATACGCTTCAAAAATGGGCATTAAGTATTTAACGTTATATGCGTTTAGCACTGAAAATTGGAATCGACCCAAAGCAGAAGTTGCTGTTCTTATGAAACTCCTCTCTAAATACCTTCACAGTGAAATTCCCACCCTTTTAGAAAATAATATTCGTTTTGATGTGATTGGAGATATGAGTAAATTTTCAACGACCTTGCAACAAGAAATTGTTTACGCCAAAGAGCAAACAGCGCATTGTACGGGGCTTACGCAAGTACTGGCGATCAATTACGGAGCACACGATGAAATTCTTCGAGCCATTCAAAAATCTTTACATGTAAACGGTGAAATCACCAAAGAGATACTTGAGTCTCATCTTGATACGGCGGGGATGCCTCCTGTGGATTTGCTCATTCGAACAGGTGGGGATGGACGTCTTTCAAACTTTTTATTATGGCAAGTTGCCTATGCGGAGCTTTTTTTTAGTAAAACGCTGTGGCCTGATTTTTCAGTGGGAGAGTTAGAAACGATTGTTTCTGAGTACACTCAAAGAGAAAGACGTTTTGGTGCGGTTATTGAAGAGTAAGCAAAGCGTCAAAAGGGTTTAAAAAGCTTTACATGTAAAAGTGAAGAAGGCAAATGCCTTCTTCGTGTTGTAAATGGGAAGATTAGATACCAAACATTAACTGTGGTAACCACAAAGAGATGATAGGTATATACGTAATAATAATAAGTCCTACAAATAAAACAGCAACCCACGGAAGGGATGCCACAACGACCTCTTTGAGACTCAGCCCCGTCATACCTGCTGCCACAAAGAGATTCAGTCCAACAGGCGGGGTAATCATACCAATTTCCATGTTGACGACCATGATAACACCAAAGTGAATTGGGTCAATACCGAGTGCTAAAACCAATGGCAATAGAAGTGGTACGGTAATCATAACAATGGAACTAGGCTCCATAAATTGTCCCATCAAAAGGAGCAAGATATTGACAATAACCAAGAACATAATCGGTCCAACATTGGCATTCATAATCATTTGCGTGATTTGCTGAGGAATCGTCTCATCGGTTAAAAAGTGCGCAAAAATCATCGCATTGGCGATAACAAAGAAAATCATTGAGCTTGTTAGTGCCGCTTCGATGATAATAGGATAGACATCTTTAAGTTTCAAATCTTTATAAACAAAGACAGAGACGACAAAAGCATACACCGCACTCACCGCACCCGCTTCGGTTGGGGTAAAGAGACCACCGTAAATTCCGCCGATAACCACAACAATGAGCATCAATGCCCAAAATGCCTCTTTAAACTTTTTCAAACGAACTTTAAATGGAGCAGGTTCTTGTCTTTTGAAGCCTAAGCGTACCGCACCTACATAGGTCAGTGCCATAAGCATAAAGCCTATAAGAAGACCCGGAATAACACCTGCCATAAAGAGTTTACCAATGGAAAGGTCTGCGGTGACACCATACACGATAAAAACGATAGATGGTGGAATCAAAATACCCAAACTTCCTGATGTTGCAATCGTACCAATCGCATAACCTCTAGGATACCCCGCTTCTTTAATCGCTGAAAACATTACAGAACCAATCGCCGCAACGGTTGCGGGTGAGCTTCCACTCACGGCTGCAAAAATCATTGATGCAAAAATCGCCGAAATAGGCAGACCACCAGGAAGGTGTCCTACGATGGATTGCGCAAAATCAATAATACGCTTCGCCGCACCACCTTTAGAGAGAAAAGAACCCGCTAAAATAAACATAGGAATCGCCATCAACGTATATTTATTGAGACCATCAAACACATGTGAGGTAATGCCCATTAAGTCCATGTCGGTAAAAAAGAAAGCCGTAATCAGTGTACTCGCACCCAAAGAGACAGATACGGGAACACCTAGGAACATGAGAAGAAAGAGCAATCCAAATATACTAAGCATTAACATCTTTAACTCCTCTAATTTCCAATGAATCTTTAATCGCTTCTAATTCGTGGTTCACCACAACATTGTTTGCGTTCATCTCTGCGACTTCAAACACTTTTTCGCCTGCTCGAAAAGAAGCTCCGACAAAGGCTAAAGGAAGTACTAAATGTGGAATCCACATCGGTACACCAAGGTCGATACTCATTTCACCAAAATCCATCATCATCAGGGTTAATTCATACCCCAAATATGCCATCAGGCCTAAGTACAAACAGCTAAAGAGATGCGCAGCCATTAAAATGACTTTTGCCATCATCGGTGGTAATTTTTCTAAAAGCATGGTCACAGAAATGTGCACACCTTTTTTAAAACCATAGGCCGCACCAAAAAGTGCTGACCACATAAATAAATAGTTGGTAAGCTCTCCTGCCCAAGTCAAGCTCATTTCAAAAAAATAACGTAAAACGACGTTAACAAAAGCGAGTAAAACACCTAGTGTAATACCAAAAACAGCAACATTTTTATTGAGTGCCATAACCCCTAAATCGAGGATTGTAAAATACTTTCTCATCTTTTTTTCTTCTTCATTGTATTTTTACATGTAATCACTATTAAAGCCTTAAAAGGCTCTTTGGTTTTTTCCAAAGAGCCTTTGGCTCACCTTACTTAACGGCTTGAACTTTTTTGATGAGGTCTTCGCCAATGGTTTTATAAAACTGTGGATAAATCGCTTCCATCGCTTTTTGCCATGCAGCTTTTTGCTCAGGAGTGAGGGTGTGGATTTTGAGGTTTCCAGACGCTTTGGCATACTCACTGATTTTTGCGAGCATATCTTCATCATCAAGAGCCGCTTCTTTTCGCTCATACTCAGTAGCTTCTTTCATCGCTTGAAGAACCATTGGTTTCAAGTCTTTTGGAAATTTTTTCCAAAAACTCTCACTCATAATAACCAAATAGCCTAAGTAGCCGTGATTTGAAAGGGTAAGGTCTGTTTGAACTTCATTAAATTTTTTGGTGTAGAAGTTTGAAAGTGGGTTCTCCGCACCATCAACGACACCTTGTTGAAGGGCTGAATAAACCTCTGAAAATGGTAAAACTTGAGGATTTGCGCCTACGGCTTTAAACTGTGCTTCCAAAACGTGTGAACTCATGATTCTAAATTTTTGACCTGCTGCATCTTCAGGAAGAAGAATTGGTTTTTTGTTAGAAGAGAGGTGTTTGAATCCTGCATCCCAGTAGTCAAGTGCTACAAAGCCTTTTTTACTTACTTTGTCTTTGAGGATTTGACCTACTTCACCATCTAAGACTTTATAGAGATGGTCTTTGTCTCTAAAGATGAACGGTAAATCGAAAAGTTGCATCTCAGGAACGAGGCTGGTAAATTTAGAGAAGCTGGGCATTGCGATATGTGCATTGCCGAGTTTTAAGGCTTTCATCTCTTCGCCATCACCATAAAGCTGAGAGTTTGGAAATACAATGACTTCCACTTTACCATTGGTGAGCTCACCCACTCTTTTTGCAAAGAAATCAGCACCTTTACCTTTTGGGGTATTGGGACTTACCACGTGGGTCACTTTAATGGTATATTCTGCTGCAATCGCAGATGAAACAAGAAGCGTTGCCGCTGCCATCACTTTAAGAAACTTCGTCATGTCTGACTCCTTTTTAGTATTATTTCTAAAGGCGATTATAGGCGATAATTATGTCAAAGTTATGTATGTTTACATGTAAAGAGTCAAACACTCCTCAATAAACATTCTTCGGTTTCAATTTGTAACAAAAATAGACAAAATTAAAGTTTATTTAGAAAATCATGTTACAATTTGTAACCAATACCTTGAATATTCTTTAAAACTCCCTCTGGTAACT
Organism: Sulfurospirillum deleyianum DSM 6946; assembly: GCF_000024885.1. Taxonomy (NCBI): domain Bacteria; kingdom Pseudomonadati; phylum Campylobacterota; class Epsilonproteobacteria; order Campylobacterales; family Sulfurospirillaceae; genus Sulfurospirillum; species Sulfurospirillum deleyianum. Next base: position 431,978 of record NC_013512.1, read on the forward strand.
TCTTTCTTAAATTTTTTATCATTAAACGAAGAGCATTCAAGCTCATATACTCACCTTCCCACAACTTCTCCTCTATCTCTGCATAGGTAATGATAGAATCTTTTTGTAAAAGAAGTTCAATAAACTTAGCTTCTTTTTTCGTTAATTCATACATATCAGCACCGTGCGTAACACTTTTTTGTAAAATATCATAAAACCAATCAGCCGCTAAGGCTTTTAAATGTTCTTTTTCACTCGCTTGTAAAAATTTTTCCAAAGCATCAAAAAGTTTAGGTTCGGTAATGGGTTTTACAATGTAACGAAGCAAAGAGAGTTCAATAGCTTCAAGCATAAAATCCACTTCCGTGTAAGCGGTAATAATAATAATCTGCGCATGTGCATCGTTTTGACGAATCTTTTTGACCAACTCAATGCCACTTAAGCGAGGCATTTTAATATCGGTAATGACCAAATCAGGTTTGTGTTCTTCAAAGAGGCGATAGGCTTCCTCTCCATCGTGGGCAAGATAGACATCTTTAAAGAGTAAACCTAGAAGCTCATAGACGTTTTTTCGCACACCTGCTTCATCCTCAGCGTATAAAACACGGTAATTTGCTAATTTTTTAAGCATCTTTTCATTCATATCAACCCTTTACATTTAAAGAAAGAATGACTATGATTCTTCCTCATTATTATAGCAGTCTCAAGCGGAGTTGTTTGTGAAAATCATCAAAGAAAGTAATATCTCAAATATTATTATCGTCAGTACTATTTTTATCATCAGTTCATTAATGCTCTTTAATGGGTACTTTTTTATCACGAAACAGTATGAGATTTTGGATGCGCATATCGAAGATACCAAAAAAACATTTGTGGAAAACAAACGTAATCTTCTTAAACGAGAAGTGGATGCGATTATTGAGTTTATTCAGTTTAAAAAAAGTACGTTTCCTATCTCTTCAAGGAGTGAAGAGAAAAAACTGAAAGAAGAGGTGTATGCGTGGATTCGTCATATTCGCTATGGTGGACAAGAACATAATTATATCTTTGTCTATCAGGTAGAAAATATAAAAGGGGGTGAACAGTTTGCAAAAATGCTTATTAACCCCAATCGTCCCGATTTGGAAGGGCAATACATTTCAGATAGTTATACCGATGAAAATGGTAAAGCCTTTCGTAAAATCTTTTTGCAAGATATCCACGAGAAAGGGTTTTCATTTGTAGAGTATTTGTATAAAAAGCCTGAAAGCGGTGAGATTCGTCCTAAAGTTTCCTATTTTAAACTGTATAAAGCATGGAATCTCATTATCGCAGCGGGGGTTTATACGGATGACATTGATGAAGAGATTGCACTTGCGAAGGCAACGTTTAAACAAAAAATGAATTTAGAGATTACCTCTGCGATTATTATTTTCTTACTCTTTGCACTTATTGCCAACGCATTTGCGGTGATGCTAGGTAAACAAATCGAGCGTTTTTTAAACAGTTACCATGCGCAAGTGCAGCAAAAAACATGGGAGCTTGAAAATCTCAATAAAACCCTAGAGAGTCGAGTGAGCGAGGAGATTAAAAAAAGCAGAGAACACGAACAGCTTTTGATTCAAAAAGCAAAATTTATCGCTTTAGGAGAGATGATTAGCAATATAGCGCATCAATGGCGACAGCCCCTTTCCCAACTCTCCGCACTGCTCATCACCCTTAAATTAAAATATACCATGCGTACGCTTGACCAACAGAGTATGGATACCAAATGTTCAGAAGCGGAGACGATTGTCGAGTATATGTCACATACGATTGATGATTTTCGTAATTTTTTCATGCCCAATAAAGACCAAAAAGCATTTAGTATTAAACAATCCGTTGAGGAAGTTTTACGGATTATTGGAAAATCCATCACCAATCAGCACATTACGATTGAAGTGAATATTGAAGAGGATGCTTTTATTTTGGGGTATAAAAGCGAGTATGAACAAGTGCTGCTTAATTTGCTCTCCAACGCCAAAGATGCCATTATTTCCTCGGGAAATAAAAAGGGGAAAATCATCATTACCCTTGAAAATCATGCGAAGAGTACGCAGTTGGTTGTAAAAGATAATGGAGGTGGCATTACGATTCGACCGATAGAGAAGATTTTCGAGCCTTACGTGAGTACCAAAGAGCAAAATGAGGGGACAGGCATTGGACTTTATATGGCAAAATTGATTATTGAGAAGAGCATGAAAGGAAGACTAGAAGCTCGAAATGAAAAGGATGGGGCTGTTTTTATTGTAGAAGTTGAGAAAGGCTTCAAAGAGGCGCTTGGCGGGACACCTCTTTGAAAATAAGAAGAAAATATGAAATTCGCTTCTGGAAGTATAGAAACACAAAGTAAACGATCGGTTAACAATCAGTTGAGGCGGATAGACTCTTCTTGTGGCACACTTAAAACTTGATGGGCTTTGTCTCGTTTACCTGCTGAGGCAGGTTCATGCGCTTTTTTCTTTTTGGTATAGACGGGAGAGGGTGCGATTTTGCCATTTTTAAAATAGGCAGCCTTAATTACGAACATTTCAGAGACACGCATACCATCAAAAGAGGCATAGACTAAGTCGCCTTCATTGGCAAGAACCGATTTGTGGTTAAAGTTGACATACGGCAATTTGCCATTGGTGGTTTCAATGCCATCAATCTCATAATTCCATCCCTCGCCATTGCCTGTTTGTTTGAGTGAGAGAATCACCCCTTTTATGTAGTTTTTTCCTACGAGGTTTGAAAGTTTGGGATTGGTGTTTGTTTTTTGATTAGAAACATTTTTTGTGTTAATCTCAGGGGCAGGTGTCTTGGGTTGTGTGGTACAACCTTGCATAAAGAGCAGTAAAAATGTTACACAAAGAGACGATATAGTCTTTATCAAAGGGTATCCTTTTATATTTTTTGCGATTATAGCAAAAAAGTCGTTTTATTATGGTAAAATTGCGTTCCTTCGATGGGGCTGACATGGCTTCGACAGGAGTAGTTTTAGCTTATGGCTGCATGTCGGGAGTGAGGGTCTTCCGTTACACAACCTTCAAACAATAACTGCTAACAACAGTAACTATCGTCCTGCTTACGCGCTAGCTGCGTAAGTTTAACAAATAATGGACTGCTCTCCCCTTTGATGCTATCTTAGGAGGTCTTGGAGAGTATCATAGATTTGATAGCTATATTACATGAACGCCTTTACATGTAATGAAGTTAAAGGCTCGTTTTGCGTAGTTTTCTGATTGTTGTACGAAGCAAAATTAAACACTATCAACAATATCTAAGCATGTAGACGTCATAGGTGGCTATTTTTGGACTGGGGTTCAATCCCCCACAGCTCCACCATGAAAGAAATCTCAACCAATCTTAAATGATGCAAAGAATCCCTTTAAATAGGGATTTTAAAGCATATTCTAATCTCATTTAGTTTAAAATACTCTCAATAAATCCCATCCTTTTAGGTACGTTTTTAGATACCTAATTCGTATTTTGGATTTACTCCATCTAAAAACGTACATTAAAGAGGTTCAAAATGCCTAAAATAAGCACTTCTCTACTCACAGATAAAGAGATTAAGAATTTTAAACCCGAAGATAAGCCCTACATAAAATCTGACATTAATGGACTTAGAATACTTATCCATCCAGATGGTCGCAAGATATGGGAATTTGTTTATACAAGCCCAACGCTATATAAAAAACGCAAATCAACCTTTGGAACGTACCCAAAAACCACCCTTAAAGAGGCAAGAGATAAAAGAGAAACGTACCTAAACCTCATCAAACAAGGCATAGACCCGATAGATGCACAACGTGAAGAGAAAGCTGAAGTAAAACTACAAAAAGAGAGTGATTTTTCAAACGTGGTCAATCTTTGGTTTCAATCGCAAGAGAGCCACATTGTTCACAGCACCTACAAAAAGAAGAGAGCCTTGTTTGATACAACTGTCATTCCTGTGCTCAAACATAAATCAATTGCAGAAATAAAGCATGATGAGCTTGTGCAAATTATCAAAATAAAAGCCATACAAACACCCGAAACAGCGAAAAGACTTTTAGGCTACTTTCATGACCTTTGGCAGTTTGCATGTACGCATGGTTATTGTGATTTTAATATCGTGCCAAACATTCATGCTAAAAGCGTTTTACCAAAAATAGTTAAAAAGCACTACGCCTGCATTACAGACCCATCCATCTTGAAACAGCTTGTAAACAGCATTTACACTTATGGTGGACATATTAGCACCAAAAATGCTTTAAAGTTCGTTTTACACGTTCCATTGCGTGCAGGTAATCTTGTATCGTTAAAGTGGGCATATGTGGATTTTGAAAAACACCTCATTACTATACCGCGCAAAGAGATGAAAGCCAAAAGTGGTGATGATTTTATTTTGCCTCTTTCAGACGAAGCCATAGCTATTTTGCAAGAGCAATATTTGTATACATCACACAAAGAATTTGTTTTTGTGGCTGACAATGGCTTGCACATTGATGAAGTGACACCAAGCAGAGCATTGCAACGCATGGGTTTCAATAACGAAACACTAGGCAATAAACAACGCTTACACAGCTTTAGAGCCACGTTTCGTTCTTTGGTTGATACACACCAAATGGAACATAGAAGCTCTTATGAAGCCAAAGAAAAAGTGCTAGACCATATTGTAGGTAGTGGCGTTGAGCGGGCTTACACCCAAAAAGCGATTTATACGGAAGAGATGCGCTTACTCCTTACATGGTGGAGTGGATACATCTTGGCAATGATGGACAGCCCTTTAAAAGGATAAGCACATGGAAGCAGTAAAAATATCATGGTTCCTTAGAGATTGTTACCCAGAAGGAACCAGTGACGAAGAGATATTACAACGAGAAGCGGAACTACAACGCACGCAAGATAGAAACCGTAAGCTATTCTATGAAGCCAAAGAGTATTTAAAACGAAATGGCTCTGGGTTTAAAGAGTTTACTCCTACAGATTATGTTCACAGTCTTACAAAGCAAAAACAAATCTATGATGCGTATTGTAAGGCTTTAGATCCAAAGCATGAGCCTATAAACATACGAGAGACACTAGGGTTAGACGAAGGTATCCCTCATGCTTTTGAGGACATCCAAGAGCTAGCTTATCATGCAGAACTCTTTTTCAAAACCATCTTCAATGTAGATTTAGAGCCAAGGGAGATTGGAGCATTGGCATGTGAAGCTAATTTTAAAGCCTACTTTGAAGAGGGATGTGACTACCTAGAAGATAGAGTAAAGCGTTACAAAGAGAACCTCACTATAATGGAGCAAGCATTTATAAATGAAAAAAAGATAAAAATTGCTTGCGAAGTATTGGATACCCTTGGAGTTAAACATCCTAGAGAGCTTGAGAGAGCCAAGTATGTTATAGACAATTTTCAAGCAAATCAAAAAAGAAAACTACTGATTGAAATCCTCAATGTTAACTTTCCATTTATAACCCAAACAACCGTTTTAAACAAAATTTATGAGAGCTCCCTACAATAGGGAGTCCTCAGATTTGCCCCTAAAACTACCCTCAAAATAGCCACCTTTTTCCCTTGAACATGAGACCCATAGCATTAAAATGCTCTCATCAAAACACAATGAGGAGCACTCGCTATGACACAGACACAAAACGAAAATATGCGCATTAAACAAGTAGCGGAAACCTATCCTGTTTCCAGAGCTAGCATTTGGCGATATGTCAAAGATGGGAAAATCAAGGCATACAAAATAACTGATGGCGTAACAATATTTAAACGCTCAGAGCTTGAGAGCTTTTTTAATGGCGAGAGCTAAGGTTAGCCAATGCAGAAGATTAGACTCTACATCGATTTTCAAGCAACAAGAAATCAGTATCGTTTACGTTTAAAGGGCTCTAATGATGTAGCCCTTTACTGTTCAACTAAGAGGGAAGCGATTAGAGCACGATTGTTTCTGCGTAAGGTAATACGTGCTTTAGAACCAAGGGGAGAATTATGAAACAAATCCAAGTCAAAAATAGCCCAGTAGCTATTGATAAATTTTGTAGTGAAATGAAAACTAAATTTGAAAGTTTTGGCATCTTTGCTTCAGAAGGAATTATGAAACTTCAAGAGCAGTTATGTGCTTCTTACAATAAAGTAATTAACGATAATCAAAGCGGAGAAGAACCTGTGATGTATGTTATGCCTCCCGCAACAGGAACAGGGAAAACTACAAGCATCAAGCTTTACTGTGCAATGATGCCTAAACATATAAGTGCTTTGATTATTGTCCCTAAAGTTGAACACGCAAAAGACGTTTGTAAATCAATCAATGACTATGCAAATGAAGAGATTGCCTATTGTTCTTATACTGTAACTGCTGATAACCCTGACCATAGCTTACGAGTTGAGATTGAGTCAATACAAAAGCATCGTATTATTGTCATCACCCATGAACGCTTTAGACGAGACATAAAATCAAAAAAATCAATCTTGGGATATGCTTCACCCAATGAAGAAAAAGATTGGTTGGGTCGAGTCGAGACTAAGAATAGAGATTTGATAATCGTAGATGAACAAATCAACATGATTGAGTCGGAGACGCTAGAGAGTTATGAATTAGAAAAGATGAGTCTTCTTGCAAGGCAACTACCAAACGAAGAGACTAAAAAAATAGTTAATACGATTGTTGCCATGTTGAAGAGCCTTATTGATGAGAGCCGAAAGATAACAGCTATCACAGAAGAAAAAAATATGGATTGGAATTTGTTTATTAGTCCACTCATTGAAGTTTTAAGCAGCAAGGACACATCTTGGTATAAACTATCAAGAGCAGAATTTTCCTTTCGTAGAAATTATAAAAAAGAGTCTAATGAGATTGAGCTAAGAGAAGGCTTTATAGATGCACTAAAAAGTTTATGTTTGATACTTGATAGAAAGATGTTTTTTCACAAGCATGGAACCAATTGGACACTTCATGGAGTGAATTTGCTTTACCATGAGTTTGGAAGCCTAGTTGTCTTAGATGCAACATCAGAAGTTAATAAAAAAATTGAACTGATGAAGGAATGGATTAGCATCAAAAATGAAAATCCAAAACATTTTAAAGCAGACAGACGATTGATTGAAAATATCAAAGTTCCAAATCCTAGAACCTACCATAATTGCAAACTTTACCTTTGTAAAGAAAATTGGGTACGACATTCACGCACTGGCTTAAACATAGACAATGAAGCTGAGTGTAAACTCACTTTAGCACCGTATGTCAAATCAATTAAATTAAACATAGAGCCACATGATGATGCTTTGATTATTACCTACAAAGACATAGCAATCACAATGAAAAGCTTAATTGGACTAGAGAATGCAAATGTAATTCATTGGGGGAACCACGATGCAACAAATGAGTACAGGCACTGCAATAAGGTTTTTATTGTCGGACTAAATCATTTACCATATAGCGTTATGTTTGAACAGTTTAGCTTTATTGTCGGTGGTGTAGAAACAGCTTATGAAGTTGAAGAAAATAGAAAAATAGAAATACCAAAACTTGCATCCAGTAAACTTGCCGAAGACATCATTCAAGGTGTCTTTAGAAGTAGAGCAAGGGTTTCAAAAAATCATGATGGAAGCCCAGACTCAACAGAGTTTTTTATCTTTTTGGGGAAGGAAACCAATAAAAACAAAGAGATAATTGATTTAGCTTTAGAAGCTATGCCAAATATTCAAGTTTTAGATTGGGAATTAAAACATTCTGTGGCGATGCCCCCAAAGAAAAATAAAGTTAGTGAGCAAATAGAAATGCTTATAGATGTTCTTGAAGCGTATGCCCATGATGGGTACAGTGACGTGCTTCGTGAAACCATTGAAAATAGAATGGCAGTAACAAAAGTAGTAATGAAAAGATTGCTCTCAAACCAAGTATGTATTAATGAACTTGGAAAAGCAGGTTTCAAATACGTTGCTGGAATTGGCAAAACTAAGTCAGTGTTCATAATGCCTTAAAGCCTAAATTCAGTGTGGACATTTTTCCCTAATAGAAAAGAAAAAACATTAGGGAATTTTGTCCACACTGAAATTGCTTAAAGTAGGGCTTTCCCTTCACTTTCTTGGCATTAAAAAGGAACCACCTTCCGTAGGCGTGGGAGAGCATTGGAATGAGGAAATGATAAGCCAAAAGCGACTGACTGACTTTGGCTTGCCAAAGGCGGGCAGTATCATTTTCGAATGGAACTGCTCTCTCTAAGCCTACGTTTATGAACAATAAATAAAAAAATAAAAACTTTTTTGGGATACCTCTCAAGCTAGCAACCAAAACAACAATTCCGCCCCTTAAGCCAAAGGCTCACCCCACCGAGGGGGTTCGCTTTCTTTGGCTTAAGAAACAAAATCAGTTTTGGTTGCGATACGAGAACCGAGAACAGGGGCAAAGGAACCAGAGTTGACTCCAAAGGAAGAGTGTAGCGTACCGCTTAACCACATGTACCTAATACACGCATACGAATAACATAATTTCTACCAATTTTGATTGGCTCAGCGTACTGATTAAATTTTAATCATATATACCAATTACGCGCAGACGAATAGCATTATTTTTGTCTTATTTAATTGGCTCAAAAAACTCATTTATTGAAACATTAAAAAGTATAGACAACCTAAAAAGATGCGACAAATTAAAATGCTTTCCATGTTTATAGTTTTCAATATTGGCATAAAAACCTGATGACTTTTGTCCGATAGATAGAGCCACCTCAAGTTGGCTCATCCCCTTTTCATTGCGTATTCTTTTTACATTATAGGAAACAGTTCTAAAAAACAAATCCTCTTCTTCTGCTGTTACTATATCGGGGATATTCAGCATATAACCATTCCTATAGATAATTTTCCCATAAGTTTAGTTGGAGTATAGTTTTCTATCAATTCTTTATAGAAATCATTCCTATAGGATTTTATCGGCTATTGGAGAATAATGAAGTTCAAATCACTTATCTTATTTTTTAAACAACTAGTCTTTTTACTAATTATGATTTTTCTACCTCATCAACTTATAAGTAAAACTGAAATAACTGAAAACACATTAAAGGCTTTTGACGAAGCATCTAGCAATCCAAAGAATGATACAACAGGGTTTCAATGGCAAGGTGTTGCTGGAACTGTATCATCTAAGTTATTATATTTCGACAACGAAGAGAAGCTTTTTAAGTCAAGGAACAAAGCTAGTACGGTAACCAAAATGGAAGCTATGCGACAAATTTATGATGATGCTAATAATAATTCCGAAATATCTTTTGATGACAAATATAAAGAACAACAAGGCTTTAGAAAAAACATACTAACTCCAACAATGGTTTATGATATGTTGGTTCCTCTTGGGGGTCAAGAGCAAGACATAAAGAATGTTTATGAAAGAGCAAAAAGCGAAGAACATCTTACTGCTTTGATTGCTGAAACAACAGATAAAATAAAAAGAAGAGAAGTACAAAATGAAATACTAACGGAAGGAGAACAAAATTTTGCACGTGTTGCATCATTAATATTTAGTTTGAAAGGTTTATTTGTCAGTTTACTCTTATTAATATTTTTTTATATTTTATACAAGCAACTAAAAAATCTCTTGGAAGCAATAAAACAACGAGTATGTAAATACAAAGTTCAAAAAATAGCAGAAGATGAAGCAATCAGAGCCACTGTTAATAAAGCAGTGAACGAAGATACCGAAGACGGGAAGGAACTACAAGAGCTTATCAATAAAGCAGTTGCAAAAGGCGATACTGAAACCGCTCAATCATTGCTAGCAATTTTAGAACGTAGAAAAGACAAATAATAGCATATGGATAGGCAGATGAAAAAAATTATTGTATTAATATTCTTAGCTTTTACTATTTTGGGGGCAAAAGAAGAAGCAATGCAGATTACTGTTGGCTCTGAAAAATTTTCTATTCCTACGCCAGATAATTTCATAGAAATTAGTAAATTAGCACCACAAATTGTTGATGCTTACAAAACCACACTTGGCTATAAAGCTAATATTCGAGGATATTATTTTATAAAGTCTGATTTTGAAAAACTGACAAAAAATGAAAACGCAAAGACAAAAGAAAGACGAGCAGTCATCTATACACCAACCGCTTATGAAAACATGAATATTAGCCAAAAGCAATTTAAAGAAATAGTCGATTCAACACTAAAAAAACTCAATATAGACGTTAAAAAAAATGATTTAACAAAACCCAATCAGACAATAGAAACCATACAAAAAAAAATGTCTATCGCAACAAATGAAGCCATTAAGAAAGTAAAGACGAATGGTGCTTCTGTTCTTGGTATATCTTTTGAAAATGAAAACAGCTTAGGATATACCATGCTGTTAAAATATGAAGATGAATCGAAAAAATCTTATATCCAAGTCATGGATGTGGGGATGATGTTCATCAATGGAAAAGTTCTAGTATCTTCATTTGCTACTGCATATGAAAAAGAAAGCGATATATCTTGGGTCAGACAAGAATCCAAAACGTGGGTGGATAAAATAATTACAATAAATGCCAACAAACCTACAAAGCAAAGATTATTTTCAACCTATACCTACGATGAACCAGCTACTAGACCAAGTTCTCTTGAGATGGACGAGAAAGAGAGAAAAGAACTCAATGAGTTTATTTCTAAAGGTGGTTTCACTGGTTCTCCAAAGACAACATCAGAACTTATTGATAAGCAAAAAGCACAATGGAAGAAAAATGCAGAAATAGAAGAAACCCGCAAAAAAGAAGTGTCGGGAGTGTCAACATTTTCAAGGTCATCCGAGGGGGTTGATTAGTTATGGGTAATGTATTTTCTTTCCTAATGACTTTAGTTCTTTTTGGGGTCGCTAGCATTTTTATAGTAGCATCTTCAGTTGTCTTAGAATACGTATTACCATTGTTATTGTTTTGTGGTTTAGTGTTAGGTTTAATTTTGCATATTGTAGACAAGAATAAAAAATAGCTTCAAAAAACTCTAAATTTGCATGAGATATTAGAGATGCACCTCATCTCCCACCCTCGAAATAACTATTTCCCCATAGGGCTTCACTAGAGAAGAGCCAAGCAGAAATATTTTTCTACAAAAGAAATTAATTGAACTTAGTTCTACTAGAGCCAAGGCGATTTAAAATCGCGTTCTGTACTGCCTAAAGGTTCATTTAAGGCTAAAATCGCCTTAAATTTATCTTGGTTAACGGATTTTAAATCCGAGTGATGTCAAAGCCGATTTCAAATCGGTGCTTAAACCAATTATAAGGATTTGAAATCCTTATGTGAACCTTGGGCTCAATGGCTTCGCTATTGGCTATCCAAATGAGAGAGCCAAAGGACTGCTGTCCAAAATAGGCATCAGTATGCCAAGTGGACAAAGGAATTAGATTGGCTGTCTTTAATGGACATCCAACATTAAAGCTAAGTAGACATGGACTGCTCGCCAAAATTGCTACCAGTATGCGTAATTGGCTCTAAGCTTACTATCCATAATGGCGAGTAAGCAAATGATGGTTTTGGGCTTCTACGAGAAATTCGTATTAAGCAAAGGGGGTCTTAGACGGCTCGCCAAAACGGCTAGCCGTTATACAAGTGGATTTGGTCTGCGCCATAACTCGTACACCATTGGCTCTGATACGCTAGCTAAAATGGTAACCGTGGCTCTAGTACGCTACTAATAATTCGTATCGTGCTTTGTGCGCTATCCAAAATTGCCATCGTCTATAACTTCTCGCCAAAATGGCGACAAGCATAACGGTTGTCCAAAATAGACATCTGTGTTTTGGACGGCTACTAGAAACAAGTAGCCGTTACACGTACAGTAAGGCTTTGGCTTTTGTGGTAGTTCTAAGGTCGTTAGGCTTAATTTTATAACTATTTTATGATACTATTCAATCTTGATAAATGAGAAATTAAAAACGTAAGATGTGATTTTAGGTACGTTGGAAGGTACGTTGTGGTTTTTAAAACAACGCTTAAATGCCTATATTTAGGTGTTAAAATGCTTTAAGTTCAATCCCCCACAGCCCACCATTCCATCAAAATTAACCAATAGACTTTTTTCATAACCCATTGAAAAAAGAGTATCGCTCATAGCACATCACTTTTTAAAATTAAAAACATCGCCATAGCTTTGGCTATGACTCAATTTTGAGTTTTAAAAATTAACGCACTCTAACCAAACTCTTTATCTTTTCAAGGGTTATGAAAGAAGTCTAATAAGAAAATTGAGCTAATTTTTTACAATTTTGAAGAAAATAAAAAGCACTGTAATCAAAAATATTGATAGCCTAAAAGGAAGTAGTGCACGGCTAGAAATGGAAGTAATTGAATCTTATCTTATAATATTTATTTCGATATAATGGTCATTCAAAAACATTTAAAGAGAAGTAGTTAAATATGATAGAAGAACTAGATAGTAAAAAAATTACGATTCCTGACCCATCTTGGGGAAGTGATTTGGCTAATATTATTTTGGATTTGGAAAAGCTAAGAACTCGACATCTTGGTGGCAATGTTCCTCCATATATTTTTTTTCAGCTTAAAAATATCTTTCAAATTTTAGAGACCTTAGGTTCTGCTAGAATCGAAGGGAACAACACCACATTATCTGAGTATGTTGAAAAACTTATTGATACCCATGTCAAAGACGAAAGTGATGATGAAATAAAAAATCTAGAGAATGCCATACAATTTATAGAAGAAAACACCGATGAAAAGACTTTTTTTAATCGTGCTTATATCTCAGAGATTCATAAAATTATTACGAAAGATTTAACCCCACCACCACAGGGGGAAGGTTCTAAATACTCGGGAGAACTAAGAAAACATGATGTGAGCATTAAAAAATCAGGTCACACTCCACCCGTACATTTTTTACTTCCTGAATACTTTGAAAGATTTGTAGAGTTCATCAATGAAGAATATAAAGAACAATATCAACTTTTGATGGTAGCTATTGCTCATCATAGATTTGAATACATCCATCCCTTTGACAACGGAAATGGTCGTATGGGAAGACTTCTAAATTATGCATTTTTAATAAAATTGGGATTTAAAGTAAAACAAGGAAGGCTTATCAACCCTTCTTCCGTTTTTTATACCGATAGAGACCAATACTATGACATGCTTTCACGTGCTGATAGTTTAGAAACCAATGATTTATTGGCATGGTGTGAATATTTTTTAAGAGGTCTAAAAAATGAGATTGAAAAAATAGATCATCTTTTAAAAAAAGAGTATGTGCAAAAAGAGATACTTTTACCAACGTTAAAAATAGCGCTTGAAAGAGAACATATCACAAAACAAGAATTTGACATCTTGTCTTATCTTATCAAAAAAGATGATATGGCAATGAAAGCTGAAGAGCTTAGTACATTTGGGATAACAGACTCCAAGAAAAAATCGTTAGTTATCAATAAATTAAGAGATAAAAAAATGATTGTTCCTATAACAGATGGTGGGCGAATATACACCGTACGCTTTGTAAACAACTATCTCTTGCGAGGAATTATGCAAGTGTTAAAAGAAAATGGGTTTGTATCTGATTTTTTGAATAATAACTAGCGCAAGACATGTTTTGGCTGTCCACAGCTCCACCATCGTAATTATCTTACTTTTTTGTATAATGCTTTTAAATTCTTTTTAGGAGCATAGATGATTTGGTATATTTGGGCAATTTTAGGTGTTTTTGCCATTGTCTTTGAGATTGCCACTCCTACGTTTTTTGCCATCTTTTTAGGCTTAGGCTTTTTTGGCTCCGCACTGATTTCCTACTTCGTTCAAGATTCTCTTATTTTGCAAATCATGGTAGCCCTTTTGGGTATGTTTGTGGGTGCCTTTGTCTTTAAAAAAAGGCGCATTGCTGATGTTCCCTCTTCTAAAATTGGACAATCGGATGAGTTTATTGGTGTTGGGGGCAAAGTGATTGAAACCATTAGCCCTGAAATAAAGGGACGGGTAAGGCTTGATATTCCTGTTTTAGGAAGCAGTGAGTGGGATGCCAAAAATATTGCCGATACAACCTTAGAAAAGGGTGTTTTGATTGAAATTGTTGCGATTCATGGGCATTATCTTGATGTTCATTCAAAATAAAAGGAGTTTACGTGTATAACCTCGATTTGAGCCTCTCATTTTTTGTGATTTTACTTTTAGCAGGAGCGTATCTGCTCTATCAAATGATTCGCATTGTGCCACAAGGCGAAGAGTGGGTCGTGGAGCGACTGGGAAAATTTCATACCATTTTAAAACCAGGGCTTAATTTTTTAATTCCTATTTTAGATCAGGTGCAGGTCAAACTGAATACCAAAGAGCTGATTCAACAGATGAAAGCGCAAGAGGTGATTACGAAAGATAACGCCGTGGTGATTATTAGTGCGGTGGTTTTTTATAAAATCAGCGACCCTGCCAAAGCGGTTTATTCGATTGATAATTTTGAATTAGCCGTGGCAAATATGGCAGCGACCACCCTTCGCTCCGTTATTGGAAATATGGAACTGGATGCTTCTTTGTCAGGCAGGGAAGCCATTAAAGCCTCCGTTTCGGAGAAAATTAGCGACCATTTAGAGCAGTGGGGCTTATCGCTGACGGCAGTTGAAGTTCAAGACATTCGCCCCAGCGATAATTTACAAGAAGCGATGGAAAAACAAGCCGCCGCAGAGCGAGAGAAAAAAGCACTCATTATGAAAGCTGAGGGTGAAAAGCAAGCCGCCATTGCCAAAGCAGAGGGCTTAAAACAATCGATGATACTTGAAGCAGAGGGAAAACTAGAAGCCTCACGCAAAGAGGCAGAAGCCAAAGTAGCCCTTGCCAATGGTGATCAAGCGGCGATGGAAGCCATTAGCTCACAAATCAAAAATGGTGATGCGCCTAGCTATCTTTTAGCTCAACGCTACCTTGATAGTGTGCATGCTCTAGCCAACTCAAATAACAGCAAAGTGGTCTTTATCCCTTCCGATTTAAAACACTCACTAGAGGGCGTTGCGGGTAATCTTAGCACGCTTTTTTCCACACTCAAATAATCTTTACATGTAAAAGAGTCGAAGGGCTTTTTTACATGTAAAACCAACACTTTTAAGGAACACCTTTTTTATGCATATTCTCTCCAAAAACGAATCATTAGAACACTCCATTGCAACCATGCAGCGCATTTTAGAAGAGCTTAATTTTGGGCTTCATTTTACAGAAGAGAAGCACCCATTAAGCCACTGTTACTCTATCAATCTTGCATCAAGCGAGGTTCCACAGCATATCTATTCTAACGGAAAAGGCGCACTCTCACTCGCTTCAAAAGCCAGCGCACTTGGTGAATACATCGAAAGATTGCAAACCAATAACTTTTTTATTGACTTTCATCTACCCCATCGTGCTTATTTTCCTGATGAAAAGGTGTTTGAATTTGGGGGAGATTATTTAAATGACTCCTTAAGAGCACTCTACAATTCCCAAAATGAGATGAGCGATGAGGACTTTGTTGATTTTAACAGTGATTATGAAGACAAAGTGGTTGCCCTTCCTTTTTTGAGCGAATTAACACAGGAGAAGGTCTACATTCCCATTAATATTTTAAGCAATTTATACGTCAGTAACGGACTGGCTAGTGGCAATACGCCTGATGAAGCCAAAGTACAAGCGCTCAGTGAGATTTTTGAGCGCTATGTGAAGTTTGAGATTATTAAAAATGGCTATGCCTTGCCTTCTTTTCCTGAAAAAATCATTGAGCAATTTCCAAAACTTTATGCCGATAGAGAAGCGCTACGAAGTGCTGGATTTTTGGTTGAAATTCTGGATGCTTCTTTGGGTGGAAAATTCCCTGTGAGCGCTATTTCACTCATTAACCCAAAAAACAACACGCTGTTTGTCTCTTTTGGAGCGCATCCTATTTTAGAGGTGAGTTTGGAGCGAACGATGAGTGAACTGATGCAAGGGCGAGGATTAGAAAATTTAGATACCTTTGAAATTCCTACCTTTGATATGGATTTAGTGAGCGATAGCTTCAACCTTGAGGCACATTTTATTGATTCTAATGGCAAAATGGGCTTTTCTTTTTTAGGTGAAAGCAAAAGTTTTTCCTATGCTCCATGGTCGTATAAAGGTGAGGGAAGCCAAGCAGAATACACCTTTTTATGCGAGATTGTCAAAGCAATGGGCAAAGAGATGTATCTTAGAGAGTACACCTATTTGGATTTTTACTCGTGTCAGATGATTGTCCCTAGTCTCTCGGAAGTTTATCCCATTGAAGATATGGTCTACCAAAATCGAAACATAGGAAAGTTTATTCGTCGTGCTGTTCTTTCCTTTCACACCTACCCAGCCGATGAGCTTTTGGAGATGGTCGAGTCTTTGGAAGATTCTTTGAATATGGAAAAATATCTAGGCGTCATCTTTGCGAACAACTTTCACATGTGCGATTTAAAAGCCCAACTGCATCTTCTTTTAGGAAATGAGGAAGACGCACTTGCCTATTTTGCGCTTAGTTCGCATCCGCTTAAAACACTTTTATGCGAAATGCTCCAATTTCGTCTTCAAAACCTTAAGTGGTCTGAGTATGCTTCCGCATTTTATGCACTTTTTGGCGAAGAAAACGTTTTACATGTAAAAGCTATTTTGGATAAAAAAGCCTATTTTATCGATGTTTCTTTACATGAACACTATGAAAATATGCTGAAAATGTACGATACTTTAGCCGAACAAAAAGCGAAAATGACTCTCTAAAAGAGTGTTACATGTAAGGATTTATTTCGCCAAAACTCACAGATTTTACACTATAATTCCTCATTCATTTAAAGAAGTCTATTAGATTAAAAACTTAAAAAAGGAGTGAGGATGCTCATCATCATTTTGCTGGTGGCTATTGGTTTTATCGTGCTTTCTACAAGTAAATGGAAGTTGCACCCGTTCTTGGCATTGCTGATTGCGGCGTATGGTATAGCCTTTAGCGTGGGAATGAAATACCCTGAGATTGCCAAAACGATTACCACAGGGTTTGGTGGTATTTTGGCGTATATTGGGATTGTTATCGTGCTTGGAACCATTATTGGCGTGGTGCTTGAAAAAAGCGGTGCGGCGGTGCAAATGGCAAATGTCGTCTTAAAAGTGGTGGGCAAAAGACGTCCTGTATTGGCGATGTCTATCATTGGGTATATTGTCTCGATTCCCGTTTTTTGCGACAGTGGTTTTGTTATTTTAAACGCACTTAAACGCTCTATGGTCAAACAGCTTAAAGTCTCAGGGGTTGCTATGAGTGTCGCCCTTGCGACAGGATTGTATGCGACCCATACGCTCGTTCCTCCCACGCCTGGTCCTATTGCTGCAGCGGGTAACTTGATGGTGGGAAATTTAGGTTTTGTGATTGTGGTGGGACTTTTTGTTGCTGTTTTTACCATGTTAGCGGGATATTTTTGGGCAATGAAACAAGGTAAACGCTATACCAGCGGGGAAGACCTTGATGTGGATTTGGAAAAAGATGACGATGTCCTTGCCAAATACGGGGAACTTCCTAGTGCCTTCAAATCTTTTGCGCCTATCTTTATTCCTGTCCTTTTGATGGCAATGGAAAGCATTGTTAAACTCTCTTTTAAAGATTCAAGCGATATGCTCTGGTATAAAGTCTTTGTTTTCTTAGGTAATCCAGCCAATGCCCTTTTTGTTGGTGTACTGTTTGCCAGTTTATTGCTACCAAAATGGGATGAAGAGACCCTCTCAGGTTGGGTAGGCGAAGGGGTAAAAAACTCGGGTGAGATTTTGATTATTACAGGTGCGGGTGGCGCTTTGGGTGCGGTACTTAAAGCCAGTGGTATTGGTGATTATTTAGGGGCGAGCCTTCAAACGCTAAGCCTTGGTATTTTTGTGCCTTTCATCATTTCCGCAGCCCTTAAAACAGCGCAAGGTTCATCTACAACGGCTTTGGTTGTGACTTCAACCATTATGTATCCGCTTCTAGCAAGTTTGGGTCTGGATAGTGAAATGGGTAAAGTTTTAACGGTCATGGCGATTGGTGCGGGAGCTTTAACCGTTAGTCACGCTAACGATAGCTTTTTCTGGGTGGTTTCACGCTTTAGCCAAATGGACGTTCCCACCGCCTATAAGGCTTACACGATGGCAACTTTAGTTCAAGGTGTTGTGACGATGGGCGTTGTTGCGTTGTTGGCTCTTCTCTTTTTATAGAAGAGCTCTTACAAAACGCTCAACGCAGGAAAGGGCTTTATTAGACTTCTTACAAAACGTATTTTACAAGAACTCTATTTATAAAAGCCCTTTTTCTCTTAACTTATCTTTTTTACTTTTTCGCTTCCCTTTGATAGGAGCGTTTCCTTTCTCTTTTTGAATCGCCTCGCCTACGAGTTCAAACCCTTTTATCTGCTCTTTAGTAAGCTTCAAGGCGCATCTTTTCTCTATCAATGCAAAATGTGCTTTATCCTCATGGTCAATCAATGAAATCGCCAAACCCTCTTTTCCCGCCCTGCCTGTTCGCCCAATACGGTGGATATAATCCTCACTGGAGCGAGGCAAATCAAAATTAATCACACAACTGACATCATCAATATCCAGTCCACGTGAAGCAATATCGGTGGCAAATAACACACGAATTTTTCGCTCTTTAAACGATTGAAGTGTCCACGTTCTATCTTCTTGAGCCAAATCACCGTGAAAGGATTCGGCGAGAAAACTGTGTTTACGAAACTTCACGGCGATATTATCAGCGGCACGCTTATTTGCCATAAAAACCAACACCAAATCCCAATCATTTTCACGCAGTAACTCACGCAAAAGCGGTGCACGATTTTCTTTATTGACCTCAATAACTCTTTGCGTAATTCGTTGTAGCGTTGGTGCTTCGGCTTCAATGCTCACTTCTATCGCACATGGGGTAATTCGTGAAGCAATGCGTTGCATTTTTTCAGGATAGGTCGCTGAGAAGAGAAGATTTTGACGTTTTTGAGGTAAGGATTCAAGAATCAATCCCAACTCCTGCTCAAAGCCTAAATCGAGCATTTTATCGGCTTCATCAAGGACGAAAAAGCTAACACGAGAGAGGTCCATCTGCTTTTTATTTAAAATATCCAGTAAACGTCCAGAGGTTGCCACAACGATATCACACCCTTTTTGAATCTCTAAGAGCTGTTCGCCTATCTTCTCCCCACCAATCACACTCACCACTTTTGGCTTTACATGTAAAAAAGAACTCAGTGCCACAAACGCCTCTGCCACTTGAACACACAGCTCTCGTGTTGGCGTTAAAACAAGCACTCGTATCCTAGCTTTTCCCTCGTGCGTTTGTGCGCTCCAGTTCTCCAAAATAGGCAAAACAAACGAAGCGGTTTTGCCACTGCCTGTGTGTGCCTTAGCGACAATATCTTTGTGTTCGAGTACAAGAGGAATCACGCTTTGTTGAATGGGAGTAGGGTGTGTAAATCCCAGAGCATGAACTGCTTTTTGAAGCGGTGATGAGAGGTGTGAAAATGGCATCTATCTGTTTCCTTGAAGTCTTTATGCCATTGTACGATAATCTAAAAGAGTTTGAAAGGTTAAGAGGGCTTTACATGTAAAAATAAAGTCAAGCCCACTTCTAAGCGTCTAAAAAGAACGTGATGAATTAAAAGCTCTCTTTAAAACTGATTTTTTTGACAACAAGATTGTCCAGTTCTATGATCGTGAGATGATCCTCTTTTTTAGGAAAGTAAGCCAGTGCTTTCTCATCTTCTAAAAGACCGATAGCATAAGGATACTTTTTAAATTTTGGCATCATAAACATGCTCATAACCATACTAGGAACAGCGGTTGCGTCCATCCAATACAATGCGTTGTTCTCACGAAGATAATTAGGATTGGCTTCTAAAAAGGTCTTAAGAGAAGAGCCTTGCGCTTGGCTATACGCAATGATAATCTGTTTTGTTTGTGGTGTTACCTGTACGGTTTTCTCAAATTGGTCTTTGATAAGAGGCGCTTGGAAGGTAGAGCCTTCTTGAAGTGTACTTGCCCACAAACCTAGAGGGAGAAGAAAAAAACAAAGGGTAGAGAGAAATTTCATAATGCATCCTTAATAATAAAAATTATTTAATTGTATCTTTTATAAGTAAATAATATTTTAACAAAAAGATGTTCATGCTTTATCGTTATATGTAACTTTGAAATTTTGATACACTACTACTAAAATATCATAGCTAATGGTGTGAAAGAATTTAATAAAGGATGTGTATGCCCTGTGTCAAATGCCAATCAATGCCGTTTATCTCTACGAAAAGTGGAGATGTGATTTTGAGTTGTGAGGTTCCAGAATTGTGTCAAAAATTGGTCGTTTTTTTTAAGGCAAAGTCGATTCGTTATAGTCTTGAAGATGCTTTTACAATGATTGTTATGGTTGATGGGTTTAAAACATTTTTAGAGTCTTTAACCCAAACCAATATATTTAATAAACTTGAAAAAAGTGGTATTCGTTGTCTTTTTTTGGAGCCTTCTCAGAGCTTAACGCCTACGGTTTTACGACAGATGCGAACACTTCAATATTATCATGATGTTATGGGGGCAAATGCTCTTGCTCTTTTGATTGAAAAGGGTGCTTTAACCACGCATTTTCAACCAATTATTGATTTGAAAAACGATACGATTTACGGATATGAATCACTTGCTCGTGGTGTTAACGATGATGGTTCGCTTGTCTATCCCGATACGCTTTTTCGATGGGCAAAAGAGGGCGATATGCTTTTTTATTTGGATAGAGCGTGTAGGGAAACCTCTTTAAAAACAGCAGCAGTGAAAAATATTCATGCCAAAGTTTTTATCAATTTTATTCCTACGGCGATTTACGACCCAGAACACTGCCTCCAATCAACAGTAAAATGGGCAAATCAATTAGAATTTGACCCTAAAAATATCATTTTTGAAGTAACAGAGAGTGAATACGTTGAAGATTTAGAACACCTTTCAAAGATTCTTCAATTTTACAAAGCGCAAGGGTTTAATGTTGCTTTAGACGATGTGGGAAGTGGGTACTCTTCTTTGACGATGATTGCTAAACTTCAGCCTGATATTGTAAAAATCGATCGTCAAATCATTGATAGAATTGATACAAATCCAGCCAATCAAGCGGTCTTTAAAGCCATTGTTTCTTTGGCAAAAGAATCACATATTTGTGTATTAGCAGAAGGTGTTGAACGTGTGGAAGAAGTGGCATATTGCGCTGCAAATGGAGCAGATTTGGCACAAGGGTATTACTTTGGAAGACCTTCAGCGGAGCCTGTTCGAAAATTGTAGGAAGAGAGCCTTGAAAATGGCTCTCTTATTTTTTACATGTAACGATTATTGAGCAGGTTTATTTATCAACAACTGATCCAAATCCGTTGCCATATCTCCTGTCAAATGCAAGTTAAAGTGTTCTTGTAAAAATTCAAAAATATCTTCATTGACAAATTGGGGTGGTTTTGGTCCAAGATAGATGTTTTTAATGCCAAGGCTAAAGAGCGCTAAAAGAATAAGAACCGCTTTTTGCTCCATCCAGCTTAGAACAATCGAAACAGGTAAATCATGGATTGTTACACCCAAAGCGTCTGCAAGAGCGATAGCAATATGCACAGCGCCGTTACTATCATTGCACTGACCTAAGTCTAAGTAGCGAGGAATTTCCGTTCCCTCAACCACACCAAAGTCGATGTCGTTAAATCTAAATTTACCACAGCTAGAGGTTAAAATCACGCAGTCATTGGGGAGGCTTTCTGCCATAGTTCGAAAGTATTCGCCACCACTTCCTGGAGCGTCACACCCTGCAATCACAAAAAATTGTTTGATTTTACCTGCTTTGATGGCATCAAGAATTTGTGGAGCAAGACCCAAAATGGTTTTGTAGTGGTGACCTGTCACGAGTGTTTCATCGCTATCAAATCCTATAACATCTGGCAAAGCAAGTGTTTGAGCGATCACTTCACTAAAATCATTATGATGAATTTTCTTACCCTCTTTAATGCCCACGATGTCATAGGTGTAAAGTCTATCAACATAGGTTGAAGTTGATTTTGGAGGTACGATACAGTTGGTATTGACGATAATCGTCCCGCCCCATTTTTCAAACAATTTAGTTTGGTCAAACCATGACTTACCGATGTTACCTTTGAGATGAGCGTACTTTCTCAGTTCTGGGTAACCATGCGCAGGAATCATCTCTGAGTGCGTATAGATATTGATGCCTTTGCCTTCTGTTTGTTTAAGAAGTTCTAAGAGCATATCGAGGTTGTGACCACTCACTAAGATAGCTTTACCTTCTGCTTTGTTTTGAGAGATACGCACAGGCGTTGGAACACCAAGGTGAGAGGTGTGAGCATCACTTAAGATATCCATCATTTTTACACCCGCAGAGCCGATTTTCATCAGTTGAGCGATGTGGTCGTCAAAGTTGAAGTTGACATTGGTCAGTGTAAAGTAAAGCGTCTCAGCGATGACATCATCGACCTCTTTGGTATTGGCGCCAAATTCATTGGCATGTCCTCTATACGCACTAAGTCCTTTAAGACCGTAAATCATAATATCTTGAAGCTTTGCTAGATTCGCATCTTTACCACACGTACCCACTTCTTGACCTTTAGAACCACAGCCACCGATTGCGCTCATTGAGCATTGATCACAAAACATGTTTAAAGACATTTTTTATCCTCTTTCAAAATTTTCGACATCTTAGCAAGACGAAAAGAGAAAAACATTGATTTGCCTCAAGCAAAAGTAAAAAAGAGTTTGGAAGTATCTCCATTGTTTATAGCGCATCACTTTTTAAAATTAAAAACATCGTCATCTATTCTTTTACATGTAAACTAAGTGTGTTACGCTTGAATCTTGAAAAAATCGTTACAAAATGATTTCAAAGAGGCTTTTTCCTGAAGGATTTATTGTAATTTAGAAAATTTTGTGATAGACTTTCCATGCCTTTAAAAAATTCAAGGAGACAATATGAAATTAGCTAAACTTAGCTTGGCGGCTATGGTAGTTGCAGGTCTTGCATCTAGCTCTTTTGCGGCAGATACATTGGCTGACGCATTCAAAAACGGAAAAGTAAAAGGTGAGATCAAAGCATGGTATTTTGACAAAACAGTTGAAACTGAAACTAAAACTGCAGATGATGAATATGCTAATGTACTTGCATTAGGTCTTGAGCTTAATTATGTAACTGATAGCTTGTATGGCTTCTATGCAGGTGCGACATTTCAAGGTGCGTCACAACCATGGATTGAAGATGATGCAAAAGCAAGATTTGATAAAGAAATGCATACAAGCGGTGCAGTGCTCTCTGAAGCATACTTAGGATATAAAATTGGCAAAACCAATGCAAAAATTGGTCGCCAGTACATTTCTACTCCATTAGTAAATGGTTCTGGTTCACGTATTTTTAAAGAGTCATTTGAAGGTGTGACTGTTGTCAATACTGATATTCCTCAAACAACATTAATCGCTGGTTATGTCAATAAATTTCAAGGTAGAACAAGTGTTGTTTCTGATAATGGTGATGGTGATGCTCCAACATTTGAAAAAAGAGCAGTATTTAACGGTTTTGATGTAGCTGATTTTGATGGTGCTTATACCGCAGCAATTATCAATAAATCAATTACAGGTTTAACCTTAACAGCACAATATGGAGTGTTTAAAGATGTTGAAGCATCCCCTACCGCAATTGCTGATGCTGATGTATACTACACAGAGGCAAACTATGTTCTTCCAGTTGCAGGCTTTAAACTAGGTTTTGATGCAAACTACAGAGGTTCACGCACTGACACTGGGTTAGATGCTAAGAATCTTGAAGGTGATATGTTCGGTGCGCGTGTATCTATTAAAGATCTTGCAGGTTTTGGTGCATCATTTGCAGCAACAACAACTGATAGTAATGATAACGTTATTCTTGGTATGGGTAATGGACCATCTTCTTATACAGGTACACTCATCCGTGCAAGTGCAGAAACAGCTAAATTAAACACAGATGCGTATCTTTTTACTGCAACCTATGATTTTAGTAAATTAGGTGCTACAGGTCTTGGTGTTTTAGCGCAATACGGTAAAATTGAACAAGAGAAAACAGGAACACTAAGAACTGCTGATACAGAATTAACTTCATATGCTGCGGCAGTTACTTATGACGTAGCAGCGCTTAAGGGTCTTTCTTTAGCTCTTCAATATGAGACTCAAGAGAAAGATACAGATGGTGCTAGCAAAGATGACACTGATGAGTTAAGATTTTTGGCAAACTACAAATTCTAATTTGTACAATGTTTACATCTTAGAGGGTGGCACTCGCCACTCTCTTTTTTTATTTCCCAAAATAGGGGTCAGGGCTTTACTTTACACTTTTAGTCACTATTGAAGTTAAAACTGCTCTCTCTTTTTGCACCATAGTATGCTATAATTGCAGATACATTACACTACAAGGCACTACAATGAAAAAAGCCATTAACATTCGTTTGGATGAAAACCTCATCCATGAAATAGATGCTTATGCAAAAGAGTTAGATAGAACACGTACGTATATTATTGAAAAAGCGGTGGGAGGTTATTTCGATACTTTAGATGAGATGATTTCCGATAAACGCATCGATGAAATTAAAAGTGGTCACATGGAAGTTTTTACCTTAGAAGAGACTGCAAAACGCTTAGGACTTCGTTAAGTGTATCAGATTATTGTTCCAAACATTGTGCTAAAAGAACTTGAAAATATTGACAAAATAAATCAATTACACATATTTGAAAAAATTAAAGAGTTAGAAGAAGGCAATTTTTCAAACGATAAAGCACTCAAAGGTAAATACAAAGGTAAATTTCGAAAAAGAGCGGGGAATTACCGCATTATTTACCTTAAAGAGAATGATTTGGTGTTGATTACACTGGTGCGTATTGCACATAGAAGCGAAGTCTATTAATCATGAAAGGGTAACCGTCGTGAAAATTACTTACACTCTGGAAAGATGAGAACATACTTTTAGCACCTTCTAAAAGTATGGTATAATATGGTAATTTGGCATAAGGATAGTAAAATGACTAAAAAAATAACGATAACTTTGGAAGAAAATCTTATTGATGAATTGGGTCTGGTTGCGCTTGAGAGTGGAAAGAAAAAAGCTCAAGTGATTCGTGAAGCTTTACAAGAGTACTTTGACGTGCAATCTATCAGTAAAACGGTGCAAGAGTATAAAATGGGAACATTAAAACCTCTTTCACATCACGATATAAGGATTGAACTTGGCTTATGAAATTGTTTATGACCCAAAGGTGCTTAAACAACTCAAAAAGTTAGACAAAGAGATAGCCTCTTTGATACTCGATGGCATAGAATCTTTTGCATCAAATCCTGTTTTGACCAAAATCAAAAAACTCAAAACACCTTTTGATGGAGCATATAGACTGAGAATAGGTGATTATAGAGTTATTTTTTACCACGAAGAAAATCTCATGCTTATTTCTAAAGTGGCACATCGAAAAGATGTTTACATGTAAAAAAGTTACCCCTGATTCTAATCAAAGACTATTTTTTCACCACTGCGTTTATTTGACTTTAGTCAATTTTTTTGTATACTTCTTTTTGTAACCAAACGGTAACACATTTTTAAGGAGAAAATATGAAATTAGCTAAACTTAGCTTGGCGGCTATGATGGTTGCTGGACTTGCATCCAGTTCTTTTGCGGCGGACACTTTGGCGGACGCATTTAAAAATGGTAAAGTAAATGGTGCTGTTCAAGGGTATTACTGGACAAAAGATACAGGCAATACTACAGCTGAAATTTTTACAACAGGTTTAGACCTTAGTTATGAGACTGCAAAATTATACGGTTTTGCGTTTAAAGGAACATTCCAATCTTCTTCTTCTCCGTTTATTAATCAAGATGGAAGAGATAATTATGGTGATATGCACGGTTCAGGTGCGGTGCTTTCAGAGGCATACCTTTCATATACTCTAGGCAAAACAACAGCGCTTGTTGGTCGTATGTATCTTGATACACCATTGGTTGCATCAAGTGGTTCTCGTATGACAAAACAATCGTTCGAAGGTGCTGCAATTATCAATACTGACCTTCCAGATACAACATTAATCGCTGGTTATGTTCAAAAGTTCCAAGATAGAACAGATGGTGATGGTAACATTGGCAAATTCAAAAGAGAATTTGGTACAGGTTCAGGTGTTGCAAATGACTTACATCCTGAAATTGAAGATGGTGCATTTACAGTAGCAGCAATTAACAAATCAATCACAGGTCTGACTTTAACAGCAGCTTACGTACAAGCTAACGATTTAAAAGATATTATGGATAGATTGAGCATTGCATACGCTGAGGCTGATTATAAAGGTAAAGCAGGTAGCTTTAGTTATGGTTTAGCAGCACAGTACTATGACAATGATTTTGGTGGCAATGACACAACATATGATGCAAATAATTTATGGGCGACAAAATTAAGCTTAGGTTATGATGCATTTGGTGCGTATGTAGCGTACTCAAAAGTCAATGATAAAACCAATGGCTTGGGTGTTGTTTCAGGTCTTGGCGGGGGAGCTGACCTTGCTTACACAGGTTCACCAATTATGTCAAGTAGCTATGAAAATGATACTGAAGCCTACAAAGTTGGCGCAACGTATGCCATTATGAAAAATGCCAATGTTGGTGTAAGTTATACCGTTAACGATATTGATAGTGCTGATTATGAAGCAGCATTTGCTGCGATTGAAGCAGATTATGCGTTTGAGGGTGCACTTAACGGTTTAAATACTGCATTGATTTTTGAAGATGGTAGCAAAGATGCTTCTGGCAAAAATGCTATGAGACTTAACGTCAACTACAAATTCTAATTCTCTCTTTTGTAACAACCTCGCCTTAGGGCGGGGTTTCTTTTTTACACGTTTTTTCTCTTCTGCTCATTTTTTATACACTTCCACGCTCCTATGAGATTCGATCTTAAGTAACTTTTTAGTACCATTTTCATCAACTACACTAAGGAGTTGACATGAAGAAATTGGCGTTACTTGCTACCTCTGCTGCCGTTTTGGCAACGTTTTCTTATGCGAAAGAGATTAATGTGGGTGTTGTTATGGCGATGAGTGGACCATTGGCCGCTTATGGACAAACTACCTATGAAGGCATTGAGTTTGCAAATTCATTGCAACCAAAATTAAAAAATGGCGATACCATTAAGCTTATTTTGGTCGATAACAAAGGGGACAAAGTTGAGACGGCTAATGCAACGACACGTTTAATTAGTTCGGATAAAGTTGTGGGTATTTTAGGAGCGCTTACCAGTACCAATACCTCACAGGTTATGGCGATTGCTGAGAAAAAAAGTATTCCTGTTATTGCACCTGTTGCAACCAACGATAAACTCACAGAAAACAAAAAATTTGCAAGTCGTGTCTGTTTTACAGACTCGTTTCAAGGCGAAGTCGTCGCCAATTATGCGCTGAAAGATTTAAATCTTAAAACAGCGGTTGTGGTTGTTGACCAAGCACAAGTCTACTCTTTAGGTCTTGCCAAAGCCTTTAAAGAATCTTTCACAAAAAATGGCGGAAAGATTGTTAAAGAGATTAAGGTAAGCTCAGGCGATAAAGATTTTAAAGCGGTTGTTTCTCAAATCAAAGCGGCAAATCCTGATTTTCTTTTCTTACCAATGTACCATCCTGAGGTCTCTATGATTGCACGTCAAGCAAAACAAATTGGTTTAAGTAAGCCAATGTTTTCAACCGATGGTGTTGCCAATCAAACCTTTATTGACTTAGGTGGGGACGCTGTTGAGGGACATATGTTTACAGACTTCTTTGATTACGGTGCGCCTCCAACTGGGAAATCAAAAGAGTTTATTGCGGCGTATGCTAAAAAAACAGGAAAAGAAGAGGTGAACTCTTTTGTTGCTTTAGGTGCGGATGCGTATAACGTTATGGTGGATGCAATGAATCGTTGTGAAAATCCATCGGATAGTATTTGTATCAATAACGCTATTAAATCAACGGTTAATTTTGAGGGTGTTTCAGGCGTGATTAACCTTGATAAAACAGGTAACTCTACACGTTCTGCGGTTATTAAAGTTGTTACCAATGGTAAGGCTGTGTATAAATCAACCGTCAATCCTTAATTTTTCTTACGTTTCTCTACCTTTACATGTAAAGGTAGAGATTTTAGGGTAGTGCCTTATTTTGGGCATTACTCTAAAATTTTTTAGGAGAATCTATTTGGATTTAACAATGTTTATGCAACAAATGGTCAATGGCTTCAGCCTTGGCAGTATGTATGCACTCATTGCCATTGGTT
This sequence comes from Sulfurospirillum deleyianum DSM 6946, assembly GCF_000024885.1. Lineage (NCBI taxonomy): Bacteria > Pseudomonadati > Campylobacterota > Epsilonproteobacteria > Campylobacterales > Sulfurospirillaceae > Sulfurospirillum > Sulfurospirillum deleyianum. Next base: position 460,190 of record NC_013512.1, read on the forward strand.
ATACGATGGTGTATGGTGTATTGCGTCTCATTAATTTTGCCCATGGTGATATTATGATGGTGGGTGGTTTTTTAGGATTTTTTGGCATTGAAGTTTTAGGACTTCCTTTTGCAGCAGCAGTTCTTTTAGCCATTGTAGGTGCAGCGCTTTTAGGTATGGCAAGTGATAGAGTTGCTTATAGACCCCTTCGTGAAGCTCCTAAAATCTCGCTTTTAATTACCGCTATTGGCGTGAGTTTTTTTCTTGAAAATGCATTTAACGTCTTTTTTGGAGGCGTACCTCGTGCATTTCCTGTTCCCGCTTACTTAGAAGTGATGGTGGAATTTTTTGGTTTAATGATGCCAATGTCCGCTGTTATCGTTCCTCTTTTGACAGCGATTTTACTTGGAATAATTTTATGGATTTTATTTAAAACCAAATATGGTATGGCAATTCGTGCCTTAGCCTTTGATGTTGGTACGGTAAATTTAATGGGAATTGATGCCAATCGTGTGATTACCCTTGTTTTTGGAATGGGCTCAGCACTCGCTGCTGTGGGGGGTATTTTTTGGGCAGTGAATTATCCTTCCGTAGAGCCTATGATGGGTGTTCTTGTAGGACTTAAAGCCTTTGCCGCTGCGGTTGTTGGAGGCATAGGTAGTGTGGGTGGTGCCGTGTTGGGCGGTCTTATTATTGGATTTACAGAAGTCGTTGTGGTTGCATTTTTCCCAGAACTAGGCGGCTATAAAGATGCGTTTGCGTTTATCTTTTTGATTCTTATTTTATTGTTTAAGCCTACAGGCATTTTGGGTATTGATTTTGAAAAGAGTAGGTTTTAAGATGCAGACAATCATGAGTAAAAATATAGTGCTTAAAAGTGCGATGGTTTTAGGCTTTGTTTGGTTTATTTGGTTTGCCAATGGGCATTTTGATGAGTACACTATTAGAATTTTAAATAACATTGCTATTTTTGTTATTTTAGCGGTAAGTTACAATTTGATTAATGGCGTGACAGGTCAGTTTTCACTCGAACCTAATGGTTTTGTCGCCATTGGTGCATATGTGACAGCACTGTTATTGATTTCTCCGGATAATAAAAGCTATCAGTATGCGATTGAAGATCCGTATCCGTTTATTATGACCTTAGAGTCAAACTTTGTGGTGGCATTGCTTTTAAGTGGTCTTTTCGCAATGCTCTTAGCACTGGTTCTCTCTTTTCCTGTTTTTAGAGTTCGTGGAGATTATTTGGCGATTGTCACTTTAGGATTTGGTTTTATTATTAAAATTCTAGCGATTAATCATCCAGCTGTGACCAATGGCTCTTTAGGACTCAATGATATCCCTGAGTTTTCAAATCTCTATTGGACAGGGGGATTGGCGATTGTTTCGGTGATTGTGGTGCTGAATATTATCAATTCAAAATTTGGTCGTGCGATGAAAGCCGTGCGTGATGATGAAGATGCAGCTATTGCCATGGGTGTCAATACGTTTAAAGCTAAAACATTCGCTTTTTGTACGAGTGCTTTTTTTGAAGGTATCGGTGGTGGTTTATTGGCAGCACTTTTAACCAGCATTTCACCTGATTTGTTTGACTTTTTCTTTACCTTTCAACTCTTAATTATCATTGTTTTAGGAGGACTTGGAAGTACCACGGGTGCAATCATCGGAACGGTTTTGGTTATGGGTGGTAGTGAATGGATGCGCTTTTTGGATGAGCCTATGAATCTTTTTGGATATGAAACAGTGGCAATGCCTGGAATGCGAATGGTTGTTTTTTCTTTAATTCTTATTTTTATTATGCTATTTGCACGTGAAGGAATCATGGGTAAAAGAGAACTCACAGATCTTTTTAAATCACGCAAAAAGGGTGGCAAATGATTTTAAAAATTGAAAATGTCACTAAAAATTTTGGCGGGGTGAGTGCGATAAAGGAGACCAGCTTTGGTGTGGCTCCTAAAGAGATTTTTGGTTTAATCGGACCTAATGGTGCTGGAAAAACCACGATGTTTAACATCATTACAGGCAATTATGAGCCGAGTTCGGGTTCGGTTATTTTTCGCAATGAAGTTTTAAATGGTCTAAAACCGCATCACATTGTGCGTAAAGGCATTGCAAGAACGTTTCAAAATATCAGGCTTTTTTCCAGCATGAGCGTTTTAGACAATGTTTTGATTGGCTTTGATTTTCAAGCACGTTATGGATTTTTAGAGTCGATTATTCGTTTTCCTCGTTTTATCAGTGAGGAAAAGCGCATTAAAACACGTTCTATGGAGATTTTGGATTATTTTGGAATGGGTCATTTTGCGCATGAAAAAGCGGTGGATTTGAGTTATGGACAACAACGAAAAGTTGAAATTGCAAGAGCACTTGCAACCAATCCAGAGCTTTTACTCTTAGATGAACCCGCTGCTGGGATGAATCCTTCTGAAACAGAGGAGTTGGGTGAGTTGATAAAAAAAGCACGGGTGGATTTTGATTTGACGGTTTTAGTCATTGAACACGATATGAAATTTGTCAATCAGTTATGCGATAAAGTGCTTGTTTTAGATTATGGTAAGACAATTTTTGAGGGAAAACCCGCTGATGCTATTTGCGACCCTGAAGTAATTGCTGCGTATTTAGGAGATTTTCATAATGATTAGTGTTAAAAATTTGCATGTCTATTATGGACTGATTGAAGCAGTAAAAGGGATTGATTTTGAAGTGAAGGAAGGGGAAATTGTCTCTCTGATTGGCTCAAATGGTGCAGGTAAAAGCTCTACGCTTAAGGCATTGCTCAACAGTGTCAAAAAGACAGGTGAGATTAATTTTTTAGGGTATGACACCCGCAATCATAAAACCCATACGTTAGTGCAACATGGACTCTCTTTAGTGCCTGAAGGTCGAAAGATTTTCATTAATCTGACCGTAGAAGAGAATCTTCGTATGGGTGCTTTTAATAATGATGAAAATTACGAGCATCTAAAAGAGGCGATGTATGGGCTTTTCCCACGCATTAAAGATAAGCGTCATCAACTTGCAGGAACCATGAGTGGTGGCGAGCAACAGATGTTAGCGATTTCTCGTGCTTTGATGGGTGAGCCTAAGCTTTTAATGCTGGATGAACCTAGTTTGGGTTTGGCTCCTAAAATTGTCGGAGAGGTATTTGAGATTATTCAGCGCTTAAGAAGTGAGGGGATTACGATTCTTTTGGTGGAACAAAATGCTTTTGCAGCGCTTAAAATTTCTGATAAAGCCTATGTTTTGGAAAATGGAAAAATTGCGATGAGTGGTGTCGCTTCTGATATGATAGGCGATGACGCGATTCGTAAAAAATACCTCGGCGGATAAGCCAAAAATATTTACATGTAAGCCTCTTGTTTAAGGGGTTTACGCTAACTTTAATGATTTATAAACTATTTACTTTAACACGGTAACATAATCCAATTTTTCTCTAAAAAGGGAGTTCTATGGATTTGGTACTAAAGCGCATTCTTTCCATTAAATCAGCCATCATTTTACTGATGTTATTTGGTTTTTTTAGTGGTTTTGCAACGTTTGTCGAAAATGATTTTGGTGTAGAAACCAGTTGGGCACTCATTTATACCGCATGGTGGTTTGAGCTAATTCAAGTTGCACTGGGTATTATCTTGGTGTACAACATCGTGAAATATAAAATTTATACCCTCGATAAACTCCCTTCGTTTCTTTTTCATTTGAGTTTTATTTTTATTCTTATTGGTTCAGGTGTAACACGTTACTTTGGCTTTGAAGGATCGTTACATGTAAGAAATGGAATGCAAGAAAATAAAGTGATGTCAAGTGATTCTTTTATTAGTGCTACGGCGTTAAAAGAGAATAAAACCTATCGTTATAGTCATCCCAAATTGATTTCACAAATCGGAAGTAACAATTTTTCGTTCTCATTTGATGTGGATGGTGATAAGGCTGATGTTACGTTTAAAGAGTATTTGACTTACGCAACGAAAAAAGTGGTCGAGGATCCTATGGGAGAGCCTATGATCTCAATGATGCTCAGTGGTTATGGCGAGAGTCTTAGTGTCAATCTCAAAGAGGGTGAGCGTTATGAAACATCAGAATATATTTTTAGTTTTAATGCCGCACCCAAAGAGAGTAAAAAAGAGGAGATTCGTTTTACGCTCGAAAATGGAAAATTTTATTTTACAGCGCCTTCTTCTGTTGCATGGTTTAAAATGGCAGAGAATGAAAAAGGTGAATATGCCGCTAGTATAAAGCACGATTTTACAACAGGGCAACTCTATACGGTTGGAAATATTAATTTTGCGCCAAGATACATTGGTTTAAAAGGTAAAGAAAAAGTAGTTGCCGATAAAACGCCGATGAATAAAAATGCTATTGTATCTGCTATAGTTGTTGATGTCGCTTTTAAGGGAGAGCATAAAGAAGTGGCTCTTTTTGGTCAGGGGAAAGGAACTCAGGGTGAGCCTGTAAGGGAAGTTATCGCAGGAGTACCCTTTATGTTTGAGTGGGGTTCTCAGATTTTTACCTTACCTTTTCATATTAAACTCAATGAATTTCAATTAGAGCGCTATCCTGGTTCTATGTCGCCTATGTCTTATGCGAGTGAAGTAGAAGTGGTCGATGTTGAAAAAGGGGTACAGATGCCGTTTCGTATTTATATGAATCATGTTCTTGATTATCGAGGATTTCGATTTTTTCAAAGCTCTTACGATAAAGATGAAAAGGGAACTATCTTATCCGTTAACAATGACCCTGGAAAATTGCCAACTTATTTTGGGTATACCTTGTTGTGTTTAGGATTTTTCTTTAATTTTCTCAATGTAAAAAGTCGTTTTAGAAAACTTGCATCTATGGTGCAGCGTGATATGGTTAAAGCCAAATCAGTGATAATGTTTGTGGCGCTTGGATTACTTTTGTCGCAAGGAAATTCTCTTCATGCGGTAAGTTTGGAAGAGAATATACACTTTTTAAAACGCTACGATGCCAAACATGCAGATCAGTTTGGACATTTATTGGTTCAAGGAGCTGATGGTAGATTTAAGCCTATTGATACCATTGCGATGGAGATGATGCATAAAGTCTATGCACGTTCAACCTATGAGGGGCTTAGTGCCAATCAAGTCGCCCTGAGTATGATGAGTTCACCCGCACAGTGGCAAGATATACCTTTTATCAAAGTGTTTCATCCTGAATTAAAAAAGATTTTGGGTATGGACGAGAAGCAAAAATACGCTTCTTTTAATGATTTCTTTGAAAAAGAGGGAGATCGTGGGTATAAACTGATTAAATATTCTGAAGAAGCCAATCGTAAAAAACCAGTTCTTCGCAATCAGTTTGATAAAGATGTCCTCAAGGTTGATGAGCGTGTTAATATCTGTTATATGGTTTATACAGGTGAAATCTTTAGAATGATTCCCAAACAAAATGATGTGGCAAAACGCTGGTTTCCTCCACAAGATGCGGTGATGCGATTTTCAAAGCAAGAGGGTGATGAAGTTAGAGCGCTTGTTGGTGGCTATTTTGAAGCAATTAGCCTTGGATTGGAGAAGGGAAATTGGACAGAGGCAAATAAAGCGGTTGAAAAACTAGCTGCGTATCAAGAACAGTATAGCGGAGGTATTACTCCAAGTCTAAAGCGTGTTAATACGGAAGTTTTCTTCAATCACGCACAAATTTTTGAGCGTTTAACCCCTGTTTATTTACTCAGTGGTCTTGTATTGCTTTGTTTTATTTTTGCAAAAATGCTCAAGTCATCTTTACGTATTCAAATGCTCTCTCGTATTGTTTTGGTGATTAATGCGGTTGCGTTTATAATACATACAGGAGGACTAGGGCTTCGTTGGTATATTGCGATGCATGCTCCATGGAGTAATGGTTATGAATCCATGATTTACATTGCATGGGCGATTGCGTTGGCGGGTATTTTCTTCTCACGTCAGTCTGTTGTCTCTTTAGCTTTAACCTCTATTTTAGCGGGTATCACACTTTTTGTTGCGCATTTGAGTTGGATGGATCCTCAAATCACCACATTGGTTCCTGTTCTTAACTCGTATTGGTTAAATATTCATGTTTCAGTTATTACGGCAAGTTATGGGTTTTTAGGGTTATGTGCGCTTCTAGGATTTTTCACATTGATTCTTTTTATGTTACGAAGCAAAACCAATTCAAAACACAATCAAGAGTTTGATCGAAATATTGTAGAAGCAACACGTATTAATGAAATGGCAATGATTCTAGGATTGAGCCTTCTAACCGTAGGTAACTTTTTAGGTGGTGTGTGGGCCAATGAGTCATGGGGACGTTATTGGGGATGGGATCCAAAAGAGACATGGGCGTTGGTTTCTATTCTTATTTATGCAGGAGTGGTGCATTTTCGATTTGTTCCTAAGTGGAACACCCCTTTTGCTTTTGCTGTAGCCTCTACGGTTTCGTTCTCTGCAATTATTATGACCTATTTTGGGGTGAATTTTTATCTCTCTGGAATGCACTCATATGCCGCAGGTGATCCTGTTCCTATTCCTGCATTTGTCTATTATACTATTGTGATTGTTGCTGCTGTTATTGCTTTGGCATATCCAAAACGAGATATAGGCAAGGCATTGTAAAAGGATTCTTTAAAGAGGGTATTTGTGACCCTCTTTATGTATGCTATAATAAGCGCAAAAATTACGAGGCGTATAATGCAAGAGCATTATTTGATTGTTGGCATTGTTGCTGTTATTTTAATTGTTCTTGTCTCTCTCTTCATTGTTGTCATAAATCTTCAAAAAACTGTTATTGTTGAAAAAAAAACACCTCAAGAGATTAAAGAGGAAGAAGCTCAAAAAATAGCCATAGAAGAACTGGTTGAAATTGCTGCGAAGCGGACATCTTCAAAAAATGATTTAAGTGCTGCAATTTTGAAAGTGGCACAAGAGTGTCCGTTTCCTAAAAAAGAGAAGGGTGTCACTCCTAAGCGAGCAAAGGTCTATTTGAATTTTATTCTGTTGATTGCAAGTCATAAGAATACTGATGCGAAAATGATTGCATTTATGAATGAAACGTTGAAAAAAGTCAATCCAGAATATAAGCAAGAGATTGATATTTATGAAAATGAAGGAATTCATCAAAGAGGAAATAGAATTTAGATAAGAAGGGATGAAAATGGCGACCCCAGGGGGACTTGAACCCCCGTTCCCGCCTTGAGAGGGCGGTGTCCTAACCACTAGACGATGGGGTCGCACAAGTGTGTATGTTTAGGACAATGGTGACCCGTGATGGATTCGAACCATCGACCACCTCCTTAAAAGGGAGATGCTCTACCGACTGAGCTAACGAGTCATGCTCAGAAAGTTTTATAACAAAACAAACAAATTCTGAGGGGAAAATTGTAAAATCGTGGCGCGGCGGACGGGGCTCGAACCCGCGACCCCCGGCGTGACAGGCCGATATTCTAACCAACTGAACTACCGCCGCGCATAAATGGTGGTCGCTATAAGACTCGAACTTATGACATCCACCTTGTAAGGGTGGCGCTCTACCAACTGAGCTAAGCGACCAAAAGGGAACATTAGAAAAAGAAGTTATGGCGACCCCAAGGGGATTTGAACCCCTGTAACCGCCGTGAAAGGGCGGGATCCTGGACCACTAGACGATGGGGTCGCACAACAAACAAAAAGTGGTGACCCGTGATGGATTCGAACCATCGACCACCTCCTTAAAAGGGAGATGCTCTACCGGCTGAGCTAACGAGTCATTCACCGTTCTTCTCGTAATGAGGCTGAAATTATAGAGAAAAATTTTTCATTTGTCAAGAGTTTTTTTCACTTTTTAAAAAAATATTTTCTCCCACATGCAAAAGTAACTTTATCGCATGCAGTGCGCTTTGGGTTTGGATATATTCTCGATCGCCTTCTAAAAGGAGTCTTTCAACTAGTATAACCCCTTCTTTATTTCGGGCACCCACATAGACTGTTCCCACAGGTTTTTCTGTACTTCCTCCTGTTGGACCGGCAATACCACTGGTTGCAATCGCATAATCTGAAAGGCTAGCATTTAAAACGCCCTCTAGCATTTCTCGTACACACAATTCACTGACTGCCCCAAATCGTTCAATCGTTTCATGACTCACGCCTAACCAAGACTCTTTAATAGCATTGTCATACGTTACTAAGCCACCATGAAAGACTGAGGAGATACCTGAGTGCTGTGTAAACATGGACGCAAGAAGCCCTCCTGTGCAACTTTCTGCAAGGCTAAGTGTCTGGTTATGGTTTTGAAGGCATTGTGAGATATGTTCAATGACATCTGCGTGTAAAATGACCTTTTGAGGGAGCAAAGATGTAACAGCCTTGAAGAAGCTTTCTATATTGCCGTATTTATTCGAAATGGCTTCAACACTAATCCATCCATCAATAATCGTGGTTGGGGTAATGCGTATTTCATAATTTTGGGCTAGAGGTTCAATGAGAATTTTCAAAGAGTCTTCATCCATGTTGACAATAGAGAAAAGAGAGTTTGTATTTTTAGACTCTATAAGCAGGGGAGGGAGTTTGTGTGTCTCCTGCACCTTGATGACATTGATACGTTTGGTGTCTCGAATAAGAAGATAACTGTTTTTTTCATAATGAATGGTTTTGGATGGAATGAGCATATCACCTTTGAGTTCAAGTGTCTCTTCTCCAAGCGTGGCAACAACTTTATTAATGAGATTAAAACTCTCAGCCGTGGTGACAATGACCGTCTCTTCGGAACGATTAATCGCCTCTTCAATGACATCAAAAAGGTCTTTATCGTTTTTATCGATGTAAACCGTTTGGTCAGGAAAGTCCAAAGATGCCTGAACATGCGAATGAATATAGTTTAAAAAAGCGTGGTTGTAACGGAGTGCTTTGCCTACGATAATCAAAGAACTTTTCATGAAAATACCCTTTTTAAAGTACGTAAAATTAAGAGGTTTCCCTCAATAGACCTTTTAGCCATTATACCGTAAGTGCTTCTTAAATCGTTTTTAGATAAACTTGCCTCATTTTAAGAGACGCTTACATGTAAAGTTTTCACAGCTGTATAGCTTCCAAGGAGAGATTATTAATGGACTATAAAGAGACCTTGCTTCTTCCACAGACAGATTTTCCCATGCGAGGAAATCTTCCCCAAAATGAACCTGCACGTTATGCAAAGTGGTTTTCCAAAGAAAAGAGCGCTTATGCTAAAATGATTCAAAATCGTGAAAATGCCCCTCAGTCATTTATCTTGCACGATGGCCCTCCGTATGCCAATGGGCATATTCACATCGGTCACGCCCTCAATAAAATTCTCAAAGACGTGATTATTAAAACGCATTACTTCTTTGGTGAAAAAGTGCGTTATGTTCCAGGTTGGGATTGTCATGGTTTGCCTATTGAACAGCAGGTGGAAAAAAACCTTGGTAAAGAGAAAAAAGACGCACTGCCAAAAAGTAAAATTCGTGAATTGTGCCGTGAACACGCACGTAAATTTATTGATATTCAGCGAGAAGAGTTTAAATCCTTAGGTGTAATAGGCGATTGGGACAATCCGTATATGACGATGAAATTTAAATTTGAAGCGGATATTTACAGAGCGCTTTGTGGTGTCGCAGACAAAGGACTTTTAATTGAGCGTAGCAAACCAGTCTATTGGTCATGGGCGGCACGTAGTGCTTTAGCTGAAGCGGAAGTGGAGTATGAAGATAAAGAAGATTACTCTATCTTTGTGGCATTTGCCCTCGGTGATGAAGCAAAAGCGAAGTTAGAGATTAGCTCTGATGCGTCGGTGATTATCTGGACGACAACGCCATGGACATTGCCTGCTAATGTGGGTATCTCCTTTAGTCCTGATGAAAATTACGTGCTTACTAGCGACGGTTATATCGTGGCGGAGCCTTTACATGTAAAGCTTGTAGAGCAAGGTGTTATAGCGGGTGAGGTTGTTAAAACGTTTAACGCAAGCGTGCTTGAAAACAGCTTTGCGATCAATCCGCTCAATGCTCGCTCATCACAGTTAATTTTAGGCAATCATGTCACGATGGATGGCGGAAGTGGATGTGTTCATACCGCTCCTGGGCATGGTGATGATGACTACAAAGTAGGGCTTCGTTACGGACTTGAAGTGGTGATGCCTGTGGATGAAAGGGGTTGTTATGATGAAACGATCGTTCGTTTAGGACTGCTTCCAAATCCTGAGAGTTTTGTGGGTGAGCATATTTTTAAATGCAATGAGCGTATTTTGGAGCTTTTGGGCAACAGTTTGCTGAAATGTTCAAGATTCACCCACTCCTATCCCTTTTGTTGGAGAACCCATCAGCCTATCATTTACCGTGCGACCAAGCAGTGGTTTGTGGCGATGGATGAAGCGGTGGATGGACGTGAGAGTCTTCGTAAAATGGCGATGAAGGAACTGGGGAAAGTTCGTTTCTATCCAAAATCGGGCATTAACCGTTTGGGTTCGATGATTGAAAATCGCCCTGATTGGTGTATCTCACGTCAAAGAGATTGGGGTGTTCCTATCGCATTTTTTAGAGATAAAACGACAGGTAAACCGATTTTTGATACGAAAGTCGTAGAGCACATCGCTACTATTTTTGAAGAAAAAGGTGCGGATGCGTGGTGGGATTTGGAGATTGCAGATCTTTTGGTTGAGAACAGTGGTTATAACCCTGAAAATCTTGAAAAAGTGATGGATATTTTGGATGTCTGGTTTGACAGTGGTAGCACGTGGAAAGCTGTCCTTGAATCTTCAGAGTATGATTCAGGCAGTTATCCTGCCACAATGTATTTGGAAGGAAGTGACCAACATCGTGGTTGGTTTCAAAGCTCACTTTTGGTGAGTACGGCTAATAACGGCATTGCACCTTATGCTAAGATTTTAACGCATGGTTTCACCGTCGATGAGAAGGGTGAGAAGATGAGCAAATCTAAGGGCAATGTGGTAGCACCCTCAGATGTTGCGAAACAATATGGTGTTGAGATTTTACGTTTATGGGTGGGTACGAGTGAGTACACTACCGATTTGAAAATCAGCGATAATATTTTAAAACAAATCAGCGAGCAGTACCGAAAAATCCGAAATACCTTTCGATTTTTATTGGCAAACGTCAATGACCTTGAAGTGTTGATGCCTATTGCGCAAATGGGTGCATTGGATAAGTGGATTTTAGCCCATGCCAAAGGGGTGTTTGATGAGGTTGAGGCTTATTTTAGAGAGTATGAGTTCTCTAAAGGGTTTGCACTTCTTAATCATTTTATCACTGTTGAGCTTAGCGGTATTTATTTGGATATTTCAAAAGATAGACTCTACTGTAATGCTAAAAATGATTCTCTTCGTCTCTCCGCACAGAGTGCGATGGCGTTAATCGCCGAGAAATTGATGGCATTAATGGCTCCGACACTCACTTATACCATTGATGAGATGATGGAATACGCCCCTGCTATTTTGAAAAAAGAAAGCGTTTTTGATGTACTTTACTCACCATTTCCAATGATTGAGAGCAATTTTGATGAAGCGTATATGGTAGAAGCCAGAGAGAAATTTTTTGAGATTGTGGATAACTTGAAGAAAGAGAAAGTCATTAAATCTACGCTTGAATTGGTCATTCAAACGAAATCACCTAAAATTTCAGCGCTTGAAAAAGTCGATGCGGAAGATTGGTTTACGGTGAGTAAAGTGATTGAGCATGATGAAGCAGATGAAATGGGTGTATTTGAAGTGGCGGGCGATAGCTTTAAAATTTTAAAAGCCTCTAAATGCAAATGTCCACGTTGTTGGAAATACCGCTCAAAAAGCGAAGAAGAGCTTTGCCATCGATGTAATGAGGCACTTCATGGTTGATTTGAGTGCTCCTGTGGAGCTTAGCTTTATTTTTGTAACCATTGGTGCTATTTTTGCCTTGATTGGTGTGTGTGTTTATTTGGTAAATCGAAGAACGAAACAGTTAAAGGATATGAAGTGATAACCTTAAAAGAGGCGTTAAAACTTCCTAAAGAAGAGATTGAGGCATTGAGAAGTGAGCTCAAAAAAGAGATTGAAGCGAAAAAAAGCTTGGGTGCGTATGTAGAACAGCTTACATGTAAACCTATGAGTGAGTATGGCTCAGGTATTCCCATTGCGATTAAAGACAATATTCAAGTCAATGGTTGGGAAGTCACCAGTGCTTCTAATATCTTGCAAGGCTATGTTGCACCGTATAATGCAACCGTGATTGACAATATGCTACGCCACGGTTTAGCTCCTTTTGGTCGAACCAATATGGATGAGTTTGCGATGGGAAGCTCCACGGAGTCTTCTTTCTATGGTAAAACCCTTAACCCACACAATCCAAACTGTGTCCCTGGTGGAAGCAGTGGCGGAAGTGCGGCAGCGGTTGCGGGTGGCATTGCGATTGCAGCATTGGGAAGTGATACAGGTGGAAGTATTCGCCAACCTGCGGCATTTTGCGGTTGTGTAGGGTTAAAACCCACCTATGGCAAAGTAAGCCGTTATGGTTTGGGGGCGTATTCAAGTTCACTGGATCAGATTGGACCGATTACGCAAAATGTGGAAGATGCGGCGATTTTGTATGACATTATCGCAGGGCATGAGCCTAAAGACTCCACCAGTGCGAGTATGGCGCATCAAAGTGTGGCAGATAAACTCAATGCCGATCGTAAAATGACCATTGCGGTGATTGAAAATTATCTCAATGAAGCCAGCGATGAAGTGCGTGAAAAAATGCTTGAAGGCATCAAAGCCCTTGAAAAAGCGGGGCATAAAATTATTTATCGTAATTTCATTAATTCTAAGTATGACATCGCAACCTATTATGTCATTGCAACCGCTGAGGCAAGTGCGAATTTAAGCCGCTATGATGGGGTGCGTTATGGCAATCGTGGAAGCAATGAAAATCTTAAAGAGATGTTTATTCAAAGCCGAAGTCTAGGATTTGGTGAAGAGGTGAAGCGTAGAATTTTACTTGGAACCTTTGTTTTGAGTAGTGGGTATTACGATGCGTATTATATTAAGGCGCAAAAAGCACGCCATTTCATTAAAGCGCAATACGAGGCTATTTTTAAAGAGGCGGAGCTTATTTTTATGCCTGTAACGCCAACAACTGCGTTTGAATTTGGTTCAAAAGCCGATCCTTTAGAGATGTATTTGAGTGATATTTATACCATTTCACTCAATCTTGTGGGACTTCCAGGCATTTCTGTGCCATTAGGTTTTGATAGTAAAGGGTTACCAGTAGGTGGACAACTGATTGGTCAAGCATACGGTGAGCAAGCGCTTTTAGATGGAGCACTGAGCTTAGAGAGAGCATTAGGGTTATAGGAGAGCACGCATGAAAATTAGAAAAAGAGCACTGACATTTGAAGATGTATTATTGGTTCCACAATATTCGGAGATTTTGCCTAAAGAGGTTGACATTAAAACAAAGCTTACTAAACGCATTAGTCTGAATATTCCTTTGGTGTCTGCGGCGATGGATACGGTCACGGAACATAGAGCGGCGATTATGATGGCACGTTTGGGGGGGATTGGTATTATTCATAAAAATATGGATATCGAATCTCAGGTAAGAGAAGTCCGTCGTGTTAAGAAGAGCGAGAGTGGCATTATTATTGACCCTGTTTCGATTAAAGCACATGCCACGCTTCGTGACGCACTAGCAATTATGTCAGAGTACCGCATTTCAGGTGTTCCAGTGGTGGATGATAGCAACACGCTCATTGGTATTTTAACCAACCGTGATTTACGTTTTGAAAATGACTATACAAAAAATGTCGAAGAGTTGATGACTAAAATGCCTTTAATTACCGTGAAAAAAGGCACAACGCTGGATGATGCGGAGGCGATTTTTAGAACCAATAAGGTTGAAAAACTCCCTGTGGTCGATGAGGACAATAAACTCTCAGGTCTTATTACCATTAAAGATTTAAAAAAACGTCAAGAGTATCCCAATGCCAACAAAGATGCGTTTGGAAGACTTCGTGTGGGTGCTGCCATTGGCGTGGGTCAGTTAGATCGTGCTCGTGCTTTAAGCGAAGCGGGTGTGGATGTGTTGGTTTTAGACTCAGCACACGGGCATTCAAAAGGCATTATTGATACGGTTAAGCTGATTAAAAAAGAATTAGATGTTGATATTATCGCAGGAAATATCGCTACATCCGAAGCGGCAGAAGCTTTGGTTGCCGCAGGTGTGGATGGCATTAAAATTGGTATAGGACCGGGAAGTATTTGTACAACACGTATCGTCTCAGGTGTGGGTGTGCCACAAATTTCTGCCATTGAAGAGTGCTCTGAAGTGGGTCGCAAACACGGGGTTCCTGTGATTGCTGATGGAGGTATTAAGTATTCAGGCGATTTTGCCAAAGCCTTAGCAGCGGGTGCTCAGAGCGTTATGGTAGGAAGCTTACTAGCAGGAACCGATGAGAGTCCTGGTGAAGTGATTACCTATCAAGGGCGTCAGTACAAAACATACCGTGGTATGGGAAGTATTGGGGCGATGACCAAAGGAAGCAGTGATCGTTATTTTCAAGAGGGAACGGCTGCGGATAAACTGGTACCTGAGGGTATTGAGGGTCGTGTGCCTCATGCAGGTTCTATTCGTGATGTGATTTTCCAACTCGTAGGCGGTCTTCGCTCTTCAATGGGCTATGTGGGCGCACGTGATATTGTTGATTATCAAGAGAGAGCAGAGTTTGTGGAAATTACCAGTGCAGGGCTTAAAGAGAGCCACGTGCATGATGTTATCATCACACACGAAGCACCTAATTACAGAGTGAATTAATCAAGGATAAGCTGCGTTAAACTCTTTTTCTAACAAGAGTTGAGACACGATGGATGCCTCAAAGTTTCACTTTGGTCCATCGGCTCAAATTGTTTCCAAAAGAGTGCAACTTCGCCTTACATGTAAATGTATACAAGGAACGATTTGAAAATTAAAACAGCCCTTGCTCAGTTTGATGAAGCACTTTATTTGGAGAGTGGACGTATTTTAGAGACGTATGAACTCAAATATGAGCTTTACGGTGAAATGAACGAAGACAAAAGCAATGTGATTGTGCTCTTTCATGCACTTACAGGCAGTCATCATGCCGCAGGTCGTTATGAGGGTGAAACTAAAGCTGGGTGGTGGGATCCTTTGATTGGCGATGGAAAAGTGATTGATACGACAAAATTTTGTGTCATTTGTGTCAATGTTTTAGGAAGCTGTTTTGGCTCCACCGGACCTATGAGCATCAATCCTAAAACCAAAGAGCCGTTGCGTCTTAAGTTTCCTGTTTTAACCATTAGCGATATGGTCAGAGCTCAGATGAACCTGTTTGCTCGTTTGGGGATTTTAGAGGCGTATGCGATTATTGGAGGCTCAATGGGGGGAATGCAAGGGCTTTGTATGTCCATTGAGTATCCTCATTTTGCTAAACGGGTGATTTTACTTGCCACCACCTATGCCACAGGACCTTGGGCAATCGCTTGGAATAAAATTGCGATGGAAGGCATTTCGCATGACCCTCGTTTTAAAGAGGGCAATTATAATCCTGAGGATTTTGAAGAAGAGGGCTTGCATAGTTTTGCCATGGGGCGAATGGCAGGACACATTAGTTTTTTAAGTCCGCACTCGATGAATAAAAAATTTGGACGCAACTACGTTGAAACCGATGGTTTGTATGAGCTCTTTGGGCGTTTTCAAGTGGAAAAGTACATGGAGTACAACGGGTACAGTTTTGCCAAACGGTTTGACCCTTTAAGTTACTTGTATATCATTAAAGCGATGAATATTTTTGATGCGATGCGCAATTACGACTCTTTGGAAGATTCGATTAAACATATTAAAGCCAAACTCACACTGATTTCATTTAAGGGTGATTGCCTTTTTATGCCCGAAGAGATGGAGATGATTAAAAACACGATGGAAAATATAGGGCGCAGTGAGCGGGTGGATTATATCTGCATTGATAGCAACTATGGGCATGATGCCTTTTTAGTCGAGTACGATAAGTTTGATTTTTACATTAAAAAAGCATTAGAGGCAAAGGGTTAACATGCAAGAAGAAAAAGAGAGTTTTGAAGTAAAACTAGAGCGTGCCAAAATCATTTTAGAGAACCTTTCTAATCCTGAACTCTCCTTAGAAGAAGGGATGAAAAAGTATCAAGAGGGTATTGCGATTTTAAAAGAGGCGACGAAGATGCTTGAAGAGGCGAAACTCACTTACACGCAATTACAAGAGAAGGAATAAAAGCGATGAAAATAGCGGCATTGCAACTAAGCACCTTACCGATGAGTGAGGCAAAGCTGGATTATTACTTTCGTATTTGCAAACAAGAAGGGGTTGAGGTCGTTTTGCTGAGTGAATACGCACTCAATAGCTTTTTTAAAGAGTTAGAAAATATGCCCATCTCAATGATTAAAGAGCAATCTAACCATAAAATTGAAGCGTTGAAAAAATTGTGCGCCGTGTATGATTTACATGTTATCGCTCCCATTGTGAATGTCAAGGGTGATTTTTGTTATAAGTGCAATGCCCATTTTTCACCCAAATCGGTTCATTTTTTTGAACAGCAGTTTCTCATTAATTACAAACATTGGAATGAAGAGAAGTTTTTTGCCAATGCTATTTCTAAGTACACTTTACCCCTTTTCTTGCATGGCGGACTTCGTTTTGGCATTGTGAGTGGGTATGAATTGCATTTTGATATGGTGTGGGTTGAGGTGATGCGTAAAAATGTGGATGTGGTATTAATCCCTACTTCTTCAACCTTTGAGTCCTCAAAACGCTGGGAAGAGCTGTTAAAACTGCGCTCCATGCTCAACAACGTCTATATTTTACGAGCCAATCGAGTAGGCACGTATAAAGAAGAGGAAACATGGCAGTTTTACGGACAAAGTAGTTTGCTTTCTCCTTTTGGTGAAGTAGAGCTTAGCTTAGGCGATAAAGAGGAGATGCTTGTAGCGAGTATTGAGAAAGAGAGCTTAGCGGAAGCTAGAAAATTATGGGGTTGGAAAAAACACGTACTCAAACGAGAGGCATTATGATGAACTATTTTCACCGACAAATTCAGCTCTGGGGCGAAGAGAAACAAGCCTCTTTGCAACATAAAAAAATTGTCATCATTGGGTGTGGAGGGCTAGGAAGCTCTTTAGCCTATGCACTAGGCAGTTCAGGTATTGGTGAGATACATCTCGTTGATTTTGATACGGTGAGTGTGCACAATATTCACCGTCAAATTGCTTTTAAAGTCGGGGATGAGGGTAAGTTTAAAGCCCAAATTGTCAAACAAAGCATAGAAGAGCGTTGCCCGTATGTCAAGGTTTTTGCGCATGTTGGACGTTTAGAAGACTTTACATGTAAAGGCATTGGCGTTGATTTAATCATCGATGCGACCGATAATTTACCCACACGCGCTTTGATAGATACGTATGCCAAAGAGGTTAAAACCCCGTGGCTTTATGGCTCGGTGGAGGCATTTCATGGGCAAGTGTGTCTCTTTGAGCAGAGCAGTTTTAAAGCCTTTGCCATCAGTAACAAAACCCCTGAGGGCATTGCAGCACCTATTGTCATGCACATCGCCTCCTTGCAAGCCAATTTAGCTTTGCGGTATCTTGTGGGTCTTCGTGTTAAAAAAGATTTGCTCTATTATCTTTATTTTAATGATGAGGGTGAACTGATGACTCAAAAATTGAATATGCCTCATTAATTATCTTTACATGTAAAAAGGAAAACCATTGCATTTTGAACCCTATCCCTTTGAAAAACTCAGTGAATTACTTAAAAATATAACACCAAATAGTGTGTATCCAGCGGTTTCTTTAACCATTGGTGAACCGCAGTTTGATACGCCTGATTTTATCCAAGAAGCACTCAAACAAAACAGTGCCTTACTCAATAAATACCCAAAATCCTTAGGCGAAGCGTGTGTGAATGAAGCACAGCGCAGTTTTATGCAAAAGCGTTTTGGTGTGGAACTTAAAGCCAGTGAGCTTATTCCTACTTTTGGTACCAGAGAGGTGTTGTTTAATTTTCCTCAATATTTTTTATTTGACAAACCAAATCCCGTGATGGCGTACACCAATCCCTTTTATCAGATTTACGAAGGGGCTGCGATTGCCAGTCGTGCAAAAGTCATTCATTTAAATCTTAGCAAAGAGAATGCGTTTAAGCCTGATATGAACACGCCAGAGCTTCAAAATGCGGATTTGATTATCTTAAATTTCCCAAACAATCCAACCACTTCTACTCTCTCTTTGGAGGAGTTAAGCGAGTGGGTACGCTTTGCGCTCAAACATGACATTGTGCTTTTAAACGATGAGTGTTACAGTGAAATTTATGCCGATATAAAGCCAGTATCGCTTTTAGAAGCCTCTTTATATGTAGGAAATCACAGCTTTAAAAATATGTTGGTCATTAACTCCATTTCTAAACGCAGTTCCGCTCCTAGTTTACGCTCAGGCTTTATTGCTGGGGATGCAAACATTTTAAAAGGGTACGCACAGTATCGAACTTATGTGGGTATGGGGATTCCATTGCCGATTCAAATGGCTTCAGTTCTCGCATGGAATGATATGGAACATGTGGAACTTACCCGCAAAGAGTATGCTAAAAACCTCTCTTTAGCGCAGGAGATTTTAGGTGTGAAAAAGGTGGATGCAACCTTTTATGTCTGGCTAGAGGTGAGCGATGATATAGCCTTTACATGTAAACTTTACGAGACGAAAAATATCAAAGTCTTACCTGGGCGATTTTTAGGACGTGAGGGCATGGGTGAGGGATATGTGCGCATTGCGTTGGTGGAAAATAGTGAAAAAACAGAAAAAATTTTAAAAGAGATTGCAGCATTTATGAAGGAAAATGATTGAAAAGAAGAGTTCATTTTGTAGGAATTGGCGGTATTGGACTGTCTGCTTTAGCGAAGTATTTGAAACAAGAGGGTTATGAGATTACAGGCTCAGATATTAAAGCCACAAAAATTACGGCGGGGTTAGAAGAGTTAGGCATCAAGGTGCGTATTCCTCACAACGCTGATTGTATCACCGATCAAGATTTGGTGGTTTACTCTGCGGTGATTAAGCCTGATAACGTGGAACTCGTACGTGCACGTGAAAAAGGGATAAGCGTTATGCCACGCCGTGAAGCGCTTTTGTTTATTTTAAAAGACAGACGGGTTTTCTCAGTCTGTGGAGCGCATGGTAAAAGTACCACGAGCGCTATGCTTGCCTCATTGATTGAGGGCTCTTTAGTCATTGGAGCGGAGAGCAAACAGTATGGCACCAATATGTACTACAAAGAGGGCAATAATGTCATTTTTGAAGCCGATGAGAGTGATGAGAGTTTTTTAAATTCCAATCCTTACATTGCGGTGGTGACGAACGCTGAACCTGAGCATATGGAGTACTATAACTACGATTTGAACCGTTTTTATGGGGCGTATCGCCACTTTTTACAGAGTGCGAAAATTCGTGTGATTAACGCTGAAGATGAGTTTTTAAGCACACTGAGTGAGCTTGAAGCCACCAGACTCTATCCCAGTCAAGATATTAAAAACATTCAAACCTTGATGCACGAGGGTGAGCCTTATACCTCTTTTGAACTCAAAGATTTGGGACGTTTTGAGGTGTGGGGGATTGGAGCGCATATGGCTCTGAATGCTTCTTTAGCCATTTTAGCGGCGTTGCATGAGATGGATGTGGAGAGTGTGCGTGAAAAACTGAAGTTTTATAAAGGGATTAAAAAGCGTTTTGATATTATCGCCAAAGAGGATAATTTTGCGTTAATTGATGATTATGGACATCATCCCACAGAAATTAAAGCAACGCTTGGTTCTGCTAAAATTTACGCTAAATTGATGGGGCTTCAAAAGGTAACGGCTATTTGGCAACCGCATAAATACTCACGCACTATTGATAATTTAGAGAGTTTTGTCTCCTGTTTTGAAGGTGTGGATGAGTTGGTCATTTTACCTGTTTGGAAAGCGGGAGAGAAAGAAGTTTTTATTGATTTTGAAAAAGAGTTTGCACGCTATGAACCGCTCTTTGCGCCTCGAATTTATCGAAAAAATGATAGTATAGAACTCTTTCCAAACGAAGCAGATCACCGTGTGTTTGATGAGGGATTGGTGATTAGTTTTGGTGCAGGGGATATTACCTATCAACTTCGAGGAGTTATCTGATGCAACTTTTGCTTTTTATTGCGATTGTTTTGCTCTTAAGTGCTTTTTGGTACGCTAAAAAAGAGGTTTTATCAACACGCACTAAACTCTTGCTTTTAGGTTGTATTCTCATGACGATTGTGGCGGGGGCGTTTTATGAGTGGAATGTCGCTCAAAAAAGCGCACACAATCGAGCCATGCTTAATGCTTTTAAACAGGGAAAAACATTGGTATGTGGGCAAAGAGAAGTTCATCAAAAGGATTTTATTTTTGTCAGTGGCACGATGAGTTTTATTCCCAGCGATACCAATAAAAATGATAAAGGTGTCGTGATAGACATCTTTACATGTAACTTGAAATAACCATGGAAAAACTTTTTTCAAAGCTTGATTTGGTCGATTATGCGACCTCTTTTAAGCACTTTTTAGCCCGAGAAAAACCTCTTTTTATGGAGGGTGATGCTAACTTACATTATAAACTCATTCATGAACTTTTGATGCGTGATCGCCTAAAGCCTTTACCAGAAGTGCCTAATTTAGATGTCGCACTGATGCATTTAAGCAAACTAGGTGTGCTGAGGCTTTCTGAAATTTTTGCCTTTGTGCAGATAATTCGTTACTTTAGTTACCTCAAATCCATTTTACGTGAACAGAGTTTGGGTGAATGGATGGAGCGCATTGTTATTCCTTTGGATGTGCGCTCGATTTGTGACTATTTCGATGAAAAAGGAGAGCTTAGGGCGAGTGTGGATGAACAGTTTGCGCATATTGCGAAAAGCTTGAAAATGATTAAGGAGGAGATGAACTCCACCCTTAGACGTCTCATTTCCACGGAGAAAATTGCCCTCTACCTTGCCGATAAACAGATACACTACATCAACAATCAAGAAGCGCTTCTAGTGCGTGGCGGGTTTAACCATGTCTTAAAAGGCAATGTCATTGGTCGCAGTAGCAGTGGTTTTTTCTATGTGGTTCCAGAAGCGCTTTCAAAATTAGTCAGTCGTGAAAGTGAACTCTTAGATAAAAAAGAGGAGTTGGTCTACATGTACGCCAAACAAATCTCCTCACTCTTTAGCAAGCAGTTAAAATTTTTAAGCTTTGTCAATAAAGAGTTTGATCGTTTTGATGCCTACTATGCCAGAGTTGCTTATGCCAGAGAAAAAGATATGGATTTTGTGCTTCCTTCTAAAGGCAACGCTTTAAAACTGGAAAACTTTGCTCATCCCGCTCTTTTACATCCAAAGCCTATTAGCATTGATTTTAGTAAACAGGTGTTGATGATAACGGGTGTGAATGCGGGTGGAAAGACCATGCTTTTAAAATCCATTTTGAGTGCGGCGATTTTAAGCAAGTACCTCCTTCCCATGCGTATAGATGCAAAACACTCGAGTATTGGCTCGTTTAAAGAGGTGTTTGCTATTTTGGATGACCCTCAAAATGTGAAAAATGACATCTCCACCTTTGCGGGGCGTATGAGCGAATTTAGCAAACTCTTTGGCAAAAAAGCGACCCTTGTGGGCGTGGATGAGATAGAGTTAGGAACGGACGCCGATGAAGCGGCCAATCTCTTTAAGGTGATGATAGAAAAACTGATTGATAAAGAGATGAAAATCGTCATCACCACGCACCATAAACGCTTAGCATCCCTTTTGGCGACACACCCTGAGGTAGAACTTTTAGCCGCTATTTACGATGAAAAAACCGAACGTCCCACGTACAGTTTCTTAAAAGGAACGATTGGTAAAAGTTACGCCTTTGAAACGGCTCTTCGGTATGGCATTCCTCAAACACTCGTAGCTGAGGCTAGAGTATTGTACGGCGAAGATAAAGAAAAACTCAATGATTTGATTCAAAAAAACATTGATTTGGAGCTGAAAATGCGCCAAACCTCTGAAGAGCTAGAGGCTAAATTGCACGAAGTCGAAAAGCTCAAACTCTCGTTAAAAGAGGAGAAAGAACGGGTCAAGGATGAGTTTGAGTTGGCGTACTCGAAGATGGCAAAAGAGTTTCAAGAAGCCATTGGTGAAGCCAAAAAAGCGATTAAAAGTAGTGATACCAAAGAGTCGCATCGTCTTTTAAACAAAGCCAATCAACTCCATCAAGAGACCAAAAAAGTGATTCCTGAGCATAAACCTGAACCTTTGGTGGTGGGCGATAGAATTAAATATGGAAGCTCTAAGGGTGTGATTAAGAGCATTAAAAAAGAAGAGGCGATGATTGAGTGCGATGGTATTAGCTTACGTGTGCCTCTTTCCAAGCTCAAACGTAGTGGTAATCAGCCAAAAGTTCAACGTGCGGGAGTGAGCATTTCTAAAGAGACTCCTAGTGCTTCGATGATTTTGGATTTGCATGGACTCAGAGCCGATGAAGCGATAGAGCGGCTCGATAAATTCTTAAGCGATGCCTTAATGAGTGGCTTTGATGAGGTGCTGGTCTATCATGGCATTGGCACGGGTAAACTAGCTTATGCGGTCAGAACCTTTTTGAGTACTTACCCTGCATTGGTTTCGTATGGCGATGCGCCAATCAATATGGGTGGTTTTGGTGCCACACTGATTAAACTTTAAGAAAACTTGAGAGAAAAAGATAACCTTAAAAAGAGAATAAATTTTAAACAAGACTCTTTTAGAATGGAAAAATGATGATAAAAACAGATGAACTTTTTTTAAAACTTTTACGATATGTTTCAATCACACCTGAAGAGGATGGCGCATTTGCCTTTATAAAAGAGTATTTGAGTGATTTTGAAGTGATTGAAGTCAATGTAGAAGAGACGAAAAATCTTTTTTTATATAAACGTTTTGGCGAGGGGGCACACCTCTGTTTTGCAGGACATATTGATGTGGTGCCTCCAGGGCAAGGCTGGGAGAGTAATCCTTTTGAGCCTGTGGTGAAAGAGGGTGTGGTGTATGCCAGAGGAGCGCAAGATATGAAGAGCGGTGTGTGTGCTTTTCTTCAAGCGCTTAAACAAGCCAAGACGTTTCAAGGTACGCTCTCAGCTCTTTTAACCAGTGATGAAGAGGGTGATGCCAAGCATGGAACGATAGAGGTGCTGAAATGTTTAAAAGAGCGCTCTTTCTTGCCTGATTATGCCATTGTAGCGGAGCCGACTTCTGAGAAAGTCTTTGGCGATGCGATAAAGGTGGGACGAAGAGGTTCTATCAATGGGGTGATTGAGATTAAAGGAAAACAAGGACATGCGGCTTATCCTGAGAAAACTATCAATCCCGTGCATCAAATAGCGCCACTACTCTCTAAACTCGCAGGTCATCAGCTAGATTGTGGCGATGAATTTTTTGGCCCCTCGATGATGGTCATTACGGATATCAGAGGCGGGATGGAAGTGAGCAATGTCACGCCACAGAATCTCAAAATCATGTTTAACGTACGAAACTCTACCAAAACGACTGCTGAAGCGATTGAGCAGTATATTTGTGACGTGCTAAACGGGCTTGATTTTACGCTACGTTTGAATCAAACCGCTCATCCTTTTGTAACATCTAAAGAGTCTTTGATTGTCAAAGCCGTTGAAAAAGCACTTTTACATGTAACGCAAAAATCCCCCAAACTCTCCACGGCTGGAGGTACAAGTGACGCACGTTTTTTTGGTGCGTTTGGGGTAGCCACGATTGAGTGTGGGGTGGTAAACGATACCATTCATGCGCCCAATGAGTGTTGTCCCTTAAGCGAAGTAGAAGCACTTGAAGCTGTTTTTAACCATGTTATAGAACATTTTACAAAGGAAGAAAAATGAATGTTATCTCAACTCCCGATGCGCCTTGTGCCATTGGACCTTATTCTCAAGCGATTGTCGCCAATGGAATGGTTTTTACGTCAGGTCAAATTGCCTTGCGTCCTGATGGTACATTTTTAGAAGGCGATATTAAGGCGCAAACCACGCAGGTTCTTGAAAATCTTCAAGCAGTGCTCAAAGAGGCAAAGAGCAGTTTAAATCATGTGGTTAAAACCACCATTTTTTTAGCCAATATGGATGATTTTGCCAGTGTCAATGCCGTGTATGGAAGTTTTTTTGGTGAGCATAAGCCCGCTCGTAGTACCGTAGCGGTGAAAACATTACCCAAAAATGCTTTGGTGGAAATCGAAGCGATTGCTTTGCAATCTTAAAGTGGATAGATTAACCTATAAATATTAAATTAGTTTAAAGTTTTTGTTGGATGTTTTATAATAAAATGCGTTACCCTAAAATCTTAGAGTAGGAAGTTTTTTATCATGACAAAAAATCACTATGACGTCTTAGTCATTGGCGGCGGTATCTCAGGAGCAGCTCTTTTTTATGAGCTTGCCAAATATACGGATATTAAGCGTATTGCGCTTGTTGAAAAGTATGAACGTTTAGCAAAACTTAATTCTGCTGGAACTTCCAATTCCCAAACCATTCACTGTGGTGACATCGAGACAAACTACACCTTAGAGAAAGCAACCAAAGTCAAAGAGACTGCAAGCATGGTCGCAAAGTATTGTGTACAGCATGGTCATCAGGATAAATTTTTGTTTGCTCATCAAAAAATGGCAATCGGTGTGGGTGATGCTGAAGTGGATTATATGCTGAAGCGTTACGAGGATTTTAAAGATCTTTATCCTTATTTGGAAGTCTTTGACAAAGAAAAACTTGCCAAGATTGAGCCTAAACTTGTCTTTGATCAGTATGGCAAAGAACGTCCTGAAAACATTGTCGGTGTGGGTGTTGAAGGTGGACAGTACAGTACCGTAGATTTTGGGCAGATGACAGAAAGTTTGGTCGAAGAGGCGCAAAAAATTGAAGGCAAAGTTGCCGATGTTTTCTTAAATTCACAAGTGACTAGTATCACAAAATTGGGTGATATGCATGTCGTGATGACCAAAGATAAAACCTTTACCGCAGATTTTGTCGTGGTCAATGCCGGTGCTCACTCGCTTTACCTTGCGCATGAAATGGGCTATGGGCTTGATTTTGCGTGTTTACCCGTTGCGGGAAGTTTTTATATGACCAAGCAAAAAATGTTGAATGGTAAAGTTTACATGGTTCAGCATCCAAAACTTCCGTTTGCTGCACTGCATGGTGACCCTGATATTTTGGCAGGAGGCTGTACCCGTTTTGGACCGACTGCGTTAGTGCTTCCAAAATTAGAGCGCTACACAGGGGGTACGTATCTTGATTTTTGGCAGACATTGCAGTTTGATACCAAAGTTGCCAAAGTATTTTATGATTTGATGAAAGACAGCGATATTCGAAATTATATTTTTAGAAACTTCTTTTTTGAGGTACCAAAGTATGGTAAAGAGCTTTTTGTGAAAGATGCTCGAAAAATCGTACCTTCCTTACAAATCGAAGATATCGAATACGCACATAACTTTGGTGGTGTAAGACCTCAGGTTATTAATAAAACGGAGCAGAAATTGATGTTAGGAGAAGCGAGCATCAATCCGGGTACGGGTATTATCTTTAACATGACGCCAAGTCCTGGAGCAACCAGTTGTTTAGGCAATGCCCGTCGTGATACACGTATTTTATGTGAATACCTCGGTAAAACCTTTGACGAAGAGTTATTCAAACAAGAACTCGTTGATTAAACCTCTTAAGAGGCGTGGTTTCACGCCTCTTTTTTTAAAGAAGTCTGATGATAAATCCTCTTGATCTTTACGCAAAAATAGAATCCCTCATTGGCTTTGATGCCCAGTATGAAATGCTGTATCAGAACTATTTAGCCCTCTTAAAATCTTTACATGTAAAGACTATTTTAGATGTCGGCTGTGGTAATGGAAAATTCTTAAAACATCTCAAAGAGAATGGCTTTGAGGCTTTAGGGATTGATAGAAGTACTAAAATGGTGGAGCGAGCCCTTGCTTTGGGTGTGAATGCTTCCACCAAGGAGCTTTGTGAATGTGAAGCGGAGGGTTTTGAATGTGTGGTGGCGATTGCGGATGTGCTGAATTACATTCCACCCCATGAACTCGATGACTTTTTAAATGCCATTGCTTTTTGCTTGCCAAAAGGGGGCTATTTTGTCTGTGATGTCAATACACTCTATGGTTTTGAAGGTGTAGCAGAAGGCGTTATGTGTCAGGACAATGGCACACAATTTTTGTGTGTGGACGCAACGTTTTCGAATAAAGAGCTTTTTACCAAAATCGTTCTTTTTGAAAAGGAAGGTGCGTTATATCGTAAAGAGGAAGGAAACATTATCCAATATTTTCATCCGCTTTCATTTTTTAAAAAACTGACAGCGCTTAAATTGGTTTCGACCAAGCCCATCACCCTTTTTGGGGATGCGCCTGATAAAACCATTTTAATTTTTCAAAAGCGTTAAGCCAAATCTTGCAAAAAGGTTGTGAGCGTTGAGGTTTGCTGTTTCAGTTCATCCTCAGCTTGCATCTTCTCTTGTAACTGTTTACGATACGCATCTAGCATCTCATCTAAACTCGCCAGTGCATGAGCCCGTTCTTCTCCCACAAGAGGAGTTTGGGCATCTTCACTAAGCCCTAGCTTATCCATAAGCTCTGCTTTTTTCTCTTCAATCATCTTTTCAATTTTTTCAAAATTGTAATCTTGATAAAATTGAAGCGCACCTTTGGTTCTAAGTGCTTCTTTAAAGGATTCAAGGGCTTCATCTTGTGAAGAAGATGTTAGCGTCTCAATCGGTGTTTCATTAGATGTTTCTTTTTGCTTAATGCTGATTTCACTCTCTAAAATAGAGGCAAAAGCATTTTTAGCCTCTTCGTTTTTAGTGGCGATAGCATTGAGTGTTTGTTGCAAAAAGGTATTCACTCGTATTTTACTCTCATCAAGGCTCATACGTACCTCCTTTGGATAGATACAGCATAACAAGCAAAAAAGGTTCCCTTAGCATCATCTCGTTACATGTAAAAGAGTTATTTGGTGATAAACATGTAAAAAGGTTTTTCATCTAATTGCATATCAATCCAAACGCCATTGGAACCTAGTGTATCTGCAAGAGCGGCTTGCATTGAGAGGTAGGTTTTAGGAAGTTCAAACAGGACTTTGAGCTCTTTTTTAGAGAAGATAACTTTAGCCGCACCTGTAATGATATTACAAAATTCTGCAACACCATCGACAATGGCAGCATTGTCTTCCTCATCCACAGGCTCACCCAACATCGCTTCCAAAGAGATGAGCGCAAGATCTTTAGGAAAAATGAGAAAGAAAATACCGCTAATATCCCCTTTAAATTTCATTGCCGCAATAATCGTTTGAGCAGGAATTTTTTCATTAAAAGGTCTAATCTCATGTTTTATTTTTTGAGCTTCAAGTCCTGTCATGGTGACCAATGAGTTGACGGCTGTATCAATAAAAACAGGCAAATTGATAATGAGTTGTTTGGAAAGTCCTAAACTCTTAGGTTGTGAGGCTCCACTTTTAGAGTGATTGACTGCGGTGTGGGTAATAGTCATATCGTATTTTTTAGCCGACGCTTTGATTCTAAAATCTTCTGCATCATTGGCTTGTACAATAGAATAACCGAGTTTGGAAAGCTCTGCGGTGATTTTGGTCGCATTTTCAGCATCTTCATCATAAATTAAAACATCAAGCTCTTTTTTAAGAGCATTGGGGTTTAAAAAAAGAAACGCTGTTTGAATATTTTGAAACAGTTTCAAAGAGGTTGCTGCACTTAAGCGTTTTAGATATGGGAACAGCTCCTTTTTATAATCGCCAATGCTTAGTGGAATTTCAAGCTTATGACTCAGCTTTTCTAATTGCATCACAAGATTTCCTAGCGCAGGGTCTTCTTTAGCAAATGGAGAATAAGGAGCGTGTTTGAGCGAAATAAAAATGCCTTTAATGCCTCTTTCTTTAAACGTAGAGGCTTGTCCTGCAATGGTGTTGCACAGTACACTGTTCCGACTTTCTAAAAGTGTTTCATTGTAATGAAAAATTAAAACGGAATGTTGAATGGTATTTGTCATGCAAATATCTTATTTGTTAGGATTATAAGTGTTCATGATAGCATAGAAAGCTTTTAAATTCATTGAAAGTGAATAAAAGTTCATCACTTCTACATGATGAATGGCTAAGCCTTATGATATAATTTTGTAACCATAGCGTGATAAGATAGAATGTATTTTAAATAAAGGAAAAAATATGGATAAAAAGACCAAAATTTTAGCAACAGTTGGACCAGCAAGTGATAGCGTAGAAGTTTTAGAGGGATTAATTCGTGCGGGTGTGAATGTATTTCGCCTCAATTTTAGTCATGGAAGTCACGAATACCACGCCAGTACCTTAGCAAAAATTAGAGAAGCAGAAGCAAAAGTAGGCAAAAAAATAGGTGTTTTACAAGATATTTGTGGACCTAAAATTCGAGTGGGAAAACTTGAAGAGGATTTTATGCTTGAAACAGGCGATAGACTCTATTTTACAAAAGAGCAAATTGTAGGCAAAAAAGTAAAAGAGGGTGCTTATGAGCTCTGCATCAATCAACCACAAATTTTAGATATGCTCAAAGTGGGTGAGTATATTTATCTTTATGATGGCAATATTCGTGCTAGGGTAGTTGAAACAGGGAAAAATATTGTCACAGAAGTTGAGAACAGTGGTAAGCTCTCTTCGAATAAAGGGGTGAATTTCCCCAATACAGTGATTAATATTGAAGTGATTACTCCCAAAGATGAGGCAGATCTTTTATGGGGTGCGCAAAATGGGGTTGATTTTGTGGCCGTTTCGTTTGTTCAAAGTGCTAAAGATATTTTACATGTAAGAAATATTTTGAATGAGCATAAGTCCCGTTCGCATATTTTTGCTAAAATTGAAAAATTTGATGCCGTTGAGAAAATTGATGAGATTTTAGAAGTGAGCGATGGTATTATGGTGGCTCGTGGGGATTTGGGTATTGAAGTGCCGTATTACAAAGTTCCAAGCATTCAAAAGAAAATCATTGCCAAAGCCAATGCTGCCTCAAAACCTGTTATTACCGCAACGCAAATGTTGCTTTCCATGGCAGAAAAAGAGATGGCAACCCGTGCGGAAATTAGCGATGTTGCCAACGCTGTTTTAGATGGAACGGACGCTGTGATGCTCTCTGAAGAGAGTGCGATTGGTGTCAATCCTATTCACGTTGTTGAGGTTATGGCAGCAACGATCAAAGAGACAGAGAGTATTTATCCGTATGGAAAATTTGAGGTTTATCCTTTCTTAGATGAGACAGACATTATCTCTTCCTCAACAGCACGTTTGGCGGATCGTTTAAATGTAGAGGCGATGATTTCACTGACCAGTTCAGGAAAATCCGCTAAAAAATTAGCGCGCTACCGTATTCGTGCCGATATCTATGCGGTAACGCATGATGAAAAAATTGCACGCTCTCTTACGATTGCATGGGGTATTAAACCTATTATGAATATAGATACCAGTAATCTCAATGTGATGATTGGTCAAACGCTTCAACGTGGGCTTGAAAAAGGTCTTCTTGATAAAGAAAAAACGTATATTGTCACCGCAGGACATCCTTCTGGCGTTGAAGGGAGTACGAACTTTATTCGTATTTTGAAAAAAGAACAAATTGAGTATTACACCGATATGGTACTCTAAGATTCATGAGAGATTTATATCTTTAATACTTCCTTAAAGAAGATTTGGGTAGAATCCAAACCTTAAATAAAATCTCTCCCAAGAAGGACATACGCATGTATGCAATTATTAAAAATGGCGGGAAGCAATATAAAGTTCAAGAAGGCGACTATTTAAACGTCGACAAACTTGACGCTCAGCCAAAAGAGAAAATCGAAGTGACGGAAGTTTTAGCGGTGAATAACGGCGAACTTAAAGTGGGAACACCTTTCGTCAGTGGTGCAGTTGTAGAACTGGTTGTTGTCACAGAAGGTAAAGACAAGAAAGTCATTACATTCAAAAAACGTAGACGTAAAGACTCAAAAGTCAAGCGTGGTTTTAGAAGACAATATACCAGAGTAAAAGTTGTAAGCATTAAAGCTTAACCCACAAGCGTTACAAAAGATAAAGATTAGGAGTAACCAATGGCTCACAAGAAAGGTCAAGGAAGTACCCAGAATAATAGAGACTCAGCTGGACGTAGACTGGGTGTTAAAAAATTTGGTGGCGAGTTTGTACGTGCTGGTAATATTATTATTCGTCAGCGTGGAACAAAAGTACATGTAGGAAGCAATGTTGGTATCGGTGTAGATCATACAATCTACGCTTTAATTGATGGATTTGTTCAATTCCAACGTAAAGATAAAACACGAAATAAAGTTTCTGTTATTCCCGCAAACTAATTCATAATTTCACGAAGAAGAGGGGTTTCCTTCTTCTTCCTTCCTCTCAAAATTTAAATACTTTCAATGATTATACTTTTACATGTAATGATTAAAAGTATTATGTTTATACAACACACAAAGGTTTTACGATGTTTATCGATCATGTAGCACTCACACTAAGCTCTGGCAAAGGCGGCCCAGGCTGTGTCTCTTTTCGTAGAGAAAAGCATGTTATTCAAGGCGGACCTGATGGCGGAGATGGTGGCAAAGGGGGCAATGTTTATTTTCAAGTAGATAAAAATACCCACACGCTTTCTCATTTTCGTAACAATCAACACCTTAAAGCAAGAAATGGCGAACCTGGTATGGGACGTAAAATGTATGGAAAATCAGGTGAGCATTTAGTGGTGACTGTTCCCCCTGGTACGCAAGTCATTGATGCAGAAACCAATGAGGTTTTATTGGATCTTTTAGATGAGGGTGATAAACAACTCTTTTTAGAAGGTGGTATGGGTGGACTTGGTAATACACACTTTAAAAGTTCAACCAATCAACGCCCAGAATTTGCGCAACCAGGTCGAGGTGGACTGACTAAAGCAATTAAATTAGAATTAAAACTGATTGCGGATGTTGGACTGGTTGGTTTTCCCAATGTAGGAAAATCAACGCTTATTTCAGTGGTTTCCAATGCTCAGCCAGAAATTGCCAATTATGAATTTACAACCTTAACACCAAAGCTTGGCGTTGTCGTTACCGATGATTTCCAGTCCTATGTGATGGCGGATATTCCAGGGATTATTGAAGGGGCGAGTGAAGGAAAAGGTCTTGGGATAGAATTTTTACGTCATATTGAACGTACAAAATTTTTACTTTTCATGATAGATTTAGCCAATTATCGTGACCTTGAAGAGCAATATAAAACGTTAAAAAAAGAGCTTGAAAAATTTTCTCCTTTATTGGCACAGCGTGATTATGCGATTGCATTAAGTCGTTGTGATACCTTAGCGCCTGAGGAGATTAATGAAAAAGTAGACCTTTTCTTAAATCTTTTAGGTTTAAACACCAATGATTTGGCACACAAATATAAAGCCAGAGAAGATTTACATACGTATTGTCAAGATGTCTATGAAAGAGATGGCAATCTGCCCTTTTTTGTTATACCCCTTTCCTCTGTTTCTAAAATTAATGTGGATGCTATAAAATATGCATTATCAGATGTTATTCGAAAGGTACGAGATGAAGAGAGTCGTTGTTAAAGTTGGTACGCACGTTTTAAGTGCACAAAACCGTTTAAGCAAAGAGCGCATTTTAAATTTAGTTGAGTTTTTAGTGGCACTTATGGAAAAATATGAGGTCATTTTGGTCTCTTCGGGTGCCGTGGCGGCAGGATACAGTATTTTGAAACTGGATAAAAAACTCCTCCACAATCGTCAAGCCATTGCTGCGGTGGGACAGCCTCAATTGATGTCCACTTACAATAAAAAACTTGAGCGATTTGGTAAAAGTGGAGCACAGTTACTTCTGACCGCAGATGACTTTGACTCACGTAAGCGCTGTTATCACGCTAAATGTACGATTGATACTTTACTTGAAAATGGCATTTTACCCATCATTAACGAAAACGATGCCACGGCAACGGAGGAGTTGGTTTTTGGCGATAATGACCAACTCTCTTCTCGTGTAGCGTACTATTTTGGCGCAGATTTGTTGATTTTACTCTCTGACATTGACGGATACTATGACAAAGACCCTCATAAGTATGAAGATGCGAAAATGCGAAAAATTGTTCATGAGATTGAGCCAAGTGAGCTTGAAATGGAAAAATCTGCCAATTTTGCTTTTGCCACGGGTGGCATTGTGACCAAACTCAAAGCGGCACAGTTTTTATTAGAACATCAAAAATCGATGTTTATTGCCAGTGGGTTTGATTTGAGTGATGTGAAAAGTTATATGCTAGAAGGCGTTCATAAAGGCGGAACCCTTTTTACATGTAAAAACCGTTAAATCAAAGTGAACTGCTTCACTTTGATAGGTTTGGAACCGAAGTATGTATGTGAAGAGTGAACATCTGCGAAGGAATGAGAAATTGAAAATAGTTTTTATGGGTACGCCTTCGTATGCAACAACCATCTTAGAAGCGCTCTGTCTTGAACCTTCTATTGAGGTTATTCTTTTGGTGACTCAAGAGGATAAACCTGTCGGACGAAAACAGCTTTTAACACCACCGCATACGAAAGCGTGGCTTTTAGAGCAGGGTTTACATGTAGAGATTTTTCAACCTAAAACTCTGCGTTGCAAAGAGGCTCAGGAGAAAATTGCTGCGTGCCGTCCTGATTTTATTGTGGTCGCCGCATATGGGCAAATTTTACCTCGTGAAGTGCTCGATATTGCTCCATGTATTAACCTGCATGCCTCCTTATTACCAAAATACAGAGGGGCAAGTCCGATTCAGTCCGCATTACTTGCTGGCGAAGTTTACACAGGTGTGACATCTATGTTGATGGAAGAGGGATTAGACACCGGTGCCATGCTGGGATTTTCGTATCTTAAAATTGAGCCAGAGCATAATGCATCTTTATTATTTAATGCCTTGTCTTCATGTGCAGCACGATTGACGTTAACAACCCTTAAAAACTTTGCTGCACTTTTACCGATTCAACAAGTAAGTGCCAATGCAACCCATTGTAAAAAAATTAAAAAAGAGGATGGTTTAGTCTCTTTTGAACTTGACGCAATAGAGATAATGAAGCATTTTAAAGCGCTTTCTCCTTGGCCTGGAATTTATTTGGAGTCTGGATTAAAACTTTTAGATATATGTTTGGTGGATGAGAGCTCATGCAATGCGTCAGTTGGGATGATTGATGGGATTGAAACAGAGGGTATAATCCTTACATGTAAAAAAGGAAAAGTGCTTCTTAAAATACTTCAACCAGTCTCGAAGAATGCCATGCCTGCAGTGGACTATATTCGAGGAAAGCGATTGGGTCGTGGTGATACATTGGTTTGAAACGCTTGAATCCACACATCATTATTTAATAACAGCGTTACGAAATGGTACTCTTTTCGCTCCGTGTGGCGTTGGTGCAGATATCCAAACCAACGGGGTTGGTAGTCGAGGAAATCGTTGGATTGGAGAAGGGGGCAATCTCTTCTTCTCCTTTTGCCTCGAAGAAAAAGCGTTACCTTTAGATTTACCTTTAGCCTCCGTTTCCATTTATTTTTCTGCACTCATGAAAGAAATTTTAGCGGAACAAGCATCGAAGGTATGGTTGAAATGGCCCAATGATTTTTATCTTGATACACAAAAAATTGGCGGGATGATTACGACTAAAATTGGTTCGAATATTGTCGGGTCTGTTGGATTAAATATCGCTTTTGCCCCTGAAAATTTTGGTAAATTAGATATTGCCATTGCCCCAGCGCTTTTGGCAAAAATGCTGGTCGAAAAGATTACAGAAAAGAAAACATGGAAGAAAGTTTTTAGTAATTATAAGATAGAATTTGACAAAAATCGAAGTTATTCTTTTCATTTAGATGGCAAGTTGGTCTCTTTAAAAGATGCGATATTGTGTGATGATGGCTCTATTGAGCTAGAAAATAAAAAGGTGTACAGTTTACGATGAGCGAGATTATAGCGATAGCAAATCAAAAAGGCGGTGTTGGTAAGACAACGACTGCTATTAATTTGGCTGCCTCCTTAGCAGTTGCTGAAAAGCGCGTGTTATTGATCGACATTGATCCTCAAGCCAATGCTACCACAGGTCTTGGGTTTCATCGAAGCGATTATGAGTACAACATTTATCACGTTCTCATTGGGAGAAAGCGCCTTTCACAAGTTATTTTAGAGACCTCTCTTTCCACTTTACATGTAGCACCCTCAAACATTGGATTGGTTGGTGTTGAAAAAGAGTTTTATGATAACAATACCAAAGGGCGAGAACTTATCTTAAAGACCAAAATTGAAGAGATTCGAGATCAGTACGACTACATTATCATTGATTCTCCTCCTGCACTTGGAAGTATTACGATTAACGCACTGAGTGCTGCAAATTCAGTTATTATTCCGATTCAATGTGAGTTTTTTGCATTAGAAGGACTTGCACAGCTTTTGAATACG
Source organism: Sulfurospirillum deleyianum DSM 6946 (assembly GCF_000024885.1). Classification (NCBI taxonomy): domain Bacteria; kingdom Pseudomonadati; phylum Campylobacterota; class Epsilonproteobacteria; order Campylobacterales; family Sulfurospirillaceae; genus Sulfurospirillum; species Sulfurospirillum deleyianum. The sequence goes on from NC_013512.1 coordinate 494,612, forward strand.
GTAAAGCTGATTAAAAAAACCATCAATCCAACCCTTGAGATTAAAGGTTTTTTACCAACAATGTACAGTACGCAAAACAATCTTTCAAAACAGGTTTTTGCTGATTTAAAAGAACATTTTAAAAACAAGCTTTTTTTAGATAAAGAGAGTGCCTCATACGTCGTGATTCCCCGAAATATTAAATTGGCTGAATCTCCAAGTTTTGGCAAACCTATTATTTTATATGATGTTGAATCTCCTGGTTCAAAAGCCTATCAAAATCTTGCCAATTCTATTTTAGTGAGTTAATATGAGTACAAAAAAAGTTTTAGGTCGAGGATTAAGTGCTATTATAGAAGACGTTGAAGAGGCGTATAAACAAGATATTGAACAAGCTAAAGATTTGGTACGCGAAATTGATATAGAGCGTATTACAGCAAATCCTTATCAACCCCGCGTGACGTTTAATGAAACAGCGTTAAAAGAGTTAAGTGAATCAATTAAACGACATGGTCTTTTGCAACCTATCATCGTAGTTGCTAAAGACAATGATTATATGCTTTTAGCAGGCGAGAGACGTTTACGTGCGAGTAAATTAGCAGGATTTACAAAAATCAAAGCGATTGTAGCTGATATTGAATCCAAAAATTTGCGAGAACTTGCGCTCATTGAGAATATTCAAAGAGAAGATTTAAATCCTATTGAACTAGCAATTGCTTATAAAGAGTTGATTGAAGAGTATCAAATCACACAAGATGGACTTTCTGAAATTATTCATAAAAGTCGTACCCAAATTACCAATACCATTCGTCTGTTATCGTTAAGTGAACAAACAAAAAAATATTTGGCTGAAGGCGTTATTTCCCAAGGACATGCAAAAGTTTTGGTTGGACTTGAGCCTAAGGATGAAGAGACGGTTGTTAACACTATTTTAGGTCAAAAATTAAGTGTGCGTGAAACAGAAGCACTGGTAAAAAAGTTAAAAAACAGTGAAGAACCTGTTGGTAAAAAAGAAAAAACCACTATTAACGTCTCTGAAGAACTGGAAATGGTCTCAGTACGCCTAAAAGAGCTTGGTTTTGAGGCTAAACCAAAATCAAATACTATTACGATTCATTTTAAAAATGGTGAATCAATTCATACTTTTTTAGAACGTTTCCAATAAATTAATCTATTTTTGTCACACGTTTAATAAACTATTTTCCTTTACTATGGTAAAATTCGCCAAAATTTTCTAAAAGTAACTTTAACTTGTATCAAAAAAAATCTTAAAAATTGAGTCTCATCTCGAGCCAAAGGAGCAAGAATTATGTTGGATATCATACCAGCACTCTTACTAGTGACTGGAACTGTATTTTTAGTTTTGTTGATTGTTCTTAACAAAACATTATATAAACCACTCTTAGAGTTTATTGATAATAGAAATAACTCTATTAACCGTGATTTAGAAAATGCAGGAAAAAATGCTAGTGACGTTGTTGCCTATTACCAAGAAATAGAAACAATTTTGTCTGAAGCCAAGTTTGAAGCTGCAAAAATTCGTGAGGCTGCGATAAACGAAGCAAATGAGAAAGCTTTGAAACGTATTGAGCAGAAGAAAAATGAACTTGAAGTTCAAACAGGCGTTTTCTTCACAACGTTAGAATCAGAAAAAAATGAGTTTAAAAATAGTTTAATGGCACAAATGCCTCTTTTCAAAGAGAGCGTTCATGCAAAATTAAACACAATTTAAGGAGATAAAAAATGAAGATCAATTATTTTTTACTCTTGTTAACACCTATTGCCCTTTTAGCCAGTGGTGGTGAGGGAAGTGGTGGAACAGATATTTTTCCAAGAACCGTTAACTTTTTAATCTTTGTTTCAATCATGTATTACTATGTTGCGAATGATCTTAAAGCATGGTATGTAGGTCGAAAAAATGAGATTGCAACGAAGTTAGATTCAATTCAAGTTAAACTTAAAGAGTCTAATAGCAAAAAAGAGATAGCCCTTGCAAAAGTTGAAGAAGCAAAAGTAAATGCAAAAAATTTGATTGAAACTGCTAAAAAAGAGGCAGTTTTACTGACAGAAAAAATTGCACAAGAGGCAGATGCAGAACTAAGTAATTTAGAAAAAGCATTTCAAGATCGTATGGCAATAGAACAGCGTAGAATGCAAAGAGAAATTATCTCAAATGTCTTAGACGAGATGTTTAAAGAGGGTTCTATTACTCTAGGCGATGATGAGATGGTTAAAATTGTGAATAAGAAGGTTGCATAATGAGTAGTGCAATAGCAAAAAAATATGTCAATGCCCTTATGAAAGGCTGTACCAACGATGAATTGGTAGAAATTTCAAATGAACTATCTACTTTAAGCCATCTGTTTAGCCTTGATAAGTTTAACAATATTGTTCTTTCTCCTCATGTATCAAAACATGCTAAGGCGGAGTTTGTGGTTTCATTGTTAACGCTAAAGAATGTAAAATTAACGAATTTTGTTAAACTCTTAAACAACAATGATAGACTTAAATTAATACCTTCTATTGCAGATGAACTTAAATACCAGCTAGCACTGAAAAATAACAAGTTCGTTGGTACTATTTCTACAAGCTTTGCGATGAATGAAAGACAAATAAAACTTCTAGAAGATAATTTTAGTAAAAAATTTGGTGCGAGTATTTCGTTAAAAAATAGTGTCAATGCGTATCCTGGTATTAAGGTAGAGTTAGATGATTTAGGGATAGAAGTACGTTTTTCTCTTGAGCGACTCAAAGCTCAAATGAGCGAACATATTTTAAAAGCAATTTAGTATATTTTAGAAGAATAAACAAAGAAAGATAAGGAGTAATTGTGGGAGCAAAAATGAAAGCTGATGAGATCAGTTCAATCATTAAAGAGCGTATTGAAAACTTTGAACTCAATGTTGACATCGAAGAGACAGGAAAAGTTATTTCCGTTGCGGATGGTGTTGCAAACGTTTATGGGTTAAAGAACGTTATGGCTGGTGAAATGGTTGAGTTCGAAAATGGTGAGAGAGGAATGGCACTTAACCTTGAAGAATCAAGTGTAGGTATTGTTGTTCTTGGAAGCTGTAATGAGATTAAAGAGGGTTCTTCTGTTAAACGATTAGGAAAGCTTTTACGTGTACCTGTTGGTGAAGCGCTTGTTGGTCGTGTTGTTAACTCATTGGGAGATCCTATTGATGCAAAAGGACCAATTAACGCTACTGAGACACGTTTCGTTGAAGAAAAAGCACATGGTATTATGGCGAGAAAATCCGTACATGAGCCTCTTCAAACAGGACTTAAAGCAATTGATGCCCTTGTTCCCATTGGTCGTGGACAAAGAGAGTTGATTATTGGTGATAGACAAACAGGTAAAACAACGATTGCTATAGATACTATCATTAACCAAAAAGGTCAAAATGTTACATGTATTTATGTTGCGATTGGTCAAAAACAATCAACGGTTGCTCAAGTCGTTAAAAAGCTAGAAGAGCATGGAGCTATGGATTATACAATCATTGTTAATGCAGGAGCAAGTGATTCTGCTGCAATGCAATTTTTAGCACCATATGCTGGTGTTTCTATGGGTGAATATTTTAGAGATAGTGGCAAGCATGCGTTGATCGTTTATGATGATCTTTCTAAACATGCGGTTGCTTATCGTGAAATGTCATTGATTTTACGCCGTCCTCCAGGTCGTGAAGCCTACCCTGGTGATGTTTTTTATCTACACTCAAGATTACTAGAGCGTGCTGCAAAAGTCAATGATGAATTGGGTGCAGGTTCACTAACAGCGCTTCCTATTATTGAGACACAAGCGGGTGACGTTTCTGCGTATATTCCAACAAACGTTATTTCAATTACAGATGGTCAGATTTTCTTAGAATCAGATTTATTTAACTCAGGTATTCGTCCTGCGATTAACGTTGGTTTATCTGTAAGCCGAGTTGGTGGTGCGGCTCAAATTAAAGCAACCAAACAAGTTGCAGGAACACTGAGACTTGATCTTGCTCAATACCGTGAGCTTCAAGCATTTGCACAGTTTGCAAGTGATCTTGATGAATCAAGTAGAAAACAATTAGAGCGTGGTCAGAGAATGGTTGAGCTTCTCAAACAACCTCCATATGCACCAATTGCTATTGAAAAGCAAGTTTTAATTATTTTCGCAGGTGCTAAAGGTTATTTGGATAGTATTGATGTAAAAGAGGTGAGTCGTTTTGAAGCGGAACTTAACTCATACGTTGCTGCAAAATATCCAAATATTATTGAACAACTTAACGTTAAAAAAGCAATTGATAAAGAATTAGAAGAGCAATTACATAAGGCATTGAGCGAGTTTAAAGCGACGTTTGCAGTCAAGTAAGGATAAGCTATGGCAAACCTTAAAGAGATAAAAAGAAAAATCAAGAGTGTTCAAAACACTCAAAAAACGACACGAGCTATGAAACTCGTTTCAACTGCAAAGTTGAAACGAGCTGAAATGGCAGCAAAGCAATCTCGCTTGTATGCGATTAAAATTAATGAAGTGCTTTCAGAGATTGCTTATAAAATAAATCAGCATAAAAATGGTGCAGTTGAGAGTCGTTTTTTTGATAATAATCAAACACCACGTATTGTTGATGTTGTTTTTGTAACAGCAGACAAAGGGTTGTGTGGTGGTTTTAATGTTCAAACCATTAAAGCAGTGCGTCATCTATTGGCTGAGTATTCTGCCCAAAATATTACGGTTCGATTGCGTGCAGTTGGACGTAAAGGTATCGCATTTTTTAATTTCCAAGGTATTGAACTTCTGAGCACTTATGCTGGAGTGAGTTCTAGCCCTAGTTATGAAAAAGCACAAGAAATTATTAAAAGTGCCATTGACGATTTTATTGATGGAAAAACTGATAAAGTTATTCTTGTACACAATGGGTATAAAAATATGATTTCTCAAGAGTTGAAAATCGTAGATATTGTACCTGTTGCATCACCGATTGAGGCAAAAGAGACAAGTTCTTTAATGGAAGTTGAACCAGAAGCTAATGGTGAAGAGATTTTGGATTCTTTAATTCAAAAGTATTTTGAGTACAACATGTATTATGCCTTGATTGATTCATTGGCTGCTGAGCATAGTGCAAGAATGCAAGCCATGGAAAATGCAACCAATAATGCGAAAGAGCGTGTGGGTGTTCTTACACTCGCATATAATAAAGCAAGACAAGAGTCTATTACTACTGAGCTCATTGAGATTATCAGTGGTGTAGAGTCTATGAAATAAACTGTTTTTTAAAAAATAAAAGGAGAATATTCAATGAATGGATTAATTAGCCAAATCATGGGTCCAGTTGTTGACGTCGATTTTAATGGCTACCTTCCTAAAATCAATGAAGCGATTGAAGTGAATTATGAAGTAGAAGGTAAAAAACAAAAGTTGATTCTTGAAGTAGCAGCACATTTAGGCGACAACCGTGTAAGAACAATTGCTATGGATATGAGCGAGGGCTTAACAAGAGGAATCGAAGTTAAAGCTTTAGGAAATCCTATTCAAGTTCCTGTTGGTGAAGAAGTTTTAGGACGTATTTTTAACGTTGTTGGTGATGTTATTGACCAAGGTGAGCCCGTTGCTGGTAAAACAAAATGGTCAATTCATAGAGAACCACCAAAATTTGAAGAGCAAAGTACAAAATCAGAAATTTTTGAGACAGGTATTAAAGTTGTAGACCTTCTCGCTCCTTACGCAAAGGGTGGTAAAGTTGGGCTTTTCGGTGGTGCTGGTGTAGGTAAAACCGTTATTATTATGGAATTGATTCACAACGTTGCATTTAAGCATAGTGGATACTCTGTCTTTGCTGGTGTTGGTGAGCGAACACGTGAAGGAAATGACCTTTACCATGAAATGAAAGACTCTAATGTTTTGGATAAAGTTGCACTGTGCTATGGTCAGATGAGTGAGCCTCCAGGAGCACGTAACCGTATTGCTCTAACAGGTCTTACAATGGCTGAGTATTTCCGTGATGAAATGGGATTAGATGTATTGATGTTTATTGATAATATTTTCCGTTTCTCACAATCTGGTGCAGAGATGTCAGCACTTCTTGGACGTATTCCTTCAGCGGTAGGTTACCAACCAACCCTTGCAAGCGAAATGGGTAAATTCCAAGAGAGAATTACATCGACCAAAAAAGGTTCAATTACTTCTGTTCAAGCAGTTTATGTCCCAGCGGATGACTTAACAGACCCTGCTCCAGCAACAGTTTTTGCGCACTTAGATGCAACAACAGTACTTAACCGTTCTATTGCAGAAAAAGGTATTTACCCAGCGGTTGATCCATTGGATTCTAGTTCACGTATGCTTAATCCTGAGATTTTAGGTGCTGAACACTACAATGTTTCTCGTGGTGTACAAGCAGTTCTTCAAAAGTATAAAGATTTACAAGATATTATTGCAATTCTTGGTATGGATGAGTTAAGTGAAGAAGATAAAGTAACCGTTGATCGTGCTCGTAAAATCGAACGTTTCTTGTCTCAGCCATTTTTCGTTGCAGAAGTATTTACAGGAAGTCCTGGAAAATATGTTACGCTTGAAGAGTCAATCGCAGGTTTTAAAGGTATCTTAGAAGGTAAATATGATGATTTACCAGAAGCTGCTTTTTATATGGTAGGAAGTATCGAAGAAGTAATTGAGAAAGCTGCAAAATTAAAAAGCTAAGAAGCAATAAGGTTTAAAAATGAATACACTTAAATTGGAGATTGTCACTCCAGAGGGTCAAATTTTTACCAACGATGTCAAAGGTGTTACACTTCCTGGGAAAGAGGGTGAGTTTGGAGTACTTCCAAACCATGCCTCTATTGTAGCATTGTTGCAAGCAGGTATTATTGACATTGAACTTAAAGATGGAAATCACGATGTCGTTGCCATTAATTGGGGACATGTGAAAGTTGATGAGAACTCTGTCACTATTTTAGCCGATGGAGCAGTTTCTATTGGTGGGACAAGTGAAAGTGAAGTTGCTAAATCTTTAGAAGCTGCAAAAGAGCTTTTGAAAAGTATTAGTGATTCTGATGTTGCAATTGCAATGGCAACAGCAAAAATTGAATCTGCTGCTAAATTGAAAAAGTTTTAATTGATATGTCATTTCTTGATTTGGTGATTAATTTTGCCGCTCGAAGCGGTTTTGTTACATGGTTTATTATGATTTGGTTGTCTACTTATTTTATCATTACATTTGGGATACTATTTGGTAGGCACCTTTATTTAAATCATTGGCTTTCTGTTGAGAAGAGTTCTCTTGAATCGATGTTGATGGGTGCAAAAAATGTACGTGATGATTCGATTTTAAGAAAATGCTCTAGTGTTTCAGGAACATCTGAAAAATTGCTTAATGTTTGTAAAAATGTAGCTGAGAAAAATGCAACAAGTGCGTTATGGATGCTCTCAATTATTGCTTCAACAGCTCCTTTTATTGGTCTTTTTGGTACGGTTGTCTCTATCTTAGAAACTTTTAGTGGACTTGGACAATCAGGAAGCGCTTCTTTAGGTGTCATTGCTCCTGCCATTAGTGAAGCTTTAGTTGCGACAGCAGCAGGTATTTTTGTTGCTATTCCAGCGTATAGTGCAAACTTATTTTTGCGACGTAAGGCATATGAAGTGATTGTTTATGTGCAAAGAGAGGTTGATATTTTACTCTCAGCCAATGAAACAAAAAGAGATAATTAAATGCATAGTCAATTAGATGAAGTACCAGAACTAAATATTACGCCCTTAGTTGATATTATGTTGGTACTTCTTGCAATTTTGATGGTAACTACACCCGCTTTAGTTTATGAAGAGGTGATTAAGCTTCCTGATGGAAGTAAATCATCTGTTGTAAATAAATTACCAGAATTAGAAATTAGAATTACGAAAGATAGAAAAGTTTATTTAAAAAATGACAGTTTTATGTTATCGGAGTTCGCTGATAGTTTTATGATGCAAAAAAGTAAATATCCTTTAAAAAGTATTGTTTATATTAAAGCTGATGAGGGACTTTCGTATAAAGATGTTATGTTTGTACTTAAAACTGTTAAACAATCTGGTTTTACTAATATTTCATTAGAAACGAATGGATAGCTAACGTGTCAAGCGTTAATAAATATGCCTCCTTAGGGTGGACATTGTCCATCCTCCTTTATATTTTTATTCTTATTTTTTTTGGCTATATGTTAAGCCATGAGAAACAGACACTTAAAAATTATACTTCAAACAAAGATCCAATGAATGTCTCTTTAGTAGAAAGAACAAAAAATAACTCTGAAAAATTAAAAGAAGAGAGAAAAAAAGAAGAGATCAAAAAACCTGTTGAAAAACCTTCAGAAAAACCGAAAAGTGAAGAAAAGAAAGTTGCTTCATCTCCAAAAGAAGCAGTTAAAAGTCAATCTTTAAGAGGTTTATTTGAAGATATTAATACTTCTAAATTGAAACCAGAAGCAAAAGAGCAGAAAAAAAATCAAACACAACCAACACGTATTAAGCCAAATAAAGAAGAGACAAAAGAAAAGAGCGAGAATGTTGCTTCTAAAATCGCCAATTCTTTAAATTTTGCAGAAGAAAAGCATTTGATTGATAGTAAAAAAAGTGGTGAGTATGATCCTTTTATTGGTAAGGTACAAGAAATTTTAGAAGAAAATTGGCAAAAAACAGTTGATACTGAAAATGGAAATGTTGCTAAAGTAATTATCAAAGTAAGTAATCAAGGTGTTTTCAGTTATAAAATAGTTTCATTGTCGTATAACAATGATTTTAATACAAAATTAAAAGAGTTCTTAAAAAGCATGGAAAGTGAAGAATTTCCAAAATATGACAAAGGTGAGCTTTTTGAGTTACCTGTTGAATTTAAAGATATGAAGGAGTAAGTCATGATAAAAAAAATGATTTGTTTAATGGTGTTTGCACTGTTTTCGTATGCAGCAGATGCGACGGTTGAGATTGTTAAAAAAATAGATGTTTTACCAAAAATTGCTGTTCAGGATGCAAGTGCTAAAAATGTAGATATGGCATTAAGACAAAAATTTTTCAAACTATTGGTTGGCGATTTACGAGTCAGTAGTCATTTTCAAGTTGTTGATGAATATTTACAAAGTAGTTATGAAGGTGGACCTTTCGAGAATTTTCTTTCTGAAAAAAAAGTTGATTCAATTTTACGTTTTAGCATTAATAGTAATATCAATACGATGTCTGCCAATGTTAAATTTATTAATGCTAAAACAGGTGCAACAACTTTTGAAAAGGCATACTCTTTAAATGATCTCAAGCGACATCCATTCTTGGCACACAAAATTATTATAGATGTCAATGACCAAATAGGAGCTCCCTCTATTAAATGGATGGAGCAGTCTGTGATTTTTGCAAAATATACAGGGACTAAAAAAAGTGAAATTGTTGTTTCAGACTATACGCTTAGTTATCAAAAAGTGATGGTTGCAGGAGGATTAAATATCTTCCCAAAATGGGCAAATGATCAACAAAACGCATTTTATTATACTTCTTATAATGGGGCTGAGCCTACAATTTATCATTATGATTTAAGAACAGGTGCCCGTAAAAGTATTATTTCAAGTAATGGTATGATTGTATGTTCGGATGTTTCCAAAGATGGAAGTAAACTTTTGCTCACTATGGCGCCCAAAGATCAGCCTGATATTTACTTATATGATGTAAAAAGTCGCAAAATTACAAAAATTACAGAATATGCAGGTATTGATGTTAATGGTAATTTTATTGATAATGACAGACGTATTGCATTTGTTTCTGATAGATTAGGTAACCCTGATATCTTTGCTCAAGGTATTTATGATAAAAGTTTCGAAAAACTCGTCTATCATGGAAAAAATAAAAACTCTATTTCAACCTATGATAATTATATTGTTTATTCGAGCAGAGAAGCAGACAATGCCTTTGGACGTAATACGTTCAATCTTTATCTTATTTCTACGAATACAGATTATTTGAGACAATTAACAGCAGCAGGAGAGAATTTATATCCTCGTTTTGCAAATGATCCTGATACAATTATGTATATAAAGCAGTTTGGAAATCAGAGTGCCTTAGGCATTATTCGCTTAAATGCAAACAAAACGTATCATTTTGAGCTAAAAACAGGTAAACTTCAGTCAATTGATTGGTAATTTTTAAAAAAAAAATGGTATAATTCCAAAGTTGTAAATTTAATTTCCAAAAAGGATTTAATAATGGGTAAATTAGCGTTAACAAGTTTAGCGGTAGCAGTTTTAGTTTTGACTGGTTGTAGTCAAAAAAGTCCAGAGGTTGATATGACTAAATCAACTGCTGATACACAATCAAGTGTTGATGATGGTATGAGTGCTCTTCAAAAATTGATTGCTTCTTTAGAAGCAAATTCTAAAACAATCTATTTTGATTTTGACAAATACAATGTTCGTAAAGATCAACAAACAAATATCGATGCAAATGCTGCATTGTTTAACTCTGCTGAGGCAAAAAACTTTTCAATTAAAGTTGAAGGTAACTGTGACGAATTCGGTACAGATGAGTACAACTATGCGCTTGGTCTTAAAAGAGCAAAAAGTGTTAAAGATGGTTTGGTTGCAAAAGGTATGAATGCTGATAGACTTACAGTTGTAAGTTATGGTGAAAGCAATCCTGCTGTTAACGAGCACAATAAAGATGCTTGGGCAAAAAACAGAAGAGCTGAGTTTAAAGTACTTCCATAATTGTCTATAAAATGAAAAAAAAGTTTTTCTTATTTTCGGTAGCGCTACTTCCAATAGTAGCGTTATCTTCTGAACCTTCTGTTTACGGTACTATTGATAGCAATGGTATTTCTTCTAAAAGTGTTCCTTCTCAAGAAGTTCAAACTCTTCCACAAAATGGAGAGTCAGTTCATTCATCACCAATACGTTATAGAGAGCCTGAAAAAAGTTCAAGTACTAATGTTTCTTCTGAAGATTATGAAGGTGTTCGATCTGTTTTACAAAGTTATGAAACAAAAATTGCAAAACAAGATGAACGTATGCGACAGATGGAAGATGAGATTATTAAATTGCGTGAGTATGTTGAAGAAAGCCGAAAAATTCAACTTGAAAATCAAGAAAAAGTTAAGTCAGTAGTTGGCGAACTAGGTACGCTCATCGATTCTATTAATAAGAGTTATGTTCCAAAAGAAAAATTTGAACAGCTTGAAAATGAGTTAAAGCAGAATAAAAATGCCATTTCTAAGCAAAAATCGTCTGCGGTAGATGAAAAAAAGACAGAAAAAGAGTCTACACCTAGTGTGACTTCAAAGCAAGATTTGAGTTCTAAAGATAGTGCTAGCTTAATGAAAGAAGCAGATACCTTTTTTGAAAACAAATCTTATACCAATGCAGAACCTTTATACAAAGAGTTATTAAACCGCAATTATAAACCTGCAAAAGTAAATTTTAATTTGGGTGAGATTGCCTATAGTAAAAAATCGTATGCTTCGGCGATTGAATATTATAAGACAAGTATTTCCTTATTTGATAAAGCAGCATATATTCCAACGCTCTTATACCATACAGGAACTTCTTTTGAAAAACTTGGAAAAGCTAAGGAAGCACAAGGTTTTTATAAGGCATTGAAAGCAAATTATCCTACATCTCCTGAGGCTAAAAAAGTCAAATAACCTACTTTGACAATTTTTAACCACTCTTTTGCATAAAAAATAGACCTTACTTTTTTTCTAAGGGCTTCTACAACAAATTTATGATACGATAAACTTTACCAAAAAAACAAGGGAGAAGTTATGTTGATTTGCGATAATCAAGTCGTTTCAATTCATTATGAACTTACGAGTGTTGATAATGGTGAAGTTTTAGATAGTAATTTAAACGCTGCACCACTCTCTTTTATTGTTGGAAAAGGTCAAATCATTCCAGGATTAGAAGAAAAAATTAAAGAACTCAAAGCAGGAGATAATGCAAATATTCATGTTGCAGCAGCTGATGCTTATGGTGAGTATGATGAAAATGCTGTTCAAACTTTGCCTAAAGAGCAATTTGCTGGACTTGAACTACACGTAGGTATGACACTTTATGGTCAAGGCGAACATGGCGAGACTGTTCAAGTTGTTGTCAAAAATTTCAATGATGAAAATGTTGAAATAGATTTTAATCATCCGTTAGCAGGTAAAGATCTTTTATTTGCTATTAATGTTCTTGAAGTCAGAGATGCGACATCAGATGAGTTAATAAATGGATATGTTGGCAGTAGCCATGGTGGTTGTGGATGCGGATCAGGTGACAGTTGTCACACTACAAACGATGATGAAGATGCATGCTGCGGCGGTGAAAGTCACTCTCATGGTGGCGGATGTTGTGGATCACACTAATTATATAGCAAAGTCAAGAGCCTCAATTGAGGCTCTTAAATCTGCCAATCTTCTCAAAAGTGTCTCAATTAATGCATTAATCTTAGGTGAACGTGGTGTTGGTAAATTAACACTAGCACAACACATTGTTAATGCTCCTGTTGTAGATGCGAGAGCGTTTAATGATCTCTTAGCTCTCATTGAAACCCATAGTGTTTTGATTGTAAAAAATTTTCACGAAATTACCAATTATAAAAAATTAAAAATTGCATTGGATGTTTACAAAACACGTTTGATTGCAACTTCAAATATGGATATTAGTGACTCCATAGTGGATATGTTTTTTAGTTTAAAAATAGTGCTTCCTCCTTTACGTGAACGCAAAGAGGATGTTACTCCTTTAGTCGAAAAATTTACTGCAGAAGCACGATGTATGTTTGATGATACAGAGCATGATACTTTTTCACTTTCGATAATAGCCCCTGATTTGAGTAAAAATGCTTACTCCTTAAGACGTTCTGTATATAACGCTTACTTAATGCACTCTTTTGGTGAAGATGAAGTTTTAACCATGATGCAAAATTTTATTTCAAATAAAATTGGTGGGCGTAATGATTATCGTGACTTGTTGTACCTTTTTGATGTTCCCATGATTCAAAGTGGATACGTCAAATTTGGATCGCAACTGGCTATTAGTGAACGATTTGGACTCAATAGAAATACACTTCGCAAAAAAATTAACGACTACAAAGATCGATTAAAAATAGATTAACATGGAAAATGGTTATGGTCTTGCATAGCTCTTACATGTAAATAATATAAAAGGTTCATTAATGAATAAAACACTGTTTATATTTCCTGGTCAAGGCAGCCAAAAAGTTGGCATGGGGAAGGATTTTTATGACAACAGTTCACTTGCAAAAGAGATGGTTGAGAAAGCAAGTGAGCGCATTCATGTTGATTTTACAAAACTTCTTTTTGAAGAAAATGACCAATTAGAACAAACCGAATACACGCAACCTGCCATTTTGCTTGTCAGCCTCATTGCACATCGTCTTTTTACAGAAACGTGCAAAACGCTTCCTGTATCTGTTCTAGGACACTCTTTGGGTGAGTTCTCAGCACTCAGTGCAACAGGTGCTATGGACTACTTAGACGCTGTTGAATTAGTCCATCAACGAGGGTTGTTGATGAAAAAGGCATGTGAAGGTATTAACGCTGGGATGATGGCACTTTTAGGGCTTGATGATGCCCGTGTGGAAGAGATTACGTGTAAAGAGCGAGAGCTGGGTAAAAAGGTGTGGGCAGCCAACTATAACGGGGATGGGCAAATTGTCATTGCAGGCAATAAAGATGACCTCTCTTCCCTAGAGCCACTCTTTAAAGAAGCGGGTGCTAAAAAAGCAGTTTTACTGCCGATGTCTGTTGCCAGTCATTGTCCTTTGCTCAGTTCAGCCCAAGCCAATTTAGAGGGGTATTTGGAGAAGTGGCTGAAAGATGATTTTGCGATGCCTGTTATTTCTAATGTAACAGCCAAAGCGTATCAAAGCAAAGAAGAGGCAAAACGCTTATTGTCTGAGCAGTTGATTTCTCCTGTAAAATACAAACAATCTATTTTACATGTAGAATCTTCAACCGATATGTTTATAGAATTTGGTGGCAGTGTACTTAAAGGGTTAAATAAACGCATTTCGCAAAAGCCAACCCATAGCATTGTTGATATGAAAAGTTTAGAAGAAGTGCTTGCACTGTTTTAAAGGAAAAAGATGAAAATAGCCATTATGGGTGCCATGGTCGAAGAGATCACACCACTCTTAGATTTTTTTGGAACGTACGAAACACTAGAGTTTGCGAAAAATCGTTATTACACGACAACCTATAAAGGGATGGAGTTAGTGATTGCGTACAGTAAAATTGGTAAGGTAAATGCGAGTTTGACCGCAACAACCCTCATTGAAAAATTTGGGGCAGAACAACTGCTCTTCTCAGGTGTTGCAGGTGCGCTAAATCCAAATTTACGCATCGGTGATGTCCTTGTTGCAACGGCTTTAGCCCAGCATGATTTAGATATTACCGCTTTTGGGCATCCGCATGGGTATGTGCCTGAGGGGTCTGTGTATGTTGACACCGATGCGTCGCTTCGAGCTTTAGCGCATAAAGTAGCCAAGGCACAAAATATCATTTTGCAAGAGGGCATTATTGCCACGGGAGATCAGTTTATTTGCGATGGCGTCAAAAAAGAGTGGATTCATACGACGTTTAAGGCAGATGCGACTGAAATGGAAGGTGCATCAGTTGCTGTTGTGTGTGATGCGCTAAAGATTCCTTTTTGTGTGCTTCGTGCGATTAGTGATGCAGCGGACATGGATGCAGGTTTTAGCTTTGATGAGTTTTTAGTAAGCTCAGCTAAAGAGAGTGCGCAGTTTATTATTGCCATGTTGGATGAATTGGCAGATGCTTAATATTAGTAAACGTTTATTGCGTATTGCTGGGCGAACCAACGCGCGCTATAAGCTTATTTGCGAGGGTGATAGGATTCTTTTGGGGCTTAGTGGCGGTAAAGATTCACTCAGCCTTGCCCATATTTTAAAGCATATGCAACGGGTTGCTCCGTTTGATTTTGAGTTTAAGGCGGTTACGATTACCTATGGTATGGGTGAAGAGCTAGATACACTGCATCAGCACTGTGTTGAGCATGAGATAGACCATGAAATTGTGGATACGAAAATTTTTGATTTGGCGCAAGATAAAATTCGAGAAAACTCCTCTTTTTGTAGTTTTTTCTCACGAATGCGAAGGGGTGCGCTCTATACCTATGCTCTGGAGTATGGCTATACAAAATTAGCACTTGCACACCATTTGGATGATGCGGTGGAGAGCTTTTTTATGAACTTCTCTTACAATGGAACTTTGCGTTCCATGCCTCCAATTTATACAGCCCAGAATGGCTTACATGTAATTCGCCCGTTGATACATGCAAGAGAGCGTCAACTCAGAGATTGTGCAAAAGAGCATAACATGCCAACCATTGGTGATGAGGCGTGTCCTGCGATGCGTTTTGATGTAAAAATGCCTGTGATTCGTACTCGTACCAAAGAGATGCTGGCTCAAATGGAACAAGAAAACCCTGAGCTTTTTATTTCTCTTAAAAAAGCGTTTGAGAGTTTACAGGTTTCAAGTTTTTGCGATGAGCGTTTTTTAGCATAACGCTGACGTAGTTTTCTAAACGTTAAAACCCTTCCAATAAAATCTTCCATAGCACATCCACCTCTTCATCGCTGAGTGCTATGGTGCTTTTTTCTTCAAACAACCTTTTTACATGTAAAAGCGAAAACGTTTGATTCCATGCACAATTTTTGTGTGCGGGTAAATAGGCTCGAATGAGTGTTAAATCACTCGTTATGGGCTCTTCACAATTAAAACAGATAAAATCATCATGCAGTCTTCCTTCATGCTCTAAAAGCCTAACATAAGCCTCTATGGCTATACGTTTAGGATTTTGTTTCGCCCAAATAGCAGCACAAGACTCTAAAAGTTCAAAGTAGAAAGGCTCTAAGGACGCAATATCCTTGAGATGAGTATAAAAAAGACGCACAAAAGGTTGCCATAATAGCATTCGCTCACGATGGGTATTCCACGAAGTGCCTAAATGAAGGATAGAACGTAGCTGAGGGAGCGAGGATTTGAGGGAGGGAAGCGCTTCAAAGTCAATTTTATACCCTAAATGAATAGTGGAGTGTCTTGCCCCGTAAAATCGGTAGAGTGTTTTGATACTCGTTTGTGTGAGAAGGGTGACAATGAGGTCTTCGTCTTTAACCCGTGTAATATTGATAATATAACCTTGCATGAGGAATTTTAGCATTCAAATATTGCAATAATATTAAATTTTAAAATTAGTATATTAAATTTATATATTAAATTTATTGACAATTAATTTTATTTACGATAAGTAAGTGTTCAAAATAGCATAAAATAGTGTTTAATTGTTTTTTAATTGTTTTTTGTGTAACATCCTTCGCTTTTAACTTAAAATTTGTCAGATTTTTGATGAAAATTCCATAAAAGGCTTGTGCAATGGATCTTATTACAGGATTTAAAGACAATTGCGGTTTTGGACTAATCGCAAACATAAAAAATATCCCAACCCATGAAAATGTTGAAGATGCAATTACGGCGTTAGAGCGTATGATGCACAGAGGTGCGATAGCCGCAGATGGTAAGAGTGGCGATGGAAGTGGTCTTCTTTTTTCAATGCCCACTGAGTTTATGAAAAACGAAGCAAAAAAATTGGGTGTGGACTTGCCAAAGCAGTTTGCGGTCGCAATGATTTTTTTGCAAAATGATGAACAAAAACAGATTTTTGAAGAGACCTGTGAGCAAAATGACTTGAAAGTCCTCTTGTACCGTGATGTACCCGTCAAAACAAAAGCGCTTGGAAAATTAGCGCTGGATTCATTACCCCAAATTGTACAAGCCTTTGTAACCTCTTCTTCATTGGTTGCGACAAAACGCTTTGAAGCATTATTGTATTTAACCCGTAAAATGGTTGAAAAAAAGTTAGCACAGGCTTTTGATTTTTATATTGCTTCTTTTTCAAGTAAAGTGATTTCGTATAAAGGGTTGGTGATGCCAACCTACATTAAAACCTTTTTTCCCGATTTGAGCGATAAAGCGTTTAAAGCAACCTTTGCACTTTTTCATCAACGTTTTTCGACCAATACCCTTCCCAAATGGAAACTCGCACAACCGTTTCGCACTTTAGCGCATAACGGTGAGATTAACTCTATTTCAGCGAATCGTTTTTACACACAAGTGCGTAGCGAGTCTATAAAAAGTTCTGTTTTTACGCAAGAAGAGCTTCAACAACTCTATCCTTTAACCAACGCAGATGTCAGCGATAGCGCAAGTTTAGATAATATGTTTGAATTTATGTTGATTAATGGGTTTGATTTTTTCAAAGCCATTCGCTCTTTAATTCCTGTACCATGGCAAAATGCTCCTCATATGGATGCAGAGCTTCGAGCATTTTATGAATACTCCAGTATCAATTTTGAGCCATGGGATGGTCCTGCTGCGATTTCTCTGACCGATGGACGTTACATTGCCTGTGTATTGGATAGAAATGGTTTGCGTCCTGCCAAATATATCATTACCAAAGATGACCGCATTCTGATTTCAAGTGAATACGGTGTTTTAGATATTGAAGAGGATAACATCATTGAGCGTGGTCGTTTACAAAGTGGTCAAATGATAGGCTTAGACCTTAAATTTGGCAAAATCATGAAAGATGATGACATCAATGACTACATTAAAAGCTCCAACACTTACACAGAATGGCTTAATAAAGGGCTTGTTTACCTGCAAGAGTTTGTAGATATCCCGTTTTCAAAAACAACGGATTATGTACGTGAAAATTTAGAGATAGAACAGCGCTATTTTAACATCACGCAAGAAGTCAAAAATATGGTGCTTGAGCCGATGATGAAAGATGGCAAAGAGGGTGTTGGCTCTATGGGGGATGATACCCCAATGGCGGCATTTAGCCAAACACAGCGTAATTTTAGTGATTATTTTAAACAAAAATTTGCACAAGTCACCAATCCTCCGATTGACCCGATTCGTGAAAAAGTCGTTATGAGTTTAAATACCAACTTTGGCATCATTCGCAATATCCTAGAAGAGGGTGAAGAACACGCCCTTTGTATTAAAACCATTTCACCTCTTTTAATGCAAGAAAAATATGAAATTATTGATTCGTTTGGTGATGCCAGTAAACCTCGTTATAAAGAAGAGTATAAAAATCGCTATTTCTCAACCCTTTTTGAAGACAACCTTAAAGGTAGTCTTGAAGATTTGGTGTATGACATCGTTCAAGCCGTCAAAGAAGAGGGTGTTCGCATCGTTTTCCTTGATGATAGAGGAATGAGTGAAAAACAAAAACCGATGCCGATGACTATGGTCATTGGTCGAGTGAATCAGGTTTTATTGGATGAGGGTGTGCGCTCGCTGGTCTCCATTGTTGCCATTAGCGGTGAAGCGTTGGATGCCCATTCGTGTGCCACTATGGTTGGGTTTGGCGCCAGTGCGATTTATCCCTATCTTTTATACGCAACCGTTTTGGATGAGTGCAAAAAGAGTGAGATGAGTGCATATGAGACGAAAACAAAACTTAAAAACGTCAGTCACGCTATCAATCAAGGCTTGCTCAAAATTATGTCGAAGATGGGTATTGCAACGATTGCTTCATATCGAAACTCAGCCTTATTTGATGTCTTAGGACTTTCTAGCGAGATTGTTAAAGAGTGTTTTAATGGTGCGATTTCAATGATTCCAGGGCTTGGATATAGCGATATTGAAGAGCGTCTTTCAAACAACCATGCAAAAGCGTATGATCTAAACATTAACAAAAAACTCTTTCCGCTTGAAATTGGTGGATTTTACAAATACATTGAGGGGCAAGAGTTTCACGACTATCATCCGCATATTGTCCATGCGATTCACAAAGCCGTTGTGACAGCGGAGAAAAAAGATTTTGCGGAATTTACCAAAATGGTGAATAACCGTGGCTTTAAAATGATTCGTGACTTTTTTGAACTCAAATCTGATCGTGAGCCTATCGCATTGGAGAAAGTAGAGAGTAAAGAGGCTATTTTTAAGCGTTTTGCTACAGCAGCGATGAGTTTAGGCTCTATCTCTCCCGAGGCGCATGAAGCGCTAGGTGAGGCGATGAATAAAATTGGGGGTATGAGTAACTCAGGCGAGGGTGGTGAAGCACCAGAGCGTCTTAAAACCCATAAAAACTCTAAAATTAAACAGATTGCATCGGGTCGTTTCGGCGTAACACCTGAGTATTTACGCTCCGCCACAGAGATTCAAATTAAAGTGGCACAAGGTGCAAAACCAGGTGAGGGTGGTCAGCTTCCAGGGCATAAGGTGACACCACTCATTGCCACTCTTCGTTATACCATTCCAGGTGTTACACTGATTTCTCCTCCGCCACACCACGATATTTACTCGATTGAGGATTTGGCGCAACTTATTTTTGATATGAAGCAGATTAATCCTGATGCGATTATTACGGTGAAATTAGTCTCCACAGCAGGTGTTGGAACGATTGCAGCGGGTGTTGCTAAAGCGTATGCGGATAAAATTATTATCTCAGGAGGCGATGGTGGTACGGGTGCAGCACCTTTAACCTCCATTAAATTTGCGGGAAATCCGTGGGAATTAGGGCTGAGTGAAGCGCATAATGCACTCAAAGCAAACCATTTACGTGATAGTGTTCATTTGCAAACCGATGGTGGTTTAAAAACGGGACTTGATGTTATTAAGGCTGCTTTATTGGGGGCAGAGAGTTATGCGTTTGGAACGCTCTCTTTGACGATTATTGGGTGTAAAGTGCTTCGTGTGTGTCACCTAAACCGCTGTTCTGTGGGTGTGGCAACGCAAGATGAGAAGCTTCGTGAACACTTTGTCGGTACGGTCGATAAATTGGTGAACTTCTTTACCCTATTGGCTGAAGATGTGCGTGAGATATTGGCACACTTAGGCTATGAGCGTTTGGAAGATATTATTGGACGAAGCGATCTTTTACATGTAATTGAAGATAGCTTTGCGAAAAAGTTTGACTTCTCTTCGGTTCTGATGCGACTCGAAGGACCCAACACGCACAATGGCAAAGCCAATGAGCCGTTTGATAAAAATGAATTTGAGAAAGAGATTTTAAAAGAGGTTTACAAAGTTATTGAAAATCCTGATGAAAAAATGGTGTTGCACAAATCCATTTGCAATACCAATCGAAGCTTTGGCACACTCATCAGCGGTGAAATTGCGAAATACTATGGCAATAAAGGGCTAAAAGATGAGAGCATTGTCTTTAGACTCAATGGCGTAGCAGGACAATCTTTGGGGGCTTTTTTAGCCAATGGTATTAGCATTAATCTCAAAGGCACTGCCAATGATTATGTGGGCAAAGGCATGAACGGTGGAAAAATCGTTATTGCTCCAAAGTATCAAGGCAGAGGTTACTCGTGTGCGGGCAATACCTGTTTGTATGGCGCAACGGGTGGAAAACTCTTTGTTGCGGGCAATGTGGGTGAGCGTTTTTGTGTGCGTAACTCAGGCGCTACGGCGGTTGTTGAAGGGACGGGTGATCATGCGTGTGAGTATATGACAGGCGGTGTGGTTGCTATCTTAGGCAGTACGGGTGTAAATTTTGGTGCGGGTATGACAGGCGGTGTGGCGTTTATCTACGATGAAAACCGTGATTTTATTGACAAACTCAATCAAGAGTTGGTTGTGGCAGAGCGTATTGATACGGATGACATGGATGAAGCACGCCACTTCTTAAAACGCCTCCTTCGAACGCATATCAATGAGACGGTGAGTTTCAAAGCTACCCATATTTTAGAGAATTTCCGTGATGTTTTAAGAGATTTTTGGATGGTACGCCCTAAAGATATGACCAATGTACCACTCAACCCAGCGCAAGGAGACTAAGATGCAAAATTTTATCAATGAAGAGAGAATTGAGCCAAGAAAGCGCTCAACCAGTGATAGGGTCAGAGATTTTAAAGAGATTTATGAAGTGATGGGTCGAGAAGACGCTAGAGAACAGGCGGATCGTTGTGTGCAGTGTGGCGACCCTTTTTGCCATAGTAAATGTCCTTTGCATAACTACATTCCTTTTTGGCTCAAAGCAACCAGTGGGATGAAGAAAGAGTTGGCGTTTAATCTTTCCAATGAAACCAACCCTTTTCCTGAAATTACAGGGCGTATTTGTCCGCAAGATCGCCTTTGCGAGGGAGATTGTACGCTCAATGATGGGTATGGTGCAATTACGATTGGGGCGATTGAGACATTTATCTCAGAAGATGGTTTCAAGCGAGGATTAAAACCATCTTTCCCTGGGATTACGACCAAGAAAAAAGTAGCGGTAATTGGTGCGGGACCTGCAGGATTGGCGTGTGCAACCTACTTACTTCGTGCGGGTATTGCGGTCAGTTTATACGATAAGCAAAACCGAGCGGGCGGACTTTTAACCTATGGTATTCCTGGTTTTAAACTCGATAAAGAGGTGGTAGCACGTCGTGTCAAGTGGCTTGAAGAAGCGGGTCTTTCTTTACATGTAAACACACACGTAGGCAGTAAAGAGCTGAGTTTTGATGAGGTGGCACACAGTCATGATGCTATCTTTTTAGGCATTGGTGCGGAGAGTCCACGCAAAGCGAATATCGCCAATGAAAACGCTGAGGGTGTCTTTCTTGCCATTAACTTTTTACGTTCCATTCAAAAAAAGCTTTTCAATGAAGCCTACGATAAAAAGTTTGAAGTTAAGGGTAAAAATGTTGTGGTCATCGGTGGTGGCGATACGGCGATGGATTGTCTTAGAACCTCCATTCGTGAGGGGGCTAAGAGTGTGACTTGTTTGTATCGAAGAGATAAATACAATATGCCAGGCAGTAAAAAAGAGTTTAAAAATGCCATTGAAGAGGGTGCGGAGTTTGTTTACAACGTGACACCTAAAGAGATTTTGGTTAATTCTGATGGCGCTGTGGTGGGTATTGATATGCATAAAACGATTTTGGGCGCTAAAGATGCGAGTTGCCGTCAGTGCGTGGAAATTGTCAAAGGTGGCGATTTTAGAGTGGATGCGGATGTGATTATTTTTGCTTTAGGTTTTAGTCCTTCTGTTCCGACTTTTTTAGCTGAAAATGGCATTGAGGTGAATAAATCAGGGTGCATTGTCGTCAATCATGAGTATCAAACGACCAAATCAGGGGTTTATGCGGGTGGAGATTGTAAGCGAGGTTCTGATCTTGTTGTCACCGCAGCCAAAGAGGGCAAAGAAGCAGCGATGCACATCATCAAGAAACTGCTCGGCTAATGCGTTTTATTGAGGCGGTTTTACGTGCGAATGAAGAGCTTTATACCCTTTTACATGTAAAGGGTTTGCAGACTACGCATCATCAAGCATTTGAAGTGGGTGCGGGAGGGGATAGAAGTGCGGGGATTGATTTAGAAGCAGAGAAGATTTTTATTAAACATCTTCTGCCTTTTGGAGAGATTTTATCAGAAGAGAGTGGGGTCATTGAAAACCCCGCTACTTCCGCTCGCATTGTACTGGATCCCATTGATGGAAGTGACAATCTGCTCTCTCATTTACCCTATTATGGAACTTCTGTGGCCTATTTTGAAGCAGGAAAATGTACCCAAGCGGTCATTGTAAATTTAGCCAATGGGGATGTTTTTATCAAGGATGAACAGGGGTTAAGGCAAGGTAAAATTGGCTCAGATACCTTTTTATATGTAAGAAAAAATAGCTTTTCAAAAGTGGGTATTTTTGAGCGTTCGTACGCTTCAAATTGTGTGCATCAGAAACTTTTTGATGCCAAGATAAAATACCGCTCTCCTGGTGCCTTTGCCCTCTCTTTAGCCTACGCCCACGACGTTGATTTTGTCCTTTATGTTGGCAAAATGCGCTCTTATGATATTGAAGCGGGTCTTTTTATGTGTGCGGATTTAGAGACCTTCTGTGAGGGTGAGATTTTCCTCGTAAGTAAAGATAAGGAAATTTTCGATAAAATGATAGGCTTATTTAAAAGCGATTAGCTTTACACGAGGATAAAACCTATGCGATTTGCAGAAATTTTCAGCAGCATCCGAAAAATGCAATCTACTCCAAGCGAAGCCCCAAGCCATTGGGTGAAGTGTGGTGCCTGCCAATCTTTGATGTATTATAAAGAAGTTGAACAGTGTTTAAATGTCTGCCCAAAGTGTGGTTTTCATATGCGTATCTCTGCCAAACAACGTATCGAACAGCTCTGTGATGAAGGAAGTTTTGTTGAGTTTGATACGAAATTAGCTCCTATAGATCCCCTCAAATTTGTAGATAAAAAATCGTATAAAAAACGGATTGAAGAGGCGCAAGAGAAGACAGGAAAAAACTCTTCTGTTGTATGTGGTTCATGTAAAATCAATGGTGTGAGCGTTCAGCTTGTTGTGTTTGATTTTGCGTTTATGGGCGGAAGTTTAGGTTCTGTTGAGGGCGAAAAAATTGTACGAGCGATTCATCGTGCGATTGCCAATAAAGAGGGCTTAATTATTATCAGTGCCAGTGGTGGTGCTCGTATGCAAGAGAGTACCTTCTCTTTGCTTCAAATGTCTAAAACATCTGCCGCACTCACGAAACTTGCTGATGCAAAACTCCCCTACATCTCTGTTTTAACCGACCCAACGATGGGTGGGGTTAGTGCCTCTTTTGCCTTTTTAGGTGATATTATTATGGCTGAACCGGGTGCTTTAGTGGGTTTTGCGGGTCAGAGAGTCATTAAACAAACGATTGGTGCCGATCTACCAGAAGGCTTCCAGAAAGCTGAATTTTTGTTGGAACATGGCTTAATTGATATGATTGTTAAACGCAGTGATATGAAAAAGGTTCTCTCAGACTTGTTGACACTTTTGGGTGAGTCGTGTCATAAAGAGGCTTTTGAGTTAAAACTCAAAGCATGAATATCACCCTCTTTACGATAGAAAAAAGCAGCGATAAAGCCTTAGACGGCATTGCTGGTGAATACACTAAAATGATTTCTCGCTTCGCTAAAATAGAAGCGATAACGCTCTTTAATAAACAAATTGCAGCCGCACAGATGGTGGGTGCAAAAGAGGCTAGAACTTCTTACACTAAAGCGTATGAACCCCATTTAAAAGGGTACAATGTCGCTTTAGATGTTCAAGGAGAAGAGCTAAACAGTGAACAGTTTAGTACGCTTTTTGATTATGATGTGAATATTAATTTTTTCATTGGAGGTGCTTTTGGCTTTGAAGAGGCTTTTTTAGGTAAAACTCAAAAGATTATAAGTTTAAGTAGATTAACATATGCGCACAAAATCGCAAAGGTGGTTTTATTTGAACAGATTTATCGGGGATTGTGCATAAAAAATAACCATCCCTATCACAAATAGTTATCTATAATGGTTTCAATTTTTCGTAAAGGAAACAGAGAATGAGAGAGCACGAGCTAAAGCATTTTGAGGATATTCTAAAAGAAAGAAAAACTCAAATTAAGAAAAATATTGAAGATTCGATGCGAGAAATCGAAGATTTAAAAGACAGTGAAGTTGGGGATGAGGCAGATCATGCTTCCGTGAGTACGGATCGTATGATTGAACAGGCGATTAGTACACAACAAACCAAAGAGCTTAATGAGATAGAGTTTGCTTTAAATAAAATTCGCAATGGCTCGTATGGGATGTGCGAAATGTGTGAGGAAGATATTGGGTTTCAACGCCTTAAAGTAAAACCTCATGCGAGATATTGTATTGTGTGTCGAGAGATTATTGAGAAATCGGCAAAAACTAAGTAAGAGAACGCAGGGGAGAAACACATGGGAATTAAACGTTATTTTTTAGTATCACTGATTTATATGTTGGCTATCGGACTTTATGTTTATAGTTTTAATGGAGAGAGTTATACCTTAGAATTTTTTGGTTTATCGATGACTCTCCCAGTGGCATTTTGGATCGTTTTCCCTGTGTTGTTTTTGTGTATTGCTTCTGTGGGACATTTGGTATTTTATAACTTCAAAGATTTTTTATACAAACGTGCGTGGAAAAAAGATAGCGAAGTGTTTCATGAAGAGGCAAAAAATCGTATCTTAGGAGAGAATTTAAATGCCTCTTATAAAACGGATGGATTTAAATTTGCGGGTAAAATGCTTCAAGCCATGAAGTTTGATCCTTCTATTCCCTCTTCGTTTATTGAAGAAGACATTGCGGCGGCTTCTGCGGTTGCAATTAGCATTGCCAATGGAAACTATGAAGATTTAAAAAAGTATAAACTTTCAAAAGAGAATCCTTTGGTGATTCAAAACAGTATGAATCGTCTTAAAGTTGAGCCAAAATATGCGTTTGAAGTTTTGAAAAATTGTAAAGAGCTTGAGGGAGATTTGTGTAAAAAAGCGTATGAAACGCTTTTAGGGTTTGCCAGTTTCAATGAAATTAAGCGTTACAACTTTCCTATTGAGAAGGAAGCATTTGCGTGTATGATGGAGCGTTATTTAAATTCTGATGATAGCTTTGAAATGGATATTAAATCCATTGAGGAGATTTTAGAGCAACTCAACGCTGATCGAATGGATTATGTTGAACTGGCACGTAAAATTAAAGTGAAATTTTCACCTGATTCTTTGATTGCACTTTTTGAAAAGCTTTACAATTCAAAAGGGAGTGTGGCTGCGGATGCGTATTTGTATGTTCTGTATGATTTACAGATGATTGATAAAATTCGTGAGATTTTACTCAATTCTGACCCTGAGGAGTTTGTCAAGTTTAGAACACTTCTTTTCTTAAGAGATAATGGTAAAAGTATTAACATCGACACCTTCTTAAATATATGATAGATACGATAGATTTTGAGCAGGGTATTTTAGCCCTTGCTCCGCTTGCTGGTTTTACAGATCTTCCTTTTCGTTCTGTGGTTAAAAAATTTGGTGCAGATGTGACATTTTCAGAGATGATTAGTGCTAATGCCCTACGTTTCAAATCAGAAAAAACATTTAAAATGCTCACAAAATCTCCTTTAGAAATTCCTTATATTGTACAAATAGTCGGTTCTGATTTAACGTCTATCAAAGAAGCGGTCTTGATTTTAAATGACATGGAGGGCATTGCGGGTATTGATTTGAATTGTGGGTGTCCTGTTCCTAAAATGGTCGCACAAGAAGCAGGCTCATCGCTCTTGCTCAATTTAGATCATATGCAACGAGTGATTGAAACTATTAAGACCTATTCTAATAAGCGTTACACGAGTGCAAAAGTACGCTTGGGGTTTAATACGAAGATTCCAGAGTTGATTGCCAAAGCGTGTGAAAATGCGGGTGCAGATTTTATGAGTATGCATGGGCGAACACGTTCAGGTGCGTATAAAGCGGAAGTGGATTATCAAGCGATTGCAGAGGCACGTGCGGCAGTGAAAATTCCTGTGATTGCGAATGGGGATATTACGAGTCTTGAAAAAGCTTTACATGTAATGAGTGTGACAGGGTGTAAAAACCTCATGATTGGTAGAGGAGCGTTAGGTAATCCGTGGATTTTTTATCAGCTTAAAAATGGATTGCATCATGTTGAAAAAACGAAGATTTTAGAAATTGTTTTAGAACATTATGATGCAATGGTTGAGTTTTATGGCGAAAAAGGTGTTTCGATTTTTCGTAAGCATTTACATACCTATTCAAAAGGCTTTCGTGAAGCTTCTGAGTTCCGAGATAAAATCAATCGTATTGAAGATAAGGTGTTAATGCGTGAGGCGATTGCGCATTTTTTTGCTCAATAACCGTCGTTAAACCCTTGTGCTTTGTGTTTCTCTTTTTTATAACTTCCCCTGTATTTCTCTTTCTCTAGCAAATTCGCCTCTTTTAAGAGTTTTCTATGAATCTCTTGAGGGTCACTATCTTCGCTTAGAATGCTTTGGGCTACAAGATTGGCATAGTTTTGTAGCCCATTGGTATAGGTAGAATCTAAATGAATCGGTTCAACTTTTTGAAGTGTTTTTAAGCTCTTCTCAACACGTTTGACAAAAAGGGCATAGTCAAAATTTTCATTTTTTAAGGCACTGATACAGCTTCCTAAAAAACGCTCCAATGCACGGATATATTTGACTCTCGCTTCTTTGTCTTTCATGGTAAACTCACAATATGAAGGTAATGGAGCAAGTTGCTCACTAAAATAAAAAAAGGAATAAAAATCAATGAGGTAAAAAAGACCATGGCTGTTACATCCAAAGGTTTACACTCATAGAGTGCTGCTAGATTGACATTGGTTACGGCTAAGGGAACGATAAGCTCGATAAAAATAAGGGTTGCTAGCATCGGCTCTAGTTCTAGCATGCTATAAAGAATCCATCCTGCAATGAGTGGTGTTATGATAAATTTAATGATACTCACATGGAACAGTAGTTTATAGTTAATGCTACGCAGTTTAATGTTATAAAGGTACATCCCAAAAATGACTAATTGAATGACCATCGTACAATAAGCACCCATTTGCAAAGGTGTTTGCATCGCAGGATGGAGTTTTATATCAAAAATATTCATGAGTACAGCCAACGTGGCAAACCAAATGACGGGAAGTTTCACAATGTTGAGTAGGGATTGTTTAATACTACAATTTCCCCTTGAATAGAAAAAGACACCCAACGTATAGACGACAAAAACATTGGTTAAATTAATCATACTCATATAAATGATAGAGGCTTCGCCAAAGAGTGCCATCCCTAAAGGAATCCCAAGGTTGCCTGTATTGCCAAGGACAACACAAATGGTAATGATGGATTTTTCTTTGATATCTTCTTTAAAAAAAAGACGACCAATGACGCCACTAATAAGAATACAGATAAAAGAGATCACAAGATACCAAAAAGGCGCTTCAAGCAGTTCCACCTGAATGGGTTTTGTGGAGAGTCCCCAAAAAGAGAGCATGGGTTGTAAAAAGTAGATGGACATCAAGATCATGCCTTTTTCGTTCATCTGCTCTTTGAGCATCTTTTTTGCCATAAATCCCAAAAGGATGAAGGCGTAGATGGATAAAATGGAAATCGCAATGGTCATGCGTGGTTAATGCGTATCATCATAGGGAGCGTAATCAGCAGAAGCTTTGTCCTTATAACTGTTTTGTTGTTTGCTTGTGTCTTGCAATTTAAGATACTCATCCAAGCGGCGGCGATTTTCCTCAAAAACTTTTTCGAAGTCATTGTCATCTTTCACTTCACCGTTTTGGAACTTTTCGAGTAAAAGATTTGAACTTCCTGTCATAACAAGGTATTTGATGGAACCGTACTCAAAGAGCACAATGCTGTTTTGGTTGTCAATTATTTTTTTATGCAAAAGGGTGACTTCATGCCCAGAATTAGTAGTTTTAGGGCTAAAAAGCCATGATGAACGTGATGGCATTGGTTTGTTGGTGGTTTGAAATGCCATACGGCGTTTTATCCAGAGCATCAGCGCAATTAAAATCAGTAAAATAGCAATCACAATAATATAGCGGGTATCTACAAGCTCAAAGCTTGAAGGGGCAGACGTGCTAGAAGATGGTGTTTGTAGCGCTGTATTTTGTGAGGCAGAGGATGCTTGTAGGATGCTACTACGAATACGAAGTCCAAATCCATCTACCGTTTTAGAAGCGACGACACTGATATTTTTGTTGCTTTTAAGAATAATTTGAAGGGTATTGTTTTTTTCAGGAAGGATGGTTAATTCTTGAATGATTTCAGAGTTAATACTCTTTTCAATCATCTTATCGTATCCCAAATCGTTAATGGTCAAGATAATAGCATTGGTCTCATTTTTTTGAGTAATACTTCCCTCGTGCGGTGCATCAAAGGAGAGCATTACATCGACTCTATCTGTTCTTTCATAAACATTGTAGGTTAATAAATTTGCAGCATTGACCCACGCGCATAAGGTGATAATGGCAAGAAAAATTTTCATCGATTCTCTTTTTTAAAGTATTGAATAACCGTTTTGGAGTCTAAAATTTCATTGATACGAATGGCAAGGTTTTTTTCATACACCATGACTTCGCCTTTACCAAAAATTTTATTGTTGATGTAAAGCTCAACACTCTCTCCCGCAGGTTTTTCAAGGTCAATGACAGAACCTTTTTCCAGTTTTAAAAGACGCTGAATTGTAAGGGTTGTTGTTCCAAGTTCTGCAACAAAATCGACACTAATATCCAGTAAATTTTCAAATCCTGAAAGAAGTTTACGTTCAACATACTCTTGATCGGCTGCGTCCAATGGTTTTCCTTTGTCATGATGAGATTTTTTACTTAAGCAAAAACTCTTCCAAAACCTTTATAAATACGTTTTATTATAGTTTATTTAGGTTAAATTGTTGATTAACCTTTTTTACATGTAAGGATTAAAGCGTTATTTCAATACCCACAGGACAATGGTCTGAGCCTTGAATATGCGGTAAAATAAAGGCGTCTTTGAGATTTTTTTGAAGCTCTTTGGAGATAAAAAAGTAGTCAATTCTCCATCCCACATTTCGCTCCCTTGCCCCTGAGCGATACGACCACCACGAGTAGGCGTCTTTAACATTCCCATGCACTTCTCTAAACGTGTCAAGGTAGCCTTTTGCTAAAAGTGTGTCGATCCACGCTCTCTCAATGGGCAAAAAGCCAGAGATATCTTCGTTGGCTTTGGGATTGGCAAGGTCGATTTCTCGGTGTGCTGTATTGACATCGCCACAGATAATAATTCCTTTGCCCATTGTGCGTAGGGCTTCGGTGTGGGCTAAAAAGTCGCTGTAAAACTGCATTTTATGACGTAAACGCTCTTCACTTTGTTGTCCATTGGGAAAATAGACATTGAACAAAACAACATCACCGAAGTGGTGTTCTAAGATGCGCCCCTCTTTGGTATGGTCGATGTGCCATGCGGTATTGGTTGTATCAAACAGACGTGTTGAAAAGCTCATCGTGCCAGAGTAGCCTTTTTTCGTAGCCGAATTGATATGTTTACATGTAAAAGGGTGTGTGAAAAGAGGTTCAGGAATTTGGTGCGCTTCAGCTTTGATCTCTTGCAAACATAAAACATCGGGTTTTTCCTCATCGACCCAGCTAAAAGCATTTTTATTTGCGACGGCTCGAATGCCATTGACATTCCACGAAATCAGTTTCATAAAACTCCTTTAAATGATAGAAAAATCCTATCATAGGGTTCTTGAAAGGGCACTTTGTTTTTACATGTAAGAAGAAAAAGAGGAGAGTGTACCAAGCCTAAAGCATTGGTACACCTTTTTTTAGAGAATATTGTTAAATAAGATACCAATACCCCATGCAAAATAGATTGCCATCCATGCAATCATAATATAGAGGGTGGATTGTCCTAGTTTGCTTACAAGCGCATCTTTAGAACCATCAAAAACACCTTCGTTTTTACCGACTTTCCATGCCATGGTTAAGAGATAGGCTACCCCTACAAATCCCATAATAAGGAACGTTGAGAGGAACATAACAATCGTTGGAATCTCAAGATTGACAGGATAGTCATAGATGTTATAGCCCAAATCTATCATCAGATCAAAACGAATCAGCTCTCTGATGGTTGAAATCAAAAGGGCAACGATGACTAAAACTAAGGTTGTGTAGTAGCTATTGCGATTGGTTTTCGCCATCGCCAAGAGCAGTACAACTCCCACAATCGTAGCAAGGGATACAGGATGAAAGAGGTAGTTGATTTGGAACATCCATGCGACAAAAAGAACAGCACTGATTAGCAATCCACTGACCGCAAGTGTGGTGCCTAATTTAGCACTGTACTCAATAAAAGATGCTTCAAAATCTTTACGGGTGGATAAAAAACGGCTGTAATTTTGTAAGAAAATTCCTACCACAGGAATGCTCAAACTCACCATAAATGCAAGGCGAATGGTATCAACATTAAATGTCCAGCCACTCGTATCAACCACACCATTAGGTGCGTACATATTCATCCATTCAGTTGGCATAAGTGACGTTACGGTAAAGTTATGCATCAAAATACCCGCAAAAACCAAAATAGCAAATGAGATAAACCCTATGAAGGTACTACTTGATTTTTGAGCTTTATTGGCATAGTAGTACCAATAATACATACTATAACCCACAATCAAACTATAAATAAAAATGAAAACCCACATACCAGAGAGCGTATTGGTTACGTACCAATTTGGGTCATAAATGACTTGTGTAAACAAAAGTGGTGCAACTCCTAAAACAATCAAAATTGAAACGCTGATTTTGCCTGTTTGAATCAGGTGTGGTGTTAAAATACTCCAATACTTATCGCTACTTCCCTTTGCAGAACCGTAAAGCGAAAGCCCCAAGGAACCTAATGAAAGAAGTACAAAAGCGATATGCAATGCCCATGTTAAAACATAGAGTATTTGAAAAATGATAGGATAAAAAGGAACTCCCGCAGGGTCTCTTAGTGCCAATAATACAGATGCGTCCATGTTTTCTCCTTAGTATTTAAGCGATGCGAGGTATTCAGCCATGGCATCGTATTCATGTTCGGGTAGTTTAAGGGTTGGCATGTAGGAAAATGCACCATCACCCATTGCATATAAAATGGCTTTCACTCCCTCTTTGTCCATGCCTGTTAACTTATCTTTGAGTGGTCGATAAACCCCTGTTGTCTCCAAAGAGTGGCAGTTAGAACACGCCATTTTTGCAAGAAGCGCACCTGCTTCAAGTTTATTTTCTTCGGTAATCGTTTTAAGGCGTTTAGGAACAAAAGGGTTTACATGTAAAAGCCCTTTCTCCGCAATAATCGGAAGCTCACTTTTAATGTTTTTACCAGGAACATCACGACTGATGATTTGGTTAGAGTAGATGTATTGACCCGCAACATATGGTTTTCGCATAGACTCTCTAAGCTTCTCACCTGACCACAATCCTGAAATAAGAATGACAGCTATCATCGTACTTGCAAGAGCTGGATGAATCAGTTTTGGTTTGATGATAGCGATTGCAAAATAGCTCATAAAAACAAGGGTGAGGATGATTCTATTTTGAATAATTGTCTCTTTTGAAAAGGCAAAAACCGCATGGGCATTATCAGGTAATGTTCCCATATACCAGACAAAGAAGAAGAGGGTAATAAACCCACCAAAAATACTTACATAACCCATTTTACGGCTCAGTTCATTGGAGAGTTCTTCATTTTCCTTGCGCATAGCACTGGAAATCAACAATCCAATAACCCCTGACATCATAATCATAAAGCCAACACGTAAGAACATATGCGGGAAGGTATTGATACCAAAAAAAGCATCACTCGCACTACCGGTTGCATAGTAGGCTTGTGTACCTGGCCACATCATAAAGCTGATAATACCAATAATCAGCGCTAAGGTTCCCACCGAAGCAATCGCAAATGTATAGGTTAGTTGTAAATGTGTTTTTTTATCTATTTTGTTCATGAAGTAAACCAGCACAAAAACGCCAATGACTTCATAAATAAAAAAGACCCATTCCGTTGCCCAGACCCACACAAAGTTGTGAATGAGCGCACTAATGCCCCTAGGACTAGCCGCCGTTGCCGTGTACCAAATGCCCGGTCCTGTAATCGAACCCAAAACATAGGAAAATATCAGCAAGAACATGCCGTACTTTTTCATGTACGGGTAGTAATCACTTCGATTTTCTTTATAGGCTTTGTGTGCCAAAAAGGCAAACAACATCGCCGCTCCAACAGAAGTATGTGAAAACAAGATGTGTATCGTGCCCGTAATACCCATCATCCAAGCACTTCCATACTCAGGAAAATAAAACAATGGAAATTGTCCTATTATATCCATGAACTCTCCTTTAATTAAATTTTTTTAATTCAGGTGCATTATTAAACATGTGTGTTAAATATGTGTTAATTTAATTTGAAATTAAGAAAATAATTAGAAATTTTTATATTTGTGTTACATGTAAAGAAAAAATTTAGCTTAAAGAGTTGACATTAATTAGATATCTAATTATAATACTCCTTATGAAAAAACAACGACTTATAGCGCTTTCTAGCCGCTTGGCGGAAAAAGCCAATCAATTTATCATTGCAGAGTTCAAAAAACAGGAGCTTTTTGATATTGCCCCCAGTCATGGTGATATTTTGAGTTTGTTATTTGATGGCAATGCCCATGAAATGAGCGAGATTGCCAAAAAAATTCATCGCACCAAACCCACTGTTACCGTTTTAGTAGAAAAACTCGAAAAAAATGGCTATGTGCAACGCATAAAATCAGAGAGTGATGCACGCTTTACGATGGTTTTACTCACTCAAAAGGGATTTAAACTCCAACCAATGTTCGAAATGATTTCAGAGAAACTGAATGCCTTAGCGTATTTTGGTCTTCGTGATGAAGAGGCGATGCTTTTAGAGATTTTGCTTGAAAAAGCGATTGTTAATTTTGAAAAGCAAGAATAAACATTTGCTTATATAGTTAGATATCAAATTAATAAAGGAGGGCGTTTTTACATTGAGATGTTTTTAATGCTTAACAAATAGAGATTAAAAGTAAAAAAGGAAAAATAGAATGGAAAAATCAGGAGAAAATTATAAAGTAATCTCATGTGGCGATGTCGCATCTTTAGGTCGTGTGGTACTTCACGATGCATTAGCACTAACGGGTGCAGAAGTCTCTATCAACGAACTACCAGCAGGGGTGAGTGTACCTTTTGTGCATGCGCATAAAAATAATGAAGAAGTGTATGTGGTACTAAGCGGTAAAGGTTTTTTGTTTATCGATGGTGAAGAATTTGCTATTCAAGAGGGCGATGCGTTTCGGATAGACCCAAAAGGTGAGCGTTGCATGAAAGCAGACGATACAAGTGCTATTCGTTTCATCTGTGTGCAAGCCAAAGCCAACAGCTTAGAGGGGTTTACACAGAGCGATGGCGTTTTATCTGAGACAAAACCGTCGTGGCTATAACTTTTGCCTCAAAAGAGGCAACCTTAGTTTGTCGTTTTAATTGTCATTATGGAGAACGCTTTTAACCCTTTCATAGTAGACTAAAAAGAAAAAGAGAGACCATGAAAGAGTTTATTGCTACCATTCAAACCGCCATTATCGGTACGCTAGATACCCATAACCACCCTTTTAGCTCGTACGCACCTTATGTGTACGACACCAACCGCTTTTACGTTTACCTCTCCGACATCGCAACTCATGCCAAAAACCTTCAAAGAAACACAAAAGTATCTCTTTTTTTTTGCGGAAGATGAGAGTAAAACGGAGAATGTGTTTGCACGAAAGCGTGTCAGTTTGCAGTGTGATAGTCAAAAAATTGAGCGAGGCAGTGAGCGTTTTGAAGCGGTTTTAGGTCTGTTTGCTGAGAAATTTGATGCCAAAATGGTGGGTACACTTAAAAAAATGACCGACTTTAATCTGTATGAATTTAACGTGACATATGGCGAAGCAACCTTTGGGTTTGGCAAAGCGTATTTTGTGGGTGGAGAGAATATGGATGAACTTATCCCTAGAGGTGAGAGTAATCCGCATCATGGAACAGTCAAATAGTGTATTGACAAAACATCTACAAAATACTAAAATAATTCATCAACGATAAGGAAAAAGTGTGGATAAAATCATTCGTTGGGATGAAGCCAAAAATCAACTCTTGCAACTTCAACGAGTGGTGAGTTTTGAAGAGGTGCTTAATCACATTGAACAAGGTACTGTTTTAAATCGCCTCATGCATCCTAACCGTGAAAAATACCCCCATCAAGAGATTTTTGTTGTTGAGATGAAAGGGTACATTTGGTATGTTCCTTTCGTGGAAAATGAGAGTGAAATATTTTTAAAGACCATTATTCCGAGCCGAAAACTGCTCAAATCATTTGGAGGTAAAAAACAATGAAAACAAAAAAAATAGTCCTAGATACCGAAGAAGTAGAACTCCTCGGAGAGATAGAAGCAGGCGAATGGCACGAAAAACCTTTGGATGAACAAGAGCTGAGTGCGTACCAAAACCATGCCAAATATACCAAAGCATTGAATGAAAAAAGGCAAACCACCATTCGCTTTTCCGTCAGTGACCTAGCCGTACTCAAAGCAAAATCAAAAGAGCTAGGCATCGGGTACCAAAACCTGATTCAAGCACTGGTGCATAATTATGTGAAGGGTGATATTAAGTTGGAAGTGTGAGTTCTTTACATGTAAAATAAACATGGGGAAAGTTAAAAGTAAAGCCATGTCCCATTTTCTTCTCAGTGGCTTTTTGATTACTCATTTTAAATATTAAAATATGAAAAAGGTAAGTGATGAATTTTTATTATGTATTTACCCCAGATGGTATTTCAATTCAACATACTTGGAGCAAAGTTAAGGCTATGATTAATAGAGTCCCTAACTCTGGCTGTCAAAGAATTGACAATAAGCCAAATTTGGAAAGATGGCTTGAATATGTAGAAAAATATTGTAGCGAAAGTGCAATTAACATTTTTAAAAATATGATTGAAGAACAAAATAAAAATAAATCTACAAAGGAAATTGAAATACAATTCCCTTCAAAATTAGAATTACTTTCAAAAAAAGGTCTAAGAATTGTAAAGAAAAATACAAAAAAATAAATGGGATATTTAAGATATTCTATAGTAAATCAATCAGTGGAGCTAGTGAATTGCTCTAAGGGTAATTTGTTGGCACATTTCAAATGTTAAGAATATCAAGGTTGAGCCCTTGAATTTCAAGGGCTCAAAAGTTTTTTACATGTAAATCTGTCCACCACTCTCTTTAAAGTGTTTGGCTTGCTCTTCCAACCCTTTTTCTAACGCTACATTGACATCTTCGGCACCGATTTTTTCAGCGTACTCTCTGACATCTTGCGAGATTTTCATGGAGCAAAATTTTGGGCCGCACATCGAGCAGAAATGGGCGACTTTGGCACTTTCGACGGGTAAGGTTTTATCGTGATATTCGCGGGCTCGGTCTGGGTCGAAGCCTATGTTGAACTGGTCGTACCATCTAAACTCGAAGCGGGCTTTGCTCATCGCATTATCACGGATTTGCGCTCCGGGGAAGCCTTTGGCTAGGTCGGCGGCGTGGGCGGCTATTTTGTAGGTGATGATGCCTTCTTTGACATCTTCACGGTTTGGTAAGCCTAAGTGTTCTTTGGGTGTGACGTAGCAGAGCATGGCTGTACCGTACCAACCGATTTGCGCAGCACCGATGGCGGAGGTGATGTGGTCGTAGCCTGGAGCTACATCAGTCACGAGGGGTCCAAGGGTGTAGAAGGGCGCTTCAAAACAGTCTTCTAACTCTTTGGTCATGTTCTCTTTGATTTTTTGCATCGGAACGTGACCTGGACCTTCGATCATCACTTGCACGTCGTGTTTCCATGCGATTTTGGTGAGTTCACCTAAAGTTTCAAGCTCGGCAAATTGCGCTTCATCGTTGGCATCGTAGAGTGAGCCGGGGCGCAAACCATCTCCTAGTGAAAACGCCACGTCATAGGCTTTCATAATGTCACAGATTTCCTCAAAATGGGTGTAGAGGAAGTTCTCTTTGTGGTGGTGCAAACACCATTTTGCCATGATGCTCCCCCCTCGTGAGACGATTCCCGTGAGGCGTTTGGCGGTCATCGGTACGTAAGCAAGGCGAACACCCGCATGAATGGTGAAGTAGTCCACGCCTTGTTCGGCTTGTTCGATAAGCGTGTCACGGTAAATTTCCCATGTTAAATTTTCTGCGATACCATGAACTTTCTCTAACGCTTGATAAATGGGCACCGTACCAATGGGCACAGCGGAGTTGCGAAGTATCCACTCTCTGGTTTCATGGATGTTTTTACCTGTCGATAAATCCATCACCGTATCGCCGCCCCAACGTGTTGACCAGAGCATTTTTTCCACCTCTTCTTCGATGGAGGAGGTGGTGGCGGAGTTGCCGATGTTGGCGTTGATCTTGACCATGAAATTACGACCTATGATCATCGGCTCGGCTTCGGGGTGATTGACATTCAAAGGAAGAACAGCTCGTCCTGCGGCGATTTCTTGGCGGACAAATTCAGGGGTGTAAATCTCAGGCAGGTTTGCACCAAAATGCTCACCCTTGTGTTGAGCGCCTAAGAGTTTGTTTTGGCGTGCGACTTCAAGGTTGCAGTTCTCACGAACGGCGACATACTCCATCTCTGGCGTGATGATGCCAGCACGGGCGTAGTGCATTTGGGTGATGTTTTTGCCCTTCATCGCACGGCGTGGTTTTTTAAGATTGGGGAAGCGAAGGGTTTTAAGCTCTTCATCTTCAAAGCGTTTATGAAAATAAGCAGAGCTAAAATCCTCTAGTTGCTCCGTGTCATTTCGCTCCTCTATCCATTTGGCACGGATAGGTTTTAAGCCTTGATGTAAGTCGATGGTGACGTTTGGGTCAGTGTAAACGCCTGAAGTATCGTAGACGTGAAGTGGTGGGTTTTCTTCAAATGTGCCATCACTTTTTGCGGTGGGCGTCAATGTGATTTCACGCATCGGCACTTGAATGTCTTCTCGTGAGCCTTGGAGGTATATTTTACGAGAACTTGGGAAATTTTGAATGTATGAAGCGTCTATTTTTTCTAAATTGTCGAGAACTTTAGGCATCTTTTTATCTCCTTATTCCCTACGCTGGCATTACCCAGATCAGGTTCGTGAAACCGCATTAACGGTCTCTTTGGGGTATTATCTCAGCCGCTTTAAAAAGCTAGCACCCCCACAGACAATGGTAAACAGTTGAAGCGTTGATTATACAAAAGCAGACAAAGAAGTGACTTAAGAAAAAAAGTTGGCTTTTAAAAAATAGATATTTGTTAAAAAGACGTTTCACTTCTTTACATGTAACGATTAGCGTGCAATGACGAAGGTGCTATTTTGGATTTGAAAATGGTGCGCATCGCTGAGTGGAATGGGAAAGGGAGCGCAAACATTGCCCATAAATTCAGGGACAGATAAATGGTAATTGTTATGGGGATATTTCTCTTCTAAAAGCACTTTGGCCGAGCCTATGATTTGATTGGCAATCTCTTTAAGTAAATCATCCAAATCATCCTCACAAAGATTTTCCTCAAAAAGAAGATTGAGTGCAATCCCATCTAAGACTTTTTTTTCAAAGAAAAGATACCACGTGTGTTCAGCTTCATTTTCAAGCAGTGAAATTGCAGAACCGTAAAAATACTCTCCTAAACTTTCAATTTTTTGAGGAACTTCACATAAAATGGTTTCAAAAAAGGCGTGGGTTGCTTCGATGACGGCTTCTCTCATTTTTTGCTCCTTTAAGGAGCCATTATAAATCAATTTTTTTAAATTATGGCTAAGAATTTTACATACCGAAATGTTTTTGAAAAAAGATACAATACTGGTTTGACTTTTTTAAAAGGAATGGTATGCACAAACATAAGCTTTCAAGAGGCTTGCAAAATAGGCATGTACAGCTTATTGCCTTAGGTGGAGCGATTGGAACGGGTCTTTTTTTAGGGGTTTCAACCACCGTACAACTCACAGGTCCAGCGGTACTTTTAGGGTATGCTCTGGGTGGTTTTATAGCATTTATGATTATGAGACAACTGGGTGAAATGGTTGTTGAAGAGCCTGTGGCTGGCTCATTTAGCCACTTTGCGAACAAATACTGGCACCCGTTTGCGGGTTTTGCTTCAGGGTGGAATTATTGGATGTTATATGTTTTGGTGGGGATGGCAGAACTCACCGCCATTGGTACCTTTGTACACTTTTGGCTTCCCAATATTCCTGTGTGGGCTTCAGCGGCATTTTTCTTTGTACTGGTCAATCTGGTTAATTTGGTGAATGTTCGTATTTACGGCGAGTTTGAGTTTTGGTTTTCTATTATTAAAGTGGTGGCGATTGTTGCGATGATAGCTTTTGGTAGTTATCTGCTTATCAGCGGGAACGGTGGAGAGAGTGCAAAAATTAGCAATCTTTGGGCGCTTGAGGGAGGTTTTTTTCCACATGGGCTTCAAGGTTTTTTAATGGCGATGGTCTTCATTATGTTCTCGTTTGGTGGGTTGGAGCTGATTGGTATCGCCGCTGCGGAGACGGATGATCCGAGTCATACGATCCCACAAGCGACCAATCAAGTCATTTATCGTATTTTGATTTTTTACATTGGTGCGTTAGCCATTTTGCTCTCATTAATGCCATGGATGAATATGACCAAAGATGTGACCCCTTTTGTGATGGTTTTTCAAGTGATTGACCAAAATATCATTGCGCATATTCTTAATGCCATCGTTTTAACCGCGGCGCTTTCGGTATATAACAGCGGGGTTTACTCTAACTCACGGATGCTTTTTGGTTTAGCGATGCAAGGCAATGCGCCTAAAAAGTTGATGAAACTAAGCGATAAAGGTGTACCTGTTAATGCCGTGCTTTTCTCAGCGCTGATTACAGGAACGTGTGTCATTCTAAACTATTTCATGCCAGAAGATGCCTTTAAATTTTTGATGGCGCTTGTGGTTTCTGCGTTGGTTTTGAACTGGTTTATGATTAGTTTTGCGCATCTTAAATTTCGTTATGCGATGATGAAAAAACACATCGAACCCAAATTTAAAGCCTTTTGGTTTCCCTTTGGCAACATCCTTTGTTTAGTCTTCTTTGTGATGATTTTGGGCATTATGCTTTTTATTGAGGGGATTAGTACCTCCGTTTATCTTATTCCGATTTGGTTGGGAATCCTTGCCATCGGTTATAAACTCTCTCGAAAATAAAATTAAGAGTTCTTGCAAAACTCTTAACACGCCTTTAAAGCAAAGCTCTAAAGGCTACGTTAACATTGGGTTTTCTTCGACAGAAAGCCCACGCACCCTTGGTGCTTTTTCTTCTTGCAAAATGAGTTTTGCAAGAAGTCTTTTAAATTTTTATATGTAAAAACGCTTTACATGTAAAGATAACCATTTATTAAGAGCGCTTCAAGTAGAATCAAGTATCTTAAATTAAAGTGAAAATGATGGTGATTGCGCTTGGTTTTTTTGGTCTTTTAGTAGGTTTCTCCTCAGGCTTTTTTGGTATTGGAGGCGGTACCATTTTAGTGCCTACACTGATTTATTTTGGGTATGACATTAAAATGGCGATTGGCATCTCTGTCATGCAGATGATTTTTAGCTCCATGTTTGGCTCTTACCACAACTACAAAGCAGGTGTATTACAGCTTCATAGCGGTATTTATTTAGGATTTGGTGCATTAATTGGTGCTGGGTTTAGCGGTTTGATTGTAGATGCTTTGTCTTCACTAGCGCTTCTTATCCTCTTTGCGTCTATTTTAGCGCTCTCGATTTACAAGTTTTTTTCTGCACCGATTGTTCCAGCGCATGAACCCAATGAATCAAAAAGTTTGCTCTTTGGTGTTGGTATAGTTATTGGGGCGATTGCGATTAGTACAGGAACGGGCGGAGCAATTTTTTTAACCCCTTTTTTAGTGGGTTTTTTGCACTGGGATATTAAAAAGGCGGTGGGAACCACGCTCTTTTTTATTATTTTTGGCTCTATTTCAGGGTTTATCAGTCTAGCGCTGAGTGGGCATGTGGATTATACCGTGGGTGTGGCTGTGGGGATTGGCTCTGTTTTAGGAGTCTATTTTGGGGTAAAATTATCCCATCGTGTTGAGAAAAAAGTGCAAAAAAGAGCGCTTTTATTCTTGTATGTGGTTATGTTTGTCTTAACCCTCAATAAAATTTTAAGTGAGATGAATATCCTATGATCAAAATTTACGGTGCTAAAGAAAATAATCTTAAAAATATTAACCTTGAAATTCCTAAAAATAAGCTCGTGGTTTTTACAGGACTTAGCGGAAGTGGTAAAAGTACTTTAGCGTTTGATACCCTTTATGCAGAAGGACAACGCCGTTATATTGAGTCGCTCTCCTCATACGCAAGGCAGTTTTTGGACAGGGTGGGTAAGCCTGATGTGGAAAAAATTGAAGGACTGACCCCTGCCATTGCGATAGATCAGAAAACGACCAGCAAAAATCCTCGCTCAACGGTAGGAACCATTACAGAGATTTATGACTACTTGCGTC
The DNA here is from genome assembly GCF_000024885.1 of Sulfurospirillum deleyianum DSM 6946. Taxonomy (NCBI): domain Bacteria; kingdom Pseudomonadati; phylum Campylobacterota; class Epsilonproteobacteria; order Campylobacterales; family Sulfurospirillaceae; genus Sulfurospirillum; species Sulfurospirillum deleyianum. Next base: position 535,430 of record NC_013512.1, read on the forward strand.
TATTGTTTGCCAGAGTTGGAAAACAGCACTGTCATTTGTGTGGTAAAGAGATTTCGCAGATGTCTGTGGCGGATATTATTGAACAGGTTTTAAAGTTACCTCCTGAAACCAAGCTCTCTATCTTAGCGCCACTTGTGCGTGAGAAAAAGGGAAGTTTTGCGGATATGATTGAATCTTTGCGCCACAAAGGGTATGTCAGAGCGCAAATTGATGGGGTGATGGTACGTTTGGATGAGGAGATAGAGCTTTCGAAAACGAAAAAGCATACGATTAAAGTCATCATTGACCGTGTGGTGGTGCGAGAAGAAAATTTTGAGCGCATCGCCAGTGACATCGAAAAAGCGCTTTTGGAGAGTTACGGTGAGGTGGAACTAGATATTGCCAACGCTGAGGAAGTAGGACTTCCTACCTCACACATTCATTACAGTGAACATTTGGCGTGTTTTGATTGTAAGATTAGTTTTGAGCCTTTAGAGCCTCTTTCGTTTTCATTTAACTCCCCTAAAGGGGCGTGTGGGGTGTGTGATGGTTTAGGGATTCGCTATACGCTTGATTTAAAGAAAATTATCAATGAAAATGTGAGCATTCAAGAGGGTGCCATCAAGATTTTTTATGGCTTTAATAAAAGCTTTTACGCCAAATTTTTAGAAGCCTACTGTGAGGCTGCTGGTATTAATACACGTATTCCGTATGAAGAGCTTGAAGAGCATCAACAAAGAGCTATCTTGCATGGCGGGGTGGAAGAAGCGACTTTCTTTTGGAAAAAACATAAACTCGTACGCAAATGGGAAGGGGTTATTAAAATCGCTTATGACATGCTGAAAGATGAAAAAGAGTTGGGCGAGTATATGAGTGAAAAAATCTGTGATACCTGTGGTGGATACCGTTTAAAAGCGGAGAGTTTAGCCGTAAAAGTGGCGGGAAAAAACATCGCCGACATCTTAGAAATGCCCATAGATAAATGTTTAGAATTTTTCAAAAACGATGAGAACTTTGCCTACATGAAAGCGCAACATAAGATGATTTCTGAGCCGATTTTAAAAGAGATACGTGAGCGTCTTTTCTTTTTATTTGATGTTGGACTTGGCTACATTAGCTTGGGAAGGGATGCGAGAACCATTAGTGGTGGTGAGGCGCAACGTATTCGCATTGCTTCGCAAATTGGCAGTGGACTTACGGGGGTTATGTATGTTTTGGATGAGCCTAGCATTGGGTTGCATGAGAGAGATACGCTTAAGCTGATTCGTACCTTGCGTAATTTGCAAAAAAAAGGCAATTCGGTCATTGTGGTGGAGCATGACAAAGAGACCATCCAAACGGCTGATTTTATTGTGGATATTGGACCTGGGGCTGGAAAGTTTGGCGGGGAGATTGTTTTTGCGGGAACCAAAGAGGAGCTTTTAAAAAGCACTACCCTAACGGCACAGTATCTTAATGGTACAAAAATTATTAATTACCGAGAAAATAGAGCGCAAGAGCGTTGGATTGAACTTAATCATGTCACGATTAATAACATTCAAAATCTCGATGTCAAAATTCCCTTAGGCAATTTAGTCGCCATTACAGGTGTGAGTGGCAGTGGTAAGAGTTCACTCATTCTTCAAACTTTGCTTCCTGTGGCAAAAGAGTATCTTAACCGTGCCAAAAAGGTAAACAAAGTAGCAGGGGTGGAGTGCATAGGACTTGAGCAACTCGATAAAGTTATTTATCTTGACCAAAGTCCGATTGGCAGAACCCCTCGTTCTAATCCTGCGACCTATACAGGCGTGATGGATGAAATCCGTGCCTTGTTTGCCAAAACAAAAGAGGCGCAAATACGAGGGTATAGCGTGGGGCGTTTCTCGTTTAACGTGAAAGGCGGACGCTGTGAGAAGTGTCAAGGAGATGGTGAGATAAAAATAGAAATGCACTTTTTACCTGATATTATGGTGAAGTGTGACGTCTGTAAAGGACACCGTTACAATGCCCAAACCTTAGAGATTAAATACAAAGGCAAATCCATTTCAGATGTTTTAAATATGAGCGTGGATGAAGCGTTTGAATTTTTTAAAGCGATTCCAAAAATCCACCAAAAAGTACAAACCTTGGTGGATGTTGGACTGGGCTACATCACTTTGGGGCAGAATGCCGTGACACTCAGTGGCGGTGAGGCACAGCGTATTAAACTGGCGAAAGAGCTGAGTAAAAAAGATACCGGCAATACCCTTTATGTTTTAGATGAACCCACCACAGGGCTTCATTTTGCCGATGTGGATAGGTTAGTAAAAGTCTTGCATCATCTCACCGATATGGGCAATTCAGTCTTGGTTATTGAGCACAATATGGATGTCATCAAAAATGCGGACTATCTCATTGATATGGGACCTGAGGGAGGCAGCTATGGTGGGCGTATTATAGCGATGGGAACGCCTTTAGAGGTGGCAAAAGAGGCTTCTCAATCAGGCAGTTACACGGGAAAATTTTTAGCTTTAGAATTGGAAAGTGAAAAAAAGTAGCACTTTTGTGTTTCTTTTGGTAACAACTATTTCCTTAAAAAAAGCTATAAATGGCTTTACATGTAAAGAGACATAAGATAGACATAACTTTTCTTTATAATCAACTTATCTAAAAATTTTTAAAGGATAAGTATTGAAAGAAGAGGTCGTTATCAAAAAAAAGGACTGGAAAAGCTATACGATTAAAAGTTTAGCATTTTGGGTTGTCTTTGCAATTATTGCGGGTATTGTGTTTGGTATGTATGATCCAAAGATGGCAATCGCTACAAAACCTGGTATTGATTGGTTTATTCAAGCATTAAAATGGTTGGTTGGACCGATTATTTTCTTAACCATCATTTCGGGTATCGTGGGGCTTGAAAGCCTTAAAGAGGTTGGAACGATTGGCTTTAAAGCGTTTATCTATTTTGAAGTGGTCAGTACATTTGCCTTAGCGATTGGTGTTTTATTTGGTAATTTGATGGGACCTGGAAATGGGATGAACCTTTCTGTTGAGTCTTTGGATGCAAGCAGTGTTTCAAAGTTTACCAACGTCAATCAAGATGTGGGTTCTGTTTGGTCAATTTTAAAAGGCGCCATTCCTCACGATCCGATTAGCCCTTTTATTAGTGGTAATACCCTTCAAGTCCTTACAATGGCCTTGACATTGGCTATCTTAATCTCCGCTTTTGGTGGAAAATATAAAGCAACCATTTTGAAACCTCTTGAGATTGCTCAAAACTTTTTCTTCAAAATCTTAACGGTTTTAATGTGGTTAAGCCCTATTGCTAGTTTTAGTGCGATGGCATTTTTGATTGGTAAATTTGGTATTGCTTCCTTGATTAATATGGCAAGTTTATTGGGCGTTATGTTTGTTTCTGTTCTCGCATTTGTTTTTGGTGTACTTGGTATCATCATGGCAATCTTCAAAATCAATATCTTTAAATTTATGCGTTTTATTGCCAAAGAAGTCTTGATTGTTTTTGCAACCTCTTCAAGCGAGTCAGCTCTTGCGCCATTGATGCGTCGTTTGGAAGCGGCGGGTGTGAGTCGTGGTACAACAGGCTTGGTTATTCCAACAGGGTATTCATTCAATCTTGACTGTACGAATATCTATCTTTCTCTTTCAATTATTTTTATTTCTCAGGCGTTTAACATTCCTTTAACACTCGCAGAAGAGTTGTCTATTATCTTTATTTTAATGGTAACCTCAAAAGGTGCGGTAGGTGTCACAGGGTCTGGTTTTATTGTCCTTGCAGGAACTTTATCTGCTATGGGTGGATCGATTCCTGTGGTGACAGTGGCTGTGCTTTTGGGTGTGGATAAATTTATGAGCGAGATGAGAGCCGTGGGTAACTTGTGTGGTAACGCAGTTGCCGCTGTTGTCGTTGGTGCATGGGATAAGCAGATTGATATGGAAAAATTCAAATATGCCTTAGACCATCCAGAAAGCGTTGAAGATACCATCCCTGGTTAATTCGTGAAGGGGTTAGTGGGAAAATTCTTCCCTAACCCTTTTTTATTTTTCCAAACTTTCTTCTTTTTTCAAAAAAAATCTCATTAAAATCCCCTTACGTGTGTAATAATCAATGCAGACTTTAAAAAGTTTATAAACTACATAGAGCTTTTTATCAATATTCACTAAAACTTTTTTTACTGCTTTTGAGATGTAAAAAACACCATTTCTGACTATTGACTACTTTAAAAGCAAGAAAGGCATGATACGTGGAAACTGTGAGTGAAAACAAAGTAGCAAAAAGAAATTGGACGCACTATACGATTAAAAGTTTAGCGTTTTGGGTTGTGGTTGCGATTATTGCGGGGGTTGCTTTTGGTATCGTTGATCCTGCTTTGGCAATTAAGGCAAAGCCTGGTATTGATTGGTTTATTCAAGCATTAAAATGGCTGGTAGGACCGATTATTTTCTTAACCATTATTTCGGGTATTGTGGGGCTTGAAAGCCTTAAAGAGGTTGGAAGTATTGGACTTAAAGCGTTTATCTATTTTGAAGTGGTCAGTACGTTTGCTCTAGCCATTGGTGTTTTATTTGGTAATTTAATGGGACCAGGTAGAGGAATGAATCTCTCCGTGGAGTCTTTGGATGCAAGCAGTGTGGAGAGTTTTACCCACAAAACGCAAGAAGCTGGTTCTGTCTGGTCTATCTTAAAAGGTGCGATTCCGCATGATCCTATCTCTCCTTTTATTCATGGCAATACGCTTCAGGTTTTAGTGATGGCATTGACCATCGCTGTTTTGATTGCGGCATTTGGAAATCAATACAAAGAGGCGATTTTAAAACCTCTGGAAAAAGCACAAGAGTTCTTTTTTAAAATTTTAATGGTTGTGATGTGGCTCAGTCCTATTGCTTCATTTAGTGCGATGGCGTTTTTGATTGGAAAATTTGGTATTGCGTCTTTGGTAGGTATGGCAAGTCTCCTTGGCGTGATGTTTCTCTCCGTTGTTGCGTTTTTATTTGGGGTGTTGGGTATTATCTTATGGTTTTATAAAATCAACGTTTTTAAATTTATGCGTTTTATTGCCAAAGAAGTCTTGATTGTCTTTGCAACCTCTTCAAGCGAGTCAGCTCTTGCGCCATTGATGAGACGTTTGGAAGCGGCAGGTGTGAGTCGTGGTACAACAGGACTTGTTATTCCAACAGGGTATTCGTTCAATCTTGACTGTACCAATATTTACCTTTCTCTTTCCATTATCTTTTTGGCTCAAGCATTCAATATTCCTTTAACACTTTCACACGAACTTTCGATTATTTTTATTTTGATGGTTGCTTCAAAAGGTGCGGTGGGTGTCACAGGGTCTGGATTTATCGTTCTAGCGGGTACATTATCTGCGATGGGGGATGTTATTCCTGTGGTAACGGTGGCTGTACTTTTGGGCGTGGATAAATTTATGAGTGAAATGCGAGCCGTGGGTAACTTGTGTGGTAACGCCGTTGCTGCTGTTGTTGTTGGTGCATGGGATAAGCAGATTGATATGGATAAATTTCGATATGCGTTAGACCATCCAGAGAGCATTGAAGATGGTATTCCTGGATAAGTAAAAGGAGAAGCTAATAAGAACTTCTCTTATTAGAATTCTTAACACGCCTTTAAAGCAAAGCTCTAAAGGCTACGTTAACACTGGGTTTTCTTAGGCAGAAAGCCCACGCACCCTTGGTGCTTTTTTTCTTACGAAATGAATTTTGTAAGAAGTCTATTAGCGTTCTTATAGAATTCTTAACACGCCTTTAAAGCAAAGCTCAAAACGCAGTTTCTGTGAAAAGGCTACGTTAACACTGGGTTTTCTTAGGCAGAAAGCCCACGCACCCTTGGTGCTTTTTCTTCTTACAAAATGAATTTGGTAAGAAGTCTATTAGGTTTTTAATAAAACCTCGTTATAATCTCTTTAAATATATGACTAAAGAGAGATGCTATGTTAGAAGCGATTGCTGAACGTATCAAAGCGTTACCTCCCCTTCCTAAAAGTTTTCATGAGATGACAAAAGTGTGCCAAGACCCTCAAAGTGGTATTAACGATTTAGCGCATGTTATCGAGAAAGACCCCATGTTGGTTGCTAATCTCTTAAAGATTGCGAATTCTCCTTTGTATGGATTTAGACGAGAGATTAAAACCATTATTCAAGCGGTGGGGCTTTTTGGGATGTCCACGACACGTTCGTTGGTGACGGATATGTCTATTAAAAAACTTTTGCAGGTGGATATGGCACCTTATGGTATCACGCCTGAGGAGTTTGCGATGATTTCAGGGATGCAAAGTGCTTTGATGCTGCGTTGGTATGGTAAAGTGGACACCTCAAAGATAGATATGCTTTTTTTAGCCGCTCTGCTTCAAGAAACAGGGAAAATTTTAATTGCTGATGAGGTAATGAAAAACGATGAAACCTATTCGTTTCGTTCTGAAATTGAGACATGCGTAAATATCGCAGATGTGGAGAAGATGTTTGTGGGGATGAGTAGCAGTGAAGTGACGGCGCTTATTTTTAAACATTGGAAATTTGATACCAAGATGGTTGAGGCTATCTTGTACTCTGATTCGTGGACAGAGGCACACGAGGAGATTCAATCCTACGCCCTTGCGCTTAAAATTGTCAAAACGGCGATTCCTCTGAATGCGCCTTTGAGTGAGCGAAGCATCAATGTTGCGCTTAATTTAATAGAAAAAGCGCAGATGGATACCTCACCCTTTTTAGATGCGATTGCACAGCTTAAATCTTCTTTCTAAACTCTTTACATGTAAAAAGGTGTTGCGTGAAAACATTAACGATTATTGATACTTTTGGTTTCTTTTTTAGGAACTACTATGCCCTCCCGCAGTTACGCAATTCCCAAGGGTTTCCCACAGGTTTGCTAACAGGTTTTGCCAATTTTATTTATGCGATTAAAAATGAACATGACACTGATTATGTGATGTTTGCGCTTGATAGCAAAGGAAAAAATTTTCGCCATGAGCTAGACCCAAATTATAAAGCCAATCGTCCCGAAGCGCCTGAAGAGTTGAAAAAGCAGTTGCCCGTTGCGATTTCGTGGATTGAAAAAATGGGCTTTAAGTGTTACAGCGAAGAGGGATTTGAGGCGGATGACGTTATCGCTTCAGCGGTTAAATTTGCGAAAAGACATGGGATTAAAGTGCGTATTGTGACCCACGATAAAGATTTGTATCAGCTGATCGATGATGGACGTGTGGTCATTTACGATCCGATGAAAAAAATAGAAATTGATAGCGAAAAGTGTTTTGAAAAATTTGGCGTCTATCCTGATAAAATCAATGAGTATCTCTCTTTGGTGGGCGATACTGCGGATAACATTCCAGGGGTTAAAGGCATTGGACCTAAGGGAGCAAAAAAACTGCTGGATGATTTTGGGAGTGTTGAAAATATCTACGCAAATTTAGAACGTATTGCAAACCCTCGTTCAAAAAGTATGTTAGAAGAGGGCAGAGAGAGTGCGTTTTTAAGCAAACAGTTGGTACGTTTGGATGATAGCCTCAATATCGCCGATACTTTTGAAGCGTTCTATTTTCCGTGCGACAACCCTCTGGTGAATATTGCCGATGAATTAGAGAAGTATGAACTGCGTCACATGCTCTCCCGTGTACGCAATGAGGCTTTACATGTAAAGATAAAAGAAGCGCCTAGCAACACTTTTAGGGCGATTTTGGTGGATGATGCCAAAATCCTTTTCAATGTGATTGAGGGGATTGAAGAGGGGAGTTGGGTTGCGTTTGATACTGAGACCAATGCCCTTGATGCGTACAATGCCAAAATTGTTGGTTTTTCGTTTGCTTTGAATGAGCACGAAGCGTATTATGTGCCTCTTGCCCATCACTACTTAGGTGTTGGAGAGCAGATTGGGATGGAAGAGGCTAAAGAGGCGTTGAAAAAGCTTTTTAAGCATAAGATTGTTGGGCAAAATCTCAAATACGATTTGGCGGTCATTGAGAATAATTTTGGCTTACGTCTCTCTTCTTCTTATGCCGATACGATGCTAATGGCGTGGCTTTTAAATCCTGAGAGTAACGTGGGGCTTGATACTTTGGCAAAACGCTTTTTTAATCATGACATGGTCAAGTTCAAAGATGTTGTCAGTAAAAATGAGAACTTTAGCCATGTTCCTTTGGATAAAGCGTGTGAATATGCGAGTGAAGATGCGTGGATGACACTCAAACTTTACAACAAATTGCATGATATGTTAGAACCTCGTCTCTTAGAAATTGCCAAAGAGGTAGAGTTTCCGTTTATCCTGACGTTGATGCGGATGGAAAAAGAGGGCATTAAGATAGATGGAGCTTATTTTGAAGCGCTTTTAAAACGCACTGATGGAGCGATAGACGCTTTAAAACATGAGATTTTTACCTTGTGTGATGCACAGTTCAATCTGAACTCAACCCAGCAATTAGGCACAGTGCTTTTTGAACAGCTAGGGCTTCCGCCTGTTAAAAAGACGAAGACAGGTTATAGCACGGATGAGAACGTGCTCAATGAACTTTTAGATAAACATCCCTCCATCGCAAAGATTTTGGAGTATCGAGAGCTTTATAAATTACGTTCTACCTACATTGAACCCCTTTTAAAACTCTCCAAAGAGTCTCCTTTGGGTCGAGTACACACCTCCTTTATCCAGACAGGAACCTCCACCGGAAGACTTTCATCAAAAGACCCAAATTTGCAAAACATTCCTGTCAAAACCGCTTTAGGTAGAGAGGTAAGAGGTGGTTTTGTGGCTAAAGAGGGATGTGTGCTGATAGGTATTGATTATTCGCAGATTGAGCTGAGGCTTTTGGCACATTTTAGCAATGATGAAGCGATGGTTAAAGCGTTTAGAGATGGAAAAGATATTCACTATGAAACCGCATTAAAACTCTTTGGTGAGCAAGAAGCGGCTTCCAAACGTAGTGTGGCAAAAAGTATTAACTTTGGGCTTTTATATGGGATGGGACCGAAGCGTTTATCGGAGACGTTGGGGATTTCCATGGCGGAGGCAAAGCGGTATATTGAGAGTTATTTTGCGACGTTTCCAACGATTAAAGCGTATGTCATGGAAGTTGCAGAACAGGCAAAAACAACAGGATATGTTGAAACCTTGTTGGGACGTAAACGCTTTTTTGATTTTGAACACGCCAATGCGATGCAGTATGCAGGCTATTTACGTGAAGCGGTCAATACCGTTTTTCAAGGCAGTGCCGCAGACCTTATTAAGCTTTCAATGAATAAAATCATGGCGACCCTCATTCATGATGAGGCAAAACTTTTGCTTCAAATTCACGATGAGCTTATTTTTGAAGTGGTGGAGAGTCAAGCTCAAAGTTTCGCTTTAGAGGCTCAAAAAGTGATGGAAGAGATTTATGCACTTCGTATTCCATTGAAAGTTTCGATTGCGATGGGTAAGAATTGGGGAGAGTTGAAGTGATCGAAGTCGTGTTACTAGGGTTTGCGTTGAGTATGGATGCTTTTGCCGTTTCCATAGGATTAGGCTCTAAAGAGGTCAATTCTCATGCTCTTCTCGCCTTAAAGGCGGGGTTGTTTTTTGGAATATTTCAAGCGATGATGCCTTTGGTTGGTTATGCGGGCGGATATGGATTGATTGGATTTGTTAGTGCATATGCACATTATATTGCTTTTGGTTTATTGCTTCTCATTGGGGCTAAGATGATTTATGAGGGTGTCAATGAGAGTCTTGAAGAGGAGATCGCTAAGATTACCAATAAACTGATGCTCACCCTTGCGATTGCAACAAGTATTGATGCGATGGCAGCGGGATTTAGTTTAACCCTTTTGGATTTCAATCCTTTGTTGGCGTGTCTTTGTATTGGCGTGATGACCGCAGTTATTAGCAGTATAGGTGTTTATGTTGGCAAATTGACAGGTACATGGTTTGAAGGCAAAGCAGAAGTGTTTGGTGGTGTGGTGTTGGTTGCGATTGGTTTTAGGATTTTGTTTTTTTAAAGAAGGCTCCTAAAAGCCTTCTTAGAAGTTAAAATTTATAATTTAATCCGAGATAATACTGAACGATGCGATCATTTTCCATTTTCAGATCAACGTTTGTGCCACTCTCATCAAATGTGGATGTATCGTCTATATCACTGATCATATAGCGAACACCTACTTCAAGTTCCATATTTTTTGTTAAAGCGTAGAGAACACCAGCTTCTGCACCATAATTGAATCCTTTTGGTTTATCAAGTGAGAGCTCTTTAGCAAGATCATCATCAATGTCTGCGACAGTGTAAGAGGCGTTTACACCGATAAAAGGTGTGAAATTTGATTTGTTTCTAAAGAGGTAGTCATAGCCAAGACCATAGGTGTATGATGTCATCGTCTCTGTTTCATTTTGATAGGCAACACTTCCGTAGATTCTTCCATAGTCAAAATAGGTACCAATTTTTATGGCTTCGTACGTTGTGTTGAATGTATCTGATGTTGAACCTCCAAGAACGGTGTCTCCATTAGAAATATGAATGTCCGCAGATGCTGTGCTTTTTCCATGAATACTCATACCACCAAATTCACCGCCTACAAACCATGCATTACTATCTGCAAAACTAGCAGATACACTAAGCATCAAAAACGATGCAACCATTAAACTTCTTTTCATAGAACTCCTTCATTGAATAAAATGAAGAATGTTATCGAATACAAATGAATAATATTATTAAATTATAAAAAAGTTTCTATTTTGTTATTTTATGAGAAAGATGGAGAGTGATTTTTTAGAATTTTTTCACAGCGTTTATACTCAGGCATAAAACTCTCTACGCATTCCCAAAATGCTTTTTGATGGTGCTTATGCGTGATGTGGGAAAGTTCATGAATCACAATGTAGGTGATGCACTCTAAAGGGAGTTGGGCGAGTGTGAGGTTAAAGCTTAGCTCATTTTTATAGGAGCAACTTCCCCATCGTTTTTTTGCCCTGCGAAAGCTGATTTTAGTAGGCTTCACCCCCATAATAAAGCTCCACTCTTCGACCAAACGCATTACCAATGGAATTGTTTTTTCAGTGTAAAAACTTTGGGGTGTTTGGCTTACATGTAACAAAATAGGCTCGCCCAAATAGAGGATTTTTCCTTCCTCTTCAAAGAGCTGTTTGAGGAGTATTCGCCCTTTGCTTGCGTTCATTTTTGTGAAAATCCATGAGGCTTTCTCGCTTAAAACTTTTTCAATGTAGAGTAAGGAGGGAGAGGGGGACTTGACAATGACCCCTTTTTCAGGATGAACCTGAATATAGAGGTGCTTGAGCCGAGGGTTGACGTGAAGCGTGTATGAGAGGGTTTGGCTCTCATACATAAAGGTTTTAATCAAACCAACTTTTGATTTTGTCAAAGACACTCTCAAATTTTTCATCTTTATGTTTGCTTTCGATGCCAAACTCTTCTTGCAATTTTTCCAGCAACTCTTTTTGTTCTTTCGTGAGTTTTTTGGGATAACGAATGGAGATTTGCGCTATCATGCTTCCTAATTGGTGGTTATGAACGTTTTTAACACCCTCTTTTTTGAAGATAAATTGTTGTTTATCTTTGGCTCCCAAAGGAATTTCAAACTCAATTTCTCCACGAATCGTTGGAATTTTAATCTTCTCTCCAAGGGCTACTTGTGTAAAGAAAACAGGCACTTCAATGTAGATATCGTCATTGTGACGTACAAAATGCTCATCTTCTTTGACATGGACTAAAATGTATAAATCACCCCTGCTCCCACGCTCATCAATATTTCCTCGCCCTGCAACACGAATGCGATTGTTGTTGTCAATGCCCTCTGGAATATCAATAGTGACTTTATCTTCAACGCTGTTAAACCCTTTGCCTTTACAATCTGAACACGGATTGGTGATGACACTTCCTTTGCCTTGACAAGCAGGGCAGGGTTGTGAAAAGGTCATAAATCCTTGACGGTAAAAGACTTGTCCTTTGCCTTTACATTCAGGGCAAGTGCCTTTGGATTTGTCTTTACTTCCTGTACCATCGCAGGTATCGCATGGTTTTTTATACGAGAAGCTCACCTCTTTTTTCGTGCCAAAAATGGCTTCATTAAAGGCTAGGGTGACATCTGCTTCTAAGTCAAGATTATATTTTCGGTTCTGTTTGCCATTGCTACTTCCAAAACCACCGCCAAAACCACCACCAAAGACAGATTCAAAAATGGAACCCAAATCTCCCATAATGTCTTCATAGCGCATATCGGAGAAGTGGCTAAATCCTTGAGAATCTAGTCCTGCTTTGCCGTATCGATCATAGGTTGCTCGTTTTTGTTCATCGCTTAAAACTTGGTAGGCTTCATTGATAGCTTTAAATTTTTCTTCGGCCTCTTTGTCGCCTTGATTGCGATCAGGATGATATTGCAGCGCTAATTTTCGATAGGCTTTTTTGATCTCGCCAGAATCGGCAGATCTTGTAATTTCCAGTACTTCGTAATAATCTAATTCCACTGCTTTCTCTTTTACATGTAAGATTTTGAAGAGGTGAATTTTACCAAAATGTAGTTTAAATTTTGGTTGTTAAGGTTGATTAACAAAGCGTTAAAAGGTGGTTAATAGCCCTCTTGTAAGATTTCACTATCAAACTTTTAAAGGAGTCAAAAATGAAAAAGACAATTTTAACCCTCGCAACGTTGGTTGCACTTGGAACGAGCAGTGCGTTTGCGTTTGGTGGTGGATGCCAACCGATGCAAGGTAATGGAATGGGAATGAACGCCGAGCGTGGAATGCAGCATGGTGGAAAAGGTGGTGGTATGATGGGTATGCCACTGATGATGTTAGACCAACTCAATCTCAGTGATGACCAACGCCACAAACTTGCGATTTTACGCAGTGAGATGAGACTGGAGATGACGAAGTTACGTGACCCTAAAATGCGCACCAAAATGCAAGATTTGATGAGTGCGGAGAGCTTTGATAAAAAAGCGTTTGTTAAAATGCACAATGAAATGCATGAGAAAATGCTAGCTCTTCAAGCTGACCATATGGAAAAAGTCTTTAATGTCTTAACCAAAGAGCAACGCTTAGAGCTTAAAAAAGTGATGAATGAGCGTCCAATGCGTCCTATGGGAAAACCAGCGCCTCAAGCACAATAATCTTCACCTCCTCTTCTTTAAGACCTCTTCGGAGGTCTTCTTTTTAAAAGCTCCTAAATTCTGTATAATTCTAAAAACCCTCACAAAAGGTCTCCGTGATGATTAATGTTTTGATGATTGAAGATGATGAAGAGTTTGCTGAAATTTTGAGCGAATACCTTGCGAAGTATAATATTAAAATTACCAATTATCCTGACCCTTATTTGGGACTCAGTGCGGGCATTAAAAAGTATGATTTGCTGATTTTGGATTTAACCCTTCCAGGGATGGATGGGCTTGAAGTCTGTAAAGAGGTTGTTGCTAAGTACGATATTCCTATTATTATCTCCTCCGCACGAAGCGATATTAGCGATAAAGTGATTGGGCTTCAGATGGGTGCGGATGATTATTTGCCAAAGCCTTACGATCCCAAAGAGATGTACGCAAGGATTCAAAGTTTGATTCGCCGCTATAAAAAAAGTTCTGCCTCAGAGGAGGCGCACCACGCCAGTGCCTTTGTGGTGGATGAAAAGCGCCATGAAATCTCTTTTAAAGGCGAAGTGTTAAGTTTAACACCTGCGGAGTATGAGATTCTCTCTTACATGATTCGTCAAAATGGTTTTTCGATTTCAAGGGAGCAGTTGGTGTATAACTGCAAATCGTTGAAAGATAAAGGCTCGAAGAGTTTGGATGTGATTATTGGTCGCTTGCGTGCGAAAATAGGGGATGACTCGAAAAATCCAGAGCATATTCATTCGGTTCGAGGTATTGGGTATAAGCTGGTTGGATGATACGAAATTCTATTTTAAATAAAATTAGCGCTATTTTCGGGCTCTCTTTATGTTTATTGGTGATGTTTTTTGCGCTTTTGCTAGAGCATCAAGGGGAGCGTAATATGGAAAACATGAAACAACGCCAACTCCAATCGGTCAACTACCTCTTAGTGATGTATCGAAACAATGTTCAACCTTCCGATATTGAAGAGTATTTTAATAACTTTGGATTGAAAAAAGTCTCCAGTAAACACCTTAGGGATTCTGTATTGGAGCGAGGGGTGGTGATTTTTCAAAAGCTCTCTCCTATTAGTCGATTTTCTTCTATTGTGTACAATGATCATTACTATCTCTTTATCGACAATTTTGAATCGAGTGTGCTTTTGGAGAGTCAAGAACATAAAAGTTTCAATGAAAGTTTATGGGTTGTTTTTGTCATTGCTTTGTTGATTTTGGTTTACATGTATATTTCAATTTATAAGAGCATTTCGCCACTGCGAACGCTCAGTGCGCAGATTCGTAAATTTGCGGGTGGGGATTTGGAGATTACATGTAAAAGTGATTCGAGTGATGAAATCGGTGAAGTGGCAAATGAGTTTGACAAGGCGGTCAAAAAGATACGCGATTTGATTCAATCCAGACAACTCTTTTTACGCACATTAATGCATGAACTAAAAACGCCGATTGGCAAAGGGCGTATTGTCTCTGAAATGCTAGAGGATGAAACGGCGAAAAAACGGTTGGTAAATGTCTTTAGCCGTTTGGATTTATTGATTGGCGAATTTTCCAAAGTAGAGCAGTTAAGTACCAAACAGTATGACTTACATGTAAAAGAGTACACGATGATTCCTATCATTGAACAGGCGATTGATTTGTTGATGCTCGATGAGAAGAAAAAAGAGGAACAGATTTGCCTTGAAGGTGATTTTGATTTTATGGTTGCCGTGGACTTTGATTTGATGGCATTGGCGATTAAGAATTTGATGGACAATGCATTGAAGCATAGTTTTACGAAAAAAGTTTTTATCAAACAAAAGGGGCAAAACGTCATTATTGCCAATCAAGGAGAGCCTTTGTCCATGGCGATAGAGGAGTATTTACAGCCTTTTGTTTCAGGCTCTAAGGCGTGTGGTAGTGGATTAGGGCTTGGACTTTACATTGTTTCAAATATTATGGCGTTGCATGGATTGCGTTTAGCGTATGCGTATGTTGAGGGATATCATGAATTTAGTGTTGATTTTTCAGAAGGAAAGAGCGCATGATGCGAGGGCTTGAGAAGTTTAATAAACTAGTAGAGGCGTTTGAAAAGCTCCCTACGGTTGGGAGAAAATCCGCCCTTCGTTTTGCCTATCATTTGGTGCTAAACGATACTTCTTTGGCGATGAAACTCTCTCATACGATTGAGAGTGCGATTAAGAGTATTCGTAAATGCGAACGCTGTGGAGCGCTGAGTGAGCATGAACTGTGTGATATTTGTGTGGATGAAAGACGCGATCATGCGAAGCTGTGTGTCGTGGAGAGTGCCAAAGATATTTTTATTTTAGAAGAGCATAAACTCTTTGATGGAAACTATTTTGTATTGGCTTCTTTGGATGAGGAGATTCTTGAACGCTTAGAGAACAGAATCAAAGAGGGCGTACAAGAGGTTATCTTTGCGCTAACCCCTTCGTTATCAACCGATGCATTGATTTTATTTGTAGAGGATAGACTCAAAGCTTATGCGTTGCATTTTACGAAAATTGCTCAGGGTGTGCCCACAGGCGTACATCTTGAAAATGTCGATATGCTCTCACTTTCTAAAGCTTTGGAAGCGAGAACAAAGACGTAAAAATAACCTCTTTTTAAGCGCTTTTCTTTAAGTTGCATTGTGTTAGCATGAGTGCAGTAAAGCATGTGAGGAGGATTTTGGTATGATCGATCACATCGAATTATCGCTGCGTAAATGTGTGACTCCTGAATTTGTTTTTGGTGTAGAAGCTCGAAAAATGTCAGGAAAATATGCGAAAAATTTGGGAACAAAAAATGTCTTAATTGTCACCGATAAGGGCGTTCGTCGTGCGGGTTGGGTTGAGGATGTCATCAAAGCGTTAGAAGCTGAAATGATTCAATATACCATTTTTGATGATGTGGTTCCCAATCCAAGAGATACCAATGTCCTTGCGGGTGTAAAATGTTACCGTGAACATAAATGTGATGGTATTGTGACCATTGGTGGCGGAAGCCCAATGGATTGTGCCAAAGGGATTGGTATTGTAGTCTCCAATATGGGAGATATTCTAGCGTATGAAGGCGTTGATAAAATTCTCTATCCTTTACCTCCTTTAATTTGCATTCCAACCACCGCAGGAACCGCAGCCGATGTTTCGCAGTTTGCGATTATTAATGATGTGAAACGTCATGTCAAGATTGCGATTGTGAGTAAATCGATTGTTCCTGATGTCTCTTTGATTGATCCTGAAACGACGTTGAGCATGGATGATACGCTGAGTGTGTATACGGGTATGGATGCCTTAACCCATGCGTTTGAAGCCTATGTCTCCAACGCCAATTCTGCCATCACGGATTTGTACGCCTTAGAAGCGATTTCGCTTTTAGCAAAGCATTTACCAGAGGTGGTAGAGCGTCCTTATGATATGGATGCACGTGCTTCTGTAATGATGGCAAGTCTGTTAGCGGGTCTTGCTTTTTCCAATGCCTCGTTGGGCGTCATTCATGCGATGGCACACTCTTTGGGTGGTTGGCTTGATTTACCGCATGGGTTGTGCAATGCGATACTGCTTGATTCTGCGGTGTCGTACAACTTTTCTTACGCACAAAGGCGTTATCAAACGATTGCAACGTGTATGGGAATGAAAGGAAATGTCAATGCAAAAGAGATGTGTGCATTTCTTCATGCGTTTAAAGCATCGCTTGGCGTGACGCAACATCTGGGTACATTGGGCGTTGATGAGCAGAGTATTCCTCATTTGTCAACGATGGCATTACACGATGCATGTATTGTCACCAATCCTATTATGCCTAGCCAACATGAGGTAGAGGAGATTTTTTTACATGCCTTATAGCAACAATGAAGAGCTTCGTACAAAAATTATTGGTCTAGGGGAGAGCTCTGTGCGGAAGAGTTATTATCCTCAACTGCAAGATAGAATCATGGAACTTGAACGATTTCACGCACTTTTAGATCGTGCAAGGGAGTTGATTTTTTTAGTTGACGCTCAGAATTTACATATTATTGATGTCAATGCGATTGTCTGCTCAACGCTTGAGGCTTCCAAAGAGAGTTTAGTGCACAGTGAGATTACGCAGTGGCTTCCTCATGAATTGATTGAGCGTATGCAACGCTTAGCGCAAGGTGTTGAAGATTCGATAATGGTTGAAATGGGCATCGAAAATTCTGGAGGAGTTGTCCCTTTGGAGTTTGTGCTTCAATATCTCTCTTTTGGGGAAGATGACTATTTTGTTATTTTGGGAAAAGATATTTCTGAGCGTCGGCATGCAGAATCGACGATTCATACTTTAGCCTTTTTTGATCCTTTAACCCATCTTGCGAACCGTCAGCTTTTGCATGACCGCATGGCACAAGCCCTTGCGAAAAGCCAAAGGCATCATAAAGTAGGCGCTCTTTTGATGATTGATTTGGATAATTTTAAAGCCTTGAATGATACCAAAGGGCATCATATTGGTGATGAGCTTTTGATACAGGTTGCCCAAAGGATTCAAACCATTGTTAGAGAAGGCGATACATTGGCACGTATAAGCGGTGATGAGTTTGTGGTATTGCTCGAGGGCTTAGCGCATGAGGAGTCCAAAGCAGCACAAGAAGCAGAAAAATTTGCAACCCGTGTGAAATATTTATTGAATGAACCTTATGAGCTTTTAGGGTATGAACACACCTGCTCTTCTAGTATTGGCATTGCGCTTTTTAATGGACAGCCTAAGAGTAAAGAGACGTTGTTAAAACAAGCGGATATTGCGATGTATCAAGCCAAAGAAAAAGGTCGAAATCGTATCTGTTTTTATGATCCTTTAATGCAAGAAAACATTGAACATAAAACGACCATGGAGCATGAGTTGCGCATGGCACTGAGTAAAGAGGAACTCATACTTTTTTATCAACCTCAGGTCAATTTAGAGGGAAAAATCGTTGGAGTTGAAGCGTTGCTTCGTTGGAATCACCCTCAAAAAGGACTGATTCCTCCTAATACCTTTATTCCCCTTGCTGAAGAGACGGGGTTGATTATTCCTGTGGGAAGTTGGGTGTTGCATCGTGCTTGTCAGCAGTTGTCTGAATGGAAAAAGGATTTTCCTCATCAGCCCTTACATCTCTCTATTAATGTCAGTGCCAAACAGTTTCAAGAAGCCTCCTTTTATGAGACGGTTGCCAATGCTATTGCTTTGAGTGGAAGTGATGCAGGATCGATTAAGCTAGAGTTGACGGAGAGTTTGATTTTAGATTCAATTCATGAAACCATTGCAAAGATTGAAGCGTTGCGGTTGTTAGGTGTTGGTTTTTCTTTGGACGATTTTGGTACAGGGTACTCTTCTCTTTCCTATCTCAAACGTCTACCCCTTGATGAGCTAAAAATCGACCAATCTTTTGTACGAGATATTGGTCACGACAATAATGACGCCATGATTGTAAAGACGATTATTGAAATGGCACACAACTTTGATTTGGATGTGATTGCTGAGGGGGTTGAAGATAAAGAACAGTTTAACTTTTTAATGGAAAATGGATGTGGGTTATTTCAAGGATATCTTTTTGGAAAGCCAATGCCTCCAGAAGAGCTTGAGCGCCTTTTTTTGGCATAATACTCTGCACACCTTTAGTCTTTTTACTTCTTTTAAAATGCGTTCTGCAAGAAGCCTAATTTAGAAACTATTTACTTTTGCTTATTATAATCTATCAGAAAAAAGGAGTGCGTATGCGTTGTCCAGTCTGTCAAACGGTTGATTTATTAATGTCAGAGCGACAAGGTGTTGAGATAGATTATTGTCCACAATGCCGAGGTGTCTGGTTGGATAGAGGTGAATTGGATAAAATTCTTGAACGTTCTTCTTCCTCCTCTAAGGCGTATGAAAAAGAGGCACGAACGATGCCCAAAGAAGAGTATCGCTCTTATGAAAAGTCACACTATCCTTCTAGGAAAAAAGAGAGTTTTTTAAGCGAACTATTTGATTTTTAAGCCTCAAAAGAGCTTTACATGTAAAGCTCTTTTTTAGAGGGTATATTTTTGACGTAAGCTTTTTTTATCGATTTTTCCCACACTTGTTTTATCAATGCTTGAGACAAAGAGAATCTTTAAGAGCATACCCTCTCTTGCCATAATCCCTTTTTTGATAAACTCTTTTGCGTGGCTTAGTAACTCTTTTTCAGAAATGGGTTTAAGGTTATCACAGACAACTAAAGCCAAAGGGCGTTCTCCCCATTTTTCATCTTCCACCCCAATCACGGCAACTTCCTTAACGCTAGGATGTTGATGAATAATATCTTCGAGTTCTAAAGAGGAGACCCATTCGCCTCCCACTTTTATAATATCTTTTACCCTATCCGTAATTTTAACATAGCCCTTTTCATCCATATAAGCAACATCGCCCGTATGCAAGTAGCCTCCAGCCCATAGGAGTTCTGAGTTTTTTTGGTCTTTAAAATATCCTTGTGTGAGCCACGGAGAACGTACGACAATTTCACCGGTACTTTTTCCATCGTGAGGAAGGGGTTGCATTTGCTCATCTACAATTTCCATCTCCACAAGCCCCATTGAACGACCTGTTTTAATACGAATATCGCTTTGCTCTTCATTGCTTAGCTCAAGCATTTCAGGAGTGAGTTGAGCCAAACTTAAGATAGGACATGTTTCACTCATACCATAGCCTGTAAACATATCAATGCCTCTTTGGAGAGCCTCTTGACACATTGCCTTAGGAAGTGCCGCTCCTCCAATAATCACTTTCCATCCTCGCAAATCGACCTCATTAATTTTAGGTGAATTAAAGAGCATGTGCATAATGGTCGGGACACAGTGTGAAAAAGTGACATTTTCTTTTGCGATGAGTTCTAGGAGGAGATCAGGAATGTAGCGTCCTGGATAAACCTGTTTGACACCCAGCATGGTTGCGACATAAGGAAGTCCCCATGCATGGACATGAAACATCGGCGTAATAGGCATGTAGACATCATTTTGGTGAAAATTACCTTGATGGGGTGCTGTTCCTAACGTGGAGAGAACCCCTAATGTGTGCAATACCAGTTGTCGATGCGTGAAATAAACACCTTTGGGAAGTCCTGTGGTGCCAGTTGTGTAAAAAGTGGTTGCACGGGTGTTCTCATTTAAGTCTGGAAACGCAAAAACGCTAGGCTGTTGTGCGAGAAGAGTTTCGTATTCTCCTTTTACATGTAAAGAGGTTTTAAGAGCCATCGCTTCATCTTGCAGAAGGACAAAAGAGTCAACTTCAAGTCGTCCTTTGATTTGCTCTAAGATAGGTAAAAAATCACTGTGGGCTAAAATAAGGTCATCTTCCGCATGATTGATGGTATAGAGAATTTGTTCAGGAGAGAGTCGAATGTTAATGGTGTGTAATACAGCTCCAATCATTGGTACAGCAAAATAGCACTCCAAATAACGATGTGAATCATAATCCATCACAGCAACCGTATCGCCTGCTTTAATGCCCATTGTACTGAGCATATGCGCAAGTTGATGCACCCGCTTTTTAAATGTTTCATAGGAAAAACGTTGATCAAAGCGATAGACAATTTCTTGTTTTGGATTGTACGCAATAGGCGCATTAAAAAGGTGTTTAATAAGCAGTTGATAATCATAAGCATAGGGATTTTTCAAGGTTTGTTCTAGTTGCATACCAAAGACTCCTTTGAAGAAGTTAGAGTTCAAAAACAGGGCGCATCAAAGATTCGATTGTTTTAAGATCGTATTGTTGTGCAAAAAAAAGATGAAAAGCCAAAACACCTTGATATAAAAGCATCTCTTTACCATCTTTATATGTCAGATGATGCGCTTGTGCAAGGCGTAAAAAAGGAGTTTGTTGGTTATAAATGACATCAAAAGCGTAGTGTGCCTTCTCAAAGAGTAGATTCAAAAGAGCCTCTTCACAAGGATAGGATTCATCTTTGAGTCCTGCGGAGGTTGTATTGATAATCAGCTCATACGAAGAGGGTGTAAAGGTCTCCCATGTTTTACATGTAAAGCCTAGTTTCTCAAAAAAATCGAGTCTGCTAGCAGAGCGGTTAAGAATCGTAACATCAACATGGTGTGCTTTTAAAATCATCGCAATCGCCTTAGCCGTTCCTCCTGCCCCTAAAATCAGTGCATTACGAAGGTGCCCAAAGGATTTTATTGCCGCATAAAATCCTTCTGCATCGGTGTTGTAACCGATGATGCGAGTGCCTTCTTTGATTAATGTATTGACTGCGCCAATCTCTTTGGCAATGCCTCTGACTTCATCACAGTGCGCGAAAGCTACTTCTTTGTGAGGTACCGTTACATTGGCACCTGAAAGATCAAGTTTCCTAAAGGTTGGAAGAAGGGTTTGGGGATGTTCAATAGGTGTTCGAATATAGCACCCATCAATGCCTAGCCCTTGCATCACTGCATTATGAAGTCTAGGAGAAATAGAGTGGGTTACAGGGTAGCCAAAAAGGGTAAAGAGTTGCATCGTATCACGCTTTTAAATCATGCAATGAGCTTGTCATTGCCCCTAGTTTATTGGTCACTTCAAGGTACTCTAACTCTGGTTTGCTATCTGCTACAATGCCTGCACCTGCTTGAAAGACAATCTTTTCATCATCCAAATAGGCGGTACGAATCATAATACAACTGTCCATATTGCCATCAAAACCAAAATAACCCGCAGCACCACTGTAGAAACTACGTTTAATACCTTCAAAATCACTGATGAGTTGCATAGCCCTAATTTTAGGTGTTCCTGTCATGGTTCCTGCTGTAAAAGTCGCAGCAAAAAGGTCAAACATATCGTGGCTACTATCTAGTTCTGCTTCAATGTCACTGACCATATGCATGACGTGCGAGTAACGCTCCACTCGCATCATCTCTTTGACGTTTACACTGCCGACTTTGGCGACACGTCCGACATCATTGCGCCCCAAATCTATGAGCATCAAATGTTCCGCACGCTCTTTTTCATCATGTAACATCTCTGCTTCGTATGCCATATCTTTCTCATAGGTTGAACCACGTTTACGTGTTCCTGCAATAGGACGCAGTAAAATATGCCCATCTTTAAGACCCACCATAACCTCAGGAGAACTTCCGATAATCGCAAATTTTGGATAAGAGAGATAGAACATATAAGGGGAAGGGTTTTTTTGACGTAAAATGCGGTAAAAACTTAAACGATCAATGTGGGCGTATTGGGTAAAACGGTTTGACATTAAAATTTGAAATACGTCTCCACTTCGAATCATCTCTTTGGATTTTTTAACCATCGTAAAAAATGCTTCTTTAGAAAAGGCAAACGAGCCTTTGTTGGAGTCAATATCTGCTGTTTGAATAGGTATGTAAATATGAGGCTCTTTTAAAACAGCTTCAATCGCTTCAAATTTTTCCGCAAGTGCGGGTAAAAAAGTGGTGAGGGTTAAGGTATTGGATTTATGTGAAAAGGTACATACCAGCTTCGGACGCATCAAATCAACTTCAGGAATATCCAGCTCATCTCGAAGATTTCCCATGGAGGCTTTGAGTTTAGGTTCAAAAATCTGAACTGCATCGTAGCCAATATAGCCAATAAACCCATCCACAAATCCTACCCCTAGCTCTTTGGCTTTGGCTTGATAAAAGGGTTGATCTAAGCTTTTGTAACGCTCTTTTAAATAAGGGAAAGGGCTATTGCCTAAAGGATGGGTGTTGCCTGATTCATCTATGTGAAGGCTTGTATGATGATGGTGGATAATGCGTTCATGCGCACCAATAAAGAGAAAGCTGAAATTGCCATCGTTATTATTGATGGCACTTTCAAATAAAAAACAGAGTTCCCCATCAAAATAGTTTTGCAATTTAGCAAAAATAGTGATGGGAGTGAGTTGGTCAAAAAGGATTTTTCGAGCGTATAACACCTTATTTCACCCGATAAATAAATGCATTTTTGTTAAGATTCGCACGTATATTTTTAAGCGCATTGTCCGCTTCCGCACTGTTGGCATATGGACCTACAAGTAGCTTGATCACTTTATTGCCATTGACAACGGTAGAATAGGCTTTACACTCATATCCTTTGGCTTTAAAATCAGCTAATTGTTTTGCAGTTGGAGTCGTTGCGACGGCACCCACTTGAACATAAATGCCCGCACTGACTGCTCCGCCACTTGTAGAAGGCGTATCAATCTCTGTGCTTCTTAGCATCGTTTGTGGTTTGCTCGCCTCTTTTTTAGCTTCTTCTTTTACCTTTTGGACAGGAAGTGTTGCAACAGCTGTTTCTGTTGTTGTTGAGGTGCTGGTTTCTGGCGTATTTTTAGTCTCTTCTTGTTTTTGTGCCTCTTTTTCTTTGAGGGTTTTAATCATATCTTCAAAACTCTCTTTTTTAGGGTTTTCTTCAATGATAGGCACTTGTTTAAAGAGCTGGTCATCTTTTGGAATTTGTGTCTCTTGGGTAGGCTCTGGGGGTAAAATCAATTTAGATGCCTCTTTATTTGCATCTTTGTTAGCGACTTTCATACTAGCAAGGGCTACTAAAAAGACAAGAATCAAAAAAGCAACTAAAATCAAGATACGCTTTACTTTAAGGGTTTTGTTGTCCCCTTTTTCTAAAACAATATCGCTAAGTTCATTTCTATTTTCCATCATTTCTCCTTTGGAGTGATCATACTAAAAAGTTGTGTGATGCAAAGCAAGCTTTACATATGTTTTGACCATGAGGCACCGCGTTCTTTTTGGTAGAGCTCATAGGGCAATGCCAAAATATTAAACTCACGAGGAAGTTCTTGTGTGGGAAACATACGCCATTCACGGGGAAGCTTTTGTGAAAGTTTTGCAGAGAGCATTTTAGCAATCTGGTATCCCTCTTGCAGGGTAGTATGCCCTTTATGAACATACAAATGCAAATGCCCTTCCGTTTTACTTGTAAACGCCGTGAAATTGATGAACCCTTCTTCCCTAAGCAAAAGCTGTGCCCTATGCCAAAATCGTTCAGTATTGCGTCCATTATAATCAAAAACAATATTTTCAACTTTATCAAAACGATTGATCAATGAGTGCGCAACGGTGATTTTACCGTCCAAATGGTCTTTAATAATGCTGTTGCTTAAAGGTTGGTCAATACGCTCAAATTTGTCAAAAAAAACTCGACCTCCAAAATCAATTTTTTGGACAATGGCGTCTCGCTTTATCCAATAATGGTCTGTAATCATTTTAATAAGAGAGACGTCCATTGTGTACATTATTGAGCCTTAGTAGGTTGGTCTATCGTAAATGATGAAGTGACTAGCAAGTGCTTTCATCTCTGCTTTAATCGTTACATGTAACGCTTCATCATAAATATTATCCAATACATCAGCGATTTTATTTGCAATGATTTCGAACTCTTTTTCTTTCATACCACGTGCGGTTAGGGCAGGTGCGCCAATTCTAACACCACTGGTAACAAAAGGACTTCTGGTTTCACCAGGTACGGTGTTTTTATTGACGGTGATACCTGCTCGGCCAAGAGCGGCATCGGCATCTTTACCACTAAACGCTTTGTTAAGGAAAGAGACAAGCACAAGATGGTTATCCGTTCCGCCACTAACGATATCGTATCCTCGTTTCATCAACACATCCGCTAAAACCTTTGCGTTGGCACGGACTTGTTTGGCATAAACTGTCCACTCAGGTTTTAAATTTTCAGCAAACCCAACCGCTTTGGCTGCGATAACATGCACCAATGGACCACCCTGAATTCCTGGGAAAATAGCGCTGTTCACTTTTTTAGCTATCTCTTCATCGTTGGTTAGGATAATACCACCACGAGGACCACGAAGTGTTTTATGGGTGGTTGATGTGACAATATGGCAGTGTGGAAATGGGCTTGGATGCTCTCCTGCTGCAACGAGTCCTGCGATATGTGCGATATCGGCAAAAAGATAAGCGCCTACTTCATCTGCGATTTCTCTAAATTTGGCAAAATCAAGCTCTCTTGGGTATGCACTGGCACCACAAACAATCATTTTTGGTTTGACAATATGAGCGATTTCTCTGACTTTTTCGTAGTTAATACGACCATCTAGCTCCACGCCATAGAAAAAGCTTGAGTAAGTTTTTCCCGAACTACTGACTTTCGAGCCGTGGGTTAAGTGACCGCCGTGGCTTAAATCCATTCCTAAGATTTTATCGTAAGGATTGAGGAGCGCTTGGTAAACACCTTGGTTGGCTTGACTTCCTGAATTCGGTTGGACATTGGCATAGGCACAACCAAAAAGTTGGCACACTCTATCTATGGCTAGTTGTTCAACCGCATCCGCAAATTCACATCCACCATAGTAGCGTTTACCAGGGTATCCTTCCGCGTATTTGTTGGTGAAGACACTTCCCATGGCTTCCATGACCGCAGGATAGGTGAAGTTTTCACTGGCAATCATCTCAAGATGGTCACATTGACGCTCCAACTCTTTAACGGTTAGTTCATAAACAACAGGGTCAACAGTTTTTAAAATACTCATTTTTCATTCCTCATCTTTTTGTGTTGGTTCATCCGCTTCATTGAGTGGTTTCATGGCAGGGAAAAGAATCACATCTTTAATCGATGCTTCATTGGTTAAAAGCATGGTTAAACGATCAATACCCATTCCTTGTCCCGCCGTTGGCGGTAAGCCATACCCAAGTGCGTGAACATAGTCTTCATCCATCTCATGCGCTTCGTCATCACCCGCATTCTTCGCTTGGAGTTGTTTCGCAAACCTCTCATATTGGTCAATCGGGTCATTGAGCTCATTAAATCCATTAGCAATTTCTCGCCCCGCAATAAAGAGCTCAAAACGCTCTGCAATATGTGGATTGCTCTCACTTCTTCGAGCCAACGGACTAATTTCAATAGGATAGTCAATAATAAACGTTGGATCAATCAGTTTTTCTTCAACAAAAAGATCAAACAGCTCTTCATAGAGTTTGCCAAGACTGAGGTTACTTTCAACACTCAAACCTTTACTTTGAATGTAAGCAATAATCTTTTGGCAATCGTCTAAGATTTTATCAGGCACACCACCAATCTCACTAAGTGCGGCTCGAAAAGCAATTTTACGAAATGGTTTAGAAAAGTCGATTTCAATATCACCATAAGGTAGTTTTTTAGGGAGTTTTAACTTTTTAAGGAGGACATCAAACATCTCTTCACTCAAGTGCATTAAATCGTGGTAATTATGATACGCCCAATAAAACTCAATCATGGTAAATTCTGGATTGTGGGTTTGATCCATCCCCTCATTTCTAAAGTTACGATTAATTTCAAAAACAGCTTCAAAGCCACCGACCACTAAACGTTTGAGGTAAAGCTCAGGTGCAATGCGAAGGTATCTATCCACACCTAGTGCATTGTGATGGGTAACAAATGGTTTGGCGTTTGCTCCCCCTGCGATAGGATGCATCATTGGTGTTTCGACTTCAAGAAAATCTCTCTCTTCAAAGAAATGACGAATTTCACTAACGATTTTGCTTCTGATTTTAAATGTTTTTCGAACATCACTGTTCATAATCATATCAAGGTAGCGTTTTCGATACCGAAGTTCTTTATCTTGAAGACCATGAAACTTCTCTGGTAGAGGAATAATAGACTTTGTCGCAATATCAAGCGCTTTTACATGTAACGATAATTCACCTGTTTTAGTGACAAAAGGAAAACCTGAAACAGTGATAATATCACCGACTTCAATCAGCTTTTTCGCCTCATCAAACCATGCTTCTCCTATGGATTCACGACTGAAATAAATTTGCAAAATGCCATGTTCATCTTCGATTTTAGCAAACGCAGCTTTTCCCATATGGCGCAAAAATTTAATACGTCCAACAATAGTATTGTTTTTATTCTCATCGCGTTTGAGTTCACTCTCAATCACATAATCATAACATTCTAAAAACTCTTTTGTGCTCGTGTCTTTAATAATATTATGTCGATAAGGGTTGTGTCCTAGAGATTGAAGTGCTTTACCTTTTTCAATCCGTTGTTGTTGGTATTGGTCTTGAAATATCAAAATAGTATCCTTCTTGTGAGGGGTTAATGTTTTTCTTTCGCACACTTTTCACACAATCCACGCAGTTGCATCAGATGGCTTGTGATATGAAAATTATGTGCTTTGGCAATATCCAGCTGTAATTGCTCAATTTTATCGTTTTGGAATTCGATGATAAGCCCACAGCTTTTACAAATCATATGGTCATGATGTGGCTTATTGGCTAGTTCAAATTTCTTTCCCGCAACACCAAATGAGATGGATGTGACCATAAGGGACTCTTCTAAAAGGTTTAGCGTACGATAAACGGTTGCAATGCCAATATTGAGTTCGGGATATTTGGTTTTAAGATAAATATAAAGATCTTCTGGTGTAAAGTGCTCGTTTTGTTCATAGAGTGTTTTGAGAATCACTTCACGTTGTTTGGTAAATTTCAGTTTATTCTCTTTCAGTAACTCTTTAAAAGTGGAAAGCAAAGATGCATACTCAAGGTTTTCAAAGGTATCATTAATCATTGGGTTTTCCTTCTGAAGAGGTGTTGTTTTCTTTAGCTTGAATGCTTTCTAACATCGTATGGGTATCTAGTTTTACAATAGCTTTTCCTGTTTCTAAAAAGAGGGGGAACATCATGCTTTGTTGGACATAAGGCTCAATACGAGATTTAACAAACTCAATGTTGTTAAGAGCTACAGAGAGTGCTGAAAAAACTAAAAAGATTTTCATACTTCCTACGGCAAATCCTAAAAGTTTGTCAATAATACCAAGACCACTTAAATTGATAATATGTGAAAGAAGATAACCCAACAAAAGAGCACTGATCCAAAAAAGAATTAACACAGCGATAAAACCAAAAAGGTAGAGGGATGCTTTGTTTCCGAATGCGAAAAGGTGTGCGTGGATGAGTTCTCCTGCTTCAGAGGCATACCGTGATGCAAAAAAGATACCACCAATAATTCCTAAAAGACCAAAAACTTCTTTGATAAAGCCATTGATAATACCTTTGATTCCGAGAATAAGTACCAAAGCTAATGCAATAAGATCAAACATTACAACATGTGTCATTAAAACGCACTCCTAAAACAATTTTTACCACTTTTTTTTGCTTCATACAGTGCCTTATCAGCTTTGTCTAGTATTTCATCTACGCTCATGTTTTGTCTATGGGAACAAATACCTGCACTGAGGGTCAGATGAATATCATGATTTTTGTAAAGCAGTTTACTATCACTGGTCTCTTTTAAAATACGGTCGATAATTTTAATGGCTTCATCAAGGGATGTTCGATTTAAAATGACAACAAACTCTTCCCCTCCATAACGATAAATACGCGTACCACGTCTCAGTGAGTTTTGAATGAGTTTTGAGAGAAAAATGAGTGTTTTATCTCCTGCAATATGTCCAAACGCGTCGTTGATACTCTTAAAATCATCCGCATCAAACATGACAAGGTGCATATCAAGGTCTTTCTCTTTTCCAAAACTTAAAACTTCTTCAAGGTCTTTAACCAAAACTCTTCGATTGTGTGTTTTTGTCAATGGATCAATATTGGATTCACGCTCCAACCTCTCCACTTCAAGTTTTAATTTGGCAATCGTTTCATCAGCGACTTGAAGTTCTTGAAAAATTTTAGTTTGGAAATTATCAAATGCTTGAAGCACATAGTTTGTATCGATGCTGTTATACCCTTTTTTAATAGCATCAATATCGACAGCAGTTTCATCGGAAATAAATTTTAAAGTATCATTGGTTTTGACAAACTCTTCCAAGCCTTTTTTGACCAATCCAAAGCATGTTTCACTCACCATCTCTTCTTGAGAGGCGTTAGAAAAGAGATAACTGTGTTTTTTGGGGAGATCCAAAATCTCATCGTTACCATTTTTTTCTAATGTTTCAATGAACATGTCATGGTAATACTTAGGATAAGGAGGAATCTCTAAGGTATGTAATTTTTGAAATGTCTCTCCAGCAATTTGAAAAATAAGTGTTGAAATATGATTATTATTGTTCATGGTACCCTAATTTAGACAAATTAATTTTGTTCGATTATAGCTTGAAGAAGCTGTAATCTTTGTAAAATAGTTTGATTATGCAAGAATTTAAATGCCCATATTGTTTAAAAGTTCTTGAGGTTGGGTCGAATAACGAATCGCATCTTCTTTGGTAATAAAGTTGGCTCGAAGATGTTTCATCATTGCTTGTGTCTGCGTAATCATGCCTGTTTTTTGTTGGTTGAGTTGCATTTGTGAATAGATTTGGTGCATTTTATTTTCACGGATAAGGTTCGCAATAGGCGCATTATTGATCATAATTTCGTGAATAGCCACCCTTCCTCCGCCAATACGAGGGAGGAGACTTTGTGAAATAACAGCATATAATGAGGATGCTAGCATATTTCTCACTTGTACCTGTTCTGCACCTTCAAAACTATCGACGATACGATTAATCGTTTGAACAGCAGAGTTTGTATGCAATGTTCCTAGTACCAAGTGACCTGTTTCAGCTGCGGTAATAGCGGTACTAATCGTTTCTTGATCACGCATTTCCCCTACAAGGATGACATCGGGGTCTTCACGTAAAGAAAATTTAAGTGCACGTGCAAAGCTTTTGGTATCATCCCCCACATTGCGGTGGGAAAAGAGAGCTTTTTTGTTATTGTGAATAAATTCGACAGGATCTTCGATGGTAATAACGTGACGATGTTCATAAAGGTTGATTTCATTCAGGAGGGCAGCTAGGGTCGTTGACTTTCCGCTACCTGTTGGCCCAGTAACTAAGATAAGTCCTTTTTCTCTTTTAACAACATCTTTAAAAACAATAGGCGCATTGAGTTCATCTAACGAGGGAATTTCTATGGGGATAATTCTAAATGCCGCAGCTAATTCGCCTCCCATCGTATAGTAATAATTCGCACGAAAACGTCCAATATCTGGGAACATAATGGCAAAGTCGAGTTCTTTTTCTTCTTCAAGTTTCTTTTTTTGTTTATCGGTAATGAGGGTATAGCAAATTTCTTCGATGATATTACCATCAAGTTTTTCCATATCAAGAGGAACTAGTTTCCCATCGATACGAATTTGAGGTTCACTACGGCTGACCAGATGTAAATCAGATGCTTTATACGCAACAACATTTTTCAATAATGCCTTAATGTTAATTGATGCCATAGATTCCTCTTTTTTAGCTAGTTTGATACTTACTCAATAATTTTTGGAACGACAAAAAAACCATTTTCACTCTGTGGGGCATGCTGTAAAATTGTTTTCACAATGTTGGAATTTAAAGCAGGAACATCTTCTCGAAACGGTGTTCCTCCCTGAAGCGTTGTAAAGGTTGCTTCTTCGCCTTGAAGATCGAGTTCATTGAGATTTTCAACAAAATTTACAATTTCACTGAGTTGTTGAATCACGCCTTCTCTTTTTTCGTCACTAATACGTAGTGAAGAGAGCTTTTCGAGTTTTGTCAGTAAGGTGTTATTAATTTTCATTCGTAAAAAGCCTTAAGTTATTTTAAAGAGGCATTATAGCAAATTCTCTATTGTGAGATACTGAAATACGAATCTGCAAACATATAATCTTTTTATATTTCTTGTGATAAACTTTTGGAAGATTATAAAAATTCGTAGTAAGGAAACCGTTTGGGACTTAAAGAAAATATTCAAGTGGTTAAAGAAGAGATGAGTACAGAAGAGCAATTTCTTGAGGGAATCATCAAGGGAGAGCGTTTCTTTAAGCGTAATAAAAAATATATTCTTTCGGCAGTGGTACTCGCATTTCTTGGTATTGGAGCATATGGTATCAATGACATGATTGTTTCACAGCAACTTAAAGCTTCCAATGAAGCCTACGCACTTCTTTTAAAGGATGCTAATAATACAGCAGCTAAAGAGGTATTGCAGCAAAAAAATCCAAAGTTATATACGCTTTTTCTTTTTGAACAAGCTCTTTTTCAAGGAGATAAAGCGACACTTGTTCAGGTGGCTTCGTCGAAAGAAGATGCTATTTTACACGATATCGCTTTGTATCAATTATCGCAACTTGATGCGAATGCTACTGAAAAAGGAGCATTGATGGGTGGGATGATTTTGCTTCAGGAAGGTTATACGCTTTTAAAAGAGGGAAAAGTTGATGAGGCGAGGTTGAAGTTTGCACAAATTGATGTGAATTCACCTTTAAAACAGATTGCAAAAAATTTAGAACACTATCAAGGTTTGAAATAATGAAATACGCAAAAATTGTTTTTTCACTTTTGGCTTTAGCATTTATCGTAAGTGGTTGTGGTACCAAACGTCAATATTTTGAGCCTGAAACGCTTTCTGGAAAATTGAGTTATGATGGTTCTTTGCCTGCGTCTATTGTGGATACCGTAAGGGATGGTGCAACTTTAGAAAATGGTCAAGTTGTCACGAAAAAAGGACTCTCATCGGTTATTTTACCTAAAGATTATGTCTATTATGGCGAAAATAATGGACGTTATATTGCTGCATCAAAATGTGGAGCTTTGGTGATTGTCGATGAGAAAAAAAATACGCTTTTCCAAAAAGCGTGTGATATTTCTATCGCCTCAGCTGCTTTGAAAGGCAATTTATTAGCGCTTGTTTTAGCTTCGAACGAACTGGTCTTAGTTGATATTAACGAAGGTAAAGAGGTTATGCACCTTTCGCAAGAAAATGTGTATGCGTTAGATTCACGGATCGCAGCACCTCATTTTTTAGGGGATCTTATTATTTTCCCCACATTAGATGGAAAATTGGTGATTGTGGACGAAGTGACAAAAAAACCGATTCGTGATGTTGTGGTTAGTAATGAAAAGTTTTTTGGTAATGTCATCTATCTTCAGGTCTTAGGTGATCGTTTAGTGGCTGCAACCAAAAGTAAAGTCGTTTCTATTAGTCCTCGTTCAATTAACTTTTTAGAAGCAGATGTCAGGGATGTGATTGTATTAAAAAATCGTATTTTTGTTTTCACCAAAGATGGTAAAGTCATGTTAACAGATGCAGATCTTAAAGTGCTCAAAGATAGAAAATTTACTTTTGCGACATTTGCAGGAACAATTTATGGTGATTTCATTTATATGATTGAGAAGGGTGGATATGTGATAGCAACGGATATAGATTTAATCTCTACCAATGTTTATAAACTGCCTGATGAGATTGAAAGTTATCTGTTTACAACAGAAGATACGCTTTACTACGAAAATCACTTTTTTAAACTCAATCGAAAACCCTAATCGTTAGTCTAGTGTTATCATGAAAGAGATGTTAGAACGTATTTGCAATAAACATATCGTTTTTACATCTCTACACGTAATAGACCCCAAGGTGTTGAATAGCCGTAAAAAAATAGCTATTTTCAGCGGTGTTGATCAAAAATCTTTTTATCATCTCATGATACGTTCTGAGCAAACAAGTCGATTTATTCGAAAAAATGCAGACGAGATAGTGCATTTATATGGTCTCATCTCTTTACATGTAAACCATCAGTATAAATATAAACATTTGATGATACAAGCCCCTTTGTGTTCTAAAGCGGCGTCTCTTCTTCACGAAAAAGGTTGGAAAATTTACAATGATGTTGTGTGATATTGGTAATTCCAATGCAGATTTTTATCAAGATGGAAAGGTATGGACACTCTCACATAAAGAGTTTGAACACTTTACGCCTAAAGAGAAAGTGTATTATATTTGTGTGAATGATCCGATTCAAAAAAGATTAAAAACAAAAGAGTTGTTTATTGACCTAGAGCCTTACTTTGAGTTTGACACCATTTATCAAGGGATGGGAATTGATAGAATTGCGGCATGTTATACGATTAAAGATGGAATGATTGTGGATGCAGGAAGTGCCATTACGATTGATATTATGTCCGCAGGAATGCATTTAGGTGGATTTATTTTGCCAGGACTGAGTGCGTATGAAAAAGGATATGCCTCCATTTCTGAGCGTTTAAAGATGCCACTTAATCCTAGCATTGCGCTGGATGCTCTGCCTCAAAAAACGAGTGATGCACTCTCTTATGGCGTCATTAAATCTATTATTACTCTTTTAGAGATTACATGTAAAGATAAACGAATCTTTTTTACAGGTGGAGACGGGAAGTTTTTTTCTAAATTTTTTAGTAATGCGATTTTTGATCGTACACTTATTTTTAGAGGAATGCTGAAAGTCATTCAAGAAGCACATTTAGATTAAAAGGAAAACCTATGTTAACTGTTGCATTACCTAAAGGTAGAATTGCAGAAGATACCCTTGCTATTTTTGAAAAAATTTTTGGAACAGAATTTCGTTTTGATGATCGTAAGCTCATTTTAGAGGCAGATGGATTTCGCTTTTTGTTGGTGCGCAATCAAGATGTCCCTGCGTATGTTTTACATCAATCCGCTGATATTGGTGTTGTAGGCTTGGATGTTTTAGAAGAGAAAGATGAAGATTTATTGCGATTATTAGATTTGGGTATTGGTAAGTGTAAGGTGTGTGTGGGGATTCAAGAAGGTAAAGAGATTGATTACAGTGCTCCTGAATTAAAAGTTGCAACGAAAATGACCCATATTACTCAAAAGTATTTTTCAAAAAAAGCGATGGCAGTAGAGATTATTAAACTCTATGGCTCGATTGAGTTAGCTCCTCTTGTTGGGCTTTCAGATGTGATTGTGGATGTCGTTGAAACGGGAAGTACGATGAAACAAAATGGCTTAAAAGTAGTCGAAACGATTTTGGAATCATCGGCGTATTTAATTGCGAATAAAAATAGTTTTATTGAAAAAAAAGAAGAAATCACATCACTTTATTATAAGATTAATGCGATTGTAAATTAAAGGTTGCTGATCAAAAAAGATCAGCAACCTTAGCAATTTTACTGCTTAAATCATTCTCTCGAATAGGCTTTACCAAAAAATCAAACGCTCCATGTTCAAATGCTTCATTTTTACGTGTTTCATCTGTGGTGAGAACAATAATAGGAATTTTTTTAAATTCTAGCATAGATTGAATGTTTGTCAAAAATTCGATGCCATCCATAACAGGCATTTTGATGTCTAGCAATACAAGGTCAATATCGCCTTGTGTCTTAAGAAGATTGATAGCATCGAGTCCGTTGGTGGCTTCCATAATCACATCAACGGTTTGATTTTTGCGCAACATGGAACTAATTAATTTCAGATTAATAAAATCGTCATCAACGGCTAAAATTTTTAACTTTTTTTGCATTAGAGTACCTTTTTAAATAAACTTGTGAATGAGTGTTTCTAAATCTTTTTTGCTAATTTGATTTGGTAAGATAGCGTCAAATGCAACCGTGCTTTCTAGATTTTTATCTTTTGGATCAACAAACATAACGGTATGTATTTTACCTAAATTTTGTTCATTTGTGATGGATTGAACAATCGATGCGAAGCTCTCTAAATCTTCTAAAAGCATCTCTTTATCAAACAGAACTAATTTATAATGGTTGGATTGAAGCTTGTTTTTAAGATCATTATACGATGTCGAAGCGTCAACATTTTCACACATTTTACTGAGTACGCTGGTGAAAATTTTTGTTTCAATCGGGCTTTTTTTCAAAACCAAAATATCTTTTACGACAACGGAAGATAACGCTGGGATGATTGGTTCATTTGACTCATTTTCATTTACTGTAAGAGCCTCAAAAGAGGGAGAGTGCTCTATAGTCTCTTCTACTTTTGTCTCGGGATTTGATATCGGTGCTATCTCTGGTTGTACCTCATTGGTGGTTGCTTCATTGTCTATTTTATTGTGCATAAAAACATTGAGGATGTTAATGATATTATCTTTTTTAATAGGTTTTGTGATGTACTCATCCAATCCCTCTTTCATAAAACGCTCACGATCACCTTTAAGTGCGTTAGCGGTAATAGCAACGATAGGTATGTGCGTTTGATGATTTTTTTCTTCATACTCTAAAATTTTATGGGTCGCTTCAATACCATCCATAACAGGCATTGCAATATCCATAAAAATCATATCAAACGTATCTGTTTTTCTGCGCTCTAATGCTTGAAGACCATTGGGTACGATAGTGATATTTAAGCCTAAATCTTCTAAGGTACGACGGATGAGCTTTTGGTTGATTTCATTATCTTCTGCCACTAATACATTGGCTTTAAATTTTTTACCAATCGCTCCTTTTGGAAGAGGTTGTACTTCAACTCTATTCTCTTTAGCTGGTAAAAACTCGCGTTTTGCTTCGAGTGCTTTGACGAGTTTTGTAATATTAATTGGCTCATAAATCGGGGTGATATAGCGTGTGTTGTATTCACCAAATTTTGATTGTTGTGAAGATTTAAAAATGAGTAGAATAGGAAGTTTGATTTTTTTGTACTCTTCGAGTTCTTCTTTGGTTAAATTATTATAATCCGCCACAATGATATTGCTTCCAGATTTAAAAATAAGATTTTTAAGTGCTGGAAAGTCACTGTAGTAGCGAACTTGAGAACCAAAATATTTGAAATAATCGTACATAAATTCGGTATGCGCTTTAGTACTATTCAGTGGAGAGTAGAGCGCACAATTAAAGTCACTGAAGTGATTCTTGTAATCGGTTCCACTCGCGCTGGATTCTGGAAGATCTAAAATAAAGAAGAAACGGCTACCTTGTCCTTCTTCACTTTCAACGTCAAGTTTTCCTCCCATGAGGGCGATATATTTTGAAGAGATAGTAAGACCAAGTCCTGTTCCTCCAAATTTTCGAGTAATGGTAGAATCTGCTTGATTAAATGCGTCAAAAATACCTTCAATTTTCTCTTTGTTAATACCGATTCCAGAGTCACGGACACTAAAGAGCACTTTTGCTTTATCCAGAGGGGCATTTTCTAAACGTTTAATTTCAACCGTAATTTGACCATTGTTGGGTGTAAATTTAACAGCGTTACTCATAAGGTTAATGAGAACCTCTTTGATTTTAACCGAGTCCCCTTTAAGGTAATTGTGAAGACTTGGATCCATATAAAGAGAGAGTTGAATATTTTTTTCTGCCGCTTTAGGTCCATAGACTTCAACAGCATTTTCAAATTCATCAATAGGAGAAAAAAGACTTTCATCGATTTCAATTTTATTACTTTCCACTTTTGAAAGGTCAAGGATATTATTAATAATCGCTAAAAGATTTTCTGAACTTTTCTCAATAACATCTACAAATTCACGTTTTTCTTCATCTAAGTCAGAATTTTTGAGTAATTCTGTAAAACCGATAATGCCATTAAGTGGCGTTCTGATTTCGTGTGACATGTTAGCAAGAAAGATACTTTTTGCTGCACTTGCTTCTTCTGCATTTTTCTTCTCTTTGGCAATATTTTCAATCGCTTTATCAATGATGCCATAAGCGACGTTCATACCTTCTGCCGTATTAAAGTCAACTTTTTCTTTTGTCTCAGCCAATTCTTCAACACGTGTGAAAATATTTTCAAGTCCTTTAACATTCTTTCTAAATTGTGCTGAAAGCCCTAATCCTAAGAACATTAAAACAATAGAAATAACCCAAATAAGACCTGTGAGAACAAGTTGAATTTGATTTTGGTTGTTGTAGTTCATCTCTTCGTTATTTAAAGAGAGTTTGATAATTTGTGCAGATTTGTCTAAAAGATCAATTTTTTTGGTGAGAAGATTGAACCATAATGTTGGATCAATCAAATATTCACCACTTTGTGCTGCGGTCATCAGTTCAGCTTTAACCCGAGTGATGTCTTCTTCTAGCTTTAAGTTTTCAGGAAGTTTATAAAGGTTTTCGATACTTGTTTTTGTTGCGATGTCGTTAATAGTTGTATGATCGAATGTATTTGAAACACTTAAAATACTAATCCATATTTTAAGATCTTCTGGACTAAAAGGAACATATTGACTTAGAATTTTAGAAACAAATCCCCTCTCTTGTCCTAAGTACTCTATATTTTTGTACAAAGCAATAAGAGAATAGCTTAAGTTTGAAATAGTGGAGTTGGTATTAATCGTTCCAATCGACTCTACTTCTTTAAGTAAATGGGTATTAAGTTGGCTATAGTAACCAAAAAAGACGTCATTAAAATTGATGGAAAAATTATCAATTTTTTGACGAATTTCAACAATTTTTGTGAGAAGCGCAACCGAATTTTTAACAGAAGATGACATCTCACGTGTTTGAAAATAATCATGAAATTCTTTAATCGCTTTATTGACATTAATGCGTTGTTCTTGGAGTGCCTCCTTAGCAATACCGCCTTCGCTTGAAAGGTATGAAGCACTTAACCCTCTCTCTTTTGCAAGTTCAATAGAGAGTGCACTGAGAACTTTAGTGCTTTCAAATTTGCTTTTGTGTTGTAAAGTCGCATCAAATTGCGTGTAAGTCACAAAGAAAAAATAACTTGAAAAAATAAAAAGAATAATCAACGGATATTGACTAATCATCCTCAACGTGTTTTGCATGGTTAATTTCATGGTAAGCGTCCTTTACTAACGGTTAATTTAATGTTATTTTGTAAGTGGAGGCAATCTCTTGACATAAGGGACTGTTTTTTGAACCTTCTTTTAAAAGCAAAATGGCTTCATCTTGTTTGGTGTGATTTTTAAGATAAGCTTCTGCAAGATAGCATTTTGCTTTAACATTTCCTTTCATAACGGCTTGTTCTAAATAGGGAATGGCAAGGGCAGCATTGGCTTCTAATCCTTCTCCATAAAGGTACATTTTTCCTAGGTAAAAGTAACTTTGCATACTACTTTCTTGTTTAATAGAGCGTTCAAATAGCTCCTTGGCATCGCTATAATGACCACTTTTGTATGCCAATACCGCTTCTCTAAAAAGGTCTGCATGAGCAAACGAGAGAAGAAAAAGGGTCGAAAACAAAACTTTTTTCATAAAATACTTTCCTTAAATGTTTCAATGCTGTGTTGAAGTTTTTCTAAGATATGTAAGATTTCATCTTTGGTATCAAAATCTAAGCTGGTTTCAAGATGCTCAAAATGATGATATAGCGAAAGGATATGTAAGTGTAAAGCAACACTTTTTAATTTATTAAGCTCTTCTTTTGCTTGAAAACGATCATTGATCGTAATCGCTTGTGTAATGAGTGGCATAGATGTGCTAAGGGTTTCAAGATATTCTTCCATAATCTGTGCGAGAGTACTAATATCAAGCCCCAGAGATTCTGCGCATTCTGACAAATCAAATGTTTCATCATACTCCTCTTGCTGGGGTAGCGTTTTTTCATCTGCAAAAAGGGTGGTGTCTTTGAGTAAATCTTCGTAGTTATCTTCTGGGTACGCTTCATCAACAGGAGATGAGACTGTTTCAAATGTTAAATCGTGAGGCTGAATCTGATCAATAGAACAATATTCAACAGGCGTAACGCTCTCTTCTTCCAAGGGTTTGTCTGCTTTTTTTGTCTCTAAAATTGCTTCGTCGAATTTTAATTTGAAGGAAGAGGGCTCCTCTTCATCTTCTATAACGCTCTTGAGTGGAAGCCCCAATGAGCTCTCCTCATCGCGTGCATCACTCTCTTGTGCTATAGGTGCTTCAAAAAGAGAGGTGGCGTCTTGAGGGGTGAATGAGAAATCTTCTTCTATCGTCTCCTTGGATGAAGTAAAAGAGGGACGCTCAAAAGAAGAGGAGAACGATTCACTCAGGGTTGTTTCTTCTTTGGGGGGAACGGGAATTGCAAGAACAGGCTCAAAAGCAATAGTGTGTTCAAAATCATGTTGCATAAGAGGGTGCGTCACTTCTATTCCATAAAAAAGGGTGTTGCCATTGATCTCGTGTTGTAGATAGATCTCATGGATACTTAGTGTTGTTTCAATCTCTTTGCCATTTTTAAGTTTGATCAATGCTTTTTTATGGGGAGTGCCACTGTGCAGGGCATAATCAATCCATGAAAAATTTTTAAATTTAAAAATAAAACCGGGTTTATTCATAAAAAGATCGGCAAAATCGTTGTGATAATTGCGGAATTCTTCCATATCTTCGTACCCTAAAAGGGACAACTCTTCATTCCCGATCCCTAAAAATAAACCATTTTTGTCATAAAGTACCAAACGAAGATCCTTTATTAAGTGAACATTAATTTTCTCATTCTAGCCCACCTATGCTTAAGATTAACCTACTTATTTAAGCTTTGAAAGAGTTTTTCTCCCATCTTTTTACCGATGGTGACCTCAAGTTCTTCTTGTGTGGCAGCATAGATAGCTTCGAAGGTTCCAAAATAACTTACTAACTTTTTAAGGGTTGCTTGACCCATTCCTTCAATGCTAAGCAATTCCATACTTAAATCTTTGGAGCGTTTTTTCTTTTGGTGAAAACTGATAGCAAAACGGTGTGCTTCATCACGCAATTTTTGTAAAAATTGTAGTCGTTTATCTGCGGGTGCTAGTTTTAAAGCGGAAGATTTCCCATAAACAAGATCATGCGCACTTCCTTT
Organism: Sulfurospirillum deleyianum DSM 6946; assembly: GCF_000024885.1. NCBI lineage: Bacteria > Pseudomonadati > Campylobacterota > Epsilonproteobacteria > Campylobacterales > Sulfurospirillaceae > Sulfurospirillum > Sulfurospirillum deleyianum. The sequence continues at coordinate 574,800 of NC_013512.1, forward strand.
TGCACGGTGCGCTTTTGCGTCAATTTTTTCTTTGGCAATGGCAAGAACATCAAGCGAGATACGTGCTTCTTTTAAGAGCCCTAATGCTAATTGTCGTAGGGTTTTGCCTCCATCTAAAAGCCATAAATCAGGGGGAGATTCTTTTTTAAAATCTGCAATACGGCGTTCTAGCATTTCACGCATTTGGGCATATTCATCTTTATGATGCAAAAGATAGTGACGGTAGGAAGCTTTGAGAAATCCTTCATCCCAGACGACCATAGCGCCCACAGGAGAAGTGCCGCCAAGATGCGAATTATCAAAGATTTCAATACGCTTTGGCAGAGCAGTTAAATCAAAAAGGGCATGGAGTTGCTCGGTGATAGACGTATGCTGTTTTGTGATATGTTGCAAGAGAAGAAGGTGGGCATTCTCTTTTGCAAGGGAAATGAGGTGTCGCTTTTCTCCCTTTTGGGGTGTTGAAATAGTGATTTTTTGGTTAAATTTTTCACTTAAAAACACTGCTAGGGCATCTGCTTCTTCAAAGGATTCTGCGACGAGAATATGGTGTGCGAACGTTTGATGCATGGGTTGATAAAATTCAAACAATGCTCGCTGGTAGAGTTCTTCTTTATCAAATCCATGCACGTGATGCAAGAAGGAGTGTGAGGTGGAGACGATTTTCCCCGCACGAATAAACAGACGCATAATCACCGCTGTTTTTTCCACTATTTCAATCGCAAAAACGTCATAATTCTCCAAAGTTGAGAGTTCCACATGCGTTACATGTAAAGATTCTTTGATAGAGCGCATCAGGTCTCGAAGTTTTGCGGCTTCCTCAAAATTGAGCTTTAAAGAAGCCTCTTCCATCTTTACATGTAAAAGATGTAAGAGCTTTTTTTGCTCACTTAAAGATTCAAGGGCTTGTTGTACAATTTTTGCATAAGAAGCTGTCTCTATTTTTGCTTCACAAGGGGCTAAACAACGTCCAATTTGGTAAAATAAACACGCTTTTTTCTCTTTTAAACACCCTTTTTTTTGCACCAGCGGAAACGCTAAATAGAGTGCTTCAAGAAGAGCTTTGGCAGAGCCTGAAAGAGGACCAAAATATTTCATATTTTTATCATTCGTAATTTTACGGGTGATTTCAAAACGAGGGAAAGGGTCTGCTAAATTGATGGCGATATAAGGATATGTTTTGTCATCTCTGAGCAAAATATTGTATTTGGGTTTGAGTTGTTTAATCAGAGAGTTTTCCAAAATCAGTGCATCGTGTTCACTTTGCACCACAATATACTCAACATTTTCAACTTCATGAATCATTTTTGTAATACGAGCAGAAAGAGTAGGCGATGCAGAGAGCTGTTCTGAAAAACGAAAATAACTTTTGACACGGTTATGGAGATTTTTGGCTTTGCCTACGTAAAGGAGTGCTCCTGAAGCATTGAAGTACTGATAAATCCCCGCACTTTTAGGGGCGTTTTTTATTTTCTGCGCTAACATGATACTTACTTGGAAATAGTCTCTTGAATGGCTTTAAAAAGCGCTTGAAGTTTTGGGTCTTCACACTCTATTTTAAACCCTCCTGTGGCTTGTTCTGGATAAGAAATATGCGAAGAATAAGCATTTTGGAGAGTATTTGTTTCGTGGGGTTGATTGCTCACGAAGGCTTGAATCTCTTTTACATGTAACGCCTCACATTCAGGAAAACGGATGCAAATTTCTTTTAATAGACTCTTTATTAAATTACGTTTATAATTGAACTCCATTTTGGCACAGGGATGATTGAGTACAAAAAAAAGGGTTTCGTTTTTAGTGTACACAAAACGTATCATACTTGTGAAGCTTTTGGGTAGCACACTGAGCAATCTGTCATAACAGCGCATCTGCTCATATTTCTTCATAGAAGGTTGTTGTACGAGATGAGAAATTATACTTTTAGAATCTTTCATGCGTTGATTATAGCATGTTTAGGCTTTGCGCTCTTTGGATGTGGCTACAAAGGTCCTCCTGTTTATAAAGACACCAATACGACAAACACGTTAAAGAAATTTTAATACCCATGAAAACATCGTACGATGTGCTCATTATTGGCACGGGTATTGCAGGGCTTCATACCGCATTGGCGTTACCAAAATCTTTGAGTGTGCTGGTTATCTCTAAAGATTATGCATGGGAATGCAATACCTTTTATGCTCAAGGCGGTGTTGCGGTCGCCAAAGATGAAGCGGATATTGCTTTACATGTAAAGGATACCCTTGAAGCAGGCGCTGGGCATTGTAACCCTGAAGCAGTTACTGTTTTGTGTTCTGAGGGCCCTCTTGCCATTAAACACTTGATTGAAAAAGGATTTTGTTTTGATACCGATGAAGCGGGTCAATTACTCTATACCAAAGAAGCCGCTCACAGCACCAATCGCATTTTACACGCAGGAGGTGATGCTACGGGGCGGTATATTCACCTTTTTTTAATGCAGCAACTTCCTTTTCCTATTTTGTATAACACGCAAGTTACCGATTTGTTAATAGAAAAAGGTGTTTGTTATGGTGTGCGGGTGTTTCACGCCGATAAAATTTTTAATCTCTATGCAAAAAAAGTGGTGATTGCCAGTGGTGGTGTGGGTTCACTCTATGAGTATCATACTAACGCTCGAACGATTAGTGCAGATATGCAAGGGGTCTGTTTAAGTCGTGGTTTATCTTTAGCGGATATGGAAATGATGCAGTTTCACCCCACAGCGTTTGTCTTAAGCCCTACCGTTCGTAAACAGCTCTTAAGTGAGTCTTTACGAGGTGAGGGTGCTAAAATCGTTGATGAAGATGGTGTGCGATTTACGTTTGAGTATGACCCACGGGGTGAATTGGCGCCTAGAGACGTGGTAAGTCGTGCCATTTTTCAGCATAAACAAAAAACAGGCAAAGAGGTCTATTTGGACTTAAGTGCTTTTTCTTCTGAACACTTCAAAAAACGCTTTCCAAGCATCTATTTTAATATGACCAATATTGGCTATGATGTCCCTTCTCAAAAAATTCCTATTTCTCCTGCTTTTCACTATTCGATGGGGGGTATTCAAACTGATTTGTATGGGCATGTTTTACATGTAAAAGACCTTTATGCTGTGGGCGAATGTGCTCATACGGGCGTTCATGGGGCTAATAGGTTAGCTAGCAATTCGTTGTTGGAAGGGTTGGTCTTTTCAAAACGTGTTGCTTTGGATAGTGTGAAAACGATGGATGCCGATAAAAAAATACCTTTTTTTAGTGAAGAAGAAGAGGTTTTAATACACGAAGGAGATAAAGAGTTAAAAAATGAACTGCGTCATTTGATGTGGTCTTATGCGGGTATACAACGTGAAGAGAAGGGGTTACGTCAAGCGAAAAAACGGGTAGAAGAGATGTCGGAACGTCCTATTGGAAAGTTATTGAGGTTACGTCTTTTGGTGTCACAAGAGATTATAACAAGCGCACTGAAACGAAAAAAATCATTAGGTGCACATTATGTAATAGAGGGGAAAGAATAGATGCGAATTATCTTGCTTTTATTAGCATGTTTTAGCACCATTTGGGCGTCCAATGGGGAAGATTTAACAACAACATGGGTGGGAATTCTCTCCTTGATTATCTTTGTTGTTGGGTATTATATGGTTGCAGCAGAAGAGAATTACCATATCAACAAAGCAAAACCTGCTCTGTTTATGGGTACGTTTATTTTTCTTTTGATTGGTATCTATAATTTTAGTAATGGTATTGATCCTAGTGCGCTTACGCACAGTGTGGAACATTTGATTTTGGAAATTTCACAAATTTTCTTTTTCCTATTGGTTGCGATGACTTACATAGAAGTCTTGATTGAGAGACAGGTCTTTGATACATTAAAATACAATCTTGTTTCTAAAGGGTATAGTTATAAAAAATTGTTTTGGTTAACAGGCGCATTAGCCTTTTTTATTAGCCCTGTGGCAGACAACTTAACAACAGCGTTAATTTTATCAACCGTGTTAGTCACCATTGAAAAAGAAAATCCACGTTTTCTAGTGCCTGGTGCAATTAACATCGTCGTTGCTGCCAATGCAGGAGGTGCATGGAGCCCTTTTGGAGATATTACAACTCTCATGACATGGATGGCAGAAAAAGCTCCTTTTACAGATTTCTTTTACCTCTTCCCAGCTTCGTTTTTGGGATGGTTAGTAACAGCATGGTTACTTTCATTGTACGTTCCTTCTGATAAACCACATTTTGATGTAACCACAGAACCTAAGGTTTCTGTCTTAATGGGTGGAAAAGTAGTGATTGCATTAGGGGTTCTTACTATTGTATCAGCCGTCTTATGTCAGCAACTCTTTAAATTGCCTCCTATGTGGGGAATGTTATTTGGATTGTCTTTGTTAAAACTCTACAGCTATCGACTTAAACGCAAAAAAGGTGAAGAGCTTAATACCTTTAAAATGATTGGAAAAATTGAACACGATACCTTGCTCTTCTTCTTTGGTATTTTAGCGGCGGTGGGTGGACTTCACTTTTTAGGATACTTAGATTTAGCCGTAAAATTGTATGATAGCGCAGGTCCTACGGTGGTCAACATTGGCGTTGGATTTTTATCGGCGATTGTGGACAATGTTCCTGTGATGAGTGCGGTTTTAAAAGCCAACCCAGACATGGGAATGGATCAATGGTTATTGGTCACGATGACCGCAGGTATTGGTGGCAGTTTGATTAGCTTTGGCTCGGCTGCAGGTGTGGGCGTGATGGGAAAACTTCGAGGTATTTATACCTTTGGTTCACATATGAAGTACGCATGGACAGTACTGGTAGGATATCTGCTCTCCTTAATCATTTGGTATGTGCAGTTTGAAATGCTTGATTTATATTAACAGAAGGAAATAAATGAAAGAAGTACCTATTTTAGTTTTAGATTTTGGGTCGCAATACACACAGTTGATTGCACGTAAACTCCGTGAAAGTGGGGTGTATTGTGAAATTGTGCCTTATAATGAAAAGATTGAAGATATTCAAAAACGAAATCCTAAGGGAATTATTTTAAGTGGCGGTCCAGCATCGGTGTATGCTAAAGATGCGTATCATCCTGATGAAAAAGTCTATGAATTAGGTCTGCCTATCTTAGGTATTTGTTATGGTATGCAACTTTTGACACAGCATTTTGGTGGAAGCGTTATTCCTGCAACCCATCAAGAATATGGCAAAGCTGAGCTTAAATTTGAGAGTGACCATAAAATTTTTAAAGACACGACATGCGGTCAAATTGTCTGGATGAGTCACGGGGACAGAGTCGAGGCATTGCCTCAAGGGTTTGAAAAAATTGGGTTTAGTGAGAATTCTCCGTATGCGGCGATTGCTGATGAAAAGCGCAATATGTATGCGTTTCAATTTCATCCAGAGGTTTACCATTCAGAGCAAGGAACAAAGCTTCTGAAAAACTTTGCAAAGCATATTTGTGGCTGTGAAAGTACATGGAACATGGGTTCATTTGCCAAAGAGCAAATCGCTAAAATTCAAGCGCAAGTAGGGGATAAAAAAGTACTGTGTGGTGTCAGTGGTGGTGTCGATAGTTCTGTGGTCGCAACACTTTTAGCCGAAGCGATTGGGGATAAGCTTGTTTCTGTTTTTGTGGACAATGGATTACTTCGTGCCAATGAACGTGCGCAAGTCGAAGCGATGTTTAAAAGCCGTGGGGTACCTTTGATTACCGTGGATGCGAGTGAGAAATTTTTAAGCCGTTTAGCAGGGGTGAGTGATCCTGAGAAAAAGCGTAAAATTATTGGTGAAACATTCATCGAAGTTTTTGATGAAGAGGCGAAAAAGCACAATGGTATTCAGTTCTTAGCACAAGGGACACTCTATACGGATGTGATTGAGTCTGTCTCTGTAAAAGGTCCTTCTAAAACCATCAAGTCGCATCACAATGTTGGGGGCCTTCCTGATTGGATGAGTTTTGAATTGATTGAGCCGTTGCGTGAAATTTTTAAAGATGAAGTACGTACTCTTGGTGCGGAGCTTGGATTGCCACGCGATATGTTAAATCGCCATCCTTTCCCTGGTCCTGGTCTTGCGATTCGTATTATGGGTGAGGTCACAAAAGATGATTTGACACTGTTGCGTGCGGCGGATGTCATTATGCTTGAGGAGCTTCGTTCAACAGGCTATTATGAGAAAACATGGCAAGCTTTTACCGTACTTTTAAATGTAAAAAGCGTGGGTGTCATGGGCGATAATCGAACCTATGATAATACCATTTGTGTCAGAATTGTGGATGCAACGGATGGTATGACTGCCACGTTTGCACACATTCCTCACACCATTTTGGAGAATATCTCCAGACGTATCATTAATGAAGTCAGTGGCATTAATCGTGTCGTCTATGATATCTCTTCAAAGCCACCTGCCACAATCGAATGGGAATAAAAACGCCTATCTACCTCTTTAGCGATGAAACACGCTCTAAAGAGGTCGTCCATCTTCCTCTTTTTGAAATCTGCTATACCCAAGCTTTCGTAGATATAGAAGCCTATGATGCGATTGTTTTTACGTCTAAAAATAGTGTTAAGGCACTCGAGCGCTTAGGGGTTGCATGGCAGACAAAAGCTGCGTACGCAATTGGAGAAGGAACCGCACAGACAATCATGCACTATGGTGGCAATCTGCTCTTTACATGTAATCATTCGTATGGTGACCTCTTTGCTGAAGAACTTATTCCATTATTGCAAGGTAAACGGGTTTTTTTCCCACGTGCGAAAGAGGTTATTTCGCCATTGTTTGAAATCTTAACAAAGGCGGGGATAACCATTTCGCAGTCGGTGATGTATGAAACTGTATGTAAAACCTATGATGCTTCTTTGACTCCACCACCTAAGGCTATTTTGATTTTCACCTCACCTTCAACGGTGCACTGTTTTTTGAAAAATTTTTCGTGGGATGCGTCTTATCGTGTGGTTGTAATTGGAACGAAAACAGCTGCTGTTTTGCCGTTACATGTAAAACCCGTGATCGCTGAAATTCAAACGATAGAACACTGCATTACTTTGGCAAAAGCTCTTTAGAAGCTAAGATTATTTATAATGAGAAATAACAAGTTATTTACTGTGCCTGGGTGAAGCGACAACCGTTTTCATGAGGGTCCAACGATTAGTATAGGTGGAGTTTCGTACGTTTTTGGTGTGTCTGTGGTTTCGTTTGAGCTTTGTTGCAAGGCGAGAAATTGCAGCCTAAAAAAAAGGTCAATTCCCAGAAGTTGGCTTATTAGGGCCGCTTCAATCTCGGAACGCTCACTTGGGTTTTACATGTAAAGCACGGATAAAGATTTTTTTGGAGAGAACATTGATGAAAGTTATGGTTGTTGGAAGCGGTGGAAGAGAGTATTCGATAGGTTTAGCGCTTAAGAGAGACCCTAATGTCAGTGAACTTTTTTTTGCACCAGGTAATGGTGCTACCCCTTGGTTGGGGCAGAATGTTACATGTAAAGATTATGAAGAACTCGCTGCGTTTGCTAAAGAAAAAGGTATTGATTTAACGGTTGTTGGTCCAGAGACGGCGTTGGTTGAAGGTATCGTTGATATTTTTAGAGCCAAAGGTTTAGTCATTTTTGGTGCCTCACAAGCAGCCGCTCGTTTAGAGGGCTCAAAGATTTTTATGAAAAATTTTCTCTCTTCTTATGGCATTCCCACAGCGAAATATATAGAGACGCATGATGCCAACAAAGCCAATGCATTTATTGAAACGTTAGCGCTTCCGATTGTAGTGAAAGCGGATGGATTGTGCGCAGGCAAGGGTGTGATTATTGCACAGAGCAAGGAAGAAGCAAAAGAAGCTGTTGCGGATATGCTCAGTGGTAAAAGCTTTGGTGATGCAGGACATGGCGTTGTCGTTGAGGAATTTTTAGATGGTTATGAACTTTCCTTATTTGTCGTTTGTGATGGTATTGATTATAAAATTTTGCCTGCCGCACAAGATCATAAACGTTTAAAAGATAATGATATAGGACCTAACACAGGTGGTATGGGTGCGTATGCTCCAACGCCTTTGATTGATGATGTGCTTTATAAAAAAGTAGAAGAACGTGTGATTAAACCAACGTTAGCAGGGATGCAAAAAGAGGGAACGCCATTTGAAGGTGTTTTGTTTATTGGGTTAATGATTGTAAAAAATGAACCGATTGTTTTAGAATACAATGTCCGTTTTGGTGACCCTGAGTGTGAAATTTTAATGCCTTTATTAAAAACACCTGCGAGTGAGCTTTTTTATAAAGCAGCAACACAAAATCTTAAAAATTTAGAGATAGAGTTTTACGATAAATACGCTATTGCTGTGGTGATGGCAAGTGAAAACTATCCTTATGGCACGTCAAAACCTTCTGAGATTATTATCGATAAAAGTGCCCATGAAGCGCTTGAACATACCCATATTTCGTATGCGGGTGTGAGTTTGGAAGAGGGTACGTTGTATGCGACGGGAGGTCGTGTGCTTTTATGTGTAGGTGTAGGTGATACGATTAAAGAGGCGAGAGAGAGAGCCTATTTACTCTGTGGTCAAGTTCATTTTGCAGGAAAACAATTTAGAAGCGATATCGCGTATCAGGCACTTCAATATGACAAATGAAGAGTTAATTGAAAAGTTTGAGCGTGAAAATATAAGCTTAGCGACACTTCAAAAGCGTGGCTTTGCATATGCGATTGATGAAATTTTGATTTCTCTTCTCTTTGCGTTTATTTATATTGACCAAATTCCTCAAACTGCAAGTACCGAAGAGATGATTGAGATGATTAATGGGTTGTTTTTCTATGTTGTGCTTTTGAAAGTCATATATCAGACATTTTTTGTATGGATGTATGGTGCGACATTGGGTAGAATCGCTATGAAAATTAGGGTTATTTCAACAGAAGATTTGGAAAAACCTTCGCTTCTTCTCTCTTTAAGTCGTGCGTCGTTTCGTATTATTAGTGAATCAATTTTTTATTTAGGTTTTGTATGGGCTGCATTAAATCCAAAAAGAGAGACATGGCATGATAAAGTTGCCAATACGTTGGTGGTCAATGCGCATTAAAACACTTATCCTTTTAGGGCTTTCTTTGTGTAGTCTTTGGGCAGCACCGCAAGAAGTTCAAGATGTTGAGGTTTTGGCGCAAACGGTAACAAAAAATGGAACACTCGTTCATGCCGTAGGTAATGTTGTTTTGTATAGCCCCAAATATCTCATTACAGCCGATGAAGCGTATTACGATTATGAGAGCGGTGATGTTGAATTATTTGGAAATATCACGACACTTGAAGGTGTGGACTATGCTTCTAGAAGTGGTCATACCAAACTCAATTTAAATACAGATAAAGGTGTTTCTACACCCCTTTTCTTTTTTGAAGAGAAATCAAATCTATGGATTAAGTGTGAGAATGCGATCTTAAACCCCGATACTTATATCACACAAAAATCAATTGTTTCGAGCTGTAATACGCAGGACCCTGATTGGAAGATTGCGTTTACAACAGGTGAATTTAATAAAGAGAGCAAATGGCTACATATCTATAACCCTGTTTTTTATGCGAATGATATCCCTGTGTTTTATCTTCCTTATTTTTCATTTTCAACAGATACAACTCGTCGTACGGGGCTCTTACCTCCTCAAATTGGAATAGGAGGCTCAGAGGGATTTTATTATTTACAGCCTATTTATTTTGCACCTGCAGAAAACTGGGATTTAGAAGTACGTCCACAAATACGAACAGAGCGTGGTGAGGGTATTCATAGTACCTATCGTTTTGTAGATTCTCCGTACTCTTCAGGTCAAATAACGGCGGGTTATTTTAAAGAACAGAGTGATTATGCTAAAGAGGAAGAATTAAGCAATGATGCACACTATGGTGTACGTGTTTCGTATGATAGAAGTGCTTTGTTGAGCACAAAATACAGTGGCATTGAAGATGGTTTATGGGTAGATATTAACTATCTTAATGACATTGATTACTACAATACGATCGATGCTGATTCAAGCACCTCTGATAAACTTGTCACCTCACGTGTCAATTATTATGTTAAAAAAGACGAAGATTATTTGGGTATTTATGCAAAAAATTACATTGATACTTCCAAAGAATCAAATGATGATACCTTGCAAGAATTACCAACACTACAGTATCATCACTTCTCAAATCCTTTTTTATTAGACAATCTTTTTTATTCGGTGGATTATAAAGCTAAAAATTATACACGCCAAGAGGGGGTGACTGCATTTCAAAATGAAGTTCGAACCCCTGTAAGTCTCTATTTCTCAGTTTTAGAAGATTACTTACATGTCAATGTCTCAGAGAATGTTTATATGACACAGGTTTCTTATGGGAATGATTCGGATGAGGGAAGCTCAGGAGAGTATTTTAATAACTACCATACGTTTTCACTCTATACGGATCTTTCAAAAGGGTATGATACCTTTTTCCACACGATGTATATGGGTGTGGAACATACGGTTCCTAGCTATGATAAACAAAGCGGAGCATGGAGTTATACGTATGCTAATAATGAGTTGATTCCTTTAGAATTTGAAGAGAAAAATACGGCATTAAAATTTAGACAATTTTTTTATGATATGGACGGTGAAAAGAAGTTTAGCCATACGATTAAACAAGCCTATTATTATGATAGAGAAGATGAGTATGGGGATTTAGAAAATGATATGAAATACTATCTAACGGATCGTTTTTATGTCGGTAACACAGTAAATTACTCCAACACTTTTCATCAACTCTCCCGTAATCAAGTCTCTTTGACGTATAAAGATTCGATATATACAGGGGCTATGCGTTATACGTATGTGGATAAATCGTATGAACATAATAATGAAGGTAAAGATTATAGTTATGTGACGTTTAGTGCAGAAACACGTTATTTTGAAAACATTGATTTGTTTGCAACGGTCAATTATGATATCGAGGAAGATATTTTTAAATCATGGAGTATGGGTATTAAAAAGTTTAAAAAATGTTGGGATTATTCACTGGTGTATAAAGATGTTACGAACCCTAAACAAACCAGCTCAGGTGTAGATTCCACCAATAAAAAAGGTGTCATGTTAATGTTTACACTCTATCCAATGGGAAGTATGAATTACAAACTGTTTGAACAAGAGAGTGAACAAAGGTTATAAGTTAAATTGAGTTAAATCACGAAGGAGTGAAAAAGTGGAATATAAAATTTATGTGAACAATCAAGAAGAGATTTATGATATAGGCAAAGTTGCCAAACAAGCAGCGGGTGCTGCTTTATTGAAAATTAAAAATACGGTTATCCTAGCGACCGTTGCACGTGATGATACGCAAGTCTCTGAAAATTTTGTGCCTTTGACGGTTCAATATGTCGAAAAAAGTTATGCTGTAGGTAAAATTCCTGGCGGATATATTAAACGAGAGACAAAACCAGGTGATTTTGAAACACTAACCTCCCGTATTATTGATAGAAGTTTACGTCCACTTTTCCCAAAAGGGTATGCGTACCCAACACAAATTACCGTTTTTGTTTTAAGTTGTGATGCTGAAGTTGATCTTCAAGTTGCAGCACTAAACGCAGCAGGTGCTGCATTGTACCTTTCAGATATCCCTGTAAATAAAGCAGTTGCAGGTGTTCGTATTGGTTATGTTGATGGAGCGTACGTGGTGAATCCATCTAATTCTCTCCTCAAAAAAAGTACGTTGGATTTATATGTGGCTGGAACAAAAGAAGAGTTGTTAATGATTGAAATGCGCTCTATTGCTTCTATGGAAAGTGTTAGCCTACCTGTTATGGCAATTGACCCGATGTTAGATCCGACTTTAGCAGAAAATATGATGGCTAAGCAAGTCATCAATGAATTTCCTGAAGATGCAATTTTAGCTGCGATTGATACAGCACAAAATGCTATTACTGAAGCGACAACGGCGTATGAGAACACATTTGTTTCCTTGAAAAAAGAGGACGCCATTCTTGATTATAAACAAGATTTGACCAGTGATGCGATTTTTGCTTATATTGATGAGTTTTACAAAGAGGCTGTTTATGACGCTATCAATCAAATGGCAAAAAGCGAGCGAGCGAGTGAATTAAGTAAGATTGTAGATGCGATTTTAAAAGACAATATTGCTACGCTCGAAGGTTGGGATAAGGCACTTGTTGATAGCGTTCTTCAAACGTATAAAAAGAAGATTGTGCGTGAGATGATTGTTGAAAAAAGAGTACGTGCGGATGGAAGAAAATTAACAGAAATTAGACCTATTAGCATTGAAACAAATCTGTTGCCTCTTGCGCATGGTTCATGTCTTTTTACACGAGGTCAGACACAAGCATTGGTTATCGCAACATTAGGTAATGACAAAGATGCACAAATGTACGACTTATTAACCGAAAAAAGTAGTGTAAGCGATACTTTTATGGTCAATTATAACTTCCCAGGCTTTTCAGTAGGAGAAGCTTCTCCTTTACGTGCGCCAGGACGTAGAGAATTAGGTCATGGTAATCTTGCACGACGTGCTTTAGAACCCGTTGTGGATATCAACAGACTACAAACAATTCGTTTAGTCTCTGAAATTTTAGAATCCAATGGATCTTCTTCTATGGCAACGATTTGTGGAGGAGCACTTGCTTTAAAAGCAGCAGGTGTTGAAATTGAAAAATTGGTTGCAGGTATTGCAATGGGACTGGTTTTTGAAGGGGATAAACACGCTGTTTTAAGTGATATCATGGGATTAGAAGATCATGATGGTGATATGGATTTTAAAGTGGCTGGAACAAAAGATGGTATTACGGCACTTCAAATGGACATTAAATTGGGTGGAATTTCTAGGGATGTTTTAAAAGAGGCACTTTATCAAGCAAGAGAAGGACGTGAACATATCCTTGCAATTATGGAAAAAGCAAGTGAAGAAATAGTTATTAACAATGCCGTACTTCCTAAATTAGAGCTGTTTAATGTTGATCCTTCTAAAATCGTAGATATTATAGGGCAAGCGGGAAAAACCATTAGAGAAATTATTGAAAAATTTGAAGTTTCGATTGATTTGGATCGTGAAAAAGGTGAAGTTAAAATTGCGGGAGAAAATAAAGAAAAAGTGGATGCCGCAAAAGAGCACATTATTCAGATTACGAACAAAGCCTCTTTTGGTGGTCGTGGTGGACATGGTCGAGATAGAGACAATAAGTATCCTACAAAAGAGAGTAAACCAGTGCCAACATTTATTCAAGATGAAGTTGTGGATGGTACCGTAAAACGTATTGTAGATTTTGGTGCTTTTGTTGAATTGCCTGGCGGTATTGATGGTCTTTTACATGTTTCAAAAATTGCGGATCATCGTGTTGATAAAGTCAGTGATTATCTCGCATTAGAGCAAAAAGTACGTGTAAAAATTTTAAAGCAAGCAGGAAATAAAATAGAACTAGAGCTTGTACGCTAGTTTAAAGGCTTTTTAACAATTAGTTCGATAAAATATCGCCTACAAAGTGGAAAGTAGGGGTTTTATCCGAACAGACTTTGAAAAAAAATGAGGAGTAATCTTTGAAAAAGATTCTTTTTTTAATGGCTGCGTTTGCAACATTTGCATTTGCTGGTGAAACTGAAACTATTAAAGCGTATTCAGTTCTTACTGTTGGTATCGTTTTAGGTCTTGCTGCGTTTGGTGCTGCTATTGGTATGGGAAACACTGCATCTGCAGCTATTTCTGGTACAGCAAGAAACCCAGGTATTGGTGGTAAACTTGTAACAACTATGTTTATTGCACTTGCGATGATTGAAGCACAAGTTATTTATGCACTTGTTATTGCTTTGATTCTTCTTTACAAAAATCCATTACTTGGTTAATAAAAAGTAAATCCTGAAGGAGCACTTAAGCTCCTTCTTCTTCTATGCGGTCGTGGTGGAACGGTAGACACGCTACCTTGAGGTGGTAGTGCCTTACGGGTGTGGGGGTTCAAATCCCCCCGACCGCACCATTTTCTCTCTTTTAACTTTTTAATTTTACTCCATTTGAAAAACTAATCAGAATGATATTTTTAGAACTTTGGATTCTTTTTTAGTTAAGTCATTGCTCACTTATGCTACCATTTTCTCATCAAAATTTTAAAAAGGTTGTTTATGCGTGAATTAGAATTGAAGAATATCTTAAAAATTGGAGATAAAGAATTTTTAGTTTCTACGATTAGCATGCATGTGCGTCACTCCTTTTTTGATGGAGATTCTAAAAGACTTGTCTATGAGACCATGGTTTTTGAAATTATTAATGATGAAGTACAATTTCATCATTCTATTTTCAATGAGAGGTATAATATGGCAGATGAAGCGATTGCTGAACATGGTGCTATTATTAAAAATCCTAAAAATTTCTTTATTATTTAGCTTCTAAATCTCTTTTTTAATTATCCTCAGATTTTGTGCACATTTATCGTGAACTTTCATTGAAATAATTTTGTAATATTAGCTGCATTAAACTCTTTTTTCTCTCTATTTTAAGCTCTTTGTTATAGGTTTGATTTAATAAAAGAAATGATAAAATACCTAACTTTTGACTATATTTTTTAGTTAAATTTAAACAAAAAAGGTTGCGTCTATGGAAGTTAATCTGATTGCGGAAAGCTTAAAATTTCTTGTTTTAGGTATGTCTACGGTATTTATGTTTTTAGTTTTGATGGTTTTTGTGTTAAATCTTCAAGCTCAAATCATTACAAAATATTTTCCTGCCAGTAAGGAGAATATCAATGTAGGTAATTCTACTTTAGAATTATCACAAAAAGGTAACTTGGCAATTGTCGCAGCTATTGCTGCTTCTCTCAAATCTTACAAACAATCAAAATAGCATAAAGGGCGAGATAAGATGGCTAAAAAATACATCGATGTGATGGATACAACGTTTAGAGATGGATTTCAGTCTGTTTTTGGTGGACGTGTACTGATGGATGATTTTCTTCCAGCAGTAGCAGCAGCGCGTGAGGCGGGTATTAGCCATTTTGAATTTGGGGGAGGGGCACGTTTTCAAAGTCTCTATTTCTACCTCAATGAAGATGCTTTTGTCATGATGGACAAATTTAGAGAAATTGCAGGACCAGATGCAAATTTACAAACCCTTGCTCGTGGAGTCAATACAGTAATGCTCGATACAGGTAATCGGGAACTGATTGATTTACACGCTAAAATGTTTAAAAAACATGGTACGACAACCATCCGTAACTTTGATGCCCTCAATGATGTTGAAAATCTTAAATACAGTGGTGAACGTATTGTACATCATGGATTAAAACATGAAATTGTTGTGACGATGATGGATTTACCTCCTGGATGCGTTGGTGCCCATGATGTTGCTTTTTATGAAAAAACCCTTCGTGAAATTTTAGACTCAGGTATTCCCTATCATAGTATCTGTTTTAAAGATGCCAGTGGAACATCAAGCCCTCAAAAAGTTTATGAAACTATCAAAATGGCACGTAAACTTGTTCCAGAAGGAACCCATTTACGACTTCATACCCATGAAACTGCGGGTGTAAGTGTTGCCTGTTACTTAGCTGCGCTTGAAGCAGGGGTTGATGGTATTGATATGGCAGCCAGTCCTGTGAGTGGTGGTACTTCTCAACCAGATATTTTAACCATGCTTCATGCCGTTAAAGGCAAAGAGTATGATTTAGGTGGGTTAGAGTTAGAAAAAATCCTCAAATACGAAGATGTTTTACAAGGGTGCTTAAAAGATTATTTTATGCCACCTGAAGCCACCCAAGTTTCTCCACTCATTCCTTTTTCGCCAATGCCAGGTGGTGCGTTGACTGCCAATACGCAAATGCTTCGTGATAATAACATCTTACATAAGTTTCCAGACGTGATTAAAGCGATGCGTGAAGTGGTTGAAAAAGGCGGATACGGTACCAGTGTGACGCCTGTTTCACAATTTTATTTTCAACAAGCATTTAACAACGTGATGTTTGGACCATGGAAAAAAATTGCAGAAGGTTATGGCAAAATGGTCTTAGGTTATTTTGGGAAAACACCTGTTGCACCTGATTCTGAGGTTGTTTCTCTCGCCAGCGAACAGCTTAAACTTCCTCCTACAACAAAAAATGCACTTGATTTAGCAGATGCGGACGATACCAAATCTTTGTTACATGTAAAACAGATTTTAGAAAAAGAAAACCTTGAAGTAAGCGAAGAAAACCTTTTGATTGCTGCTGCGTGTAAAGAAAAAGGTATTGCTTTCCTAAAGGGTGAAGCTAAAGTGAATGTACGAAAAGTCTCAGCGAAAAAAGAGGAGACACCATCGTGTATTACAGATTTTACAGTAAGCGTGAATGGTGAAAAATATCATGTTAAATCTGATAACGATAGTACTACTATTGTGATTAATGGAGAGAGTTATGATATAGAAATTTCAGAAGGCTGCGAGGAAGGCGTTTGTGCATCTACCCCTCATACCAGTGCTTCTTCTGGTCTTGAAATTAAAGCAGGGCTTCCTGGTACTATTTTTAAGGTCTTAGTGAATGTTGGCGATAAAGTCTCAGAGGGTCAAGCTGTAATTGTGATTGAGGCAATGAAAATGGAAATTGAAGTAGCCTCTCCAAGCAGTGGTGTTGTGAAAGCAGTGAAAGTCAAACAAGGCGATACCATTGTCAATAATCAAGTGCTTGTTGTCCTATAAAGAGGTAAAATGAAAAAACTACTCCTATCATTTTTCGTTCTCTTAAGCCTTAGTTTTATGACGCATTCACTATCCGCTAATGAGGTGAGTAAAGAAAATCTTAATGAAGATTATAAATCAAAGAGTATCACAGAACTTTTTGGCGCTCTGTATGAATCCACTGGGCTTAATGCGATGCTCAATCCGCAAGAAGGTTTAAAAAGCCATGGTGTAGAAGTCTCTACGTTTAATCAGGGTTTGGGACGTATTATTATGATAGGGGTTTGTTTTACACTTTTTTATTTGGCAATTGCAAAAGGGTTTGAGCCTCTTCTACTTATTCCCATAGCCTTTGGTGGGTTTTTAGCCAATATCCCTGTCGCAGATATTGCAGGTCCTGAGGGATTTTTAGGGATTTTATTTAATATGGGAATTAGTTCAGGGCTTTTTCCTTTATTGATTTTTATGGGCGTTGGCGCCATGACCGATTTTGGTCCCCTGCTTGCCAACCCCAAAACGGCTCTTTTAGGGGGTGCGGCACAACTGGGTATTTTTGGTACGATTGTTGGTGCAGCGGTCTTAACTGAATATACAGGGTTTATTAACTTTTCCCTCAAAGATGCATGTGCGATTGGTATTATTGGTGGGGCGGATGGTCCAACATCTATCTTTGTAGCAACACGATTAGCGCCTGATTTACTCGGGGCGATTGCGGTTGCAGCGTATTCTTATATGGCGTTGGTGCCTATTATTCAACCTCCTATTATGCGTGCGCTAACCACCAAAGAAGAGCGTAAAATTAAAATGGAACAGTTACGTGAAGTATCAAAATTAGAGAAGATTATTTTTCCTCTGACCGTGATGATTTTATGTATTTTAATGCTTCCTGATGCAACGCCACTAATTGGTGCGTTGGCATTTGGTAATTTAGCACGTGAATCGGGTGTGGTCAAAAGACTTTCTGAAACGATGGAAAATGCATTAATTAATATTGTCACTATCTTTTTAGGTCTCTCTGTTGGGTCTAAATTAGCCGCTGAAAAATTTTTAGTACCTGAGACAATGGGTATTATTGTTTTAGGGTTGATTGCTTTTTCCATAGGTACAGCAGGTGGTGTGATTATGGCTAAAATTATGAATAAGTTTAGTACGCAAAAAATCAATCCGTTGATTGGCTCAGCAGGTGTGAGTGCAGTTCCTATGGCGGCTAGGGTTTCGAATAAGGAAGGTATGAAAGAAGATCCAACGAATATGCTTTTAATGCATGCAATGGGTCCAAATGTGGCGGGTGTTATCGGGTCGGCGGTTGCAGCGGGTGTGCTGTTGTCAATTTTTAAATAAGATTTTTTAAGGGTAAAGGGTATGTCAAAGATTAATGAAATAGAAAAGCTTGGTTTAACCAATATTGGTAAAGTGCATTACAATATTAGCTATGATGAATTGCTTGAACATGAAATCAAAAATAAAGAAGGTTGCGTTACACGTAATGGTACTTACAGTGTCGATACAGGGATTTTTACAGGAAGAAGTCCGAAAGATAAATACTTTGTTGATCAAGCCCCGTCAAACCAATACATTTCATGGGGAAAAATTAATCAAAAAATTACAAAAGAGATTTTTGATGAACTGTTTGAAAAAGTCAAAAATCAGCTTTCCAACAAAGATATTTATATTCAAGATGCGTACAGTGGTGGAAGTTTAGCCAGTCGTAAAAGTATTCGTATGGTGACAGAAGTGGCATGGCAAGCACATTTTGTTAAAAATATGTTTATTCGTCCTACGGAAGAAGAGTTGGCGACATTTAAGCCAGACTTTACGCTCTATAACGCATGTAAAGTGGTAGATGAAGATTATAAAAAGCATGGGTTACATTCAGATGTTTTCGTAGTTTTTAATGTGGAAGAGAATGTTGCTATTATCGGTGGAACATGGTACGGTGGAGAGATTAAAAAAGGTATTTTCTCTATGATGAATTACTGGTTGCCATTAGAGGGTAAACTCTCGATGCACTGTTCTGCCAATGTGGGTGAAAAAGGTGATACAGCACTTTTCTTTGGACTCTCTGGGACAGGAAAAACAACCCTTTCCACAGACCCAAAACGTAAATTAATTGGTGATGATGAGCATGGTTGGGACGATGAGGGCATTTTCAATTTTGAGGGTGGCTGTTATGCAAAATGTATTAACCTTGACCCAAACAGTGAGCCTGAAATTTATGGTGCGATTAAAAAAGACGCACTTTTAGAAAATGTCGTGATTGATGAAAACGATGTGGTTGATTTTGCAGATAGTTCTAAAACAGAAAATACCCGTGTCTCTTATCCTATTTATCACATTGAAAATCATGAAAAAACACTTCAAGCAGGACATCCTAAAAAAATTATCTTTTTAAGTGCGGATGCTTTTGGTGTTTTACCTCCTGTTTCAAAACTGACTAAAGAGCAAGCGATGTACTACTTCTTAAGCGGTTATACTGCCAAAGTGGCAGGAACAGAGCGTGGTATAACTGAGCCTGTTGCAACGTTTAGTGCATGTTTTGGTGAAGCTTTTTTACCCTTGCATCCAACCGTTTATGCAAAGCTATTGGGTGAAAAAATTGATAAATATGGCGTAGATGTCTATTTGGTCAATACAGGCTGGAGTGGCGGTGGTTTTGGTGTGGGTAAACGTATGAGTATTAAAGCAACACGTGCGTGTATCAATGCTATTTTGGATGGAAGTATTAATGATTCAGATTTTGAGTCTATTCCTGTCTTTAATATTCAAGTACCTAAAACACTTGAGGGTGTGCCAACAGAAGTTCTAAATCCTAAAAATACATGGGAGAACAAAAGCCTTTATGATGCAACCAGAGATGAGCTTGCTGGCATGTTTATCGAGAACTTCAAAAAATATATTACCCCAGATTCTGACTTCTCAAGTGCGGGTCCAAAACTCTAATTTTACTCGTTACATGTAAAGGTTAAACCCTTTACATGTAACCCCTAAGCCTTTGTGTTAAGGCACACGATTCTTGCCAAAAGCAGGACGTTTATTTATCCAAGGAGACGTGTCAATGTCAAAACTATGGTCTGGGAGATTTGCCCAAAGTGGTGCCCAATTACTTGATGAATTTAATGCTTCATTACCTTTTGATAAAAAGTTGTATGAAGAAGATATTAGAGGCTCTATCGCCCACGCAACCATGCTTGCAAAACAGGGCATTTTAACGCAAGAAGAAGCAGAAGAGATTGCCAAAGGTTTGATGCAAATTAAACAAGAGATTGAAGAGGGTCTGTTTGAATTTTCCATCGCACACGAAGATATTCATATGGCGGTGGAGAGTCGTTTAATTACACTGATTGGCGAAGCAGGAAAACGTTTGCATACCGCTCGAAGCCGTAATGATCAAGTCGCCCTTGATTTTCGTTTATACGTTCAAAAGCAGACATTAGTAATTGTCAATGTTCTGGAGTCTTTAATTGATGTCTTAATGCAGATTGCCAAAGAGCATACAAATACACTTTTACCTGGTATGACACATCTTCAGCATGCACAGCCTATTAACTTTGCGTTTCACCTCTTAGCCTATGTCTCGATGTTTAAACGAGACATTGAGCGTTTGGAAAGTTCACATAAACGCAATAACATTTTACCTTTAGGGTGTGCTGCCTTAGCCGGAACTCCACACAATATCGACCGTGAATACGTTGCAAAACTTTTAGGATTTGATGGTGTGAGCGTGAATTGTTTAGATACCGTTAGTGATAGGGATTTTGCTTTAGAAATTCTCTTTAACATTTCAACCATTATGATGCATGTTTCTCGTTTTGCTGAAGAGCTAATTTTGTGGTCAAGTTATGAGTTTAAATTTATCACGCTTAGCGATGAATACTCAACGGGAAGTTCTATCATGCCACAAAAGAAAAATCCTGATGTGCCTGAACTTTTACGTGGTAAAACAGGACGTGTCAATGGTAATCTGATTTCACTTTTAACGGTGTTAAAAGGACTTCCTTTGGCGTACAACAAAGATATGCAAGAGGATAAAGAAGGGGTTTTTGACAGTGTTGAAACCGTTTTTATCTCTTTAAATATTCTCAAAGAGGCGATTCGTACGATGAGCATTAATCATGAACGTATGCGTCAGGCCTGCGAAGTTGGGCATTTAAGTGCCACTGATTTGGCGGATTATTTGGTTCAAAAATGCAATATTCCCTTCCGTGAGGCGCATTTTATTACAGGGCGTGCGGTTGCCCATGCGGAGAGTTTAGGAATAGATTTGAGTAAACTCAGCGTGGAAGAGCTTCAAAAAGTAGATGCTCGCATTGGTGAAGATGTGCTAGAAGTTTTGAGTTTAGTCCATTCAATGAATGCAAGAACCTCACAAGGTGGAACAGCAACCAGTTCTACATGTAAACAGATTGAACTTCTTGAAGCGTGGATACAATCACGAAAAGAAGCCTAAGAAGAGGCTATGCCTCTTCTTTTTTATGCTAAATAAATTGGCGAGAATCACTGTCACTTAAATGATCCCAAGAGAGTTTCGCCCCTCCTAAAAGATGGAAATGAAGGTGTAAAACTTCTTGTCCACCATCGCTGCCGTTATTGGTAATCAATCGATACCCGCTCTCATCTAAACCCAAAAGTTTTGCGACTTGATGGGTAAACTCTGTCAATCCCACCATGATTTTTGGATCAACCTCTTGAAAACATTGATACTCTTTTTTGGGAATAATCAAAATATGAACGGGTGCTTTGGGATTGATGTCATGGAAGGCTAAAAAATCACTATTTTCAAGAACTTTATTGCAAGGAATCTCTCCGCTAACGATTTTACTAAAGATGGTCATCTCTCTCTCCTCTTTTTTAGACGATTTTAACCTTTTATAATTAAAGTTTGACTAAAATGGGACCTTGAATAGACTAAGGATAGAGTGAAAATCCTGTGATGAAAGGCTGATCTTTGAAAGAGATAGAAAATGCGATTGTTGCATGTGAGTCGCTGGGGGAATTAGACAAAATAAGAGTCTCTCTTTTTGGAAAAAAAGGGCATTTTGCTGCACAGTTTGAAGCGCTCAAAAAGTTAGAAGGTGATGCAAAAAAAGAGTTTGCACAGACACTAAATGTCACCAAAGAGAAATTTTTAGACCTTCTGAATGAAAAAAAGAGTGCGCTTGAAGCCATTATGATTGAATCAGAAATGAAAAAAAGCAGTGTGGATGTAACACTGTTTAACCAAGAGAGCAGTGCAGGGGCTTTGCATCCTGTGATGGATACAATGGATAAAATCATTGAATACTTTGTCAGCATGAATTTTTCAATCGAAGAAGGACCTTTGGTTGAAGATGATTTTCACAATTTTGAAGCGTTGAACTTGCCAAAGTACCATCCTGCACGTGATATGCAAGATACCTTTTACTTTAAAGATTCGATGTTGCTTCGTACGCACACCTCTCCTGTACAAATTAGAACGATGCTTAAACAAAGTGCACCTATTCGGATGATTTGTCCAGGGGCTGTTTTTAGACGTGATTTTGATATTACCCATACACCGATGTTTCACCAAGTCGAAGGGTTGGTCGTTGATAAAGCGGGAAAAGTCTCATTTGCTCATTTAAAATTTATATTGGAAGACTTTTTGAAGTATATGTTTGGTGATGTTAAAGTGCGTTTTCGTCCTAGTTTTTTCCCTTTTACAGAGCCTAGTGCAGAGGCAGATATTAGTTGTATTTTCTGTAAAGGTGAGGGGTGTCGTGTCTGTTCGCATACAGGTTGGCTCGAGGTTTTAGGCTGTGGTGTTGTGGATCCTAATGTTTTTAAAGCTGTGGGTTATAAAGATGTGAGTGGGTATGCGTTTGGCTTGGGCGTAGAGCGTTTTGCGATGCTTTTACATCAAATTCCAGATTTGCGGTCTTTATTTGAGGGTGATTTGAGATTATTGGAGCAATTTAAATGATAGTAACAAAACAGTGGTTAAATGAATGGATTGAAATTGATGCGATTGATACTGACAAAATTGTTCTAGCCTTAAATGCTATTGGTCTTGAAGTTGATGGTGTTCATCAGCTTCGTTTACCTCAAAATGTCGTCGTAGGGGAAGTGCTCTCTTGTGAAAAACACCCCAATGCAGATAAACTCAATGTTTGTCAGGTTAATGTGGGTGAGAGTGTTCAGCAAATTGTCTGTGGTGCTAAAAATGTTGCTGCGGGGCAAAAAGTTGCCGTTGCTTTAATAGGAGCAGAGCTTCCAGATGGTATTAAAATCAAAAAAGCAAAATTGCGTGATGTAGAGTCTTGCGGTATGATTTGTTCTTCTACCGAATTGGGACTTCCTAAAATCAATGATGGCATTATGATTTTAGATGAGAGTATTGGCGCACTTGAAATTGGAAAACCTTTATGCGACTATCCTCTTTTGAATGATGATGTGATTGAAATTGGGCTTACCCCTAATCGAGGTGATTGTCAGAGTATTTATGGGGTTGCAAGAGATCTAAGTGTTTATTTTGATTTGGAAGTTAAAACGCTCAATCAAAAAGAAGAAGAGGAAAATCAGCCAGGAGTGGGTCGTGTGCTTCATCTTCAAGGCAGTGAAGCGCTTAATAGCTCTTACATGTACAAAGTGTTTGACAATACTGAAATTGCCGTACCCCTATTGGTTGAGCTTCGTTTAGGTATTGCAGAAGTTGAATCTTCATGTCTTTTAGGTAAGCTCATTGATTATTCGACGTATGTGACAGGCGTGTTGTTACGCGCTTATAATCATGCTTGCTTTTGTGAACAAGAAGATAAAGCAAAAATTGTTATTATCAAAGATGAAAATAATTTAGATGCTCTTTATGCGCTAGATAAAGAAAAAGTGGCGATTACAGGCATAGCACAGATGAGTCAATGTAAAGCAAATGCGTTAGATAAACGTATTATTGTGGAGGCTAATTATACGCATCCAGAGATTATTGCTTCGCTAAGTGCCAATAAAAAATTGGGTGCGGATAAACATCTCTACCGTTCATCAAGGGGCAGTGAGCCTTCGTTGGGTTTTGGAATTCATTATTTTATGAAGATGCTAACCAAACGCTCTTCCGTGATGTTCTATGCAGATGCGCAACAGATGATACATGATGTTGAAGAGCGTGTGTTAAATGTACACCAAAGTGATTTAACCGCTATGATTGGTGAAGAAATTCCTAAAAGTCGTATTATTAAAATCTTGAAGCATTTAGGATTTGGTGTAAATTTTGCGTTTGAACAAGATGTGATGAATGTTAAAATCCCTCAATTCCGTACAGATGTGGTTAATGTTCAAGATATTTGTGAAGAGATTGTGCGTATTGTCGGGATTGATAATATTACCTCTAAGCCATTTGAATTTGCAGAAAAATCAAAAATCAACCAGCCATACCTTGATTTTAAAAAGAGACAAATGTATCGGTATCGTGCGGTTGCTGCAGGCTTTTTTGAGACCCTGCATTTTGTCTTCGATGACAGTGAAAAAGCAAAACAGTTCCATTTACCTCGATTAGAAGAAGCGCTTGAAGTTGCTAATCCTATTACTAGTGAGCTGAATACCCTTCGTAGTTCTTTGATTCCCAACATCTTAAATGCGGTGTCAAATAACTTAAAATTTGGTAAAAAACGTGTGGCTCTTTTTGAAGTTGGTAGTGTTTTTAGTGCCAAAAGAGAAGAGTCAAAAAAGATAGCTTTTGTTTTTAGTGGTGAAAATGGTCTGCCTGAAATTGCCAATCATGGTAAGCCAAGTGAGATTGATTTCTTTGCATTTGCAAGTAAAATTCAAAATGTTTTAGGTCATTTTACCTTGCTCCCTTTTGTCGAAGTCAATGGTTTGTGCAGTCCTTATGAAGCCGCATGCGTGATCATTGATGGGGTAGAAGCTGGATTTATGGCCAGAGTCAATGTCCAAGTAGAAAAAGAGCTTGATTTAGCACGTACGTATATCTGTGAGCTTGATTTTAATGCGCTCTCTTATGGACGTAAAATTGCCAAAGAGTACTCAAAATTGCCTTCCTCTTCAAGGGATTTAAGTCTTTTGGTGGATGTGACGATGCAATATGCCCAGTTAGAAGCGTTTATAAATACCATCGCTCCAAAAGAACTGATAAAATTTGCAGTGATTGACCGTTATGTGCATGAAAGTTTAGGAAATAAAGTGAGTTTAACACTTAAACTTCAATTTCAATCCATGGATAAAACTTTTGAAGAAGAGGAAATTGCTTCTATGGTTGAAAAATTGTTGCTACAAATTCAAGAAAAATTTGGGATTACGATTCGATGAAAACCTTACATGTAAAACCAAAAGGAGACTTTGCTTTTGCAACGGATAAGATTGCTAGTGATAAGTCAATTTCGCATCGGTGTGCTATTTTTTCACTCTTAAGTGACCAACCTTCTTTGATTCAAAACTATCTTTTAGCAGAAGATACGCTCTGTACCCTTAAGATTGTGGAGGCTTTAGGTGTGACGATTCAGACGCATGAAGAGAAGGGTGTGTTTACCATTACGCCTCCAATAAAAGTAGGTGAACCACCGTTGATTTTGGATTGTGGGAACTCTGGTACGGCGATGCGACTGCTTATGGGGTTTTTAGCAACCTGTGAAGGTTTT